>JASGFX010000005.1:0-88516 GCA_047605325.1 Solirubrobacterales bacterium | reverse complement strand
CGATCGGCGGATTGAACACCGTGCAGACGCCGCGCCCGGACTCGCGCCCGCGATCGAGGTCCTCCACCACCAGCTGGCCCGAGTTGTCCCACCCGCCCACGGCGTCGACCCAGTCGAGCTCGCGCGCGAGCTTCTCCTGACAGACGAGATCGACGTCGTGCCCGGCCGCCACGAGCGCACGCGCGAGCTCGGCGTTGTAGACGTTGCTGCCGGTACCCCGCAGCAGGTATCCGTGGAAGATCAATACACGCATCGGCTGAGCCGCCAGCATAAAGGCGCATTCGGCCCGGAAAAGTGCGGCCCCGCCGGTTGGTAATCTTCCCTGCCGTGAGCGGTACACAGAAATTCCGACTTCGTTCAGCCGGCTACAAGCGCGACATCGTCGCACCCGTCGAGCCCGGCGATCGTTACGTCGACCGAGAGTCAGGCACCAACTTCGTCGTGGTCGGCGAGGTCCTGCCGGTCGGCGACACCGCCTCCAACCTGCCTTGGACGGCCGAGAACCTGCGCGTCTGCGGCTGCTCCCGCGAGCAGCTCCTGCAGAAGGACGTCAACGACTGCCCTTACTGCGATCGCCGCATCCCGGCCTCCGAGACCTCCGGGTCCGATGCCGGCTGAGCCGCGCGCAGTCGCCCCGAGCATCATCCGCCTTCTCTCGGCGATCGCGCTGATCGCCCTTGCCGTCACCGCCGCCGGATGCGGCGGCAGCGAGGTGCAGACCACGCCGACCAGCCTCGAGAAGCCGGCTCTCGCCGTCCCCGACGGATCGATCGACACGTCCGCCAGCAAGAAGTCCGGCAGCACGGGATCGACCTCGTCGACCACCTCCGACAGCAGCTCCGACTCGAGCGACACCGGAACCGACACTGGTGGCGACACCGGCGGCGCCGACACGGGCGGCGCGGACACGGGCGCCGGCACAGGCACCGGAACCGACACTGGTGGCGCCGACACCGGCGGAGCCGGCCCGGGCAACTAGACCACCGTCCGGCCCGCGCGGCTGGACAACTGTTCGAACACGACTGGCGAAGCGGACGATCCGCCGCCAGACTGTCGCTGCGCGCTGGGGAGCGCGCAAGGGACCAGGGAGAACAGATGAAGCTGAAAGGCTTCCCGCTCAAGGGGGGCGGTGCGCAGACGCGCGCCGCCAAGGCAAACACAGCAGAAGTCCATGAGCTCGCCACCGAGGGGGAAGGCTTCGCCAGCATCGGGCTGCCGCCCGAGGCCGGTTGGTACGTCTCGGCCGCGCTCTACTGGATCGGCGGCCTCGCCGTCGTCCTGATCGACCAACTCGCTTCACCCGGGACGATCGACCCGCTGATCGGCGTGCTCGGCGCGATCGCCCTGGCCGCGGCCCCGCTGATGCTGCTCGGCGCCCGTTTCGCGCCAACCGCGAGCTGGGGCATGCCCGTGCGCATCCTCATCCCGTCCGTGATCTTCGCGCTCGGGTCATTCGTGATCGGCAATGCGATCAATGCGCTTGCGCTGCTGTTCTTCTTTCCGATCCTTGCCGTCGCATACATGCACCGGCCCGCCATCGCTCTGCCGTACTGCTTCGCCTCGCTACTGGTGATGGACGCGGTGCTGCTCGCCTACGACAGCTCTTCAGAGGGAGTGGCGCGGGCGATCGTCCTGTTCGGCTTCGGATCGGCGCTGGTGATCGGCCTCGTGATCGCCCAGAGCCGTCTGCGCAGCGCAGCAGCGGCCAACCACAACCGCTCGGTGACCGATCCGCTGACCGGCCTGACGAACCTGCGCGGATTGCGAACAAGGCTTCAACAGGAGCTCCAACGCACGACCCGCGACGACACCGAAGTCGTGATGTACGCGATCGACCTCGACGACTTCAAGGAGGTCAACGATCGCTTCAGCTACGCGCTCGGCGACGCCGTGCTCCAAGCCGTCGCACAGGCCCTGGCCGAAGAGGTCGAGCCGGGAGATCTCGTCGCTCGTCGCGGCGGCGACGAGTTTGCGGTCCTGGCGATCGCCTCACCCGGGCGTCACATGGCGCGCTTCGGCGACCGCCTGACCGCAGCGATCGAGCGCACCCGTCGCGCCGTCTGCCCCGGAGTCAACCCGCGAGCCAGTGTCAAGCGCGTCAATCACGAGCCCGGCGAGAGCGCCGAGGCCTTCCTGCGCCGGGTCGACGACGGCCTGCACGCCGCCAAACTCGACGCCCACCCCGAGCGCGCCCTGCTCGATCAGCCCGAACTCTCGACCGATTCGATCGACGGCGAGGCGCAGGCCGAGCGGATGCTCGACGGCGCGCGCCGGGTCCAGGCGTCGCTCGGCAACTCGAAGCGCCAAAGCATGGGCGGCGAGGAAGGCGAGCCGCTGGCGTGGAAGCTGGCGTCCGGCGCCGCCCTCGTCAGCGCAGCACTGATCTGCGCCGTCACGGTTCCGGATCTGCTTCCCGGCACCCGCAACGCAGTCACTGTGCTCTCGGTCGTCGGTCTGCTGGTCGTCGCCGCAGCCTGCTGGGCGGCCTCCCACGCGCGTTCGGCGCACGTCTGGATCCACGTTCCGGTGGCCGTGATGATGCTGCTCACGATCGCCTGCGTGGCCGCGGCCGGCGGCGACAGCTACGCGATGGCCGAGCTCTGCATCCTCCCCGTTCCGCTCGCGGTGGTCGTTCTCGGCGTACGCCAGGCGACGCCCTACGCGGTGCTCGCCGGCGCGTCGTATGCCTACTTCGTGCTCGAATCGGGCGAGCCCTACGCCCCACTCCAGACGATCCTCCTGCTCGGTGTGCTCGTGGTTCTGACCGCCCTGCTCGCACGCGGCGACCGCCTGGCCGGCGAGTTCAGCGCCGCCGCCGAGGCGATCTCGATCGTCGACCCGCTGACCGGCACCGCGAATCTGCGCGGATTCACGCAGCGCGTCGATCAGGAGATCTCGCGAGCGAGTTCGACCGGCGACGAGGTCTGCCTGCTGATGATCGATCTCGATCGCTTCAAACTGGTCAACGACCGCTACAGCCACTCGATGGGTGACGCCCTGCTGATCGAGACGGCTCGCGCGATCGAATCGGTCGTGCGCGAGGACGAGCTGGTGGTGCGCCGCGGAGGAGACGAGTTCGTCGTCGTCTGCGCTCCGCGCCTGCCCGGCGACATCGACTCCCTCGCGAGCCGGATCAGCGATGCGGTGATCGCCGCGCGTGTGCGGCTGACACCGGACATCGTCGCCGGCGCAACCGTGACCGGCGTTCTGCACAAGGAGGGCGAGTCGACCGGCGACTTCAGCCGTCGGGCAGACGAAGTTCTGCGTCTGGCCAAGCTCAGCAGGCGCACTCAGCACGCGCGTCGCTGAGCCGACCGTACCGAGCGACTAGCTGGTCTTCTTCGGAGTGTCGACGACGGTCGCGTGGTAGAGCAGACGGCCACCGGTGAACCCGCAGTTGTACTGCTTGATCTGGTCGATCGTCTCGTGCATGCGCGGCGTGGTGAGGTTCGTGATGTCGTCACCCTTTCGCGTGCACTTGCCCGTCGGACGCGACGCGCGCCACGTGCTCGCTGCGTCTTCTGTGCGCACGACGAATCCCGGGGTCCAGGTGTCGGTCGTGAGCGCGATCACGTCGCCCTTCTTGACCGGCATCGGAGCAGGGAGCGTGAATGTCGGAGCGCCGCCGAGGTAGTGCTTGACGTTGATCTTCTTGCTCTGGGAGACGAGCTTGTAGCGGTACTTCGTGACGCCCTTGCGCGGGGCGCGGCGCAGCACCGAGATGCGGATCGTCGGCGCGCCGTCGTACGTGGTCGAGAAGTACGTGTAGAACTTGCTGACGACCGACGGCAGGTAGAGCGAGTAGGCGACGATGTTGCCATCGCGCGGAACCTTCGAGACGTTGCTCCTGTTGCCGACCTTCAACTGGAAAGCCGTGACGCGCGTCAACACCTGACAGTTGTTGTCACTGCAGGCGGGCGCGGTGAAAATCGAGGTCGCCCCCACTTCGCGCACGGTGGCGTATGCCACGGAGGCGAGAATCAGGGTGAGCGCGAGGACTCCGGCTACGACAGAACCCCGTCGGAGGCCGGCGGTGCGAATGAAATTCAACATCATGTGAGATTAAATACGGTCTTCAGGCCGGAAGTTGCGGTTTTGAGAGCGATCTGGCAGCGAGATCCCGAAAAATACTAGTTCGATACTCATAGAACTAGACTCCCCCGCATGCCTGACGTGATCGAAGTTGAAGGACTCGTCCGAGAGTTCAAGGGACCGGACAAAACCACTCTCACGGCCGTCGGCGGCGTCGACCTGTCTGTGCGCGAGGGCGAGGTGTACGGGTTCCTCGGTCCCAACGGCGCGGGCAAGACCACGCTGGTACGCATGCTTGTGACGCTGCTCCGCCCCACACGAGGGACGGCGCGGATCGCCGGCAAGGACATCGTCCGCGACCCGGCCGCCGTGCGCCGCGAAATCGGAGTGACGCTGCAGGAGGCCGCGCTCGACCCACTGATGACCGGATTCGAGCTGCTTCAGCTTCAGGCGACCCTTCACGGTCTGAAGAAGGCCGCTGCTTCCGACAAGGCCGACGAGCTGCTCGAACGCGTCGATCTCGTGCGCGCCAAGAACGCGCGTCTCGGCACCTACTCGGGAGGGATGCGCAGGCGGCTCGACCTCGCGATGTCGCTGATCCACGACCCACAGGTGCTGTTTCTCGACGAGCCCACCACCGGCCTTGACCCGATCAGCAGAAAAGTGCTCTGGGACGAGGTTCGCGCGCTGAACAGCGCCGGCACAACGGTGTTCCTCACCACCCAATACCTCGAAGAGGCCGATGCGCTGGCCGACCGCGTGGGCATCATCTCGGGCGGCCTGCTGGTCGCCGAGGACACACCCGCGAACCTCAAGGCAGATGTCGGCTCCTCACGTCTCGAAGTGACGATCCACGACGACGACCAGCGCAGCCGCGCCCGCGAGATCCTCGCCCGCCGCGGAGAGCTCGTCGACCCCGAACCCGGGGTGAGCTTCTGCCTGCGCCTGCCCGCCGGTGAGGCCAGACTTGCGCCGTTCGTGCTCGAACTCGATCAGGCCGGTGTCACGGTCGATCGCATCGATCTCGTCGAGCCGACGCTCGACGACGTATTCCTGATCAAGACCGGAGCCCATATCGAGGAGGACGCGCCCTCCGAATGAACGGCGCCTATTTCAGGATCATCTGGGCGATCGCCAGGCGGCAGGTCACGCGTATCGTGCGCCGCCCCCAGTCGCTGACGCCGATCTTCCTCGTGCCGACGATGTTCCTCGTCGTCACCTCGGGCGGCGCGGCGCGCGCGATCGATCTTCCCGGATTCCCCCACGTCGAGAGCTTCTTCCAGTTCGCACTGGCCGGAGCGATCGTGCAGTCGTCGATGCTCGGCGGACTGATGACCGGTATCACCCTCTCGATCGATGTCGACAACGGCTTTTTCGACCGGATGATCGTCGCTCCGATTCCGCGCTCGGCGCTGGTGATCGGGCGCGTGCTCGGAACCGGCGTGATCGCTCTCTTCCAGGCCTCGCTGTACCTGATCCTCGGCGTGATCTTCGGCGCATCGATCGAAGGCGGCGTCCCGGCGGTGCTGATCATTCTGGTGTTGGCGTCGCTCGCCAGCGCCTCGCTCGGCGGCCTCGCGGTGGCGCTGGCGCTGCGCGCGCAGGCCCAGTGGGTGCAGGGCATGTTCCCAGTGATCTTCGTGATCATCTTCCTCTCGTCGGCGTTCTTCCCGCGCGAGCTGCTGATCGGTCCGGCCAAGCACGTCGCCGCCTACAACCCGATCAGCTACCTCGCCGAGGGCATCCGCGGACCGATCATCTCGGGCGTCTCCGGGGAGGTCGAGCTGAAGGCCTTCGCCGTCGGTCTCGGACTCGCAGCCTTCACGTCACTTGTCGCCGTCTTCACGCTGCGCGTGCGGCTCGGAGGATCGCGATGAACTCAGCGCGCGAGAACCTCCGACTGATCGGCGCACTGGCGCGGCGCGGGCTCAACGAGATCCTCCGCGTCCCCGGAGCCTCGGTCCCCGGTGTCGTCGCCCCGGCGATCTTCATGCTCGGGTCCTACTCGGTCTTCGGCGGCCTGGCGAACCTGCCCGGCTTTGGTTCGCACGAGTACCTCGAGTGGATCCTGCCGGTCGGATTCATCCAGTCGGCGGCCTTCACCGGCGCCGCCACCGGCGTCAACCTCGCCCGAGACATCGAGAGCGGCTGGTTCGACCGGATGCTGCTCGCACCCGCCCCGCGCTGGGTCGTGCTCGGCGGTCTGATCGCCTCGGCTGTGGTTCGAGTGATGATCCCCGCGACCCTGCTGGTCGCGATCGGCCTCGCGTTCGGCCTGACCTGGCCGGGCCTGCCGGGACTGGTCGTGTCGTTGATCGGCGCTGCCGGACTCGCGACGGTGATGGCCTTCTGGAGTTGTGGGCTGGCGATGAAGTTCCGCTCGCAGGACGCGGCTCCGCTGATGCAGTCGTCCGGATTCATGCTGATGCAACTCTCGGCCGTCTATGCGCCGATCGCCCTGCTGGCGCCCTGGCTGCAGCACATCGCCCGCGTGAACCCGTTCACATACGTCCTCGACGCCGTTCGCGCGCCATACATCGACAGCGTCACATGGCACAGCATCTGGCCGGCGCTGATCGCCCTGGCCGGCATGATCGGCGCGGCAGCGTGGTTCGCCTTCTGGCGGATCGGCCGTATGAACGAAGTCTGAGCAGCAGCAGCTTGCAAGCCGTCGGCTTGCAAGCGGATAACCCGCGACTTTGGCGCTTGTTCAAGCGGTTTTCTTTGCATGCCGTCGGCTCGCAAAGAAAACCGCTTGGGAATCGGAAGAATTCGACCGCCGATTGATTGCAAGCCGACGGCATGCAATCCACCCACTCCAGCCCCCCGTTTTGCATGCTTCGAGCTTGCAAGTGAAAGGCGGCCTGAAAAACCGCTTGTTCAAGCGAAATCTCTTGCATGCTTGAAGCATGCAACTGAAAAGGCTTGGGAATCAGGGTCTACTCAGCGCAAAACCATTGCAAGCTCGAAGCTCGCAAGTGACTGAGTGGCTTGGCGGCGGCTGTCGCCCGCGCCGCTCGCCGCTACTTGTAGCGGTACGTGATCCGACCGCGGGTGAGGTCGTATGGCGAGAGCTCGATCTTGATGCGGTCGCCGGGAAGAATCCTGATGTAGTGGCGCCGCATCTTGCCGGAAATGTGGCCGAGGACCTCGTGGTCGTTCTCGAGCTTCACCCGGAACATCGTGTTCGGAAGGGCTTCGAGAATCTCGCCCTCCATCTCAATTTTTTCTTCTTTTCCCATCTAGGGGGTAAAGGGTACGCGGTTCACCGGAGGAGTTCGGCGACTTCCGTCAGGCCATCGGTGTTGACCTCGCCCTCGCGCCACGGCAACTTCAGCGGATCGCCGACGTATCGCGGGATCACATGCACGTGGGTGTGAAAGACCGTCTGCCAGGCCGCGCTGCCGCATGAATTCAGAAGATTGACGCCGTCCGCACCGAGTGCACCGGGCATCTTTCTGGCGATCTCCTGGGCGAGCCGCACCACGTGCGCCAGGTCCGTAGGATCGATTTCGAGCAGGTTGTCGGAGTGCTCCTTCGGGATCACAAGCGTGTGACCGCGCGTCGCAGGCGCGATATCGAGAAAGGCCACGGCGTGATCGTTTTCGGCGATCAATTGGGCCGGACCGGAGCCCGACGCGATCGCGCAGAAAATGCAGTCGTCTCTGGTGCTCACGGGCGCAAGCCTACAGCGCGGCTCGTGCCAGCGCGATCGCCTCATCGGCCGTGGCGACCTCACCCGCATACTGCGCCTGAGCGATCTCTGCCAGCAGCTCGCCGAGCCTCGGCCCGGGCTCGATGCCGAGCGCCCCGGCCAGTTCGTCGCCACGGATCAGTGGCTGGAGCGGGTTCGCGCGCCAGTCGAGCGCGAGGTCGGTCAGGTCGATCGCGAAGTCGATGTGGCGCGGGATCGCCTCCTCGTGCTTGCGCCCGCGCGTGGCCATGCGATCGGCCACCGAGAGCACGCCGACCTCAACCTCGACCGGGCTGCTCTTCCGCAGGTAGGTGTAGATCTCACGACCCGACAGCGGCCGCTTGGGGATCTGGAAGCCGAGCCGCATGTGGTGGCGCGTCAGCGCCGCGACATACTGGCTGAAACGCTCCGAAGTGTGCAGACGCCGACAGATCTCACGCACGATCTCCGCGCCGCGGATGTCGTGGCCGGGAAATCCGATGCGATCCTCGTCGAAGCGCGTGAGCGTGTCGGGCTTGCCGATGTCATGCAGCAGCGCCGCCCAGCGCAGCGCGCCGGCGCGCGTCAGCTCATCGGCCAATTCTTCGGACATCAACTCGCGCAATGCCGGAGCGTGGTCGGTGAACACCGCGTAGCCCGCGTCCTCGAACGCGATCACGTTCTCCAGCACCTCAAGGGTGTGTTCATATACGTCCTTGTGGTGGTAGACGGTCTGCTCCATCCCCTGCAACCGCTTGAGTTCTGGCAACACGATCTCCATCAGTCCGAGTTCGTCGAGCAGGCGGATGCCGCGCAGAGCGCCGGGCGAAGCGAGCAGCCCGCGCAGCTCCGCGAAGACCCGCTCGGCGGCTGGCTCGGTGACCCTGACCGCATGCCGGCGTGTCACTTCGGCTGTGTCGGCATCGACCGTGAAGTCGAGCGTCGCCGCCAGACGCGGCAGTCGCAAGGGGCGCAACGGGTCGTCCTCGTATGCGCGCTCAGCCACGAGTTTCAGGAGCCGCCTGTCGATGTCTCCGATCCCGCCGAAGAGATCGATCAGCTCGTGGCGGTTCGCAGAAAGCGCCATCGCATTGACGGTGAAATCGCGATGGCCGAGGTCTTCTTCGATCGTCGCTCCGCGCAGCGCTGTGATGTCGATCTGAAAACCTTCCGAAGCATTGACCCGCCAGGTCCCAAAGCGATCCGAGAGCGAGAAGATGTCGCCCCCGACCTGGGCATGGACGGCGCGCGCAGCCACTCGCGGATCTCCGGTGACAGCGATGTCCACATCCTTGACCGGCAACCCCAGCAGCAGGTCGCGCACGGCTCCGCCGACGTACCAGGCCCCCTCCCCTCCGTCCGGGAGCGCAGCGCCGACGGCGCTGAGCGATTCGCTGGCCGCCGCCAGCTCGGCGATGTCGGCCGCGCTGCCCATCGGCCGGTTCAGCCGCCCCGGCCGTAGTCGCGCACGGTGCGCGAAGTCAGGCCGCAGGTGATCTCGTAGTTGATCGTCTGAGCACGCTCGGCCACCTCTTCGGTGGTGATCGCCTCGTCGCCGTCGCGACCGATCAGCGTGACCGGCGTGCCGGCGTCGATCGGACTTTCCGGCCCGAGCTCGACCATGATGCTGTCCATGCTGACGGTGCCGCGCTGCGGGTGCCGCTGGCCGGCGATCAGCACATCGCAATTGTTGGTCAGGATCCGCCGCCAGCCGTCGCCGTAGCCGATCGGGACGGTTGCGATGCGTGTGTCGCGGCCGGCGATGAAGCGCCTGCCGTAGCCGACCGACTCGCCCTCGGCGACCTCACGGACCGAAGCGACATATGAGTGGAGACTGAGCGCGGGAGTGAGACCGGCCGCCCGTGCGTCGCGGCCGAAGGGATCGAGTCCGTAGATCGCGATTCCCGTGCGGGCGAAGTCGAAGTGACTGGCGGGATCGCGCAGCAGCGCCGCGCTGTTGGCGGCGTGTGCGAGCAGTCCGGGGTGAGCCGTCCGGGCCCGCTCCACGAACGCCGTGAAGCGCGAAAGCTGGAGCGGGAAGTAGTCGTCGCCGAGTTCGTCCGCCGTCGCGAAATGGGTCCAGACGGCGACCGGTTCGACTCCCTCCGTACCCGCTGCGAAGTCGAGCGCCACGAGCGCCTCGGACTCCTCACGCGCCCCGAAGCGCCCCATGCCGGTGTCGAGCTTGACGTGGATCTTCACCTCGCGGCGCAGCAACGCGGCGGCGCGGGCGATCGCTCCGATCTGGGCGGAGTTCCATGCCGTCAGCTCAGCGCCGGTCTCGACGGCCGCCACAACATCCTGCTCGCCGATCGGCGCGAGAATGATCAGCGTGGTCTCCAGCCCGAGCGCGGCGACCAGAGCGGCCTCCTCGACGGTGACGACGGCAAGACGGGTGGCGCCGCCGGCGACCGCGGCGCGCGCGACTTCGGCGCAGCCGTGTCCGTAGCCGTCGGCCTTGACGACGGCGCAGAGCTCGGCCCCGCCGGTCAGTCGCGAACGCAGAAATTCGGTGTTCCCAGCGATCGCGGGCAGCTCGACGTGCGCGACCGCGCGGCGCAACGTTGTCTTCTCGGCGTCTGAAGTCGTCACAGCGCCACTTTAGGAGAGCACTGCGGGCAGCAGCGAGATCACGTCGCTCGCGATCATGTGATCGGCGCCCCGACGCTCGGACGCCTCGCGGCCCGCGAGCGCGTGGGCGTAGACCGCCGCGGCGGCCGCCTCGCGCACGCCGAGGCCCTTCGCGAGATACGCACCGGCCACACCCGAGAGCACATCGCCGGTGCCCGCGGTCGCAAGCCCAGGAGCCTTCAAGGTGTTGACGAGCGGTGCGACTCCGGGCGCCGCGACGACGGTGTCGGAGCCTTTGAGCACGACGACCGCGCCACTGCGCTCGGCGGCTTCCTGGGCATGCGCCAGGCGCGCCCCTTCGACGTCATCGCTCGGGACACCGAGCAGCCGGGCGAGTTCGCCGGAGTGCGGCGTGATCAGGAGTGGAGCATCGCGCTTCAAGCGTTCGATCTCTCCTGAAAACGGGAAGAGGCCGTCGGCGTCGAGCAGAACCGGCTTGTCGCTCGCCTGGAGCACCCTCTCGACCAGTCTGCCGGTCTGACTGGCGCGACCGATCCCCGGTCCGACGACGAGCGCATCGCAGCGTTCGGCGCGCGCCGTCAGGTGTTCGAGTGAGTCGTCGGTGATTGCGCCGTTCTCATCGTCGAGCGGCACGGACATCACCTCGAGCAGGCGCTGCTCGAAGACGATGTTCAGGCTCGCCGGCACGAAGACCGTGATGTAGCCGGCGCCCGTCCGCTGGGCGGCCATCGCCGACATGCACGGCGCGCCGGTCATGCCGAGTGAACCGCCGACGACGCCGAGCACGCCGGAGCTGAACTTGCTGCTGGCGTCGTCGCGACGCGGCGCGAGGCGCAGAACCTGCGGGCCGATCGTGCCGGCGGCCGGCGCGGCGGCCGCCCGGGCGAACGCCTCGCCGGGGATGCCGATGTCGGCGACCCGCACCTCGCCGCAGTGAAAGACGCCGGGGGCGACGTACTGCCCGACCTTGGGAGCATGCAGGCTGATCGTGAGCTCCGCGAAGACGGCGTCACCGGCCACTTCGCCGGTGGAGGCGTCGACTCCCGTGGGATTGTCGACAGCGATCACGCGGGCGACCGACGAGCGGCGGTTGATCGCTGTCACCGCTTCGGCCAGGACGCCTCCGGGCGCGCCGCTCGCGCCGGTCCCGAGCATCGCGTCGACGATCACTCCCGCCTGGGCGATGATCCCGGCGTCGAAAGCGTGCGGCGCGTCGCCGGGGAGCCGTTGGAGATTCGCCGAAGCGTCGGGCGTCAGCTCGGCCGGATCGGCGAGCAGCATCACGATCACCTTCTTCTCGCCGAGGCGATCACGGTTCTCGCGCAGCAGCCGGGCGGCGACGAGCCCGTCGCCGCCGTTGTTGCCCTTGCCGCAGACGATCAGAATCGGTCCCTCGGGGGCCGGCTCGAGTGCGGCACGCGCGATCGCCTGCCCCGCCAGTTCCATCAGCTCGAGCGACGGAATGCCGTCGGTCTCGATCGCCCAGCCGTCAGCCGCACGCATGCTCTGCGCGTCGTAGAGCGGTTCGGCCCAGCGCGGAATCGTGGTCGCCGGCATCAGGAATGCGCCCTCACGGCGACGGCTACGGCGCCCGCGGTGAGTTCGCTGTGGGTCAGCGAGAGATGGATCTCCGCACCCCTCTCCGCGGCGGCCTCGGCGGCCCGACCAGAAAGCCGCACGCGCGGCGCCGCGCCGGTCGCCACGACCTCGACGTCCTTGAACGCCCAGGCCGTGAGCCCGAGCGCCTTGGCCACAGACTCCTTGGCGCAGAACCGAGCGGCGAAGTGCTGCGCAGAGTTCTTGCGCGCCTCGGCGTAGGCGCGCTCTTCGCGCGTGAAAACGCGCTCCGCCAGCCGCGGACGACGCTCCAGCGCCTCCCGCATCCGCGCGATCTCCAGCAGATCGATGCCGACGCCAATCATCCCCCCAGCCTAGATGCTGCTCAGGCGTAGCCGCACGCTCACGGCCCGCAGAACTATCGGCCCGAATGTGTGACCTCTGGCCCCGAGGGCCAGACTTCACAAAAATCGCGAGCGTTTTGAGACACTCGCGTCATCCGCTCGTCACACCGGACTCGGCGGCCGCATAACTACTCGACGGTGACGGTCTTCGCGAGGTTCCGCGGCCGGTCCACGTTGAGTTCGCGCCGCGTGGCGATGTGGTAGGCGAGCAACTGCATCGGAACGACGGCGAGCAGCGGCTGGAGCAACCAGTTGGTTCGGGGCACGTAGAGCACCTCGTCGGTGTACTCGTGGATGTTCTCGTTGCCCTCCGCGGCGACAGCGATGACGTAGGCCTTGCGCGCACGCACCTCGGCCATGTTCGACGTCATCTTGTCGTAGACCGGCGAGTCGGTTGCGACGCAGACGACGGGTGTGTGCTCGTCGAGCAGGGCGATCGGCCCATGCTTCATCTCGCCTGCGGCGTAGGCGTCGGCCGGAATGTAGGAAACCTCTTTGAGCTTCAGCGCGCCCTCAAGGGCGACGCCGAGTCCGACGTGACGGCCGAGATACAGGAAGAAATTCGAGTCGGCCCAGTGTTCGGCGATCTTCGCGGCGCGCTCATCGTCTGCCGGGATCATCTCCTGCAGGTAATGCGGCAGACGGCGCAGCTCGGCGATCAGCTCGCGGCGCTCGGATGAGTCGAGCTGACCCTTCAACTCGGCCATCTTCAGTGCGATCAGGTACATCGCAGAGACTTGCGAGACAAAGGTCTTGGTGGCGGCCACGCCGATCTCGCGGCCCGCACGCGTGAACAACACAGCGTCGGAGTCACGCGTCGCACGTGAACCCATCACATTGGTGATCGCGACGACCTTCGCTCCGGCGGCGCGCGCCATACGCATCGCCGCCAGCGTGTCGTGCGTCTCGCCGGACTGGGTGATGCCGATGACGAGGTCTTTCTCGCCCAGCACCGGATCGGAGTAGAGAAACTCCGAGGCGATGTCCATCGCGACAGGCACTCGCGACCAGTTCTCGATCACATAGCGCCCGATCAGGCCTGCGTGGTAGCTCGTGCCGCAGGCGACGATCACGATCCGCTCGACATCCGCGAGCACCTCGTCAGAGAGGAAGTCTTCGCCGAGATCGACGCTGTCGTCGCCCATCACGCGGTCGGCGATCGTCTCGGCGACGGCCTCGGGCTGCTCGTAGATCTCCTTGAGCATGAAGGTCTCGAAACCGCCCTTCTCGGCGGCCTCCTCATCCCAGGTGATCTCCTCGACGCCACGCGTGACCGGCTCGCCGGATGCAGTGAAGAACTCCGCCCCGGAAGCGCTGAGCGCGACGATCTCGTCGTTCTCGACCTGCTGCACCGAGCGCGTCTCACTGAGGAAGGCGGGGATGTCGGAGGCGATGAACATCTCGCCGTCGCCGACTCCGATCACCATCGGGCACTCGTGGCGCGCCGCGACGATCAGGCCCGGCTCATCGGCGCTCGCGGCGACGAAGGCGTAGTGCCCGCGGAGTTCGTTGAACGATTTGCGCACAGCTTCGACGAGGTCGCCGTCGTAGTGGTCTGCGATCAGATGCGCGACCACCTCGGCGTCCGTCTCGGAGGTGAAGCGTTCGCCGCGGTCGATGAAGCGCTGGCGCAGCTCGGACCAGTTCTCGACGATGCCGTTGAGCACGATCTGCACGCGGCCCGAAGGGTCGTAGTGCGGATGGGCGTTCTCTTCGGTGACCTCGCCGTGTGTCGCCCAGCGCGTGTGTCCGATTCCGGTGAGCGCCTCGGTCTGGCCGCTCCAGGTGCGATCGGCGATCGCCTCCTTGAGGTTTGCGAGCTCACCGACGGCGCGGATCGTCTGTACGCCCGACGGGCGCACCAGGGCGATCCCCGCGGAGTCATAGCCGCGGTACTCGAGCCTGCTCAGTCCGCTGAGGAGTAGATCCTGCGCCGGCCTGCTGCCGACGTATCCGACGATTCCGCACATTCAGGTGAGAGTACGAAGCAGAAAGCCGCTTCAGTCCGCAGCTGCAAGTTCGCTGCGCACAAGCTCCACGAGACGGCCGCAGACGCCTTCGGCCTCTTCCTGCGTCGGGGCCTCGACCATCACTCGAACGAGCGGCTCGGTGCCTGACGCGCGCACGAGCACGCGGCCGCGACCCTCGAGCTCGGAGTTGGCATCGTCGACGGCGCTCCAGAGCGCCGCCGCGCCGGCGATCGCGTCGCGGTCGGCCACGCGCACGTTCTCGAGTGTCTGGGGCAGTTTTCGCATCGGGATCACATCGTGCAGACCCTCGCCCGACGCGCGCAGAGCCTCGAGCGTCAGGAGCGCGCTGGCCGTACCGTCGCCCGATGGGACGAAGCCACGGTCGATCACATGGCCGGACTGCTCGCCCCCGAGTGCCCAGCCCTTCTCGAGCAGGGTCTCGAGCACGTAGCGATCTCCGACGTCGGTGACCTCGACCTCGATGCCGGCCTCACGCATCGCGTTGTGGAATCCGTAGTTGGTCATCACGGTGACCGCGACGCCGTTGCCCGGCAGCCGCCCGGCCTCGCGCAGGTGCACCGCGGCGAGGGCGATCAGCTCGTCGCCGTCGACGACGCGGCCCTGACTGTCGACCGCAAGCATGCGGTCGCCATCGCCATCGAAGGCGAAAGCCGCGTCGTACTCGCCCGCGAGGGTCTCGGCGATCAGGCCGTCGAGGTGCGTGGATCCGCAGCCCTCGTTGATGTTCGTCCCGTCGGGCCGGTCGGCCAGCACGGTCAGCTCGGCGCCGAGGTCGCGCAGAATCCGGGGCGCCGCGCGGTAGGTCGCGCCGTTGGCGGTGTCGATCGCGATCTTCAGGCCGGTCAGATCCAGCTCGGCAAAACGGTCGGCCAGCGCCCGGACGTAGTCGTCCTCCGCCCCATGAAGCTCGCTGACAGAACCCGGCGTGTCTGCGCTTGCCGGAGGCTCGTCGATCAATCGCTCGATCTCGAGTTCGACGGCGTCGGTCAGCTTCAGGCCGCCCGCGCCGAAGAACTTGATGCCGTTGTCGGCGTAGGGGTTGTGTGAGGCGCTCACCACGGCCACGACATCGAAACCGAGCTTCTCGATCAGGACGGGGGCGGCAGGAGTCGGCAGCACACCGGCGAGCTTCACGTTCGCTCCGACACGTGCGGCCCCGCTCGCCAGGGCGCGCTCGATGCGTGGGCCGGACTCGCGTGTGTCGCGCAGGATCGCGAGCGATGTTCCCTCGCCGCCGAGCACGGACACGGCTGCCGCGCCGAGCCGTTCGACGAGGTCGTCCGTCAGCAGGCTCGCCGCGTCGCCGCGGATGCCGTCGGTGCCGAAATACTTGCGCGCCACAGCGCTGTCGAACGGCTCGGCAGCCCGAGGGAGCCGGACTAACGCTTGCTGAACTGCGGGCGCTTGCGGGCCTTCTTGAGGCCGGCCTTCTTACGCTCCTTGACGCGCGCGTCACGCGTCAGGAAGCCGGCGCGCTTGAGCTCACCGCGGAGGTTTTCGTCGGCCTCGATCAGAGCGCGAGCGATGCCGTGGCGGACCGCACCGGCCTGGGCGGCGACGCCGCCACCGTGAACACGCGCGATGACGTCGACCTTGTCGACGCTGCCGACCTTCTCAAGCGACTCCTTGGCGGTCATCTGGAGGGTCGGGCGCGGGAAGTACTCGTTGAGCTCGCGACCATTGACCGTGATGTTGCCGCTGCCCGGCTTGAGGATCACGCGCGCGACGGCCGTCTTGCGCTTGCCGGTCGCGGTGTAACGCGCGTCGGCTGCAAGGGCCAGGACCGGGCTCACGGCCGGTGCTTCCTGAACTTCCGGGGTAGTCGTCTCGTCGCTCACGTGAATAACTCTTTCTTGCTCAAACTTGGGTTAGGACTGCGGCTCGAGAACGCGCGGGTTCTGTGCCTTGTGGGGGTGCTCGGTGCCGGCATAGACCTTCAGCTTCTTCAGCTGGGCGCGGCCGAGGCGCGTGCGCGGCAGCATGCCCTTCACAGCCGTGCGGATGACCTCTTCGGGACGGCGGTCGAGCTGCTCCTCGAGGGTGCGGCTGCGCAGACCACCGGGGTAGCCGGTGTGGCGGTAGTAGACCTTCTCGGTCAGCTTGTTGCCGGAGACCTTGATCTTTTCCGCGTTGATCACGACCACGAAGTCGCCGGTGTCGATGTGCGGGGTGTACTCCGGCTTCTTCTTGCCACGCAGAGTGTCCGCCAGCTGGGTGGCGAGACGGCCCAGGGTCTGACCCTGGGCGTCGACGATGACCCATTCGCGGTTGCGGGTTTCAGGCGTGGCTACGTAAGTCTTGGACATATTGCTTGGTCTCTTCAAAAGGAAGGCACGCGCAGAAGGCGCATGCCGTGCGGGCCACCAAGGATAGAAGGTCGAAAACGGAGTCTTCCGGTTAGAGGGATGAACGTCCGGAGAGCATCTGCGCGAGTTGCTCGAGCGAGCGACGGATGTTGCGCTCGAACGCCTTCTGTGTGGTCATCTTCATGGCGATCTCCTGCAGGCGACCGGCTGGTTCGCGGGTGGCGTAGATCCGCACCCTCGTGCCCGCCCCTTCAGGGATCAGCTCGATCGTCAGACACGACTCGCAATTCGACGCGTGCGGCAGGCTCGGCAACTCCTGCGTATTCCAAGAAACGATCTTCGAAGGCTCGCTGACGAGCACCTCGTTGATCTGGTCGTGAAAGGACAGCCAGCGCGAACGACAACCGGCGTCGTCGACCACCATCCAGACCTGCTCGCATCGGGCCTCGACCCAGCGCTCGCCAGAGAATTCGATCATCTCTGCATCACGAGTCCAGAGTAGAGCGACGGCAGGCTAAGAGCGGCCGTTCGCAATTTTCGCTCCCCCGCTCTTTTTGCATGCTTCGAGCTTGCAAGTCCTTGACGCCCGAAATCGCCGCTTGTTCAAGCGGTTTCTCTTGCAAGCTTCGAGCTTGCAATGGAAACCGCTTGAGAATCGGACGTTTCTCGCCCATCTCCCCTCGCAAGCTTGACGCTTGCAAGCCGACGGCTTGCAAGTCGATGCTGTCGCTTTTGGGGCGCTTGTTCAAGCGGTTTGAGTTGCGAGCCGACGGCTTGCAACGAAAGCGGCTTGGGAATCGGCCTCAACCCGGCGGCGCGGCGTTGCAAGCCGACGGCTTGCAAACAACGTCGGTGCTGCTCAGGTGCTGGCGTTCAGGCCGAGACGGCCAGTTGCTCGCCGCGCTTGACGCGGTACATCGACTCGTCAGCGCGCGCGAGGATGTCGGTCGCGTCGGCGTCGGAGGGCACCCACTCGGCGACGCCGATGCTGAGTCCGACCTTTTCGGCCTGCTGCGAGGCGACGTGATCGCTGAGCTGGCGACGGATCGTCATCAGCTCGTTGATCCCGGTCTCCGGGCAGATCACGGCGAACTCATCGCCACCGATGCGGGCGACGAGGTCGGTGTCGCGCATGCGCCCGTCGAGCGCCTGGGCGACGTCGTGGAGCACGCGGTCACCGGCGGCGTGACCCTTGATGTCGTTGACCTGCTTGAAGCCGTCGAGGTCCATCACCATCAGTCCGAGTGAACGGCCGTAGCGCGCGGCGCGGCGCCACTCAAGGTCGAGGCGGCGGTCGAAGGCCTTGCGGTTCGCGATGCCGGTGAGGGCGTCGACGTTGGCGTCCTCCTCGGCCGATCGGCGGCGGCGGCGCTCTCGGATGAAGAGCGCAAGGCCGGCGAATGTGGCGAGAAGCAGACCGCCGAGCGCCCAGAAGACCCATTCGGGAATCTCGTTGATCACGCGGGTGACGACCAAGCTTGCGGCGACGCCGCTCTCGGCGTTGCGCTCGATCTGGTCGGTCGCGCGGCCGGCGGTGCGACCAGCGCTGGCGCCGATTCCAGAACTGCTCTTGGAGCTATCGGTCGTGAGTCGGTTGATCACGGCGCCACCGCCAGAACCCGAGACCTGCTCGCCGGCGGTCGCAGAATCGTTCTTGTCCGACGGCCCCTTGTCACTGCCGCTGCCCGTGTCGGTCCGCGTGCCATCGCTCTTCGGCGAGTTCTGGTTGCCGCTTCCCGTGGAAGTGTCGCCGTTGTTCGTGGTCGCCGGCGTGGAGATCTGGCCATCGGTCGAGTCGGTCGTCGGGCTGGTCGGCTCGCCGGTCGATCCCGTGGCACCAGATCCACCGGTCGCGCCGCCCTCGTCGGTCGACGGGTCGGTCGGCTCGGCCGGGTCCGCTGGATCGGCAGGGCCGGACTGGTCAGTGGTCGGCTCCTGGGTGTCTGCAGGCTCGGTCGAGTCGGTCGTAGGCGCGGGCGCAGCCGGCTCGGTCGCCGGACTCTGCGAAGAAGTCTGCTCCTGCGGAGCGGGCGAAGAGGTCTGCTCCTGCGGAGCGGGAGTGGCCGCGACGCCGGTCGCGCCGTCGTCGGCCGCGAACGCGGGAACCGCCGCGATCACTAGCAGTGCGCAGGCGGTGAGAAATGTCGCGATTTTCATTCGATGACGCTTGTTCATCATCTTTTCAACCCCTGGTGATTGGACATCCTGTCCGAATCACAACTATCTCCGTCAAGTGATTTCCCGAAACACCTTCCGCGTGACGTCGCTGCGGTGATGGGCCGGATCTTTCACATACACCCGGTTTATCGGTAGCGCCGGTTGCCGCATTGAGCCTTACCGACCGGTTATGGCCGAAATGGCCAGATTTCGCTGTTTTGAGCGGACATACGATCGACGTGTGTGGACAAGAGTTCGATATTGACGCGCGCCCGAAAGCGCATCCAGGCGCCTCTAGGCTGCATCCAACACCCCCACCAAGGAGATGACGATGGATCTCGTGACGACCGAAGATCGCGGGCAGGTGCGCCATGTGGTGCTCAGCCGCTCGGACAAACGCAACTCTTTCAACGCCGAACTCGTTCAGGCGACCGGCGCCGCGTTGCGGGCCGCCGCCGAGGACACCGAGATTCGCGTCGTCGTGTTGCGCGGCGAAGGCCCCGTCTTTTCTTCCGGGATGGACGTCAAGGAACTCGCCTCGCTCGCGGGCACGCCCGAGAAGCTCCGCGAGTTTCGCCGCGGCGCGCTCGACGCCTGGAACCTCGCCGAGGAGATGACCAAGCCGGTGATCGCCCAGCTCCACGGCGCCTGCATCGGTGGAGCGATGGAACTGGCGCTCGCCTGCGACCTGCGCGTCGTCGCGGAAGACACCAAGATCAGCATCCCCGAGGTGCGGCTGGGACTCGTACCCGACGTCGGGGGATCCTCGCGACTGCCGGCGGTCGTCGGGCTCGGAGTCGCCAAGGAGCTGATCCTCACGGGTCGCACGATCGACGGCGTCGAGGCCGGCCGCATCGGTCTCGCCAACCGCGTGGTCCCGGCCGACCAGCTCGAGCAAGCGACCGACGACCTCGCTCAGGAGCTGATGGCGGGCTTCGCGACGCCGATCGGCCTGGCCAAGCGCCTGCTCGATGCGGCCGCAAAACCTGCGCTCGCAGCGACCTTGGAGATGGAAGTGATGGCCCAAGAGGTCTCCGTCGCGGCGCTCTCCGCAGCGATGCGCGAAGCGACCGGCGAGTAGTGACAGAAATGCTTGGCCAACCGGGCGCAGCCCCCGGCCGAGCGTTGTACGGACGTACAAGCAGAGAATTGCCAATGCTCCTTACGATGGGGTCATCGATTCTGTGCAACAGGTATCCGTCTCGCGAGAGACATGGCCGGGTTACGCGCCCGAGGCCGGAGGCTTCGACGAAGCCTTCGACGAAAACGGACACCCGCGGCCGCACTACGCGGCGATCCTCCGGCAACTGGCCGAACTCGATCTCGCGGAACTGAAGAGTTCGGCGCAGGCCGAAGTCGACCGCCGCGGCGTCGCCTTCACCACGACGACCGGCACCCAGCCGTTCACCGTCGACCCGGTCCCACGCGTGATCCCTGCCGACGAATGGAGGCTGATCGCCACCGGCGTCGCCCAACGCACCCGCGCGCTCAATGAGTTCGTGCTCGACGCCTATGGCGAACAACGGATCGTCGCGGCGGGAATCCTCCCCGAGGGGGCGATCGAATCCGCCGAGTACTTCGAACCGGATCTCGTCGGCACCTCTCCCCCCGCCGGCATCTTCACCAACCTCGCCGGACTCGACCTGGTGCGCGGCGGCGACGGCGTGCTGCGCGTGCTCGAGGACAACGTGCGCTCACCCTCCGGCCTGACATTCTCGATCGCCGCGCGGCAGATGAGCGACGCCGCGGTGCCGTTCACCGGCGGCCAGCAGAAACTTCCGGCCGGCGACGAAGTGTTCGCCGAGATCTCCGCAGCACTGCATGCCGCAGCGCCCGAAAGCGCCGGCGACGAGCCGGCGATCGCGCTCGTGACCGATGGTCCCACAAGCGCGGCCTGGTTCGAACACAAGCGCATCGCTGACGCACTCGACATCTATCTCTTCGCGCTCGACCAGCTCGAAAACCACGGCGGGGCGGTCTACGGCCGCGACGACGACGGCCTGCTCAAACCGATCGACGTGATCTACCGGCGTACCGATCTCGACCGCCTGCGCCTGGCGAGCGGCGCCCTCTCCCACTTCGGCGAGTTGATGCTCGAGCCGATCCGCGAGGGATCGGTCGCGTGCGTGAACGCGTTCGGGTCGGGGATCGCCGACGACAAGCTGATCCACGCCTACGTCGAGCAGATGATCTCCTTCTACTTGGCCGAAGATCCGTTGCTCGAATCGGTCCAGACCTACGACCCGGCCGATCCGGCGACCGGCGAGCTGGTCGCGTCGCGTGCAGACGAGCTGGTCTTCAAGCCGCGCGGCGGCCTCGGCGGCAAAGGCGTGACGATCGGTCGCGCGGCGAGCGCAGACGAACTGGCGGCGGCGGTGCGCACCCTCGAGGAGGCGCCGGAGGACTGGGTCGTGCAAGAGACCGTTTCACTCTCGACTCATCCCACGGTGATCGACGGTGCGCTCGAGCCGCGGCGCATCGACCTGCGGCCGTACGCGATCCACCTCGGCGACTCGGTGCGCACGCTGCCGGCCTGCCTCACGCGCGTAGCGATGCAGCGCGGCGGACTGATCGTCAACAGCTCGCAGAACGGCGGAGCCAAAGACACATGGGTGGTCGCAGAATGAGCACGCGGCGGCCGGTCATCGGGGTGTCGAGTTCGGAGATCCGCGTTCCCGAGCACCTCAAGGCGATCCCCAAGGGCGAGCCTCCCCATCGCGAGATCTGCCTCGGCATCCCCTATCTCAACTCGGTGCAGCAGGTCGGCGGAGTGCCGCTGATCATTGCGCCGATGCACCGCGAGACGATCGACACCGTGCTCGACGCGATCGACGGCCTGGTGCTCTCGGGCGGACCGGACATCGATCCCTCGGCATACGGCCAGCCGCCGCACGAGCAACTCGGACCGACCGAACTCGCGACCGACAACTTCGAGCTTGCGCTCGCTCGCAAGGCCGATGCCCGCGGAGTCCCGATCCTCGCGATCTGCCGCGGGATGCAGGTGCTCAACGTCGCGCGCGGCGGCACTCTGCACCAGCACATTCCCGACGTGTTCGGCGATGACGCGCTCGCCCACCGCCAGACCGAACTCGGCCACCACCCGAGCCACGCCGTCGAAGTCGAGACGGACACCCTGCTTGCTCGCACCCTCGGCCAACCCCATGCCGAGGTCAATTCGTTCCACCACCAGAGCGTCGAGAAGCTCGGAACCGGCCTGCGTGTGAACGCGCGGTCGGACGAGGGAATCGTCGAAGGCATCGAGGCCCTCGACCGCGACTACGTCCTCGGTGTGCAATGGCACGCCGAGAGCCTGACAAACCGCGACGAGCACGAAGCGCTGTTCGCCGGCCTGGCCGACGCAGCAATCCGCTTTCGCGCAGAGTCACAGAGAAGGAGCATGAAGGCCGTATGACCACGCCCACCCCGCCGGCGGCCCCGGAACCACCATCCACCCAGCCAGCCTGGTCCTCCTGGGGCGGCGGCAAGTTTCCGGATTGGACCGTCGGCATCGAGGAAGAGGTGATGCTGCTCAATACGCAGGATCTCACCCTCGCCCAGAGCATCGACTACGTCCTGAGGACCGTCTCCCCCAACCTCGCCGAGCGCCTGACCGCCGAAACGCACGGCTCGGCCGTCGAGCTCGCGACTGGAGTCAACGAGAAGGTCAGCGAGGCCGTGAACGACCTGCACGACGTGCGCACGCGCCTCAAGCGCGAACTCGAGCCGCTGGCGCTCAAAGTGGCGAGCTCAGGCACTCACCCGCAGGCAGTCTGGTACCAGACGGTGATCTCGAGCGGTGAGCGCTACCAAGGGCTCTATGGCTCGATGCGCGAGCTGGCACGGCGCGAGCCGACCTTCGCGCTGCACGTGCACGTCGGCATCGGCGACGAGGAGAGCGCGATCCGCCTCTACAACCGGATGCGCGCCCACGTCCCACTGCTGCTCGCGCTGTCTGCGAACTCGCCTTACTGGCAGGGCCGCGACACGGGCCTCGCGTCGGCTCGCACCCCACTCTTCCAGGCCTTCCCGCGCGTCGGGATCCCGCTGAAGTTCGACGACTACGCCGACTATGTGGAGACCGTCGATCTGATGATTCGCGCCGACTGTTTCCCGGAGCCGACCTATCTCTGGTGGGACGTGCGCCCGCAGCCGCGCTTCGGGACGATCGAGATCCGCACGATGGACGCGCAAATCGATTCGGAGACGACAGCATCACTCGTCGCGCTTGTGCAGTCGGTCGCCAAGCTCGAGATCGAGGAGGGCTTCTACTCGGAGAAGCAGCTCTCGGTTCAGGAGGCGCTCAATGAGAATCGATTCCTCGCCGCGCGTGACGGCTTCGACGCGGAACTGATCGACGCCGACACATCGACGCGCGTTCCGATCGCGCAGCTGCTGCCGCGGCTGGTCGAGGCTGCGCGTCCGCACGCGCAGGAACTCGGCTGCGAAGCGGAACTCGAGGCCCTGATCGACACGGACTTCCGCACCGGCGCGCAGCGCCAACGCGAGATCGTGCGCTCGGGCGCGAGTCTGACCGAACTGGTCGGCACCCTTGCACAACAGTTCGCCTGATCGGGCAGACTGCGTCTTGCAAGCGTCTCAGAAAGTTTTGTCAGAGGTTCAAAGTTGAACGACCTGGTGCCAGCCGACGGACCGATCGGCCTCAGCTCTCCCAGCCGTCGCGTGACGATCGGAGTCTCGAGCTCGGAATTTCGTCCCGCCGAACGCGAGCGAGTCGTGCCCAAGGGCGACCCGCCGCGCGAAGACTTCGTGATCAGCGTCGAGTATCTGCGCGCAATCCTGTTGTCGGGTGCGATCCCGTTGGTGATCCCGCCGATCATGCCGGGTGCGATCGACCAGGTGCTTGACAACATCGACGCGCTGTTCGTCTCAGGCGGCCCGGACATCGACCCGTCGCTCTACGGCAAGGCGCCGAGCGACGAGCTCGGCCCGACCAATCTGCTGACCGACACGTTCCAGATGGGATTGATCCGCGAGGCGGACATTCGCAGCATGCCGATCCTCACCGTGTGCCGCGGAACGCAGCTGATGAACATCGTCCGCGGCGGTTCGCTGCACCAGCACATCCCGCACGACTTCCCAGAGAGCACGATCAACCATTCGCAGGAAGAGGGCGGCGCCTTCGCCACGCACGACGTGACGATCAAGGAGGGGTCGAAGATCCACCGTGCGCTCGAGCGCACCGAGACGAAGGTGAACTCTTTCCATCACCAGTGCTGCGATCGACTCGGCAGCAATCTCGAAGCGATCGCGTGGGCGCCGGACGGCGTGATCGAGGGCATCCAGGCAACCGACCGCGACTTCATGCTCGGCGTGCAGTGGCACACCGAGAGCCAGACGCGCCAGGACGACCAGCAGGAACGACTGTTCCGCGGCCTCGCCGAAGCGGCGGAGCGTCGCATGACTCAGCTCGCCGGGGTCTAGCGCCCGCGACCGTCAGGCGAAAAACTTCAGCGCGGTGGCGGCGACGGTCTCGGGCTGCTCATCGACGATGAAATGTCCGCAATCCTCGACGAACTCGATCGTGAGGTCGTCGGCATGGCGCGAGTGGTCGGCGTCGATCACGTCCGGGTCGATCGCCTGATCGCCGCGGCCGAACAACAGATGAGTCTTGACGGTGAGCTTCCCGTCGAGATACTTGCCGGCCTGGATCTGCGGCAGCTCGGTGAGCAGGAAGCGGCGGTAGATGAATTTCGACGAGCGGCGGTGATCGGCGTCCTCGAACTGATCTAGGAAGACGTCGAGCACTCCGTCGCCCCAGACTTCGCGACGCACGGAGCCCTTCACGATCCCATCCTCGAAGACCGATTTCGCCGGGCCGACCTGAGCCGCCCAGTTGAGACCGGGAGTCGCCATGACCACCTGGTACCAGAGCCGCGATGTCGCCTTCGCCGCGCGCCCGAGATTGAACGGCCGAGGATCGAGCCACGGCGGCGGAATGTTCATCGCGAGATAGCGCTCGACGCGCTCGGGATGCGTCATCGCAACTACGAAGCCGGTCCACCCGCCCCAGTCGTGTCCCACGAGCTTGATCGGCTCGTGGAGTTCCAGCACGTCAAGCAACGCAACGATGTCGCGCGCGAACTGGCGCTTGTCGTAGTCGCGGTAGCGCGGAGTCGCCTCGGTCCAGCCCAGCCCGCGCAGATCGGGCGCGTACACGCGGTAGCCGGCATCGGCGAGCACCGGAATCACGTTGCGCCAGAGCCACCAGTGCTGGGGCCAGCCGTGCAGCAACATGATCGGCTCGCCGCCTTCGGGTCCGGCGGTGGCGACATGCATGCGCAGGCCGCCGGCATTCAAATAGATGTGCTCGACGCCGGGGACTTCCGGCATCGGCTGCTTGGCGTGTGCGGGCATGGCGCGGAGCTTACGCGTCGTGGGTGTGGATCACGTTGACCCCTGCATCATGGCTCGCGCGGGCGAGATGTTGATCCCAAGTGAGCATGAAGAGCGGCTCGTGTCGGTATTCATGCACGGACGTCGCGAGGTGCACCGCGTCGTAGCCGCGCAACGAGTGGAGCTCTGCCAATCCGGCCGCAGCGGCGATCACCTCAATGGTCGGTTCGCACTCGTCGATCCGCTCCCAGATCGATTCGAATTCCCGCTTGGCGCGGACGTGCAGGGCTTTCGTCAGCCGGCCCGACCTGCGAGCCGCGGCCAGAGCCGCGCGAACTTCGACGTAGGCGAGACTCGAAGCCAGACGCGCCTCCGACTGCGCCCAGCAGGCGCGAGCCCAATCGCTCCCATCCTCCGGAAGCATGAGTTTGGCCAACGCCGAGCTGTCGAAGTAGACGATCAGCGGCGCTGCTCGTCAATCAAGTCCGAAATCGTGACGCCCGGCGGAAGCGCAATCGGCTCTGGCACCCAGTCGTCGCGAACGCGAGCCTCTCGAATGCGCCCCTCCGACTTGAGCCTCTCGTAAAACGCATCTGGAACCGACGGCCGCAGCACTCCAAGGACTTTGCCGTGCTTGGTGATTTCAATCTCGGCACCGTCCTCGACCATCTGCATCAAGGCGCTGGTCCGATTGTGAAGCTCACGAACCCCAACCGAAACGCGCTTCTTCGTTTGTGTCGCCATTAGTTCAGTATAAGCGCTACAAGGCACCAAAGTCCGGAGCCCGAGCATCGGCGAATACGTGCGAGTCAGCGACCCAAAGTGGAGACGGCGGGAATTGAACCCGCGTCCGCAACCGCGTGGAATAAAGCGTCTACGAGCGTGTCCGGCTTTCTGGATCTCGCTCTCCGTTAGCCAGGCCGGCAGGGTCCGGGAGAGCCAGCGTCAGTTGAATGTCACCGGGCGCCTGATGCGCGCGCTTCGGTCAAGCCCGTTGGCTGACACCCGCTACCCAGCCCACGGGCCCAGGCTGGACGGATGCCTCAGTCTATTTAGACGAGGGCGTACTCGTGAGAGTCCGCATTTATGGTTTTGCCTGGGGTTTAACGAGGCCTCCAGACAACCTCGGCTCGCAACTCCACCCACGAAATCGGCCGCGTCGAAACCTGGCGTCCCCGTGTGTGTGAGGTGCATCTATTCAGTTTTTGATGCGACAGTGATCCTACTCACCGACCGCCCCCAAGCCGCCGTACCAAGTGACCGCAAAGACACTTCCGCGATCGTGTCAGCCGTCCTCGAATCGCGGTAGGTTTCAGTCAGAACGGTTTGTCTGGCGCGGATGCGCCAGGGCAGCTCACAAACGATTGCTCGGACTGGCGCTGGGGAGCGTGCACCGGGTCTAACTGGAAGGAACCCACCATGACGCCATCAAAGGCAGCTCGCCTTTGCCTGAGCATTGTCGCGACGCTGATCACAGCGATCGTCGTCTTCGTACCATCGGCATTCGGCATCACCACCGAGGCCTCGACGGTCTACGGCTCGACAGTGCCCGGTGCGCACACCGACTACACGATCATCCAGGAGTTCGAGTACGGCAATGGGCCTGAACCGACCGCCTCGACAGGAGCCGGTCAGGATCTCAAGAAGTGGGTCGTCGACTCGCCGGCAGGCCTGGTCGGAAACCCGAATGCGGTTCCCGAAGCAGATCGCTGCGACCCGGCCTCATTCGACCCGACACCGGGAGCCGCCGCTGCGTACAACACCTTCTTCACGGGCTCGTGTCCGGCTTCGTCGCAGGTTGGAGAGGCGAAGGTCTACCTCGTGAACGACGCCAACTCGGGTACATGCCCTGCAGCGCCGCTCCAGTGCATTCTTGCGGGCCAAGACATGTCCGCCCTCAGCGGCCCGATGGTGGGCAAGATCTACATCCTCAAAACCGACCCGGAGGTTCCGACCACGCTCGGCACGCTCTTCACCAGCGCCTCGTACCAGAACTTCGACTTCTCAGCCTACGGGGGCAACACGTGCACGACGGCCCCCGGAACGCCATGCTTGATCCAGCCTAAGACAAAAAGCGTGCTCGCCCCGGTCACGAATCGCTCCGCCGACCTGGACGATGTAACTGACTTCCGAATCCGCACGATTCCAGCCGAGTACACAAATCCACCGTCGGCGCTGCTGCCCACCGCCTACGGCCATCCTGGCCTCGGCTCTGGCGGTACCCCCCTGCACATTCGCCGGATCGATCAGCACCTCTATGGCCTCGTCGACCCCAACGACAACTTCCCGACCGCCGGCCAAGGCGACACGCCGTTCCTGACGATGCCCACCCGTTGCGACAGCTGGGATTCAAAGTCATACGCAATCGACTGGGCCAACCCGACTGGTGGGTCGACCGCAATGGACCCAAACCACCCCGGCGACAACAACTACCAGACCTCCAACACCGACTCAGTGACGCCCAGTGGCAGCGACTGCGCGCAGATGCCAACGATCGGAGCCAGCAGCACGGGCACGCTCGGCAGCGGTGAGCGCGGAGCCTACCCGTCGCTTTCGATCAAGGTCGCCGACAGCGACCCGTCCGACCACCAACAGCCCAAGAAGATGATCACGACGCTGCCCGCATCGGTCAGCATCAACGTCAACGCGCTGACCAACGTCTGCTCGGACACCGACCTCGCCGCGGACACCTGCCCGGCCGCCAGCCAGGTCGGTACCGCGACGATCTCCACCCCGCTGATCGCGGCCGGTCTGACCGGGCGCGTGTACATCACCAAGGGCGCCACGGCAGGCCTCCCCTACCTCTCGATCTTCGTCGACGGAGCGGTGAAGTTCCGACTCGACGCCACGACCCAGTTCGTCGGCCCGAGCGCGAACATGATCGAGACCACGTTCGACAATCTCCCCCAGACGCCGTTCACGGACTTCACCGTGAACATCACTGGCGGTTCGTCGGCCACCTCGCTGCTGCTCAACCGCAAGTGCCCGGCCGACGGCTCGCTGCCGGCCGACGGACCGATCACATTCGCAACCACCGGCTGGGGCGGCAGCGCCACCGCCTCGAGCTCGGCCACCTCGATGAAGCCGTGCTACGGCGTGTCGACCCCGGCGACCCGCAACAGCTGTCTGCGCCTCAACCGCTCGGCGACCTTCACTCCGCAGGGCCTGCGCTCGGCGGCGCTGGTCAGGCGCGTCGAAGTACGGATCGGCCACAACAGAAAGGGCATGCGCACCCGCGCCAGCCGCGGCTCCTCGCCGTTCGCGCTGCGCCACACGATCTCGCGCAAGCTCTACAACCGCGGATGGCGTTACCGCTTCGCCTACCGCGTGACCTACAAGGACGGCACGGTGCTCAACACGGGCAGCGCCTTCTTCCGGGTTTGTCGCTGACGAAATCCGACGGCGATCCGTCACTCCAAACGCCCCCGGTGGAGATTCCACCGGGGGCGTTTTTTCTGGCGTTTAGCGCGCAATTAACACAAATGGGCTAGTCCGCCGAAACCTTCTTGACAGGTCCGTGTTCTATCGTTGAAGTTAGTGACAGGACTGTTACTTAGTGACCAACTGGACAGTTGTGAGAGAAATCGCAAACTGTCCCGGAAGTCCAGTAGGTTGCAGTATCAAGGGAGTGTTTCGACCTTGCGAGGCCGAGACGTCGAATGAACATCCGCTCGACGATCGCTGGGGAGCGCGTCAGGGCGTGAACGGAGGAAACCTAAATGAACCGTCCAAAGGCAACTCGCCTGAGGTTGTGTCTGGCCGTCGTGGCCGCCGCCGCGCTTGCGGCATTTGTCATGCCTGCTGCTGCGAATGCAGACTTCATCACCGCCGGCAGCGGAGTGGACGTCAGTTTCGATGACCCGACGCCCGGCGCGCACAGCGACCTCACCGTCACCCACCACTATGCCTATGACGGCATGCCGAGCAGCCCGAGCGGCTGCACGCTTTCCGTGCCGCCCTACCCGAACCCTTGCTACGACGGCTTTGGCCGCACGGGCGACGACCTGAAGCAGTGGATCCTCGACACGCCGGCCGGCTTCTACGGCAACCCACGCGCGATTCCATTCGCTGCGCGCTGCACCCAGGATCAGATGCGCTCGTACCAGAAGAACGCGCTCAAGCCGGGCTATGGCCCGATGCCGGGTGCACAGTGCCCCGCCTCCGCCCAGGTCGGAACCGCAACCCTCACCCTCAAGGACGACCCCGGTGCCGGTGGCATCGCCACAAAGGTCCTCGACGGCAAGATCTACGTCGTTCAGTCGGCCGACCCGCTGCAGGAGGTCCCCACGACCCTCTTCACCGTGTTCGAAACGACCTCGACCAACTGCGCCGCACTCTCGCTTGAGACCAACTGCGTCGTTGCGGCACTTTCGCGCACTCAGATCGCTCCGGTGACCAGCGGACCGCAGGGCGACTACCGCCTGCGTTCAGTCTCCGAGCTGATCGATCGTCCGGACCTCAGCCCGGCCGCCGGCCTCGCCGACAACTCGCTGACCGGCGCGATCACCGGAATCACCCAGAGCCTCTGGGGCGACCCACGCGAGCACGGCAACTCCGCCGCAGTCTCAGCGTTCCAGACCAACCCGACCACGTGCGGTGACTGGGACTCAACGCTCTACGCGCGCACCTACGGCACGAGCGGACCAGTTGGCAACGAGGTTGTGGCCGCCCACGGCACCGATTCCCAGACGCACACCCTCGAGGGCACCGCAAACCCGGGCGGCGGAGACAGCAGCGGCTCGTACGCCGAGTTCGACTCTGCTCCCACCACTGCTGACTGCAGCGGAAGCAAGCCCGCACTGACCGCCGGCGCCACCGCGGCCGTCGACAACAACGCCCGCGGCGCATACCCCGGTCTGACGGTCAACATCGCAAACCCGAACTCGGACGACCGCGACAAGACCAAGAAGTTGGTCACGACGCTGCCGTCGACGATCACCGTCAACGCCGCTGCGCTCGGCAACGTCTGTGAGCAGGCTCAGCTTGTCACCGACAGCTGCCCGGCCAACAGCCAGATCGGCACCGCCGACATCACGTCGCCGGTGCTCAGCGCCACGCAGCACGGCCGCGTGTACATGACGCGCGGCGCCACCCAGGGTCTGCCGTACCTGTCGATCTGGGTCAACGGCCCGAACGACGATCCGGCCGGCGCGTTCACGTTCCGACTCGACGCCACGACCCAGTTCGTCGGCACCAGCGCGAACATGATCGAGACCACGTTCGACAACCTCCCGTCGCTGCCGTTCGACAGCTTCGTGGTCCACATCAACGGTGGCGACTCGAACAACTCGCTGCTGCTGAACCGCAAGTGCCCGGGTGACGGCAGCACGCCGGATGATGGCCCGATCACCTTCGCGATGAACGGCTACACCGGCGCCAACGCCTCGAGCAGCTCGGCCACCTCACTGGCTCCGTGCTATGGCGTGGACAACCCCGGCAAGGTCACCAAGTGCGTCAAGCAGGGCAAGAAGCTCAGCGTTTCGCCGAAGAACCTGATCGCCAAGTCGACGGTCGCCAACGTGCAGCTGCTGACGGGCTCCAAGTCCTCCAGCACCAAGAGCCGCGCCAAGGACTCGTCCAACCCGTTCTCCTTCAAGCTGACTCTCAAGAAGAGCACCTACAAGAAGAACAAGACCTACTACTACGGCTACAAGGTCACCTACAAGGACGGTCACGTCATCAAGACGAAGACCAACAAGTTCAAGACCTGCAAGTAGTCACAAAACGACTCACTTGTCCGAGACGGGGCCCGCATCGCGCGGGCCCCGTTTTCGTTTAAGCGATTGACGATCCCCGTTTTTGGGCATACGCCTTTCGTTCGGCGTTCGGGGTGTTCGCCGGCGAAACGGATTTCTTGGAGGACTGAGACGTGTTTTCAAACAAGCTGCGAATTGCGCTTCTGGCCGTATCCATCTGCTGCCTGGCGGCGGCGCCGAATACCTTCGCAGCAGTGACTGCAACGCCTTATGGCGGCACCACCGACACCGCGACCGGCGGCCACGGCGACCTGACGACCGGCGTCACTTTCAACTACGGGAGCGACACCAGCGAGACGGTCAAGAAGATCCTGATCGATCTTCCCGCGGGCGGAGTCGGCAACCCGAACGCGATCCCCTATGCGGACCGCTGTACACGCGAGACCTTCGACTCGTCGACCTGCGACGCCAAGAGCCAGATCGGCGTCGTGACAATCAGCGCCAAGGCGTACATCTTCGGCCTTCTACCGATCGACCTCACCGACATGACCGGCACGATCTCAGAGATCCAGACCGATCCCGAGGTGCCCACCGTCGTCGGCGCGTACATCCAGCCCAAGCTCGGCGGCATCAACGCCGGCGATCCGATCCGCGCGTACGCGAAGTTCTACCCGGTCACGTCCGGCCCTGACGGCGACTTCCGCATCCGCGCAGAGACCGACCCGTTCCCGACGACGGCAAACACGATCCTCGGTTCGGCTCGAGTGCAGATCACCAAGTACGAGCAGAAGCTCTTCGGCAAGCTCGCCAACGGCAACGTGTTCATCACCAACCCGACGCGCTGCGACACTTGGAACTCCTGGGGCTACGCGCAGTTCTACAACAACAACGACGGCGCCAACTCCGACCCGTTCCAGACCGGCACGAACGACTATTTCAAGACCGACGTCGTGCCGACCGAGCCCAACTGCGACACGCTCGCCCCGTTCAACGTGGGCGCCGATGCGCACGCCGACGGCTCGACTCGCGGTGGCCACGCGGCGTTCTCAACGCAGCTGAAGATCGACGGCCTCGGCGCCGACCCGATCGGAGCCGCTGTGCCCAAGACCGTCACCGCGACGCTGCCCAAGGGCCTGACGATCGACGTCGCCCAGCTCGGCCGCGTCTGCACCAACGAGGCCTTCGCCGCGTTCCAGTGCCCGGCATCAACCCAAGTCGGCACCGTGCACCTGACGACGCCGATGATCACTGCCGGTCTCTCCGGCGAGGCATATCTCGTGAAACCCTCGGCCGGACACAACCTGCCGGATCTCGGGATCCACGTGAAGGGCGCGATCGAGTTCAACGTCCGCGGCACCAACCAGTTCGTCAACATCAACCAGATCCAGACGACCTTCGACAACATTCCAGGCGTCGGATTCTCGACCTTCGACCTGAGCATCGCGGGCGGCAACAATGGCCTGCTGATGGTGCAGAAGTGCCCGACCAACGGATCGACTCCGGTCGACGGCGGCTCGACGCACTTCGACATCACGAGCTACCAGGGCCAGGTGCAGTCGTTCGACTCACCAACCAAGTACACGACTCCCCCTTGCTTCAACTACAACGTGTCGATCAAGAGTGTGAGCAAGTGCCTGAAAAAGGGATCCACGCTCAGCGTGACCCCGACGATCAAGGCCCGCTCGCACGTGCGCTACGCGAAGCTCTGGATCAACAACAAGTACGTCAAGAAGTCGTCGAAGTCGCCTTACAAGCTGAAGGCCAAGCTCTCGAGCAAACTCAAGCTGAAGGCCGGCAAGACCTACAAGTACAAGGTCAAGGTGTACTTCAAGGTCGACAGCAGCTTCCCCAAGGGGCGCGTGCAGACCAAGACCGCGAAGTTCAAGGTCTGCAAATAGAGAGAGTCAGCGGCCGCGCCGGAAGTCTGCCCCGGCGCGGTCCATCTCTCGCTTCATCTCGCGTTCTTTGATCGCTTGGCGCTTGTCGCCGACGTCCTTGCCGCGACCGAGAGCGAGTTCGACCTTTGCGCGGCCGTTGGCGAAGTACACACGCGTCGGAATCAACGAGTAACCGCGCTCGGCGAGCTTGCCGACGATGCGGTCGATCTCGCGGCGGTGGAGCAGCAGCTTGCGCGGCCGCTCGGGCTCGTGGTTCTCGTTGCCGGCGAACTTGTACGGCGCGATGTGGAGATTGCGCAGCCAGACCTCGCCGTCCTTGACGTCGGCGTAGGCGTCTTTCATCTGTACCCCGCCCTCGCGCAGCGACTTGACCTCGCTGCCGACGAGCATGATCCCAGCTTCGACCGGATCGGAGAGCTCATAGCGAAAGCGTGCTTCGCGATTGGTAGCGATGTCGCCGGGGTCGACCTTCTTTTTCTTGCCCTTGGCCATCAGGCGTTCACAGGTAGCAGGTCGACGCGGCCACGCGCGGGCTGAAGATCAAGCACGGCGACATCGATCGGGTCTCCCACCGCGAGCGTGACGCCGCTGTTCTCATCGACCAGCGCGGTCTCAAACTCGTTGAGGTTCCAGTAACCGCCGCGCTGCGACTTGAGCTCGCGCAGCGGGACAAAGCCTTCGAACGCGAGTTCTGGACCGAACTGCACGAACATCCCACCGCCGATCACTCCGACGATCTCTCCCTCGAACGCCGGGCCGCCCGCCGCGCCATCGCGCAGTTGCTCGCGGCGGGCGAATTTCGGCGCGCGGTTGCGATTCTGGGAAGGCCGCTTGCTCGACGGGTTGTAGACACCGGTACCACCGACCTGATTCCAGCCGGAATCCTCGAGCATCGATTGCAGCAGAAATGCGCGGACGATGTCGTCGGCCTTGCGCTCGATCTTCATCGCCTCGCGCTCGCGCTGGCTCGTCCACTCTGCCTCCTCCTGAAGCGAGTCACGGTCGGGCGCGGTGTCGTCGGCCCCGATGCTCGAGAGCAGCGCGCGGTGGACGATCAGGTCGGGGTAACGGCGGATCGGCGAAGTGAAGTGGCAATAGTTGGCACTGCGCAGGCCAGAGTGTCCGAGGTTGCGCGGCGAGTACTGCGCCTGCTTGAGCGAGCGCAGCACCAGCGACGTGAGGCCTGCGCGGCCGTAGCCGGTTCGGCGCACGTGCGCGGCGACGGCCGCGCTGATCTCGCCGACGATCCCTTCGGCCTGCTGTTGGGTGAAGTGCTCGGGAATCGGCGGCAGCGCCACGCCGAGCGACTCGAGCTGACCGATCACGCGCTCAACGGCTGTGATGTCGGGTTTCTCGTGGACGCGGAAGAGCGCGGGGACTTGCTTGTCCTGCAGGTGACGGGCGACCGCCTCGTTCGCGGCGATCATCAGGTGCTCGATCACACGGTGCGATTCGGTCTGCTGTTCGGCGTGGATCTCGGTCGGCGCTCCCGTCCTGTCGAACTCGAAAGCCGGCTCGCTCGACTCGACCTCGAGGGCCTTCTTGGCCTCGCGGTGAGCCTGCAGCGCGGCACTCACCCTGCGCGCCAGCGCGAGCGGCTCGGCCCATGGACGCTCGGCCTCGCGCAGGCCGGCAAAGATCTCGTCGACCTGCTCGTAGGTGAGGCGCGCATCTGATCGGATCAGCGAGCGGTAGAACGACGCCTCGACGCATTCGTCTCCGTCATAGAGCAACTCGGTCGTGACGGCGCGACGCTCTTCGCCGGGAACCAGCGAACATGCGTTGTTCGAGAGCGCCTCCGGAAGCATCGGCTCGACCATGTTCGGCACGTACACGCTGGTCGCGCGCCTGGCCGCCTCGCGGTCGACGGGGTCGCCGGGGCGTACGAACGCCGAAACGTCGGCGATGTGTACCCAGACGCGAACCTTCTCGCCGTCCTCCTGCGCGGAGATCGCGTCGTCGAAGTCCTTCGCTCCGTGCGGGTCCATCGTGAAGGTCGCGAGGTCCTTGAGATCGCGGCGGCTGAACTCGTCGGGGCCTTCTGCCGCCTTGCGCGCGTGATTCTCGACCTTGCCCGGAAACTTACGATCGAGTCCGCGCTCGATCATCAAAGCCTCGGTGACATCGCGTGCGTTGTCGGCCCGGCCGATTCTGCGGACGATCTTCGCGACAGGAGCCGTGACCTGACGGCCGCGCTCCTTGCCGCGGGCCATGCCGGCGGGCTCGACGATCACCAACTCGCCGGCCTTCAGCGGCTTGCTGCGCTTGCCCTCGGTCTTGAGGTTCACCTTGGCACCGCGCTCGAAGAGTGGCGCCGCCACCAGTGCGCGGCCCTTCGGGACCAGCACCGCGGCCATCGGCGCCTGGAACGGGCTGCCGAATGCGGCGCTCACTGCTTGCCGTCGCCGGCGGCCAACTTCGCGAGCGCCGCGAATCCAGCGCTCAACTGCTCGTCGCCGGACTTCTTCGGGTTCTCGGAGACGGTGATGTCCGGCTTCAGGCCGGCCTTGGTGATGAAGTGCTTGCCCGGCAGCTCGTAGCGACCGATCGTCAGCGACACCGCGCCGCCGTTCTTCAGCTCGGTGACCTCCTGGAAGACCCCCTTGCCGAACGTGCGCGTACCGACGATCAGGCCGCGATCGCGGTATTTCAGAGCACCCGAGGTGATCTCGGAAGCGCTTGCCGATCCCTTGTCGACCAGCACCACGAGCGGCTGAGCCGTGCGGAAGTCGCTCTTGATCGCGTTGTATTCGCGCCGCGTCACGGAGCGGCCGTCGGTAGCGACGATCATTCCGGTCGGGACGAAGATGCTGCTCACCGAAACGGCCTGGTCGAGACGGCCACCGGGGTTTCCGCGCAGGTCGAGGATCCAGGCGTTCGCGCCCTGCTTCTTGAGCTTGTCGACCTGCGCGAGCACGAGACGGCCGGCGTTGGCCGTGAACTGCGCCAGCGACACATAGCCGACCTTCTGGCCATCGCGCCTATAGAGCTTGCCCTCGGCGACCGGGATGTCGATTGCCTTGCGCGTCAGCGTGACCGCGCGCTCCTCGCCGAGTCTGTTCGGATTCTTGGCGCCCGGCTCAGCGACGGTGAGTGTCACCTTCGTTCCCTCCGGTCCTTTGACCTTCGCGACAGCCGCATCGGCCGACAGCCCTGCGATCGACTTGTCGTTGACCTTGGTGATCACGTCGCCCTTCTTCAGACTCGCGTCGCTCGCGGGCGATCCGTCGTAGACGGTCGTGATGCGCAGGCCGCGCTTGTGCTCGAGCACCGCTACGCCGACGCCCGTGTAGCTGCCGTTGATCGACTGCTCGAACGCCTTGTTCTGCTCCGGGTCGAAGTAGTGCGAATAGGGGTCGTTCAGGCTCTCGATCATCCCGGAGATCGAGCCGTTGGTCACCTTCGAGTCGGGCACCTTGCGGTAGAAATCGTTCTCGATCAGGTTCTGGACCTGATCGACAGGGATCTCGGCACGATCGGGCGCAATCACGCCCTTGAGCCCGCCGACAACCGGCGTGTCCGGGTACGCACCGATGTAGATCCCGGCGAAGAGTGCCGCGACGAGGGCGAGTATGGCGATCAGGTAACGCATCCTGCCCCGCGCACCCTAGATGCTGGCCTTGCTCAAACGCGCAGGAAGCGACGCAGCGTGAGGCCCGACCCGGCGGCCGAGATGCCGATCGACGAGACGATCAGGATCAGTGTCAGCGCCCAGAAGTTGATCGTGTCCGGAGCGGCAAACAGCGCGAAGCGGTCTGAGACCGGGTCGATGATCGTCTCCTTGAACAGCAGGAGCAGCAGGATCGCCGTGAGGCCTCCGGCCGCGCCGACGAAGACGCCCTCGATCACGAACGGCCAGCGGATGAACCAGCTGGTCGCGCCGACCATCCGCATCACCTCGACTTCGCGGCGGCGCGCGTAGATCGAGAGGCGGATCGTATTGCCGACGAGCAGGGCCGTCGTGAGGATCAGCAGGATCGCCAGGCCCCACATGGCGAACTTCACGCCGCCGGTGATCGTCAGGATCTTGTCGGTCTGGTCCTCGCGGTTCTGGACGTCATCAACCGCGGCGCTGATGTATGTCGTCTTGCCGTCGGCGTTGGTCGTACGCACCGCGGCGACGATCTTGTCGACCTGGTCTGGGTCGTTCGGCGTCACGCGGAATGAGGCGGGAAGCGGGTTCTTGCCGAGCAGCTCGCTGGCCTCCTTGAGCGTGCCCGAAAGACTCTCCTTGGCGTCGTCCTTGGAGACATAGGTCACCGACTTCGTGTACGGCAGGTCCTGAAGCTTGGTCTTGAGCTGATCGACCTGGGCCTGCGTCGCGGCGTCCTTGAGAAACACTTCGACCATCAGGCGGCTGCGCACGTCGTTCGCGGCGCCGGTCGCGATGTTGGTGATCGGGATGAACACGCCGAGCACCAGCGTCGTGACCATCACAGTCAGGAAAGCCGCGATGCTCGGCGCCGAGTTGCGGCGCAGGGTGCGCAACGCCTCGTTGATGAAAAAGCGGAAGTTCATGCGGCGTCCACCTGGTGCGTATCGTTGATCGCGTCAAATTCGCGCGTGTAGCCGGCGCCGCGCTCATCGCGGATGATGTGCGAGTCCTTGAGCTCGATCACGCGGCGGCGCATGCGGTCGACCATCTGCTTGTCGTGGGTCGCCACGACGACGGTCGTGCCCGTGCGGTTGATCCGGTAGATCAGCTGCATGATGCCGAGCGAGGTCTCGGGGTCGAGGTTTCCGGTCGGCTCGTCACAGATCAGCAGCGGCGGGTGGTTGACGAACGCGCGCGCGATGCTGACGCGCTGCTGCTCGCCGCCCGAGAGCTGGTCGGGGTAGTTGTGAAGCTTGGTCGAAAGCCCGACCAGGCGCAGGATGTGCGGCACTTTCTGTCGGATCTCGGCGCGCTTGGCCCCGGTCACGAGCAGCGAATAGGCGACGTTGTCGTAGACCGTGCGGTTGGGCAGAAGCTTGAAGTCCTGGAACACCGCGCCGATGTTGCGGCGCAGGTAGGGCACGCGCTTGGGATCCATGTGCGTGATCTCGCGGCCAGCGATGTAGAGATGGCCGTCGGTGGCGTCGAACTCCTTCATCATCAAACGGATGAAGGTCGACTTTCCGCACCCGGTCGGTCCGACGAGGAAGACGAATTCGCCCTCGCGGATCACGGTCGAGGCGCCTTCCAGACCGACGGTGCCATCGTCATAGACCTTCGACACCTGATCGAACTCGATCACGGGCGAGCCCATCTTTCGCACTGCTTCTGCTGCGTTCATCGGGGTGTCCTTCCTTGAGGGTGGCTGGTTTCCTCCCTTGGGGCGCTGGTTGGTTTGGTTGTTGACTGGCGTCGTGCGAGGTTTGTTTGGGCTGGAGGTGGTCGAGCTGGGGCGGCTTCGCCGCCTGCGACGAAGGATCAGCGGTGCTCTCTGCGGGCGATCTTCTCTCCAACTTTGCGCTTTTCGCGCAGAGTTGGAGGCGGATCTGGCTTGTTCAAGGGGTGTTTGATCCATGGTCTCCCCTTCCGGGAGAGACCATGGAGGATTTGAGGCTTGAATCCGCCCGCTATTCGGGCGAGGGGGCGCCGATGGCGTGGAAGCCGCCGTCGACGTGGATGATCTCGCCGCTGATCGCCTTGGCGAGGTCGGAAAGCAGGAAGCAGACCGTGTTTGCGACTGGGATCGGATCCTCGATGTCCCAGCCGAGCGGCGCATGAGCGGGCCACATTTCGGCGAGATCCTTGAAGCCGGGGATGCCCTTGGCCGCCATCGTGCGCAGCGGGCCGGCGCTCACGAGGTTCGAGCGCACGCCGTACGGGCCGAGATCGCGGGCCAGATAACGGTTGACCGACTCGAGCGCGGCCTTCGCCACGCCCATCCAGTCGTAGATCGGCCAGGCGACGGTGGCGTCGAAGTCGAGTCCGACCAGCGAGGCCTCCCCTTCGCTCTTTTCGAGCAGCGGCAGAAGCGCGCCGGCGACGGCTTTGTACGAGTAGGCCGAAGTGCGAAACGCCAGTTCGGCGCTTTCAGCCGGGGCGCTCATGAACTTGCCGCCCAATGCGTCTTCGGGTGCGAACGCGATCGCGTGCAGCACGCCGTCCAATCCGCCAAGAGCCCCATCAACCGCCGCCGGAAGCGCGGCCAGGTGCTCCTCATCATTGACATCCAATTCCACAAGCGCGACGTCGCCGTCAAGACGATTCGCCGTGCGCTCAGTCAAAGACATCATCCGGCCAAAAGACGAAAGAGCCACGACGGCCCCCTCCTCCTGCGCCCGCTGGGCCACGTGAAAAGCCAGCGACTGGGGCGTCAAAACCCCAGTGATCAGCAGCTTCTTGCCCTCGAGGATGCCCATCAGCGAATCAGACGCCCTTGAAGACGAGACAGGCGTTGTGCCCGCCGAATCCGAACGAGTTCGAGAGCACCGTGTTGATCTCGAACTCGCGGACGCCCTCAGGGATGTAGTCGAGGTCGCACTCCGGGTCGGGAGTCTTCAGGTTCACGGTCGGGTGGGCGCGATTCTCAAGGATCGACTTGACGGCCACAACGGCCTCGATCGACCCAGAAGCGCCCATCATGTGGCCGACCAGCGACTTCGTCGAGGACATCGGCGGAGGTGTCGCGTCGCCCCAGACGGCCTTCACGGCCTTCGTCTCGGAGAGATCGTTGTACGGGGTGCTGGTGCCATGGGCATTGATGTAGTCGATGTCGGTCGGGACGATGCCCGCCTCCTTGATCGCCTTCGTCATTGCCGACTTGGCGCCGCGGCCCTCGGGATCGGGCTGGACCAGGTGAAAGGCGTCGTTGGTCGCGCCGTAGCCGGCCAGCTCTGCGAGCACACGTGCTCCGCGCGCCTTGGCGTGCTCCTCGGACTCGAGGATCAGCATGCCGGCGCCCTCGCCCATCACGAAACCGTCGCGCTCCGCGTCGAACGGACGTGAGACGCCCTTAGACGTCATCGCGCCCATCGCGCGGAAGGCGCTGGTGGCGAGCGGGCGGTTCGCGGTCTCGGCGCTGCCGGCGACCACGAGATCGGCATGGCCGTACTCGATCATGCGCTTGGCCTCACCGATCGAATGGTTGCCTGACGCACAGGCAGAGACGACGCAGTGACCGGGGCCCCAGATGCCGAAGTCCTTGGTGACCGCGGCGATCGCGGCATTCGGCATCAGCATCGGGACGCTCGTGGCCGGGACCATGCGCGGTCCCTTCGTGCGCAGGATCTCCATGCCGTCGTCGATCGTCTCGAAGCCGCCGATGCCAGTGCCGACCACGGCGCCGCAGCGTTCGCGGTCGAGCTCACTGAAGTCGACGCCCGCGTCGGCGACGGCCTCACGCGCGGCGATCAGACCGAAGCGCGCGAACTTGTCGAGCCGGCGAGACTCCTTGATCGTGAGCATGTCGGTGATGTCGGGGCTGACCGCGACGTCGCCCTCGGGGAGCGAACGCCCGGCCGTCGCGGCCTCCCAGAGGCCGTCAGCGCCCACGCCACCGGGCGAGATCGCCCCGATCCCGGTGATCACGACTTTGGTCAACGGTGCGGCAGACACGGCGCGCAGATGAACGGACTAGCCGTTCTTGACGACTGCAGCGACGGCGTCGCCGATCGTCGTGAGGTCCTCGAGGTCCTCGTCCGGAACGCGAATACCGAGGTCATCCTCGATCGCCTGCATGATCTCGACGACGTCGAGCGAGTCCATGTCGAGGTCCTCGAGCGTCGAAGCATCGGTCACGTCGTCCGGGTTCACACCGAACTTCGGGACGATCTCCTTGATCTTGTTCAGGACTTCTTCGGAGGTCACAGCCATCTTTGGTCGGGCCTTTCAGGGTCGAATTGAATGTGAAAGTTAATCGGCGATCAGGCGGTCATGCCGCCATCGACGGGGAGAACGGCGCCGGTCACGTATGCCGCGCCATCGGAAGCGAGAAATACGACCGCCGCAGCGATCTCGTCAACCGTACCGGGCCTGCCGAGTGGCACGGCCTCTGAAATCTTGTGGACGAGCCCTTCGGTCATCGCCGTGGCGACCGGCCCCGGCGCGACCACGTTGACGGTTACGTTCTTGCGGGCGTACTCCTTGGCCAACGTGCGGGCAAGCCCGACCATGCCGGCCTTCGAGGCGCCATAGGCGGCCTGACCGGGATTGCCGTGCAGTCCGGCGACCGAGGAGATCATCACGATCCTGCCCCAGCGCGCGCGGACCATCCCGCGCAGCGCGGCGCGCGAGCAGTAGAACGAACCGGTGAGATTTGTGTCGAGCGTGTCGCCCCAGTCCTCGTCGGACTGCCTGAGCGCAAGCGTGTCGTGGCGCACGCCGGCATTGTTTACGAGCACGGTGACGGGACCAAGCTTCTCTTCGATCTCCTTGAAGGCCGCGTCGACCGACTCGGCGCTGCGTACGTCGGCCTGGATCACGAGGCCCTTCTGCCCCGCACCCTCGATCGCGGCGAGCGTTTCCGCCGCGCCGTCCGCGTCACTCGAGTACGTGATCGCGACGTCATGCCCGTTCCGCGCGAGCAGCGCGGCGGTGGCGCGACCGATTCCGCGCGAGGCGCCGGTGACAAGCGCCACGCGAGTTTCGGATGATTCGCTCACGGCGCAATCCCCTCGATCTCAGCGGTGATCGCTGAATAGACGAAGCCTCCGCCGAAGCCGGCCATCGCGATCAGCCCGCCGTCGGCCAGCCTGCCAGCTTCGTACTCGCGGCGAAGCGCGACCGGGATCGAAGCCGCCGATGTGTTGCCGACGTCCGCGATCTGGGCGGAGACGCGCGAGTTGTCGATTCCGAGCTTCTCGCCGACGGCCTGGACGATGCGGATGTTTGCCTGGTGTGGCACGAGCAGCGCGACGTCGTCGAGCGTCTTGCCGCGCGCCTCGAGTGATTCGAGGATGACCTCGCTCATGCGCGCCACCGCGTGCGTGTAGGTCTCGCGGCCGCGCATGCGGATGACGTCGCCGTCGTCAGGGTCCGCGTAAAGAATCCGATGCTGATGGTCGTAGCCGCCGATCAGCGCGCCGATCCCGCCGCGCCCGACCGGACCGACCACCACCGCGCCGGCGGCATCGCCGAACAACGGGGCACTCTTGGGATCGTCGTAGGGCGTAATGCGCGAGAGCGCGTCGCCGCCGACCACGAGCGCGAGCCTGCTGCGACCTGTCTCGATCGCGGCAGCCGCCTGTCCGAGCGCGGTGACGAATCCGGTGCATGCGGCCGAGAGGTCGTAGACCACTGCGCGCTGCGGCACGCCGACGGCCTCGGCCAGCGAGACGGCTTGTGCCGGAAAGACGTTGTCGGGCGTGATCGTGGCGACAACCACGAGGTCGACCTCACTCGCATCGCGTCCGGCCACCGCCAGCGCGTCGCGCGACGATGCCGCCACGAGATCGAGCAGCGACTCGTTCTTTTCAGGATCGAGCACGCGGCGCGACTCGACGCCGGTGCGCTCGACGATCCAATCCTTGGTGAGGTCGTAGCGCGCGGCCACCTCTTCGGAGCTGACGACCTTGCTCGGTTGCGCGCAGCCATAGCCGAGCATTCCGGCCTTGAAGAGCTCGGCCACGTCGATCAGCTCGCTTCCGCGACGAGGAAGTCGGCGATCTTGAAGCGCTTCGCCTCGGGCAGCGTGCGCTTGACCAAGCCGGTCAGCACCCCGCCGGGCTCGAATTCGACGAACTCAGTCACTCCGAGATCCCACAGCTTGAGCAGGCACTCGCGAAAGCGCACCGGCCCGAGCAATTCGGCGGCGAGTTCTTCGCGGGGGTTCACGTAGGGCTCGGTCGTCCCGTTGGCGATCACCTTCGAGGCGTCGCCGAACTCGACATCGGCGAGCGCGGCCGAAAGCCTCACCGCGGCCGACTCGATCAACGGTGAGTGGAACGCGCCGGATACCGGCAGGCGCTTGAATCGCAGCCCGCGCGCATCGTCGCCGGCCGTCGGGTCGGCGGGCTCGGCGGATTCGATCGCCTCGACGCCGGCCATCGCCCCGGTCAGCACGATCTGCCCGGGGGCGTTGTCGTTGGCGACGGTGAGGTCGTACTGCGCTGCGAGCTCGGCCGCGCCTTCAGGCGAACATCCGAGCAGAGCGATCATCGCGCCGGGAGGCTCTTTTGCGGCTGCTGCCATCGCCAGACCGCGCTCTCTGACCACGCGCTCACCGTCGGCGGCGCTCATCGATCCAGCCGCGACGAGTGCCGCGTACGAACCGAGCGAGTGGCCGAGGAAGTAGTCGCACTCGACCCCGGCATCCTGGAAGCTCTGGACCGAACGGGCGAACATCGCAGGCTGCTGACCAGCCGTGTCCACCGGCATGTCGGGCGTCTGGCTTCCCTGTCCGGGAAAGAGACCGGCGCGCATTCAGAGTTCTCCCGTCGGCATGACGGGCAGAACTCTACTTTGCTCGGCGCGAGGTCTTCGGTGCGCGGCTCGCGCCACGCTTGGGCGCCGACTTCGCTTCGAGCGCGGCCACGCGCGCAGAGAGGCGGTCGATCTCGTCCTCGAGTTCTTCAAGACGGTGGAAGATCGTCCGCACGCGCAGCGTAAGGCTCTCGAACTGCGACCCCGATGGCAGCCCCAACGCGCTCAGTGCGCTCTGCTGGGCGCGAAAAGCCTTCTCGCCGGTCTCGACGATGCGGGTCAGGGCATCGCCGACCAGCCTGGTGCTGGCGAGTTCGTCGACCAGGCCGCCGATGCCGTCGGGTTCGTCGTCGTGCGCGCGTTTGTCCTGTCGATCTGCCATCGCTCCGCCCAGCATACGCAATCTTCCCCCGCCAGGGTAAACTCTAAGGTTCAAGTTGAGGCTTATATAGAGGATTTCGGCCCTGTTTTGAGTCGGTTTCCCCGAAACTTCACACCCAATTCAAATATCGGCGATTAAGGTCGATCCGGGTTGTGTCGATGTGTCTCTCAAGCGCTTGCCGCAGCGGGACCGGATGTCTCGCATACGGACAGATCGAACTCCGCCGATCTCGCTATCTGGAAACACACTGAAACACGCATGCAGCTCAACTCTGAATTCCGCTTCCAAGGCCACGAATCTGCCCTTGCAGATTTCGCTGATTCTGTGGAAACCATCATGGTTTGCCGCTATCTTTCGCAGACCCGGAATCTGCAGGTGGGGAGTTTCCTGCGGGGCACCGAATGGATCGGTGCGGTTCGGGTTTCACTGAGCTGAAGAGTCAAGGATCGTGAAGAGCATTCCTTCAAACAGGACTACCGCCGTCATCGTGGCGCTCGTATGCGCCCTGCTTGGCGTGCTCTACAGCTCGTTCACCGCTTACGCCGAGTCCGGCGCCTCCGGCGAGAGCCCCGGTCTTGTCCCCGACGGCACGGACAGCACCACCCCGTCGCAGACCTCCACGCCCGGCTCGACCACGACTGGCTCCTCCAAGCGCGACTCGGGAGCGACCACCGGATCGGGCAGCAGCGGATCCTCCGGCAGCAGCGGCAGCGGCTCGACCGGTTCGTCCGACAGCAACAGCAAGAAGACGACCACCAAGAAGAAGACGACTTCAAAGAAGAAGAGCACCTCCACCGACAAGGACCTCGCAGTCGACAGCGACGGCGGCGGATCGGGCGGCGGCTCCAACGGTGGCACTTCCACGGCGGAGGACCCGCTCGATGTCGCCGATGACACCGGCAGCAGCACCGCGAGCGTCCCCAGCCTCGTGCTCAGCCAGTTCCAGATCCCGCCCTTCCTGCTTCCGATCTACCAGGCCGCCGGCACGCAGTACGGCCTGCGCTGGGAGATCCTCGCCGCGATCAACGAGATCGAGACCGACTACGGCCGCAACCTCAACGTCTCCACCGCCGGCGCGGTCGGCTGGATGCAGTTCATGCCCGCGACCTGGGAGATGTACGGAGTCGACGGCAACAACGACGGCGTCAAGGATCCGTACAACCCGGTCGACGCAATCTTCGCCGCTGCCAAGTACCTCAAGGCCGCCGGTGGCCACAGCGACATCGAGCGCGCGATCTTCGCCTACAACCACGCGCAGTGGTACGTCGACTCGGTGATGCTTCGCGCCAAGCTGATCGCCGGTGTCCCGGACGTCGTGATCGACTCGCTGACCGGCTTGACCCAGGGTCACTTCCCGGTCTACGCCCGCGCCACCTACAAGGGCGCCGTCAGCACGAAGCCCAAGAAGGTCAAGAACGGAAACGCTGCATCTGTGGTTCAGGGTTCAGGCCGCCGCAACGGCATCAAGATCTACTCGCGAGTGAACGCGCCCGCCATCTCGGTCCAGGACTCGACAGTCGTCGACATGGGCCGTACCAAGAAGGACGGCAACTACATCGTCCTCGAGGACAGCTACGGCAACCACTACAAGTACGGAAACCTCGGATCGCTCTCAAAGCTCTACCCCGTGCCGCGCGCCAACGGCGACGGTTCGAGCGCCGAGGAAGAGGCCGCTGAGGCCGCCGCCGTCGCCGACCCGAACAAGCGCGTCGGTCCACGCGTCTCGACCAAAGAGCGCATCTACGCGCACCCGGAGCGCGAGCGCACCAGCGCCGACGGCTCCTACGACGTCACCACCGGCACCGCGATGAGCGACTACGAGACGTTCGACAACTACTTCGCCCGTCCGTACGGCCTGAAGAAGGAAGACGTCGTGCTCAAGCCGATGAAGGTCGGCTCCAAGCTGATCGGTGGCACGATCATCGGTCGTCTCGGCGAGCAGGCCCACGGCCGCACGCCGTACATCAACTTCCAGGTCCGCCCCGCTGGTTCCGGCGCTCCGGTCATCGACCCGAAGCCGATCCTTGACGGTTGGAAGCTGCTCGACTCGACCGCCGTCTACCGCGCGATCGGCTTGAACCCGCTGGTCTCGAAGTCCGGCGACCGCACGATCGGCCAGATCCTGCTGATGAGCAAGGAAGAGCTCGAGCGCTACATCCTGCACAAGAAGTCGATCAAGATCTACGAGGGCGGCCGCCAGGACATTCAGGCCGGCCAGATCGACCGCCGCGTGCTCTCGGTCATCGCCTTCCTCGACAGCGAGGGCTACCACCCCACCATCTCCAGCCTGATCAGCGGCCACGGCGTGCTGACGAGTTCGGGCAACGTCTCCGAGCACACAACCGGTACGGCCGTCGACATCGCCGCGGTCAACGGCAAGTCGATGATCGACAACAACAAGCCGGGCGGCCTGATGGAAGAGGTCGTGCGCAAGATCATGACCCTCCAGGGCGTGCTCGAGCCGCACCAGATCATCTCGATGTTCGACCTCGGCGGCGCGACGATGGCGATGGGCGACCACAACGACCACATCCACGTCGGCTTCCGCGTCAGCGGAACGATCAACAAGAACGGCAAGGTCACCGGCGCCGGCCAGCGCATCTCCAAGAAGGACTGGTACCGCCTGTTCGACCACCTCGGCAAGATCAAGAACCCCGAGGTCCCGACCCAGCCATCGGCTTACGCGATCCGCGTGAACAAGAAGCTGAAGACTGGGAAGAGCGACTAGCCGCTTGAGTGGTTGACTGCCGTCTTGGGCGGCGGTTTGATTGATCGAGCTAGTTGAGTGTGGGCCGCTTCGCGGCCGGCGATGAAGGTTGTCCGGCTGGGTTGAGCCGTCCTTTCCTTCAACTCTGCGTTTCGCGCGCAGAGTTGAAGCAGGATCCCGCTTGAACACTGGGCTTTTACTCCATGGTCTCTCCCGCCGGGAGAGACCATGGAAGATTCGGGGCTTGCCACGGCTCCATCCACTCACCTCATAGCTGGCGGCGAAGCCGCCCGCACTCAACCAACAGCAACCCGAAACCGGTCGCCCAAGACGGCAGTCAACTCCTCAACCCAACGCGTCAACGGCCGCAAGCAATCCGCGCAGCTCATCCTCGACGTCGCCGTCAAGCCGCACGACGGCTTCGTCGTCATAGGGCGTCGGCCCCTGAGTGACGATCGCCAGCTCTCCCCCGCTCCTGAGCGTGATCTGCGGCAGGCCGGCGACCGGGTGCACGACCAGCGAGCTGCCGACCGCGATCAGCAGGTCGGCGCCGCCGGCAAGCTCAAAGGCGCGCTGGATCGCGGCCTCGGGGAGCATCTCGCCAAAGAGCACCACGTCAGGCTTGAGCGGCGAGGCCGCATCGCACTCGGTGCAGCGCGGAACGCCGACCGACGCGGCCCGGTCTCGCACCCACTCGAGCTCGTAGGTCGCCCCGCAGTCCAGGCAGCGCGAAGTCTCGATCGACCCGTGCACCTCGATCAGATCCTCAGTGCCGGCCATATGGTGCAGCCGGTCGATGTTCTGGGTGATCACCGCGTCGATCAGGCCGCGCCGCTCGAGCTCGACGAGCACCTCGTGCGCGCCGTTGGGGCGTTTGTCGCCCAGCGAGGCGAAGCGCTCGCCGTAGAAGCTCCAGAAGCGTTCAGGATCGCGGTGGAAGGTGTCGATATGCGCCACCTCCATAGGGTCGACATTGGCCCACATACCGGTCTCTGGGGTTCTGAAGTCGGGGATGCCGCTGGGCACGGAAACGCCCGCGCCGGTCAGCACGACCGCGCTACGGGCGTTCACGAGCGCCTGGGCCAGAGTGTCGACTCCCGCGCCGCCATCACTGCGTGAAGTTCGGCGGGCGCTTCTGCAGGAAGGCGGCCACGCCCTCCTTGCCGTCCGGCGAGTTGAAGGCCTCGACGAACGCTGCGCGCTCGCGCGCGATGCCGTCTTCGAGCGTCGGATCCTCGAGCACGCCCTTGATCAGGCCGATCGAGCCCTGCGCCTGACCGGCGAGTTGCTCGGCCAGCGCGAGGGCGGCGTCGAACAGCTCGTGATCGGGCAGCACATCCGAGACGAGACCGGCCTCGAGCGCGCGCCAGGCGCTGATCGCCTCGCCGCTGCTGATCATCTCGAAGGCCAGCGACTTGCCGACCAGGCGCGGGAGGCGCTGGGTGCCGCCGAAGCCGGGCAGGATGCCGAGCGTGATCTCGGGCAGGCCGAAGCTCGCCGATTCGCCGGCGAGGCGCACGTTGCAGGCCAGCGACAGCTCGCAGCCGCCGCCGAGCGCCATGCCATTGACCGCCGCGATCGTGGTCACCCGGCCGGTGCCGAGCGCGCTGAAAGCTGCGTTGGTTGCGTCGAGCACGGTGCCGACGTCGTCGATCGAGGCGAAGGCCTTGAGATCCGCGCCGGCCGAGAAGATCGCGTTGTTGGCGCTGGCGATCACCATGGCCTTGATCTCCGGATCGGCCTCGGCGGCCTCGTGGGCGGCCTTCAGGCCGCTGAGGAGCGTCTCGCCGACGGGATTGACCGGCTTCACCTTCAGCCAGGCGATCGCAACCTTGCCGCGCTTCTCCAGCGCGACGCCGCCGTCCTCGGGGAACTCAACCTGCGGGTAGGCGAAGAAGCCTTGGCCCGAGGCGCGACCTGTGCGCCCCTGAGCGACAAGCCGCTTCAGCAGGGTCGGGGCCTTGAAGCCTTCGCCCCACTGCTTCTCTGCGCTCTCCAGCGCCGCCAGGGCGTTGTCGAGGCCGAGTTTGTCGGCCTGTGCGAGCGGGCCGGGCACGATGCCCGCGCCCATCATCATCCCGAGGTCGACCTCACGGGCGTTGCCGACCGCCTCCTCGACGATCAGGATCGCCTCGACCAGCGCGCGGAGGCCGCTGCGCAGCGCGAGCTCGCCGGCGACCGCCGGGTCGACTTCTGGCAGCTCGCCCGGCTGGCCGGCAGGCTCGTAGAAGCCCTTGCCGGTCTTCGCGCCGAGATTGCCGGCCTCGACCAGCTCCTTCAGCTTCGGGGCCACGTAGAAGGTGTCGCCGAGCTCATCGTTCAGGTGTTCCATCACGTGCAGCACTGTGTCGAGGCCGAGCGTGTCGACGAGCGTCGCCGGTCCGACCGGCGCAGTCTTCATCGAGACGACCGCGGCGTCGATCTGCTCGGGCGAGAGATCGTGATCGTCCGCCGTGCGGAAGGTTTCGCCGAGGCTCGCGGTGAGCACGCGGTTGACGACGAAGCCGGGCGCGTCGGCGCAGGTGATCGGCGACTTCTTGATCTTCTGCGCGAAGTTGTAGGCGGCGGTGCTGGTCTCCGAAGATGTGGTGGCACCCTCGATCACCTCGACGAGCTTGCTGAAGCTCGCCGGATAGAAGAAGTGGAATCCGACGACCTTGTCGGGGCGCGTGGTCGCGGCGCCGATCTCATCGATGCTGAGCGCCGACGTGTTTGAGGCGAGGATCGCGTGACCGGGCGTGGCGGCGTCGAGCTCGGCGAACACGGCCTGCTTGATCGCCATCTTCTCGGGAACTGCCTCGATCACGAAGTCGACGTCGCCGAACGCCGAATAGTCGAGCGCCGGCTCGATCAGGTCGAGCACGGCCCGCTTGCCGGCCTCGTCGAGGCGGCCCTTCTCAACTTGACGGTCGAGCAGGCTGGTGGCCTTCTCGATTCCGAGGTCGATGAACTTCTGGTCTACGTCCTTGAGGACTACGGGGATGCCTGCCGTGGCGACGACGAAGGCGATCTCTCCGCCCATCGTGCCGGCGCCGACGACGGCTGCTTTGGTCACGTTCATGGGGCCGAAGAGTAGGCCCTTTAAATGCCAAACCTCCGCCCGATCGGGCGGAGGTTTGGCAGGGAACTGGCTTGTCTACGAGAGGACTAGAGGCCCATCGAGCGGCCGACGAGCTCCTTCATGATCTCGTTGGTGCCCGCGTAGATGCGGTTGACGCGTGCGTCGACCCAGTACTCGCTGATCTTGTACTCCTCGGTGTAGCCGTAGCCACCGAACAGCTGGACGCCGGCGTCGGCGACTTCGCAGCCGAGGTCGGTGATCCAGTACTTGGCCATCGCGGCCTCCTGCACGGTGCAGGTGCCGTCGACGAACTTCTGGATGATCGTGTCGAGCCACACGCGCGTGATCGTGACCTTCGTCTGCAGCTCGGCGAGCACGAAGCGCGAGTTCTGGAACGTGCCGATCGGACGACCGAACGCCTTGCGCTCCTTGACGTAGTCGAGGGTCAGCGCGAGAGCCGCCTCGGAACCGGCCATTGAAGCGACCGCGAGGCCGAGACGCTCGGGGATCAGGTGGGCCATCAGCTGTGCGAAGCCGGTGCCCTCCTCGCCGAGCAGGTTGGCGGCCGGGACGCGGCAGTCCTTGAAGAACAGCTCGGCCGTGTCGTTGGCGTGCTGGCCACGCTTGTGGATCTGGTTTCCGCGCTCGAAGCCCTCCATGCCGCGCTCGATGACGATCATCGAGAGGCCGGCGTGCGGGTCCTCGCTGGTGCGGACTGCGGTGACGACGGCGTCGGCGTTGATGCCGTTCGAGATGAACGTCTTGCCGCCGTTGATGATGTAGTCGTCGCCGTCGCGGACGGCGGTGGTCGAGATCGCCGAGAGGTCGGAACCGGTGCCCGGTTCGGTCATCGCGAGCGCGAGGATCATCTCGCCGGAGGCGATCTTCGGGTACCAACGAGCCTTCTGCTCGTCGTTGGCCGCGGCGCGGATGTACGGGAAGCCGAGGTCGGTGTGGACCATCGGGCCCATCCAGGACGAGCCGACGCCTGCGTAGGCGGCCTCTTCGGCGAGGACTGCGTTGAAGCGCCAGTCGTCGACACCGAATCCGCCGTACTCCTCGTCGAGCGACGGCACGATGAAGCCGTGCTCGCCGGCCTTGGTGAAGAGCTCACGCGAAACGAGGTGGTCCTTCGACCACTGCTCGTGGTTGGGGATCACTTCCTGCTCGAGGAACTGACGAAAACTCGCGCGGTAGTCGTCGTGGACGTCTTCGAAGAGCGGCCGGGAGCCAGCCGCAGTCATGACTGCCATTGCTGCAAAAACCTTTCTGGATATACAGAGGCGGACCGCATGGGGAAGCTCGCGATTCCGATTCGCGGCAACGGTCCGTACAGCAGAAAGAATATCCGCTTACGAACGTTCGTTCACGGCGTCAGAGCGGTCTTGATCTGACTGATCGTCGAGGCGAGCGAGTCAAGCGCTTCGCTCGCCCCGGGCAGCAGCCGCGCGAGTTCGGCCTCGCCGTCCGCGGTCAGGGAGTAGAAACGCCTGCTGCGACGCTCCGGGTGCTCCCACTGCCCTTCGATCAGCCCGCGCGCTTCGAAATCGCGCAGCAGTGGATACATCGTGTTCGGATTGACCGTCAGCACTCCGCCTGTGAGCTCGGTGATGCGGTCGATCAGCTGGTTTCCGTAGGTCGGCTCGTCGGCGGCGAAGTGCAGCACGAGGAGCGGCAGAAGCTGCCTGCGAAGCTCGCCCGCCAGCGGATCGGAAGAGGCGCGACGGCGTGTCGTCGCCGGAACTTCAGGACCGGCCGCGGCCTCGCGCTGCTCGCGCAGGTACTGACCCGCAGCGTCGCCCGCGGCCTTCGCCACTGCGTCCTTCGGAGTCTCTTTGCTGGGCTTGGCGGCCACGGATGGAGGATACGTTGCAGCGCTTTTCAGGCGCTGGCGGCGGCTACCGCTTCGACGAGGCGATCATCGCCCCAGAAGACCTCGTCGCCGACCTTGAAGCTCGGCACGCCGACCACGCCGACGTCGATCGCCGCCTGCGTGTTGTCGATCAACGCCTGCTTCACCGCGGGATCGCTCGCAGATTCGAGCGCAAACTGGTGGTCGAGGCCGGCCCGGTGGGCGGCGAGCTCGATGTTCTCGGCCTCACTCAGCGGCAGGCCGTCGGCGAACTGCACCTCGAAGGCCGCGCGCGCGAAGCGGCGGCCGGCACCTGCCGACTGCGCCCAGGTGGCCACCCGCATCGCCGTCAGTCCGTTGTTCGGCCACGGCTCGGGATAGTGCAGCTCGGGGATCCCATAGGCGGCGGCGCGCTGAGCGATCTCGGCGATGCCGTCGCCGCGCTTGGCCGTTTCGGCCCAGGAGGATCGACCGGTCGCCCTGAAGATCCCGCCCAGCAGGACCGGCATCCACTCGACATCGATCGAGGTGTCGACCTGCTCGTCGATGCGATCTGCCGTGAGGTACGCGTAGGGCGAGCCGAGGTCGTAGTAGAAGGTGACGGCGTTGGTGGGCATGCGAGCGAGGGTATTTGACTGGGGGTTTGCCGGCTGTCGACTGCCGTCGTGGGTGGTGGGTTGTTGCTCGAGGCGGTCGAGTGCGGGCCGCTTCGCGGCCGGCGATGAGTGGTGAAGCGAGTGGGTCGGTTTCTAGCGGTGAATCTTCCATCGGGCGTCCCTGACGGGTCGCCCGATGGAAGATTTGCCCCTTGTTCATGCGGGACCCCTCTGCAACCCCTTAAACAACCAGACCCCCGCCCGAAAGGGCGAGGGTCTGGAAAAACAAGCGCTGGAAAACGCTGGCTACGCGTTGACGGTCTCGCGCGAGGGGTTCAGGGTCTCGCGGGCGATCACGATGCGCTGGATCTGGGCGGTGCCTTCGTACAGCTGCATGATCTTGGCGTCGCGCATGAACTTCTCGACGGGATAGTCCTTGATGAAGCCGTAGCCACCGAAGACCTGGACGGCGTCGACGGCGGTCTCCATCGCGGAGTCTGAGGCGAAGCGCTTGGCGTGCGAGGCCACGAGCGAGTTGCGCAGGCCGTTGTCGAGCATCCACGCGCTCTTCTGGTAGAGCAGGCGCGAGGCCTCGACCTTGGTCGCCATGTCGGCGATCATGAACTGGATCGCCTGGTGCGATGCGATCGGCACACCGAACTGGATGCGCTCGCGCGCGTAATCGACGGCTGCCTCGAGCGCGGCCTGCTGGATGCCGGTCGCCATCGCGGCGACGCCCGGGCGGGTGCGATCGAGCGTGGCCATCGCCAGCTTGAAGCCTGCGTTCTCCTCGCCGATCAGGTTCTCGGCCGGAACCTCGACATCGGTGAAGCTGAGCATCGCGGTGTCTGAAGCGCGCTGACCGAGCTTGTCTTCCTTTTTGTCGACGACGACGCCCCAGTCGCGCTCAACGACGAACGCGCTGATGCCGCGGTGGCCGGCGTCCGGGTCGGTCTTGGCGTAGACCGTGTACCAGTCGGCGTGCGAGCCGTTGGTGATGAAGCACTTGGAGCCGTTGAGGACGTACTTGTCACCGCTCTTGACCGCAGTGGTCTTCATCGAGGCGACGTCAGAGCCGGCGTCGGGCTCGGTCAGGCAGAATGAGGCGAGCTTGGGCTCTTCGACGAGCTGCGTGAGGTACTTCTTCTTGATCTCCTCAGAGGCGCCGATCTCGACCGGGGCCGAAGCGAGGCCGTTGGTGAAAATTGACGTGGCGATGCCGCTGCAGCCCCACGAGAGCTGCTCCTCGATGATCGAACCGGAGAGGAAATCGAGGCCCGCTCCGCCGTACTCCTCGGGGATCGACGTGTTCATCAGGCCGAGCTCCCAAGCCTTGTTGATCACGTCACGCGGGAAGGTGGAGTCGCGGTCGTACTCCTCGGATACCGGACGAATCTCCTTCTCGGCGAATTCGCGCGCGGTCTCCTGCATGAGCTTCTGCTCGTCGGAAAGCTGAAAGTTGACAGACACTTGTGGGTCGCTCCTGGTTTGGCTTGAGTGGCCTGGTCGGTCACCGCAGTGTAGCGGCAAAACCAAAAAGAACGAACGTGCGTACGGACGCCGAAAACGCCTATTTCAAGCGCGATCAGGCGAAATAGAAGGCCACGCCGATGACCGCGTAGAGCGACAGCAGCTGGAGTCCCTCAAACCACGTGGATCTCCCGTCGGAGGTGATCAGATTGGCCGTGATCAGCGCGATCAGCAGGCCGGCGAGCTCGAAACCGTTGAACACCAGCGGCATCGGGTGCGGGCCGACCACGAACGAGAGCAACACCAGCACGGGCGCCACGAACAGCGCGACCTGCGCCGCCGATCCGATCGCGATGTTGACCGCGAGATCCATCTTGTCCTTGTGTGCGACGAGCACCGCCACCCAGTGCTCGGCCGCGTTTCCGACGATTGCGACGACGAACACACCGACGAAGAACTCAGAGAGACCGATCGCATGCGAGGCCTCCTCGATCGAGCCGACGAGAATCTCACTCATCAGCCCGACGACGACGCTGGCCGCTGCGAGCACCCCCACCGAGCGCTTGACCGGCCACGCCTCGGCGGCCATCTCGTCGTCGTGCCCCTGGTTGAAGAGGTCCTTGTGCGTGACGAGCGAGAAGATCAGCCCACCGACATACGAGATCAGCAGGAAGCACACGGCGATCGCCGAGAGCTTCTCGACCGACGGATCGAAGTTGACGATCGCGTCGCCCGGACTCGGCAGGCCCTGACCGTCGATCAACTCGTAGACGGCCGGCATGATCAGCGCGGCCATCGCCAGGACGAGCATCGAAGACTGCACCGACGCCGCCGTCTGGTTGAAGAACTGCTCCTTGCGACGGAGGCCGCCGACGAACATCGCCGCGCCCATCACGAGCAGGATGTTGCCGATGATCGACCCGACCAGCGAAGCCTTGACGACCTCTTGAAGGCCCTTGTTCAGGGCGAGGATCGCGATGATCAGCTCGGGGAAGTTGCCGAAGGTGACGTTCAGAAGGCCGCCGATGCCCGGACCCGAGCGGGCGGCGAGCTCTTCGGTCGCGCGGCCCATGACAGCCGCGGCCGGGATCAGGGCGATCGCGGCGACGGCGAAGATCACCGTCGCACTCGCGCCGCCGTACTTCAGCGCGATTGCGGCGACGATGAACGGGCTGAGCAGGTAGGGCCAGCCGTCTGACGAGAGCAGAAAGCGCTTCACGTGTTTGAAGCTACTGCGTCTACTGACCGGAGAGCGCGGAGCCGAGGCCGCCGAGTTCAGCGGTGCTCGAGACGATGTTCTTCGGCTTCTCGATCGTCTGCGGCTGGTTGATCTCGCTGAGTGCGATGTTCAGGCGCAGACCACCGGTGGTGTTGCCGGTCTTGAGCGTCATGTTCAGATCGAGCTTCGAGGCGTAGCCCTCTGAGTCGACGGTCACGGTGATATCCGTCGAACCGAGCGACTTTGCGAGATCGGTGGACGAGCCGAGGCCCGGAATCTTCAGGTCGGAGAGCTTGCCGCCCGAGGCCTTGTCGCTCTCCTGGAACATCTTCTTGACGTCGATCGTCGCTGTGTAAGTGTTCGCGCCGGTCTTCTTGACGTTCGTGGCATTCTCGCCGAGCGCCTTGATGAAGCTTGCGATCTGGTCGGGGCTGGTCGCGCCGCTGTCGTTCTTGCCCTGCTTGACGCCCTTGTCGCCAGAGACGAGATAGGACTGACCGTCGACCGACACGAAGCCGATCTCCTGCTGGCTGCCCGCGACGTTGATGCCGATCGTGATGTTCATCGCGCCGCCGCCAGATGCTTCGGTGTCGAAGACGCCGGTACCGCTGATGTCGATCGAACCCGGCACGCTGCCGAGCGAGACCGCGCCGGAGACATCGGCCTTGCCGCTCTTGATTCCGGCCGTCTTGTCGAGCGCCGCCTTGAGCGCCGCGTCGGGCGATTCAGAAGACGAGGAAGATTTCGAGCCGCAACCGGCGACCACGAGGGCGGCCAGAGCGACGACGACTACCGGGATCAGGAACTGCTTCGCGAATCGGTTCATAGGTCGGCGAGCTTACCTTTCTGGACGGTCCTATTGACCGAGGCCGTCGTCGAGTGCGGTGCCCGTCTGCGAGCTCTGGCTGTTGACCAGCGACTGCAGCGCGCTGTAGGGCAGCGGGTTCTTCGGCGGCTTGACGTCGACATTCTTGTTCGGTTCTGAGATCCCGATGATCACGTTTGCCTTGCCGCCCGAAATGCCCGTGCTGGCCGAGGACGAAGAGGCCGGAGTCTTGAAGGTCATGCTGAGGTCCATCAGGCGCACGATGTTGTCGTAGCGGCCGACGTACACGACGACCTTCGCGTCTTTGATCTGCTTGTTGATCGCCTTGATGTCAGATGCTTTGAGCGCGCTCGACGCGGCACCCTGGCCGGTGATAGAGCTGAGTGCGCCGGCCGAGGCGGTCAGATCCTTGATCGCCTCGACGACGTTCACGCCGGCGGTGGTCTGCCACGTGGCGGTGCCGTCGATGTCGCGGCCCGGCGCGACCTTCGGGTCGATCAGCCACTTGTCGAAGTTGAGCTTCAGACCGGCGAGGCTGTCACCCGAGCCGCCCTTGCTGAGATCTTTGGTGGCCGACTTGAGGTCTTTGGTGGCGCTGGCAGGGAGCTCGTAGGCCTGTCCCTTGATCAGCGAGTACGCCTTGTCACCGGTGGTCAGAAGCGTCACGACCTGGCTGCGCCCGCCCGAGGTCACTGTGTAGGTGATCCGCGCCAGCGGCAGTGGCTTGCCCGGGACGATCTCGAAGGGGCCGGTGAGTTCGATGCTCGAAGTCGACGCGTCGTCGGAGCCGGCGGGCGTGATCGTGATCGCGAAGCGGAAAGTGCCCTTCTTGACGTCGCCGAAGCTCGTGGTCGCGTGCTTCATCAACTGCGCGGAGCTGGGCGTGCCGGTCGAGAGCACCAGGCCGACGAGCACGAGGAAAGCGGCGACGGGGCCGGCGATCCAGAGCCAGTAGCGGCGCTTGCCTGCGCTGTCGTTCTTGCCCTTCTCCTTGCCCTTCTCGGGCTTCGATTCGGTTTTCTCGTCTGCCACAGCGAAGCGAATCTACCAGCGCACAGAACCGCCGAATTGGTCCTTAAACCCAGCGCAACTAGCCGCATGCCGGGGTTTTATCGTCTTTGAATGCATTCTTCGACCGAGCACCTGACCACGCGCCTGGTCGCCTGCTGCGCGCTGGCCACGCTCGCGCTGCTGATCGGCGGCGTCGGCACCTCCCGTGCCAGCGTCACCACCGCGCTCACCGACCTCCAGACCTCGGGCAAGATCGACGCCGACAAGGCCAAGGCAGCGCGCAAGACCTACCTCGCCGCGCGCTCGCTGCGCAAGAAGCTGAAAGGCGCACGGCAGCTGCCGCTGACCAATCAACTGCGCACGCTCGAGTCACTGGCCCGGAAGAACCGCATCACCGGCGACCGCGTCACCCCCCTCTTCTCACAACTGCAGGTCAACGTCGACTGGTTCAGGACGAAGAATCCGGCGGCGGTCGGCACACGTTCGCGTTTCGGCGACAGCCGGATCTACTACCAATACTTCGCGGGCTGGGGCTGGCAGTTCCATCCGCTCGCAAATTTCTCGCAGCTCAACGCGATCTGGACCGACAAGTCCGCCGCCGCGCGCAGGGCGCTCAGCGCATACGCCAAGGAGCTGATCAGCTTTGGCGTGCTGCGTGGCGGCGCCCTGACCTGGGAGTACTACTTCCCGTTCTCGGGCAGCCCCGCGCCGTTCATCAGCTCGATCTCGCAGGGCACGGCCGTGCAGTCACTCGCGCGCTCGGGCAACGCGCTCGCAGACCCCGAGATCACAGCGGCCGCGACCAGGGCCGCAAGAGCCTTCACCGTTTCCGCGCCGACCGGCCTGAAGGTCTCGCGCGATGGCGGCTACTACTTCGCCGGCTACTCCGGCAACCGCAGCGAGTTCATCTTCAACATGTTCGCCCAGGCGCTGGACGGGCTGCACGACTACGCGAAGATCACCGGTGACACGGCTTCGATGGCCGTGTTCGAGAAGGGCCTGATCACCGCGCGAAGGCAGATGCCCAAGACCGACACCGGCGCATGGTCCTACTACGAACTCGGCGGCGCGGAGTCGAACCTGAACTACCACCAGGTGCTCGTCGAGTTTCTCGCGCGGCTCTGCGAAGACACCTCCGACGAGGCGGTTTTCTGCGATCTGCACGATCGCCTCAGCAGCTATCTCACGCAGAAGCCGACGATCTCGAAGATCTCGAAGAAGACCAGGAGCGGCAGGATCTACGTCACGTTCATGCTCTCGAAGGTCTCGACAGTGACCGTCAAGGTCGCGGGGGGCGGCAGCGCCACCGCCACCGTCGCGCGCGGCAAGCGTGTTTTCAGTGTGAAGAAGGCTCGGTCCTCGGCTGTCACGATCACAGTCAAGGACCTCGCGGGCAATTCCGCGCAGTATTCGAAGTAGCTCTTGATGTTTCGCCACACCTCCATGCATCCGCGCATCCGTCGGCTGCTGCCGGTCATCACCGTCAGCGCCGCTCTGATCACAGCGCTCGGGGTTTCTGCGCCAACTGCCGGCGCCGCCGGCCCGGTCGAGCGCTCTCTGAACGCGCTCCAGAAGCGTCACGAGATCAGCAAGAGCCGGGCGCGCTGGGCGCTGCGCACCTATATGAAGGCGCGCCAGCTTTCGAACAAGCTGAACAAGCCGATCCGCGGCAAGTCCGACGCGGCGCGCGCTAAGCGCGCGAAGTACAAGGTGCGTCGCGGCCCGATGAAGGCGCAGATCAAGATCGTCTCGGCGATGGCGCGCGACCACCGGATCTCCGGCGACCGCATGGCGCCGCTGTTCACGACACTCAGCAACAACACCCGCTGGTTTCGCCACAACGGCCCGGCGGCAGTCGCGACCGACCGCCGCTTCGGCAACAGCCGGATCATCTTCCAGTACTTCGCCGGGATCGGTTGGCAGTTCCATCCGCTCTCGAACTTCGCCAAGCTCAACGCGATCTGGACCGTCGACACCCCGCCATCGCGGCGCGCGCAGCGCTCGTTCGCCCGCGAACTGATCCACTGGGGCGTCAACCGCAACGGCGCGCTCACGTGGGAGTACTACTTCAACTTCCAGGGCAGCGCCGCGCCATGGATCAGCGCGATCTCGCAGGGCACCGCGATGCAGTCGCTGGCGCGCGTCGCCTACCGCATGCACAACCGCTCGATCATGCGCGCCGCCAAGCGAGCCGGACGATCGTTCTCGCAGCCTCCCCCACGCGGCGTGCGCGTGAGGCGCGACGGCGGATACCACTTCCTCGGCTACTCCGGGCGCCCGAAACTGATCATCCTGAACATGTTCCTGCAGTCGCTGATCGGAATCCGCACCTACTACGTGCTGGCCGACGACGCGCACATGCGCTCCGTCTATCGCAAGGGCCTCGCCGCTGCGATCCAGGAGACCCCGGAGTTCGACACCGGCTCGTGGTCGCTCTACTCGCTGAACGGCGAGAAGACCGACATGAATTACCACCTGCTCACGATCGACTTCCTCGACACGCTCTGCAAGGTGTCCAAGCAGCAAGTCTTCTGCGACACCCGCGACAAATTCAAGAGCTACCTGAAGTAGTGGAATAATCAGCGCGGTGACACCGCGCACGATCTTGTACACGGGCAAGGGCGGCGTCGGCAAGACGTCGGTCGCAACTTCGACCGCGCTCGCCTGCGCGCGCGAGGGCCTGCGCACGATCGTGATGAGCACCGACCCGGCGCACAGCCTTGCTGACTCGCTGGGTGTTCCGCTCGGCGGCAAGCCGATTGAAGTCACCGACAACCTCTTCGCCCAGCAGGTCCAGGCCAACGAGGAGATGGAGCGCCGCTGGGCGGCCGTCCAGAGCTGGCTCACAGAGTTGCTGCAGGACCGCGGCCTCGAGCGCATCACAGCTGAGGAACTGACCGTCCCGCCCGGCTTTGACGAACTCTTCGCGCTGCTGCAGATCAAGGACCATCACGACTCCGGCGACTACGACGTGATCATTGTCGACTGCGCTCCCACCGGCGAGACGCTGCGCCTGCTGAGCTTCCCGGACGTTGCGCAGTGGTGGATCGAAAAGGTCTTCCCGTGGGAGCGCCGCCTGATCAGCGCGGCGCGGCCCGTCGCCAAGGCTTTCCTCGACATCCCGCTGCCGGACAAGCAGGTCTACGAGGAGATCGAGCGGCTCGTCGGCAGCCTCGTGGCGATGAACGGGATCCTCCGCGACCACGACAACACCAGTCTGCGCCTCGTCATGACCCCGGACAAAATGGTCATCAGCGAGGCGATGCGCACCTTCACGTATCTGAACCTCTACGGCTATCTGACCGACGCCGTGATCGTCAACCGCCTCTTCCCCGAGGAGACCGAAGGCGGCTACTTCGGCAGCTGGCGCAAGTCGCAGCAGGAGAACCTCGCCGGTGTGCGCGAATCGTTCGAGCCAGTGCCGGTGCTGACGGCGCCCTACTTCGACGAGGAAGTTGTCGGAACCGAGATGCTGACGCGACTCTCGAGCGAGATCTTCGACGCCGCAGGCGATGCGCCCGCGGTCCTGTTTGACACAATCATCCAGGACATCGTCATCGACGGCGACACGGCCGAGCTGCTCCTCACGCTCCCGTTCGTCGAGAAGGGGGACATCGGCTTGAACAAGATCGGCCTCGAAGTGGTCGTCCGCGTCGGCGACCAGAAGCGCACGATCATGCTGCCATCGTCGATGACGGGCTTCAAGCCGAGCGGCGCCAAGGTCGACGACGGCCGGCTGCGCATCAGCTTCGAGCGGAGTGAGCGTTCCGCGGAGACGGTCTCGTGAACCCGGCCTCACGCAGCAGCAACGGCGGGAACGGCAACGGAAACGGCGCCGGCGGTTTCGACGACTTCGACGACTTCATCCGCGACCGCGAGTCCGAGTTCGGTGAACCCGAGGCCGAGGGCTTCGACCCGTACGCGGACTTCCGCGCCGGACACGGCGGATCGACGCGCCCCGGGATCGACCGGGGTCTCGTCGAGGCGATCGTGCGGATACTGGACGGGCTGGGCGGCGTCGCCGGCGAGGCCCTCTCACCGGATCTGCGGCGTCAACTGGAAAAGACCCTGCGCGACCTTCTGGTCGTGCTGCGCGACATCATCAACGCGATGATCGAGAGGATTGACGGCCGCCGTGATGACGACTTCGAAATCGAAGAGATCCCGATTGACTGATCGCTCGCGCGCCGTCCTCGCAGCCGGCGCCGCAGCGTTCGCGGCCGTCTCGCTCTGGGCCTGCTCGAGCGGCGCCGCCAGTTCCACGACCGCCCAAACCGCAGCATCGAAGAAGGCGCGCACGTACGTGAACAACACGCGCAACGCGATCGGGCTCGCACTCGACTCCAAGGGCCGCCTGCTCTACGCCGAGAAGGACACGGGACGGATCGTCCGCGTCGCTCACGGCAAACGCACGACTTTGGCGACGCTGCATGTCGCCGGTGGCGGAGAGGCGGGATTGCTCGGCCTGGCCGTGAACAAGTCGGGTGAGGTCTGGGCCTACTACACCTCCCCCAGCCCTGGCTGCCCCAACCCGACGAAAGCCTCGGCGGGCGGGGGAATCAAGGCGCATTGCGTCTGGCGCTTCAAGCCGTCCGGCAGCAAGCTCAAGGCCGACAAGCTGATCTTCTCGGCCGGACACCCGAGCAGCGCGGAGAACCACGTCGGCGGAGCGCTGCACCTCGGCCCCGATGGCGCGCTCTACCTCGGGCTCGGCGAACTCGGTGAGAACGACGACCCCGCGAAGGGGCCCGGGCGCGCGCAGGATCTCTCGCTCCCGTTCGGCAAGATCGTGCGCCTCAATCCGAATGCGACCAACGAAGGCGCGAGCGGCAACCCGGCGACCTGCGGGAACGCCGACAACAGCGCGAAGCGCCAGATCGAGGATCGGCGCATCTGGGCCTGCGGCCTGCGCAACCCCTTCAGCTTCGACTGGGACACCAAGGGCCGTCTATGGGTCGCCGATGTCGGCGACAGCTGTGACGAGCTGAACCTCGTGCGCCCCGGCGTCAACTACGGCTGGCAGCCCCCGCGAACCGACTGCGCGGGCAGCGGCGACGGCAAGCCGGTGCTGAAACTCAGCGGCACGCCGTCGGGCGTCGCCGTGCCGAAGTCGAAGGATGCAGACTCCTGGCGAGGTGATGTCTTTTTCGGAGTCTTCGCAGACGAATCAATGAAGCGCTACGACCCGCAGTCGAAGAAGCTGCGCAGCGTGCCTGCGGCCAAGGGCCGCACCGGATGGGCGCTGGTGGCAGGCGACCGCTACCTGTACATGAGCAACGGCGTACGCATATCGCGCCTGCCGCTGCCGGGCGCCTGACTTGGCCCGCAAGCTCGAGAGACCTCCGCACGAACGCGGGCTGCGCATCTTGCTGGTCCCGTTCACACACTTTCGTGCGCTGGACATCTGGCGGCGGACCGCGCTTGCTGGAGTCACGGTGATCGCGATCGGATCGATCCTCAGTTTCCCCGACTTCGGCTGGGTGGAGGCGGCGCAGCTGCTGGTGGCGGTGGCGTCGGTGCGGGTGCTCGCGCGCAGCGTCGAGAGCCACCCCTACGCGAGTCCGTTCGCCGACGGAACGCTGCTCGCCGTCGGCGCGATCTGGACCGCGCTCGTCGCGCTCGGCAACGCCTTCTTCGACAACGCCAGCACGCGCAGCGAGATCGTCGTCGTGATCGGCTGCCTGATCGTCTTTCTCGCGGGGATGTTCATCCGCGCAGGCGAGGGCCGCGAGTGGTACATCGACGAGTATCCGGAGCAGGACTACGTCGGGTAGCCGGCCCGCGGCCGCAGATACCATCGGCCCATGACCACGCCCGATTCCCCCGCAGCCGTCAGCAGCGGCCTTGAGGCCGCCGGATACCTGCCCGACGAGACCACTTCCCTCGTCAGCTATCTCGCCGTCCAGCTCGGCAAGCCTGTACTCGTGGAAGGGCCCGCTGGCGTAGGCAAGACCGAACTCGCCAAGGCGCTCGCGCGCTACACCGGTCGCGAGCTGATCCGCCTGCAGTGCTACGAGGGCGTCGACGAGGCCAAGGCGCTGTACGAGTGGAACTACAAGAAGCAACTGCTGCGCATCCAGAGCGGAGCAGCCGCGGCCGAGGACGACGCCGCGTGGGATTCCGTGCAGGACAACATCTTCTCCGAGGAGTTCCTGCTCACGCGCCCCCTGCTCCAGGCGATCGCGTCCGAAGAGCCCGTCGTGCTCCTGATCGACGAGATCGACAAGACCGACCACGAATTCGAGGCGCTGCTGCTCGAGATCCTCTCCGACTTCCAGGTCTCGATCCCAGAGCTCGGCGTCGTCGAGGCGACGACTCACCCGATCGTCCTCCTGACCAGCAACGACTCGCGCGAACTGACCGAGGCGCTCAAGCGGCGGTGCCTCTACCTCTGGCTCGACTACCCCGAGAACTCCCGCGAAGTCGAAATCGTGCGGCTGCACGTGCCCGACCTCGACGAGAAACTCGCCGAGCGGCTCGTCGAGGTCGTGCGAATGGTTCGCGACATCGACGTCAAGAAGCCGCCGAGCATCAGCGAGTCGATCGACTGGGCGCGCACGCTGATGCTGCTCGGCGTCGACCAGATCGACCGCGAGACCTTCGAAGAGACGATGAGCATCATCGTCAAACACCGCTCCGACATGGACCTCGTCGCCGAACGCGTTGGCGTGAAGCTCTCCAAGCCGGGCTCCGCCGCGATCGGCGCGCCGCGCCCGCGCTAGGGGCAGCCCGTGGCCGCCGACACTCCAAGCTGGGCGAGGTTCACAACCGGCGGTCCGGGCGGGGAGGCCGCGAGCGGTTTCGAACCGATCATGGTCGATTTCGCCCGTGAGCTGCGCGAGGAGGGAATGTCGGTCGGCACGTCCGAGCTGCTCGACGCCTTCGACGCGCTGAGCGCGGTGAACTGGCAGAGGCGCGCAGAGTTCAAGACCGCGATGTCGGCGACGATCGCGAAGTCCCAAGAGGACCGCGACCTCTTCTCGGCGGTGTTCGATCGCTATTTCTTCCGCGCGACCGAACTCGAGGCGTCGAAGGAGCAGGCCGGCGATGAAAAGGGCGCCGGAGAACAGCGGGCTGCCGAAGGCGGCGAGCCGATGGAGGGTCAGGGCGACGGCGATGGTGACGGCGAGATCGACGTCGAAGCGCTGCGCGACGCGATCATGGAGGCGCTGCAGAACGGCGACGACGGGGACCTCCTCGACCTGGCACGGCTCGCGATCATGACGCTCGCCGGAGGATCGAGCAGCGGCGTGATCGGCGTCGATGTGCAGCGTGTGCGTCGCCAGCTCGAGCTGCGCGCGCAGGACCTGCCGCCCGGCGAAGAAGGCGCAGACCTGCGCAAACAGCTGCAGAAGTTCGAGCAACACGTACGGCGCGAACTCGAGGCCAGGCTGATCGCCGACTCGGGCGAGCTGCCGGCGACGAGGCCACTCAACGAGCTGAACCGCGCGCTGCCCTCCGGCGGCGCGGCGGACCTCGCGGCGGTGCATCGGTCGGTGAAGATGCTCAAGCGCGCGATGGCCACCCAGGGACTCGAGCAACGCGGCCACCAGCGCAGCGGCCCGATCGATGTGCGCGGCACGATGCGCGCCTCGCTCGAGACCGGCGGCGTTCCCCTGAACCTGCGCTACCGCCCGCGCCGCCCGCGCAGGCCCGAGCTCTACGTCCTCTGCGACGTCTCGACCAGCGTCACCAGTGCGAGCGTCTTCTTCCTCTCGATCCTGCACGCGCTGCACGACAGCTTCAACCGCCTGCGCACGTTCGTCTTCATCGAGCGCGTCGCCGAGGTGACCGAGGTCTTCCAGCAGGAGCGCAGCTTCAAGACGGCCTCCGAGAAGATCTCGAGCACGGCCGGCGTCGCCGACATCTCCGGCTACACCGATTACGGCCGCGTGTGGGTCGACTTCTACGACCAAGTAGCCGCTGACCTCGATCCACGATCGACCGTGATCGTGCTTGGCGATGCGCGCACCAACGGCCGCGAACCACGCGCCGACCTCTTCAGCATGGTCACCGAGCGAGCCGGGCGCTCGTTCTGGCTCAATCCCGAGCCGAGGCTCTACTGGAACTACGGCGACTCGGTCATCGGGGTCTACGAGAACTTCTGCGACGGGGTCTACGAGTGCTGGACGAGCAAACAGCTGGAAGACTTCGTGCGCGAGTTGACGTCGGTGCGCGCGCGCTGAGGGCCGGATCACCGCGCCGCCGAAAGCCCGCCGCCGCGACCGCGTCTTGCAACGCTTTGCGTTGCAAGCAGATTCCACGAGATCGAGCCGCGTGGACAAGCGGTTTTCCTTGCAGCGCTTTGTGTTGCAAAGAAGACCCGATGTTCAAGCGGCAAATCGAGGCCGGCCAACCTTGCAACGCAAAGCGCTGCAAGGCACCGCGCCGCAGTTTGCATGGCTCGGCCATGCAAGGTTTGCCTGCGCCGCGGAAGCCCTTGAACAAGGGGGATCTTTTGCATGGCTCGGCCATGCAATCAAAACCCCATTCCCAAGCCTCGAAAATCACCGCGAGCGCGTTGCATGGCCGAGGCATGCAATTGAGCGGCTGTGTAAGCTGCGGGCAGTCGTACCGATCAGGGGAGCTCGCGGCAAAGCGGGCTGAGATCGTGGATGGGCGCAGCCGCCCAAAGCGCTGCGCCGCCGACACGGACCCTTTGAACCTGTGGGGTAATTCCCGCGAAGGAAGCAAGAATGCCAGCGCCCAAGCACGCAGACCCGCCGATCGCGGGGCGGCCGGTCGGCCTCACCGAGGTTGCCGAGCGCTCGCCTGCCGCCGCACCCGCGCTGCTGCTCGAAGACGTGACGGTTCGTTACGCCGCACGAGGCCGGGAAGAGACGACGGCGCTCGATCGGTTCTCGCTGACGGTCGCGCCGCGTGAGCGCGTCGCGGTGGTCGGACCGTCCGGCTGCGGCAAGTCCACTCTGCTGGCGCTGGCCGCCGGCCTGATCAAGCCAGCCTCCGGCACGGTCGCCACCGCCGAAGAGGTGGCCTTGATGCCGCAGCGCGACCTGCTCGTGCCGTGGCGCACGGCGATCGCCAATGCGGCGCTCGCCCTCGAGGCGCAGGGCGTCAGCCGCAAGGAGGCGATCGCCCGCGCCCAGCCGGTCTTCGAGCGCTTCGGACTCGCCGGCTTCGAGCGGTCACGCACCTGGGAACTCTCCGGCGGCATGCGCCAGCGCGTCGCCTTTCTGCGCACGGTGCTCACGGGCAGGCAACTGCTCGCGCTCGACGAGCCCTTCGGCGCGCTCGACTCGATCACCCGCGGCGAGATGCAGGACTGGCTGCTGACCGCGCTCGGCGGCGAGCCACGCACGCTGCTGCTCGTGACCCACGACATCGACGAGGCGCTGACCCTCGCCGACCGCACGGTCATCCTCTCGCCGCGCCCCGGCCGCGTGGTCGACGAGATCACCGCACGTCGCCCGGCGGGCGCCACGCGCGCCGAGTGGATCACATCGCCCGAGTTCGCGGAGCTGAAGGCCGAAGCGCTGGAGGCCCTCCTGTGACCTCCAGGCACAGCCGCTGGCTCAGTCCGATCATCGCCTTCGCGGCGATCCTGGTCGCCTGGGAGCTCTTCGACCGCTACTCCGGCCTCAGCGATCTCGTCGTCTCCGGACCGGTCGACGTCGCGCGGACATTGACCGGCGAGCTGGACATCCTCGGCCCCGCCACTCTGGTGACCGCGCGTGAGGCGCTCCTCGGACTGCTGCTCGCAATCGGCGTGGGCATCTTTCTCGGCACGCTGCTCCACCTCTCCCCCTTTCTGCGCGACGCCACGCTGCCGGTGGTCGTCGCCTCGCAGGCCGTGCCGACGGTCGTGCTCGCGCCGCTGCTCGTGATCGCCTTCGGCTTCGGAATCACCACCAAGATCCTGATCGTCGCGATCGCCTGTTTTTTTCCGGTCGTGATCGGCACGTTCGACGGCCTGCGCAGCGCAGATCCGCAGCTGATCGATCTGATGCGCTCGCTCGGAGCCGGCCGCGCGCGGATCCTGCGACTCGCCGAGCTGCCCGCCGCACTGCCGCGACTGCTCGGCGGCGTGCGGATCGCGGCGACTTGGGCGTTCATCGCCGCCGTCTTCGCCGAATATGCCGGCGCAAGTCAGGGACTCGGCTATCTGATCCAGCGCGGCACACCGAACTTCGACACCTCGCGGATCTACGCCGCGATCCTGATCCTGACCGCCGGCTCGCTGGCGCTCTACGGCCTGATGGCGCTGATCGAGCGCAAGCTGGTGCCGTGGGAGCGCCACAGCTCAAACCAACGATGACCAACCACCAAACAACCCGAGGAGCAATCCCCTTGATCCGCCCCGCCCGACGTCTCTCCATGATCGTCGCCACGTTCGCTCTCGCCCTCCTGCTCGCCGGCTGCGGCGAGAAGGCCGAGCCAACGACCCCCGACAACGTCCGCCCCGACAAGATCAACCTGATGCTTGACTGGCAGCCCAATGCCAATCACGCCGGCATCTACACGGGCATGGCCGACGGCGCCTTCACCAAGCGCGCGCTCGTCGTCGCGCCGCAGATCCCGAGCGACGGCGCGGGTGTGATCAAGCAGGTCGAGGCCGGCCGCGTCGACCTCGGCCTGACCTATGCGAGTTATGTGCTCGCCGCGCAGGACAAGGGCGCGAAGATCAAAGCGATCGGCGCGATCGTGAACGTGCCACTGAACTCGCTGATGTGGATCAAGAAGTCGGGGATCAAGAACATCGCGGGGCTGAAGGGCAAGACGGTCGCGGTATCCGGCGACGACAACTCCTCGACGCTCGACACGATCCTGAAGAGCCACAAGGTCGACCCGAGCACCGTCAAGCAGGTCAACGTGGGCTACAAGCTCCAGCAGATCCTCGTTGCCGGCAAGGCCGACGCCTCGATCACGGGCTACTGGAACGTCGAGGGCGTTCAGCTCCAGCAGGCCGGCCTGCACCCGACAGTGACCCCGGTCGACAAGGCCGGTTCACCGACCTACAACGAGCTGGTGATCATCGCCAACTCCGACAACCTCAAGGACGGCCGCCGCGTCGAGACGTACCGCCGCTTCATCGCCGGACTGCAGGAGGGCACGAAGGACGCTGTCGCGCACCCCACGAAGGCGTTCGATGCGCTCGCCGCCAAATATCCCGACCTGAAGAAGACGGCGGCCGACCGCAAGTTCAACCTCGCGAGCTTGAAGGTCACGCTGCCGGTGCTCGCCCAGACGAACATCGGCGACAACCCGTTCGGCTGGATGGACCCCGAGACCTGGGCCGCCTACGGCAAGTGGATGCACGACAACGGCGAACTCGAGACCTCGGGCACGACCTACACCGACGCGATCACGAACGATCTGCTTCCGGGCGCGATGCCCGATGACGGCGGCGGCGCGACGCAGCAGACCGACGACAACGACACCGGGTCGGTCAACTCCAACTAGAAGGCGAGATCAGCGCCCGGACTTGAGCACGTGCACGTCGATCAGGAAGGACTGGGATTCCAGGATGTCCTTCTTGCGGCGGCGCGAGAGTCCGGGCGTCGGCGCCTGAGCGTGCTTTGCGGCCGACTTGGCGACGGCTGCGACCGCGATCGTCGCGGCACCCGCCACCAGGCCGCCGGCAGTGGCGACGGCGACGTTTCGAACCGCGATCTCGCGCTCTGAGCGCTTCTCGACGGCGTGTGTCTCGCCCGCTTCCGGCACCGCAGCGGCGCGGCGGATCGGGGCGCTCGAGGGCGCCTCGGTGACCTCGGTCGCCTCGGCGTCGATCACGATCTCCTCGCCCGTGGGCTGCTCGCCCTCGGGGGAGATCACGTCGGCAGGCTCGGCGCTGCGCTTGAAAGGCGATGAAAAAGCCATCTCCCGCAGTCTACTGGCGGCTCGGAGGGCTTAGAGCATCCGCTCGTAGAGCCGGAACCGCTTGATGATCTGCCCACCCAGCGCCTCGATCGATTTGTTCATCGGGCGGTTGTTCTCGAGGATCCAGCCCATCGTTCCGCCGACGACGCCAGTGCGCTCGGCCGCATCGAGGTGCTCGATGTAGAGCTTTGCCGCGATCCCCGTCGTGCGGTAGCGCGGCTTGACGCCGAGCGCGAACACGCGGACGCGATCGATCTTGCGGCGGTACCAGAGAAACTTCGCCCAGCCGAACGGCAGCAGCCGGCCGCCGAGGTGCTTGAGCACTTGGTTGTAGTCGGGCAAGGTGAGCGCTGCGCCGGCGTTGTCGTCGTCTGGGCCGATGATCACGAAGGCCCAGTTCTTGTCGAGCACCGGGAGGAGCGTCTTGGCGTAGTGGCGCACCTCTTTCTCGGTCAGCGGCACGAAGCCCCAGTTCTTCTCCCATGACTCGTTGTAGATGTCGAGGAAGCGGTCGACGTCGGCGTTCAGGGTGAGACGTGAGAAGCGCTTGAAGCGGTACTTGCCCTCGTCAACGCGATTGGCGGCCGCGAAGACGGCTGGACGCACCTTGTCCTTGTCCGAGATCTCCATCTTGTACATGAAGAGATCCATCGCCTTGGTGAAGCCGGCTCCATCGAAGAGCGTCGGGTAGTACTCGTAGTTCCATGGCTCGAGGATCGCCGGCGGGATCTCGAAGCCGTCGATCAGCACACCGCACTCGTCGTTGGTCGTGTAGCTGAACGGCCCGACCATGCGGTCGCGGCCTCGCGCTTTGAGCCATGCAGCCGCCGCGTCGTAGAGCGCGTTTGCGACATCGGCGTCGTCTATGCACTCGAACCAGCCGAACAGGCCCCAGTCGTTCTCCTGGAACTTGTTGAAGTTCTCGTCGATGTGGGCACTGATTCGGCCGACGATCTTTCCGTCGCGCCGAGCGAGGAAGAACTCGGCCTCGGCGTGTTCGAACCACGGATTCTTCTTTTGATTCAGCTGATCCTTGATATCCATCTTCAAGGGCGGAACCCAGTTGCTCTGCTTGTCGTAGAGCTCGTAAGGGAAGTCGACGAACGCCTTCAGATCGGCCTTCCCGCGGACTTCGGACACGGCGATATCGTTCATGGCCGTGGACACTACAAAAGTGATTACAGAGCCTTCGGGGCCCGCGGTCGACCTGTTCGAGCGCGCCCGCAAACACGAGCGCGCCGAAATCATCGCCGCAGCTCGTGAACACGACATGCTGCCGTTCTTCCGCCTGCTCGAGGGTCCGGCCGGGCCGGTCGTGCGCATGGAGGGCATGGAGCGGGTGATGCTCGGCTCGAACAACTACCTCGGGCTGACCGGCGACGAGCGGGTGATCCAGGGTGCACGCGACGCGCTCGAGAAGTACGGCACCGCGCTGACCGGCTCGCGGCTGCTCAACGGCACGATCGACATCCACACCGAACTCGAACGCGAGATCGCCGATTGGTACGGAACCGGCGACGCGATCGTCTTCACCACGGGCTATCAGGCGAACGTCGGCTGCCTCTCGGCGCTGCTCCAGCCCGGCGACACGGTGATCTGCGACTCCGGAGACCACGCCTCGCTGCTCGACGGCATCCAGCTTTCCGGCGCCAAGGTGCGCCCCTTCAGGCACGGCCGTCTCGACAAACTCGAAACGATGCTCGATCGCGCGCGCTCTGACGGCGGCGGGGTGCTTGTGGTGGTCGACGGTGTCTACTCGATGGAAGGCGACATCGCCGATCTGCCGAAGATCGCCGAACTCGTGCGCACATACGGGGCGCGGCTGATGGTCGACGAGGCCCACGGCGTGGGCGTGCTCGGCCAGCGCGGCGCAGGCGCAAGTGAGCTGCTCGGCATAGAGGACCAGGTCGATCTGCGCATGGGCACGTTCTCGAAGTCGCTGGCGAGCTGCGGCGGGTTCATCGCCGCCGACGCCGACATCGTCGACTACCTGCGTCTCTATGCGCGCTCATTCCTGTTCACTGCCTCGGCCGTGCCGGCGGCCGTCGGAGCCGCGCTGGCAGCGGTCAAGATCGCCAAGACCGACGAGGGCAAGGCGTTGATGGAGAAACTGCTCGGCAACGCCGAGTACCTCTGGACCCAGCTCTCTGATGCCGGCCTGCGCGTCGTCGATCCGGGCACCGAGATGGCCGAGCGTTACGACATCAAGCCATTCACCCCGGTCGTGCCGATCGTCGTCGGCGAGGATTGGGAAGCCGGTCTGGTCTGGAAGGAGCTCTACGACGCAGGTGTGTACTGCAACGTCGCAATGCACCCGGCCGTGCCGCACGGGAGCGCCCTGCTGCGTACTTCGGTGATGGCGACGCACCAGCGTGAGCATCTTGACCAGGCGATTGAGCGGATCCTGGCTGTGGCCGCGAAGCATCCGGCCATGATGCGGGATTCTGGCGAGTAGCTGGCCGTTGACTGCCGTCGTGCGCGGCAGGTTGATTGCTGTAGGTGGTTGAGAGTGCAGGCGGCTTCGCCGCCGGCGGCGATAGTTGGGTCCGCGGCGCGGGTGACTGGCGCATCTATGCGGGAAATCTTCCATGGTCTCTCCCGTTGGGAGAGGGTGTGGAGAAAAAACCCCTTACCTATGCGGAATCCACTCCGGCGCGCCCCCGCCAGGCCACGGATCACTCCCGTCGCCGCCGGCCGCGAAGCGGCCCAACCTCCACGAGCACCAGCGCGAAACCGACCGTCCACGACGGCAGTCAAACCCATCTACCCCACCCGGGCGAGAAAACTGGCCACTCAGCCAAATAGTGACTCAATAGTCACTTCCTCTCCACATTTGTGCGGAATGCGACCCCATCGGACGGAATCACTTTGTCCAAGATTTCACAATCTTTTCGGTGACGAAAATGTTCGCTCTGAGCGGGATTTAAAAACAGCCGCGTCACAAATCTGAAACATTCCGTCGTATGGTTCACCTCGCTGACACGGTCTCTCGGATCTGCCAAGGGGACCTTCATCGAGACGCTTGATCAAAGCCGGCGGGGAGCCGGACGGTCGTGTGCGCCCTCGGACGATGGTGGCTTTCCTGCGCCGTGTGAAGCAACTGCTGTGAAGCGTGTGACCAGTCAAGAACCTCGTACACGGGAGGTACGAAAACAGTGATCAACTCAAACCCAGAAATCGCCGCCAAGACCGCACCGACAGGACGCCAGAACATGCGCGCTCTTGAACAGGCCAACCGCATCCGCCTCGCTCGCGCAGAGCTCAAGCGCCGGATCGCAAAGGGTGACGTCGCAGTGGCCGACGTCCTGCTCGACCCCACCGACGAGATCGGCGGCATGGAAATCGCCGACCTCCTGACCAGCCAGAAGCGCTGGGGTTCCACTCGTTGTGCCAAATTCATGGATTCGATCGGCCTGCACGAGAGTAAGACCATCAAGTCGCTGACCGAGCGTCAGCGCTCCGCGATGGCCGCCGTCCTGACTGCCGGCCGCCCCGCCCCCGACCTCGCTGCCAGCGTCGTCTATCGCGTCGCGGCTTAGAGAATCCGCCTGACCCGGATGGGCGCGAGCGCCCGCGTCCATCCGGTTAGGCTCTCTCTCGTGAGCACAGAGCCAACCTCAGAGCCTCTGGCGACGCCAGAGACCTCCTCCGCCCCAGAGTCCGCCGCAGCCCCTCAGTTGCGTCTGCGCGGCCTCCACCACGTCACCGCGATCTGCGGAAACCTCGAGCGCACCACGAGCTTCTACCGCGACCTGCTCGGCCTCACGTTGGTCAAACGTGCCGAGAACGAGGATGACCCGGGCGCGCGCCACTTCTACTTCGGCGATGCCGAAGCCACGCCTGGCTCGCTCGTGACGTTCATGGAATACCCGAACATGGAGCAGGGCTCGATCGGCGTCGGCGTCAACCACCACTTCGCGCTGCGCGCGGGTTCGCTCGAAGAGTTGACCGCTTGGCATCAGCATCTGAACGCGCACGGCGTCCAGGCGACGGAGCCGATCAACCGCACGTACTACAGCTCGATCTACTTCCGCGACCCCGACGGCAACATTGTCGAGATCGCCACCGACGGTCCGGGGATCGTCGTCGAGTAGCTCGCCGTCAGGCGTTGCCCGAAACGTTCGAGCTTCCGCCGCCGCCGGCGAAGACCATGAACCAGATGCCGAATACTGCCAGCGCGATCATCACGCTGATGACCATCACGGGCTCGAGCGGGGTTCGCTGAGCGCGACGGTCGTTCAGCTCTTCGTACTCGATCTGCCAAGCGGTGTTGAGCTTGCCGAGCAGCCTCACCAGGACGATCACCGCAATCACCGCGCCAATCATCCCGACTGCGAGCGCAAACGCGAGGCCCGTGCTGTTCTTCAGCAGCGCAGGCGCGGCCAGCACGAATGCCGGCACCCCGACCCACATGGCGATGCCGATCGCGAACATGCCCAGAGCCTGCCGCTTCATGCGACTGGACTTGATTTCCGGCGCGAAGCCGGTGCTTACCTGCTGAGTGGCCATCTCTTGCTCAGACTCCCCCAATGAATCCCAAACTACTCCTATTGACACCGTGTCAAATAATTGCGGTGTAGTGAACAAGGTACCGCAAACGGAAATGGATTCGACATTTTCAGATCACTCCTTGTCCGCCGGAACGACGGATGAAGTTCGATCGTAACGCGGGAAAGACGAGAGCGAACACACCAATCGCGATCGCGGCACGCACCGGAATGCTCACAGTGAAGATCGCGGAGCTGACGATCAGCGAGAGGAGCGCGGCCATTCCCGCCAGCAGCCCTGCATGGGAGCGATAGCCCGCGAGGTGCTCGCGCAGCACGGTGTCGAGCCCACCGATGCAGGCGAGCACCACTCCAGAGGCCATGAGCCCCTTGCCGGTCCCGCCGCTCATGATCGCCCCCACGATCATCAGGATCAATCCGCTGAGCACGGCGAGTTCGGTCAGAGGGAACGGATCCCACGGCGCCTTTGGGCGCTGCTTGATCTGCTTCTCGGCGACGCGACTGGCCGCGTCGGCCCGCTGCCGAAGTGACGGTTTCTCCCCCGAGGGCTTCTCGCCCCCAGCGGCCTGCTGGCGCTGTCGTGATCGCTTGCCCATTCAGTCGGTGACTCCGGTCGCCCCAGCGCGCTTCTCGAGCCCTTGCTCGAGCTGCTGCTGGGTGAGCACGCCGAGCTTAACCCCGGTGATCGTCCCCCGATCGGAGAAGTACACCGTCGGGCAGCCGGCCACCGCGTAGAGACCCGCCACCGCGCCGTCGCGATCGATCGGCACCGGAAGCTTCCAGCCCCGCTCGGAGGCAACACTGCGCACCTTGCCTTCGGACTGATCGAACGCGAGCGCAGCGACGCTGACATCCGGGTTGGCCTTTGAAAATGCGTCGAGCGTGTCGACCTGGCCGACGCATTCGGACTTCGTGCTGTTCCAGAAGACCAGCACCGCGTGGCCTTTGAGATCGCGGCAGGAGTTGAACACCCCCGGCAGGTCGACATCGCAGGCGGCGGTCGAATGCACCGCCTTCGCCTGCGCCGGGGTGTAGATGTTCGAATCGGCGTTCTGCGTGCCTGAGGCCAATGGCGCGGCGAAGTCCGGCAACGCGTGGCCGACGAGGTTCTCCGAGCCGACCGGGCGATTGCCGTGAAAGAGCGTGACCAGCGAGACGATGATCCCGATCACCAGCAGGCCCAGGAACACTCGCCAGAAGGTTTTCATTTCCGCTCTTCGAGCCAGGCCGTGATCGCGGGCAGGAGCAGCACCGTGCTCGCCAGCGCCACCGTCAGGTCGATCACGGCGACCAGCGCGAAGCCACGAAGCATGCTGATGTCGCTCACTGCGAGCGCCGCGAATCCGGCGATCGCTGTGACCCCGGAGGCAAAGACGGCGGGCCCGATCGTGCGATAGGAGCGCTTGAAGGCGTCGATCACCTCGAGCGAATCGTCGCGCGCGCGCTCACGCAGGTACTGCATGTGGATCAGCAGAGTGAATTCTCCGGCGATCGCGATGATGAACACGCCGAGCGCCGCCGACATCGGGTTGAGGTCGACCCGGATGATGAAGAGCAGCAGCGCCGAAATGCCGGCGGCCGCCGCAACCGAGACCACCGGGGCCGCGGCAGTGCGCCACGCGCCAGAGACCCCGCGTACCACCAGAAACAGCAAGCCCAGGGCGACCAGCGCGATCAGCAGGCGGCGCAGCGGGTTGCTCAGCGCGCCGCTGGCGTCAGCTGCCTGCGCCGAGATGCCGACGACGGTGGCGGTCGTCCCGGCTGGCGGAGGATCCTTTTTGATGCGGCTGCGCAGATCGTCGACCGACTTCTTCTGCTCGTTCAGGGACTTCTGGCGCAAGCCGAAGGCGATCGTCGCCATCTTGCGGTCGGGCGTGACCGCGCCGCGCGCGAAATCGCCGACCTCGTCGAGCAGCCGGCGGATGTTCGCCTGGGTGAGCTCCTGATTCTCGAACAGGCCGCTCAGCGAGAGCGCCGGGCAGAGCGAAGACTTCGCGCAGGTCGGGTTGTCGCCCTTGTAACCGGCCTTCGCGAGCGCAGTCTTCTGGAAATTGACCATCCACTTGACGACCTTGGGATCGGTGACGTCCTTGGACTGCACGAGCACGTCGACCTCGCCGGAGGTGCCGGTGAGCTTCTGGAACTCCTTGGCGTCCTTCACGGCGCCAAGGCTTGACGGTACGAGCTGCTGGATGTCGGTGGTGACCGGTAAGAGCAGGCCACAGACCCAGCCGATCACCGCGAATGCGAGCGCGATCCGGACCGTCTTGCGCGGGTTGCGCGTCGTGCGCGCGAAGAGCTTGCGCAGGCGCACCCAGCCGGCGACGGTCTCGGCGGGCTCGCGGCGCTCGGCCCGCTTGGCCGCGCCGCCGGCCCAGCCGATCGTCGCGAAGCCGGCCGTCACTACGATCACGATCGCGAGCGCGACGCCGATCACGAGCAGGAGGCCAAATCCGCGAATCAGCGGGATCGGGCTGAGCAGCAGGGCAAGCAACGCGGCGATCGTCGCGGTCGCCGCGGCAAGCACCGGGGGTCCTCCCCCACTCGCGGCCTGCTTGACCGCGGTCGGTGGATCGTCGCCTTCTCGCATCGCGGTGTCTGCGCGGGCGTGGAACTGAATCGCGTAGTCGACCGCAAGGCCGACTAGCACCGGGAGCACAGCCACGGCGCCGACCCCCAGCGACGATCCGGTGATCGCGAGCAAGCCGTAGGTGCCGGCCGCGGCCATCAGCGCAAGGGCCAGCGGCAACAGGCGAAGCTCGGCCGGGAAGACGATCAGCAGCGCGATCGCCATCACGATCAATGCGGCGATCAGCAGCACGACGATGGCATGCTGGATCGAATCCTCGACGCCGTTGAGCACCACCGGAGCGCCGGTGACAAAGTAGGAACCGTTGTTCAGCGCGAACTTCGGTTCGGCGATCGCGCGGTTCACCAGGTCGACCGCTTCGGCGCGCTGCTCGGTGGAGAGATCCGGGCGCAGTCGGACCTGGATGATCGCCGCGTTCTTGCTCGGGAAGACGTAGGCCCAGCGAGACTTCGGCGTATCGGCGCCGTGGACGGCGTCGAAGATGAGGCGCGCCATGAATTCGGGGTTGTTCAGCGCGGGCAGACTGCCAACGCCGATGTTGTACTGCGTGCCGAGCTGCAGCATGTACTGCGCCATCGTCACGCGGGTGGCGTCGTCGGCGGCTTTGCGGGCGGTCTCCTGCGCCGCCTTGTCGTGGCCTGCCTTGCGCTGGATCTCGGCGGCTGCCTCACCGGCCTGCTTGCCCTTGACGCGGGCCTCCTTGGAGAGGCGCTCGATCGTGTCGGTGATCGACCCGATCGCGGAGTTGGCAAAAGTGCCGGGACCGAAGACTGCGGTGGCAGGCTTCAGCTTGGCGATCTCGCCGCAGATCTCGGGCATGCTGGCGAGCGCCTTCTGAGTGCCCTTGCCCGAAAGGCACCCCTCGAGGCCGAGCATCGACGCGACGTCGGTGCTCAGCATCATCTTCGCGACACTGCCCTTGGCGACGACGATGATCGGGTCGCCACCGAAGTTCTTGGCCCAGACCTGGGAGGCCTTGTAGGTGTCGGAGCGCTTGCCGGTGATCGACTCGATCCCGGTGTCGGCCTTCAGTCCGATCGCCAGCACAGCCGCGATCAACGCGAGTAGACCGACGGCCGCGATCACCAGCGGCGGCTTCTTCAGGGAGAAGCGCGCTGCGCCCTCGGCCGTACGGCGATAGATGTCAGGAAGGTTCACTGCGGCTGCGGAGGTGCCGGTGGAGCAGCCGGGATCCTAAGGATTGGCGTTGGTGCCCTGGTTGACGTGCGGGAACTGGAGCGAGGAGCCTTGGAAGGTCATTGACTGTTGCTGGGAGCAGTTGGGGGCAAGAAGGTTTGCGGCATTGGTTGGACTCTGGGAGAGGTTCGCGGATACCGCCGTTCCGACGGGATTGGTCGGATTCGGCGTGTAGTTGCCGCCGTAGATGATCTGGTTTATCTGCGGCAAGATTTGCGCGAGTTGCACTGCCCCAGGTGGTGGGTTCAGGTAGGTCGTGTCATCCGGATCAAGGGGCGGAACCGCGATCGTCCCACACTGGCCTGCGTCGAATACTTGGAGGCCGGAAGCGAGCTTGTCGTACCAGCCGGGAACCGGATAAGCGTTTGATCGCGTCTTCGCACTCTTGTTCGGGTAGTACGCGAGTGAATCTGGGGTAAACATCGTGAACGCACGTAGGTAGTGCCCAAAAGAGGCTTGCCCCGATCTTGTGGAAGACATAGTGGCCTGCGCCTGTGACGCTGCCGCATCGTTAGCCGCAAATGCCGTGAGTTCCTTTTGGTACATGCCGACGAATTCGAGTACGGGGTTCAGGTTCGCGAGAAACGGATCCAACTGAGCCAACGTCGGCTTTGCGAGAGTGAGGAACTGGTCCGTAGCCGGCAGTCCCGAATCCGCCTTGTCGAGCATCGGCTCGAGACTGCTCACGAGTTGACGCGCGTCGTCAGCCGCTTTTACGGACTTCTTGATCAGCGGAGAGGATGCATCCGCAAATGCGTTCGTGTTCGAAATCAGGTTCTGAGTGCCATCCGAGAAATCCTGGAACTCCGCGATCGTCTGGCGTGTCTGGCGCAAAAACTCGGGGAATTCGTTGAAGGTCTGCACAAGCTGCTGACTGCGGTTACCAGTCACACGCAGCAGGTTGTTCGATGCGATGATCAGGTCGGTCAGCTGGCCCGGCCGGCTGTCGATCGCCTTGAAGATCGTCGCAGTGTTGCGGAAGACGCGCGAGAGCGCCTTGTCCTGGCGGTGCAGAACCTCCATGAGGTTGTTGCTATCGGTGAAGAACATCGGGAGCACACCGAAGGCTTGGTTTAGCTGATCTCCGTGACCCTTGACAGCCTCAGACTGCCCAATAAGCCAGTCGCCGAACGCCTCGCGAGTGGGCTGGTCGAACGTGCGGATCACTTCATCCAGCTGGACCTGATTCGAGACCTGGGCAGCTGGGATCGACCCATGGTCGGGAATCGTCGGCGCACCCTTGGTTCCCGGGGATAGCTCGACGTAGGTCTCGCCCAGAAGTGTCTTGCTGCGGAGGATCGCCTTTACGTCATCAGGCAGGGGTGCGTAGCGAGGTTCAATCTCAAGAGTTGCTTCGGTGCGACCCTGGTCCGGATAGACCTTCTTGACCTTGCCGATCGGCACGCCAGAGATCCGGACATCAGCCTCAGTGGCAAGCTGCACCGCCTCGTTGAATGTCGCGTTCACACGGTATCCCTGGGGCTTCAGCGGCACGGGGCCGCCGAACGAAACCCATAGGAACAGGATCAGTGCAAAGCAGGAGAACGCGAAAACGATCATCGCGATGAGCTGGGCAGGACTTGGTGCTCGCTTGATCACTGACTCAGCAGCCCTTGTCGATCGGAAGATTTGTGAGGCCGACCAGAAGCGGGAAAACGATGTTTCCACCTCGCGCCGCAGCGCCGGCAGTGCCCAAGTCCTTGCATGAGGCGACCAGTGCACCGGACGAGAGGATGCCGTTGGCATCGGCGCGGCTGAAACTCGACGCAGAAATATGGCTGAACCATGAGAGCCAGTAGAGATATCCCTCTTCTGAACCCTTCGGGTTGAACCCGACGATGTTCAAAAGTCGGTTGAAAGACTGGGTGGCAGCGACGGCGTCAGGCGTCATCTTGGCGAGGTTCGTTGAGGCCGGACTGAGAACCTCCAGCAACGGCTTCGAGTCCTCGGCAAGCGGGATGAAGTGATCTTTGGTGACCTGCGCCTGGTCCTTGAAGAACGGGCGCAGGCTCTTCAAAGAAACTCCGAGGTTCTTGGCAAGCGGCTGAAGGTTCTTGAACGCGACAGCGCTGTCCTCAATGACCGGCGTCGATGCCTCGGCTGCGTCGGCTGTCTTGCCAAACGCTTCCGGCGCGAGCTGGACGATCTGACGGATCGACTCCTGCTGGCTCGCCCACGTACGGAACGTCGTGCTCGATGAGTCGATCAGGGAAGCGAACACCTTCGAGTTGTCGCCGAGCGCCTTCGAGAGCAACGCGAGATTCGTGATCGCGCGCTTGATGTTCTTGTGGCGCTTCTGCAGCTCCTTGACGATGCGCACGCCGTACTTGCCGGTCGTCGGGAAGCGTTTGAAGCCATTGCGGAGGTTTCCGCCCTGACCCTCGAGGCCCTCGCCGGCCGCCGTGAGGAGGTTCTGGAAGTAGTCGCGAGTGTCCTCGTCGAAGAGCGAGAGAAACTCATCGAAGTTGACCGTCGGCTTGGTGTTGGCCAGCGGAACCGTGCCGCCATCCTTGATCTCGCCCGCGCTCGGGTCGCCCGGCTTCATGTCGACATACATGTCGGACAGCGGCGTCTTCGGGCGCAGCAGCATCGTCGTGTTCTTGTAGATCGGCGCGTGCGAGCGACGGATCTTCAACTGAACGTTGGCTGTCCCGTTTTCAAGAGTGACGCTGCCGATTTCGCCGACAGGAACTCCGGCGATGTTGACCGTCTGCCCCTGACCGGGCGTGACTGCCTGCGCACTCGTGAACTGCGCGTTCACGGTGTAGAAGTCGGTCCCAATGACCGGTACCCAGGCGGGCAGATACAGGCGCTGGTGCGAGAGGATGTAGCTACCGACACCGAGCGACACCACGACGAGCACCACGATCGCCGCGAGGTGCACGCCGTAGCGCTTCATTGCTTTGCGCAAACCGTGCATTAGGGAGTCACGCTCTCAGGGGTAGGCGAGAGGTTGGGCGCAGCATTTTTGTAGCAAGAAACCTTCGTCTGAACCGGCGGGTTCGCACTCGAGAGGATCTTCGGGCTCGTGCCAGTCTGCGCGTTGGCCGACGGGCCGAACAGTTTGCCGGACGGCGTTGTCACGGTCGCGGCCGAGCCGGAGCCCAGTCGGAGGTAAGGACCAGTCGACGTGAAGTTCTGCGTCGAGCTGTTCCAGCCGACCAGTGAGTACCAGAACTCCTTGTAGTTCTCCTTGCCAGAAGTGTTCGATCCATCGGGCACGACGGCGTTAAGTGTCGGGAACCAGTTGTGGTTCCAGCAGCGCGCAACGTTGTCGAGCTGCGGAAGCAGTTTCTTCGTTCCAGCCTGCGCGACCGCGAACTGCTCCGTGGTGTTCTGAGCGAGCTTGGCGGTGCCATCGTCGAGCGCCTCCATGAGGTCATTCGTCTGCTCGATCCACGGATAGGCGGCGCGCACGGTCGCCGGGATTTCCTTCAGCTGCGGCGCGATCGTGTAGCTCCAAGTCGTGAGGGCCGGAAGAAGTTTGTTGAGCTGCACGAGCGTCGGGTACGACTCGTAGGAAAGACGCGAGAACTGCTTGGTCGCCTGGCGCAGCGCCTCCTCGTCGTCGGCGAACGCGCCAATCGTGGTACCGAAGTCGGCGATCAGCGGAACCAACTGCGCCTCGCGGTCGTTGACGGCGGTGTTGAAATCACGAATGCCGCGAAGGATCGTGAGCTGGTCGTCATCGCCGTAACCGATCAGGGCGTCGAACACCCGCGCGCCGCCCTTGAAGCCGTCGGGGCCGTAGCGGAACGCACGGTTGAGAGCCTGCGCGCCGGTCAGATCCTTGACGTCGTCCTCCTGCGTGGCGTTCTCCTCTTCGGTGCCCTTGGTGTTCAAAGCCGTTCCGATCTCCGTGAAGATCGACTCGAGGCCCTTGCGCGAGTCGCTGTTGACTGCGCTGAGAACCTGGTCAAGCTGCACCGGGCCAGCGGTTTGGGCGACCGGAATGGAGCCGCCCGATTTGATCTCCTTGCTGCCGGGAGTGCCTGGCTGGAGGTCGATGAACGGGTTTCCTTCAAGAAAGATGCGGAAGCGAATCTTGGCGGCCGCGTTCTGGTAGACCGGAAGCGCCTTCTTGTCGAGCTCCATGACGACCTTGGTCGTAGCGCCGTTGCCACGCTGCACGCTTGAGACAGTGCCTACCTTTACCCCGGCGATTCGCACCTGAGCCTTCGGCTGAATGTTTGCGGCGTTGGTGAAGTAGGCGTTGACCTGGTAGCCATGCGTGAACGGAATCGACTTCGTGAATGCGAAGTAGACGAGCACCGCGATCACAGCGATGCCGATGAGTCCTGCCTTGCGGAGCGACGCGCCTTCGGGCTGTCCGTGGTGCAGCGTCATTTCGTGTCAACCTGGTCGGATCCGATGGGCTGAGTGTTCTGAGTGGTGAAGCCGGGCTTGATTCCATCCGGCTCGGTGGTGCGTGTTTGTTTTGGCAGAGACTGGGGGATCGTGCCGCCTTGGTTCACGCCCTTAGTGAATTCGTTTCCTGCGCCGCAGATCCCGTTTTGTCCAGTACCGGGGTATCCGTTGCTGTTCAGATAGTTCCAAACATCTCCGATCAGCCTCCCGTTCTGATAGTAGGCGTTCTGCGACGACGCCGGGAGTCTGTCGCCCGGTCCGCTCTCAGCACTTGTGTCGCCATTGATGTTCGGGAATCCCGCAACAGCCCCGAACCGCAGCATGCCGACCCCGTTGTCACGCGAACTCACCGTGGAAGCGAGGTTGCGCACCAACAGACCGAAGTAGTTGCATTTTGTCTGCGCCGGCGTGATGTATTCGAGCGGCTGCTTGATCGTCACGACGAAGTTTTTCAATGCATTCAGGCCCAACTTGACCTGCGAATCCGCGGCGAACTGGCCGAGATTTGTGAGGGTCGTGTTGAACGCCGGAACCGTCTTGTAGAGCTTGTTAAAGGCGCTCGGCCCGTCGTCGGTGATCGACGCGAAGTCTGTGGCCACCGTGGGAAGGTACGGTGCGCCTTCTTGGAATCGTTCGACCGTGTCGGTCAGCTGACGGAAATACTTCCGCTCGGCCGGGAAATTCTCGGTGAGCACGGCAAGGGTTGCCGGCGACTCCTCAAGGCTCTGTTGGATTCCGTTCGACGCCTGCGCGAAAGCCGCGAATGTCCGGTCAGCATTGACCCAGACCTCGTACCCCGCCTCGCCGCTGGCCGCGTAGTCATGCGCGACTTGCGCGATCACACGGATGAATTCGCCGAGGCGAGTGGCCGGATCGGCAATAGTCTTCGCAACGGGCTCAAGATTCTCGAACAGCGGACCAAGCTCGCCGAACGCCGTGTTCAGATCCGCTCCGCGACCTGCGAATGCATTGCCGAACTCCTGCAGTGACCGCTTGTTGCCCTCGCGGACGCGCTTGTCAAATGTGTCGAGAAGGTCCTCAAACTCGGTCGCGGTGGTGGCCTGCGAAATCGGCAGATTTCCGCCGTTGGGAATCGTGTCGTCGGAGTCACCCAACGTCAGCTCGACGTATTTGAGGCCGATCGTCGACTTCGGTCGGACTTCGACAGTTGAGTTCTCGGGGATCGGGCCGATGTTCTTGTCGAGCTTGAGAGCGATCTGCGCGTAGTAGACGTCGTCCTTGCTCTCAGGCTTGATGCTGGTGACCGTTCCAACGCGCGCGCCACCGATGCGCACCTCGTTGCCCTTCACGAGTGCCGCACCATTCGGGATGTCCGCGGTGATGTCGTAGGTCGGGACGAACGGCAGACCGGAGTTGGCGTTATAGCTCAGCAGCACCATCACGAGGATCACGAGAATCGCGCCGGCACCGACGAGTACGGGGTTGTCAGCGACTCCCTGACGGCGCATCTACTCGCCTCCCATCAGGTAGTCGAGCGGCGGCGCTCGCCGTGGAGCTGGCGGTCGTAGCCGGTCGCCTGTGGATCGAACCGGCCGTTGCTTGGGTCGGAGTTCTTTCGCCCCGCGGTCCAGTCCGAGCACAGTCGCCCGACGTGCTGCCATGTGAAGAGACAGCCGCGCTGGCGAATGACCATCGAAGACCGCATGAAGTGCCCGAACGCATTCGTGCCATTTCCGGCTCCGGCAAGTCCGATGGCCATCGCTGCGAGGTTGGGGTAACCGTTCTGCTGGTCGAAACTCGTAAGCAACTTTTTGATGTTCGTAACCGAGCTCCGGTTGTCACCAATCTGCTTCAGCGTCTCCGCCACCGGCTGAAGTGCCGGGATCTGAGCGCGGAAGACATCGGCGGTTTGACCGAACCGCGTCAGCGCGGGGTTCGCCGCGTCGACGAAAGCCTTAGTTCCCGAGACAAAGTCAGAGAGATCACCCGAAGCAGCGCGCGCCGACGCAGCCACCGGTGCAGCCTGATTCGCAAACTCCTCAAGCACCGGCGCGGTCTGCTCGAGCTCGCGCAGAAACTCCGGCAGGCGCTGGAGCGTCTCGGCGAGCTCGGCCTGCTTCTGGTTGGTAGCGCGCGCCGCGATGTCGGCGTTCTTCATCAAGCCGACGATGCTCTTGCGAGCGCGGGCGAGCCGCTCGAGCGACTCGTCGCCATCCTCAGCCATCTGCACGAGCTTCTTGTTCTCGTCGGCGAGGATCTTCAGGATCTTGTTGACGTTCATCAGCGTCGGGTTGAAGCGATCAAGGATGTCCTGAAGGTCCTGGCCGCGACCGGTCAGCGTGATGCCGAGCTCGTTGATGATCACCCGGAAGCGCTCGCGCTGCGGCTCGCGCATCGCGTCGAGCAGCTCGTCCGGGTCGACCGGCGATCCAGTCTGTGAGTGGGGCAAGATCTCGCGGCTGTCGTCAGCCGGGTCGGTCTGGAGGTTGCCCTTCGAAGGTGTACCGGGCGTGCAGTCGACGAACTTCTCACCGATCAGCGACTGCAGGCGGATGCGGCAGTGCGCGTCCGCGTAGAACTGCTGGTAGCCGGGATCCTTGATGTCAAGGATCACCGAGGCGAGGCCGTCCTTGCCGGCGTAGATACCGTCGATCGATCCCACGTTCGCGCCTGCGACGCGCACATCGGCGCCGTTGGTGATGCCGGCGGAGTTGACAAAAATCGCGCGAACCTTGTAGCTACCGCCGCCGCTGGCGCCGAGCGAGAGCACAACGACGACGATGGCCGCTGCGGCAATGCATAGCGCCGTCAGGCGGCGCGAGCGCACGCTGAGCTTGCGGGGATTCGCCGCCGAGGCCATCTTCGATGTCCGCTTCAGCACCTTCATCACGGACCCGGCGTCTGGAGTGAAGGGTTGCAGTCGAGCGTTCCGCCAGCCGTGAACGGGCTCGAAGCGTCGGACGCCGGTTGCGCGGCGCTGCCCGGGCATCGATCGGTGCCGGTCTTGGGGAAGTCGCCCAATGCGGTGTCGTTGTTGACCTTGAGAGTTCCACTTCCGCTGTCATACGAGTACGGAGCAGCAACGGTCGAAACCCGCACATAGTGCCCGTTGGCGTCATAGTTCGCCGCAATCTGCCCGAAGTGGCTGAACCAGCTCGTCAGCTCCGGCGTGTACGGGCGCAGGAACTGCAGCACGATCTGACCCGTCTGCATCGCTTGAGTGGAGTTCGGGAAGGCGGTCTTCGCGGCGTTCGTCACCGACGGCTGCGTCGCGAAGATGTCTGTGAGGTCATTGTTGGGCCCGCTCTGGCGGATCATCTTGCGCAGGTACGAGAGTGTCGGCTCGGAGTTGTCGACCAGCGGCTGAAGCTTGCGGAACAGCGGCGCAAGGCCGTCGCCCCCGTTCTCGCCGATCGGGTCGGACTTCTTCGAGAGTTCTTCAAGCGCGGCGAAAGTCGGGCGCAGGTTGCGGAAGGCGATCGTGCCCTGCTGAAGCGTCTGCGGCAGAATCGCCAGCGCGCGGTCGAGCTCGTCGGCCTCTGAGGAGACGGCGGTCGTGAACTTGGTCAAGTTCGTGAACATCGTCTTGATCTGTTCCTGCTGCTCGGCGAGCGTCGTCGAGGCGCGATCGGAGACCACGAGGAAGTCGGCGAGTGTCTCGTCGTCCTGTGCGACCGAGTGAGCAAGGCGGGCGCCGGCGTCGAAGAATGGCGCGATGTAACGCAGCGCCATGTTGCCGTAGGTCGTCTCGTTGAGCGGCGTCGAGGGGTCATCGGCGTACTGCGCCGCGCTGCCCTTGATGAAGCCCTGCAGTCCCTTGGTGACCTTCGGGGTGAAGCTGTTGAGCACCTGGTCGAGGTCGACCGGCGACTCGGTGTCGTCGGTCGGGATCACGCCGTCGTTGGGGATCTCCTGCGCGTTGTTCGGCCCCGGCTGGAGCGCGACGAAACGGTTGGCCACACCAGAGAGCGAGAACTGGCGGATCGTCGCCTTGGTTCCGCGGTGCAGCGGTGTGAGCGAATCGTCGTCGATCTTCATCTTGACGTTCGCGAGGTTGTTGTCTGTCAGCGAGATCTCTTCGACCTTGCCGACCGCCTTGCCGCCCACGGTCACGTTGGCGCCCTTGACCAGCTGGCCGCCAGTCTCGAACACCGCGTTGACCTCGTATCCGCCTCCGCGCATGACGAGCCAGACCACGACCAGGATCGCAGCCACGATCGCCGCGATGGCGATCTGCCTCTGGGAGCGGGTTACCACCGGGCGTTCACTCCATCCCGAGCGGCCCGGCGGCGTCGCCGGTCAGGAACTGCTTGACGAAGGGGTTTTCAGAGGCGAAGAGCTCGGTGGCCGGACCGGAGTCGACGATCTTGCCCTTCCAGAGCAGGGCGATGTGCTCGGCTACGCGGCGCGCGGAGAGGATGTCGTGGGTGATCACGACGTACGCGCCGCCGTTCTCCTCGTGGATCTCTTGGATCAGATCACAGAGAAGCGCGGTGCGGACCGGGTCGAGGCCCGAGTCGGGCTCGTCGAAGAGCACGATGTCGGGATCGAGCACGAGCGCGCGCGCGAAACCGGCGCGCTTGCGCATTCCGCCGGAGAGCTCGTTCGGCATCTTCTCGCCGTCATTGCCCAGACCGACTTCCTTGAGGCGACGGTTGACGATCTCCGCCACGTCGGCCTCGGACTTGTCGGTGTGCTGGCGCAGCGGGAAGGCGACGTTGTCGAAGAGGTTCATCGAACCGAACAGCGCGCCGTCCTGGAAGAGCACGCCGAACTTCTTGCGCACTTCGAAGAGGCGGTCGTCGGCCATGTTCGGCACGGACTCGCCGTGCACGAGCACGTCCCCCTGGTCGGGATAGAGCAGTCCGACCATGTGCTTGATGCAGACCGACTTTCCCGTTCCCGACGGTCCGAGGATCATCGAGATCTGACCTTCGGGGATGTCGAGATTGAGGCCGTTCAAGACCTTGTTGCGGCCGAACGCCTTGTGCACGTTCTGGAACTGGATCGCGCTGCGCTCGGCGCCGTGGGCGCGGTGCTGCTGCGAGTGGAAGTCGTAGGGACCAGCGTGCTCGTAGCCCGGCGCGTTCGGCGGAATGCGGTTGCCGAACTCATCGAGGTGGACCGTCGGCTCCGACGGGCGCTTCTCCGGAGGCAGGGCAGTCGGGAACGACTCGCCCGTTTGCGGGTCGACAAATCGCGGATGATCTTCCACCGATCCGGGTGAAAAGTCCTGAGCTTCCGTCACAGCTTCCTCTGCGCGGGCCTCCACGTCATCCTGACCGGACCCGAAGTTCTCCTCCATCATGGCCTAACGCCACCTTTCGATAATCGCCGATTCGAACCCAGCGGTCAAGGGTTCGTTTCGGAACTCAAAACAAGCACAACGTTGCATCGTCATCCGCCGATTGGGGCTCGTGGGTTCGCACCCCAGAAGAACACGGTTCCCATCATTCCCACGAGGTGGACAACGACGATGTTGGCGACCATCGATTTCGCCGTCGCGGTACCCACGCCGACCGGGCCGCCACGAACGTTGTACCCGTAGTAACAGGCGATGATCACGATGAACGTGGCCATCACCATGGCTTTGATGAGACTGAACAAGAGATCTGGAGGGTTTTGGAACAACCAGAAGATCAGCGAATAGGAACCGCTCGAAACATCGCCGACCTGCTGCACCACCGCCAGATACGACGCGATGAACGCGCCGGCGACGCCGGTGATGTAGAGGAACGGGAGCACCAGCCAGCTGGCCAGCAGCCTGGTCGAGCCGAGGAAGAGCACCGAGTCGATACCCATGACCTCGAGCGCGTCGATCTCGTCGTTGATCCGCATCGAGCCGAGTTCGGCGACGATGCCGGTACCGACCTTGGCGCACATCATGTATCCGAACGAGTACGGAGCGATCTCACGCAGGTCGCACCACGCGGTGAAGACGCCGGCGTAGGCGGGCGCGCCGAACGCGCGGAGCGAATACGCGCCCTCGATACCGCACTGCAGACCGACGAAGAACATCAGGGTCCAGATCACCACGGCCGATCCGATGATCAGCACGCCGGCCTGACGCAGGGTCTCGCCGAAGAAGGTCATGACGCGGCCGTTGAAGATGTCGACAGACACCTCCGTGCCGAACTTCACGACACGACCGAAGTCTTCGATCCACTGCTCGAGTTTGCTGCGTACGCCGACCATGACTAACGGATCTGAGTGATCTCCGGGTGAGTGGCGAGCAGCGCCTGGGTGAACACGTAGTTGAAGGCGAACACGCCGATGAAGGCGATGACGACGGCCTGGTTGACCGCGCGCCCGACGCCCTCGGCGCCGCCCTTGGCGTTCATGCCCTTGTGGCAGCAGACGATCGCGATGATCGCGCCGAAGATCGTCGTCTTGATCAACGATCCCCAGAGGTCTGTGACCGAGGCGTTGGTGAAGAAGGTCGCCCAGAACGGACCGAGCGGAGCGCCGTTGACGAGCGTGGCGATGACGCCTCCGGAGACGCCGAGCATCAGCGCGAAGATGTCGAACAGCCCGGTGAGGATCATCAGGGCGAAGAAGCGCGGGACGACGAGGTTCTTGATCGCGTCGACACCGAGCACGGCGAGGGCGTCGAGTTCGTCGCGAATCTTGCGCGCGCCGAGGTCGGCGGTGATCGCGGTGCCGGCGACACCGGCCATCACGACGGCGGTGACGAACGGAGCGAACTCGCGGATCGAGGCGAGCACGAAGAAACCGCCGAGGCGGTCGATCGATCCGAGGATCGTGAAGATGTTCGCGGCCTGCAGACCCGGGGCGCCGTAGCCGAGCGCGACCGTCGAGATGACGAGCGGGAACCAGCAGAGCTTGAGCGCAAAGAGAAACTGCTGCACGAACTCACCGCCATACGGGTACGGCGGCTTGATCGCCGAGACGATTGTCTTTCCAGCAAGGATCACCATCTCGCCGATCTCGACGAGAAATTCCCTTACGGCTTCGTACGCCCGCGACGCGTGATTCACGGCGTCACTCCATCCACGGCAGCCGTCAAGGCGGCCCTACCTTTCGCTCTCCCGGCGGTTGCTCGAACACCGATGTGTCCGCTCCTATGCAACACAGCGGGCTCTTCCCCAAATTCCGTCGGAGAATCATATCTAGGCGGTTTTCCTGCTGGCGGTCTGAATCCTGCCCTGCGCACAAATGACAGTGTGCCGTTCGCGTGCGGTGGTATCTTGCGAGCGGTTTTAACCGTGGGAGGAACTGAGCACATTTCTAGGATCCGGCGCAGCGTGCGGCCGGCGGCACTCGCGCTTGCGGTGGTGTTCGCGCTGTTCCTGAGTGGATGCGGCGGCGGCGAGCGCCAAGACGCAAACGCCCCGTCTGGCTCCTGGAAGGTCACCGTGCTCGACTGGAAGTTCGCCGTTCATCAGTCGCTCGGCACCCCGCAGCCGTTCACGATCCAGGTCCGCAACGACGACACCCGCACGATCCCGAATCTGATCATCACGATCGAGGGGCTGAAGACTCTGGTCTACCAGCCGGGCGCGGCGTCGGCCGTCAGGCCGATCTGGCTGACGCAGGATGTCGACTACGCGAACTCCACGCCCTACAACTCGACCCTCGGCCAGAGCTTCAACATGGGCCCGGTCGAGCCCGGCGACACGGTCACCTACAACGTGATGCTCACCCCGCTGCGTCGCGGCGAGCACGAGGTCAGCTATCAGTTGCACCCCGACCTGTTCGGAGACGGCACGGTCGTCAACGCCTCGGACGGCATGAACGCCTCCGAGACCCGCACCGTCGCGATCGATCCGACACCGGTCTTCGACGAGAAGCTCTTCGAAGACTGAGTCGCCCGACGCTTGACCGCGTTGCGCCTCGGGCATAGACTCGGAACCGACCCGACAGGAGGTTGGGTCATACTCCGCAACATTGTGCGTTTC
>JASGFX010000004.1:0-108599 GCA_047605325.1 Solirubrobacterales bacterium | reverse complement strand
GGCGGCGCCGGCCGCGCGGGGGCAGGCGCATCGACGACGCTGCGCGAGAACGTGGCCCGCACGATGGCATGCGGCCGCAGCTTGAGCTGCGCCGTCAGGTAGTTGGCCAGCGCCGAATGCCGCGCCACGCGCTTGAGCAGGCTCGGCGGCGGCTCGACTCGTCGATCGCCCTGCTGCATGAGAGTGGGATCGACGCCGAGGGAGAAGTCGGCGACGCCAACCCGGTGCGCGCGTTCGAGGACGCCGTCTCGATCTACGACCCCGACGGAGTGCTGGTCTCGACTCATCCCGAAGGTCGTTCGAACTGGCTCGAACGCGGCGAGGTCGAGAAGATCCGCGACAAGACGAATCTTCCCGTCGAGCATGTCGTCGTCGACCTCGAGGCCCAGCAGGGCTCGGAGCAGCTTTCGTCTGCCTGACCGCGAGTAGAGTGGCGCAATGCGTCGCGTCACGTATTCGCGCAACTTCACGATTTCGCTGTCGCGCACCTGCCGGTGTTACTGCAAGTACTGCGCCTTCGCCACACATCTTGCGCATCTGCGCACGCCGGATGAAGTGGAGCAGCTGCTCGATGACGCCGAGAAGCGCCGCGCCAAAGAGTTGCTGATCCTGACCGGCGAGGCGCCCGATCACAATCCGAAGGTGCTTGCCCAGCTGCAGGCGCTCGGGCACGAGGACTTCGTCGACTACGTGGTCTGGGTCTGCGAGCGGTCTCTCGAGCGCGGAATCCTGCCGCACACCAACCTCGGCGTGATGGAGCGGCGTGACATGGAACGGCTGCGCGAGGTGACTGCCTCGCAGGGGCTGATGCTCGAGTCGATCTCCGAGCGGTTGATGGACACCGTGCACGCGGGCTCGCCGACGAAGGCTCCGGCCGAGCGGCTGCGCACGATCGAACTGGCCGGCAAGCTGAAGGTGCCCTACACGACGGGCATACTCGTCGGGATCGGCGAGACGCCGCAGGAGCGCATCGATTCATTGCGAGCGCTGGCCGAACTGCACGAGCGCCATGGTCACATCCAGGAGGTGATCCTCCAGAACTTCGTGCCGCACCCGCGCTACCACGGCCAGGACGTCGGGGAGATCGCGACCGACGCCGCCGACGATCTCTGGCGCACGGGGATGACCCCGGAGGGCGGCAGGGTCGACGACGCGCGACTGCCCGATTGGGCCTGCAGCGTCTCGATCGACGACATGAAGGGGCTCGTCGGGATCACGCGTGAGTTGATGCCCGACGTCGGCATTCAGATCCCTCCGAACCTCGCCGACTGGTGGCCGCAGCTGGTCGACGCCGGGGCGACCGACCTCGGCGGACTTTCAGCCAACGGCGACCACATCTCGCCCGAGCATCCGTTTCCGTCGCCGACGCAGGTGCGCGATCGCCTGGCCGAAGACAATGTCGCGCTTGCCGAGCGGCTGTGCGTGTACCCGCAGTACACGAACCCCGAGTGGATCGCGCCGGCCGTCATGGACACGATCACCCAGCGCTTCTGGACCTTCATCCCGCGCGGCGAGCGCACCCGGGCGGTGCGCCCGGAGCTCGCTGAACCCGCCTACGTGCGCGAGGCGGTTGCGGCAGGTCGGGCTGGAACGGCTTTGGATGAGGGTCAACTCACCGCGCTGTTCTCCGAGACTCGTCCGGAGCTGATCGAGGAGATCCGCGTTGCGGCGGATTCTCTGCGCGCCGAGGTTGCCGGCGACGACGTCAGCTTCGTCGTCAATCGAAACATCAACTTCACCAACGTCTGCACCGTCGGATGTGCGTTCTGCGGGTTCGGTCAGAGTCGTCGCTCGCCCGACGCGCACACCGCAGACGAATCCGAGTTTCGCGAGAAGGTCTTGGAGGCCGTCGAGTACGGAGCGACCGAGCTGTGCATGCAGGGCGGGATCCACCCCGACTATGAGCTAGAGGACTACGGCCGCTGGCTCGAGGTCGCAAAGGACGCCGCGCCGCAGATCCATCTGCACGCCTACTCGCCGATGGAGGTCGCCAACATGGTCGACCGCTCCGGCCTCTCGCCCCAGGAAGTTTTCGCGTATCTGAAGGAGCGCGGCCTCGGGTCAACACCGGGCACCGCCGCCGAGGTGCTCGATGACGGCGAGCGCGTGCGGATCTCGCCGAACAAGCTACCGGCCTCCCGCTGGGTCGAGATCATCGAGGCGGCTCATGCCGCCGGCGTGCCGACGACCTCGACAGTGATGTTCGGTCACATCGAGGAGCCGTGGGAGCTTGCGCGGCACATGACCGTGATTCGCTCGCTACAGGAGCGCTCGCTGGCCTGCGCGCCGACCGCGATCAGCGAGTTCGTGCCGCTCTCGTTCATCCCGTACCAGACTCTGCTCGGCCGTACGCACGGAATCTCGGAGATCGGCCTCGAAGAGAACCTCAAGCACACCGCCGTTTTCAGGTTGGCACTCGGCCGGAGCATCGCCAACCTGCAGGCGAGCTGGGTGAAGATGGGTCTCGACGCGGCGACGGAGGCTCTGAGCTGGGGCGTGAACGACCTCGGCGGCACATTGATGGAGGAGTCGATCTCGCGCGCCGCGGGCTCTCTGCACGGTTCCCGCCTCGACCCCGAGGACCTGATCGGCGCCGCCCACGCTGCCGGTCGCCCGGCCTACCAGCGTGACACGCTCTACCGCGCCCGGCTCTCGGAGCATCCGGTGGAGCTTGCGGCCAGCGCGGCTTAGGCGCTACTGGTTCGTCTCGACGACCGGCTTCGACTTGCGCGAGGCGCGGCCCATCTTGCTTGCGAGATCGGTGCCGCGGGGGAGGCGACCGGCGCGCTGGCGCTTCTGCCAGTACATCGCCTGGTCGGCCAGCTCCATCGCGCGCGAGGGCGACGAGGTGTCGGCGAGCGACTGGTGGCCCGCCGAGAAGCTCACGCGGGCGTCTTCGCCCTTTAGGTAGCGCTCGAGCGTGATGTGGGCGCGCTCGCGGTAGCCGATCGCGTCGTCGGCGCTCTCGCAGCCGACCAGGATCGCCGCGAACTCGTCTCCGCCGATTCGGCCGACGACATCGGTACCGCGCGCAGCCTCCTGCAGTGCCTGCGCGCAGAGCTGGAGTACGCGGTCGCCAGCGGCGTGGCCGAAGCGGTCGTTGACGTCTTTGAAGCCGTCGAGGTCGACGAGCACGAGGTATGACTCGACGGTTCCGCGGCGGCTGAGCTTCCATTCGCGGGCGAGCGCGCGCTCGAAGCCGCGGCGGTTGGCGACTCCGGTCAGCGGATCGCTGAAGGCGTCGCTGCGCAGGCGCTCGGCGTGGGCGGCGAGATCGGCGTGCTTCTTCTCGAACTCCTGCTCCTTGATCTCGCGATCGAGCTCGTTGACGATCACGCGGCCGAGCACGGTGAGCAGTTCGACCTCGTTGCGGTGGAAGCGCTTGGCGGCGTTCGAGATCGCGCAGAGGGTTCCGAAGTGGCTGCCGTCGTTCATTTCGAGCGGGATCCCGACGAAGCTGTCGGCGTTTTTGATCTCGCTGCTGGCGAGGATCGCCGGGGCGGGGTCGACCACGTCGCCGGCGCCGGGGCGCGCGAGCAGCGCGAGCGTCTGACCCTTGTGGACTCCGAAGATGTCCGGGCCGCGGAAGTCGACGATGCGCAGGAGCTGCGCCTCCTGGTCGTGGTAGGCGACGAACACGGCGCAGTCGGGGAGCTGCGCAGAGAGGAGATCGAGCACCGTGGCGGTGGCCTCGCTCAGGTCGAAGAAGCTGCGCGCCGAGGTGGTCGTGGCAGCGTTGTCGGGGATTTGATGCTCAGGTTCGGTCATTCGTGAAGCAGACCGGACAGGTCCGGACTGGAAAATCGCTCAGTGATGGGGGACTGCGGGGGATCAATCCGGCAGGGGCCGCCTGCAAGATCGGTTGCAGGAAATATGCCAGAAATCACCCTGTCCATGGGTCCAATATTGAAATTTCCTCAATTTCAAGTACATATTCTAGCGTAGATTGGGCAATCAGTAGCCCAATTTGGTTAGTACCAGCGAGTCGAAAGCCGGTGATTACCCATAAACGCTTATGCCTCAGCGGAAGAGATCCTGCCCGCGTTCGCGCAGTGAGGCGATCGCGCCCGGTCCGTCGTCTGCGATCACGAGATCTCCTCGGCCGCGCGCGATGATCACGGGCTGCCCGCTGCCTTTCGCGCGGGCGAGATCTGCGCCGCCGGCGAGTTCGTCGGCGACGGCCTGGATCGTGGCGGTGAGTTCGCGGCCGTCGCGGTCGCGCTCGCCGCGCAGATCGAGCAGCGGATCGATTCCTGCGCAGCCGATCGCGACGTCGCTCTGACCGCTTCGCCAAGCACGGCCGAAGCTGTCGGTGATGATCACGGCGAGCTGCAGGTCGCCGCCAGCCTGGAGCTGGGCGCGCAGCCTGCGCGCGCTGGCGTCGCAGTCGAGCGGGAGCAGCAGCACGCGCTCCTCGCCCGGGACGTTCGAAGAATCGATGCCGGCGTTGGCGCAAACGAACCCCTGACGCGTCTCGACGATGATCACGCCCGGCGCCGCACGCAGCACTTCACGCGATTCATCGAGGATGAGCTGGACGAGACCCGGGTCCTTCCCGGTTTGGGCTGCGAGTTCGCGGGCACGGTCGCCCGGCGCGGCCAGGGCCGGATCGGCGAAGCGACCTTCGCACTTGCTCACCGCCTTCTGCGCCACGACCACGATGTCCCCCTCTGCGGGCGCGGACCGCTCGAGGATCGCGGCGGCCAGATCGTCTCCGGGCGCGAATTCGGGAAGTCCGGTGACCGCCTCGAAACTGATCATCAGCGCGCGAAGCCGCCGGGCAGTCCCCGGCGGTTGGTCATCAGCGAGCCGACGACCTGCTCGGTGTTCACGGCCTCGTGATCGCCGCCGGCCAGTCGCTCGGCCAGCTCGAGCAGGTCCTCGGCGGTGTCGAGGTCGAGCGCCAGCGACGGCACCTCGTGTTCGGCCGTGCGGCGCGAGGCGGCGAGACCCCTCGCGATGTGACGCTGCCGGCTGCCGGGGCCGAACGATGGTTCGACCGCGCCCGGCGGCGAGATCACGAGGCCGTTCGTGCCGGTTCCCATACGGTCGGGGATCACGGCGAATTCGACCCGGTCTTCGCGGGTGCGCACGATCAGGTCATCCAGCTCCTGTGGGTCGAGCAACGGGCAGTCGCCCGGCAGCATCACGACCTTGTCATAGCCGTTCTCGATCGCCCAGGCGACGCCCTTCTTGGCGGCGTCGCTGTGCCCGGTGCGATCGTCGGGGATGATTTCGGATGCCTGATCGCCCGCGATCCCGGTGATCTTCGGCTCGGCGCTGATCACGACGATCGCGTCGACCTCGCGCGCCCTGGCGAGCGCCGCGAAGACGTCGCGCACCATCGCCTCGGCGATCAATTGGCGTTGCTCCGGAGCAAGGCCGGTGGCGAGGCGCTCCTTGGCGTCGTCGAACGGCTTGATCGGGAGGATCACCGCCACGCGCTCGTTGCTGCGGCGCAGGCTCATGCCGCGCTCCCGGCGGGCGCGAGCGATGCGCCGTAGCGCAGCACTTCCGCGGCCACCGAGCGGGTCCGTGCGGGATCGCTCATCGCCACGTTCGCGAGATGGTGGGCGTGTCCGGGGACCGGTTCGTCGGCGATCCAGGCGTCGATCGCGCCGGGGAAGCTCGCCTCGTAGTAGTCGGCGACGCCGCGCGAGTCGGCGCCGAATCCCGCCGCTTCGACGAACTTCGCGGTCGGGCCCTTCAGCACCTCGCCCCTGACGAAGGGGCTGACTCCGAGCACCGGAGCTTCGGCCTCGCGCAGCGCGTCGGCCATCCCCGGAACAGCGAGGATCGGGGCGATACTGATCAAGGGGTTCGAGGGGCCGACGACGATCAGTGTCGCGCGGGCGATCGCTCCGAGGACTGCGTCGGTCGGCTCGGCCGATTCAATCCCGACATAGGCGACAGACTCGACATCCGGCGCGCTGCGGTCCTGGATCAGGAACTGCTGGATGCCGCGTTCGCCGTTCGGGGTTGCGACCACGGTACGCACGGCCTGGTCGCTCATCGGCAGCACGCTAGCGCCGCCGGACGGATACGCATGCGTCGCCTCGGCGTGCGCTTCGGTCAGCGGCTTGCCCGTCGCGAGCAGTTCGGCCCGACGTGCGCAGACGGCGAGGTCGTCGTCGCCGAGCTCGAACCAGATCTTCTCGCCGGCCGCGCGCCGCGCGTCCATCAGGGTGTGGCTCTCGCCCTCGATCCCGAAACCGAGATCGTTCAGCACGCCCGCGAGCCTGAAGGTGATGAGGTCGGGATCGGGGGAGACGTGGACGTCGTAGATCTCGATGTCGTCGGCGGTGTTCGCGACGACCGAGAGCTGTCCGGGGAGCTCGGCCGACTCGCCATCGAAGCCGTGGAGAATGTCGCGCAGGCCGACGGCGAGCTTGGCGCCGCCGGTTCCTCCGGCCAGCAGCGCGACCTCCATGGCCGTCAGTCCCAGTCCTTCTCCGGCAGGTCGGTGAAGCGCACGCCGGCGTGGGTCTTGTAGCGAATGTTGATTCCGATCAGCAGCGCCGTGATCTGCTCGGCGATGCGCGCGGCCTCGAGCGGTCCGCCGTCGACGGCGCGCAGGCCCGGGATCAGGTCGATCAGCCGGGCGACGCGGCCCTTGGCGGCCTTCTTGTTGCCCATCACGAGGACGTCCTCCTCGTGAGCGTTCTCGAGGTCGCCAAGCGTGACGGCGCTGACGCTGTGCAGTGCCGAGATCACTGTGACTCCGTCGGGCACCATCTCCTGTGCCTGCTGCGCGGCGGATCCCTGCCAGACGCCGATCGTGCGAGTCGCCTTGCCGCTGACTGCGGCGGCGAGCGGAACGGTCGCGTCGACGAGGATCTGGCCCTCTTCGAGCACGTTCTTCAGGTTCGTGAGGTTCTCCGACTGGGAGCGGAACGGGACGGTCAGGAAGACGATCTCGACGCCTTGGACCGCATCCTCATTCGTGTGTCCGCTGACGGGCGCGTTCGGGTTCTCGAGTCGGCTCTGAATCTTGCTCGCGGCTTCCTCGCCGGACTCGAGTTTGCGCGAGCCGATCCGCACTTGCACGCCGGCGCGGGCGAGCTGAAGGGCGAGCGCGGAGCCGAGCGCTCCGGTGCCGCCGACGATCGCGACTGTCTGGTCGAGTTCAGGCATCGGCGCGATCCTAGTCAGACGCGTGCCGTAGGCTTCACGCCACGATGGCACTCGAGCCCGGACTCACTCACGAGCGCGCGTTCACGGTCACCGAGGATCTCTCGACCGATGTCGCCGGAAGCGTCGCCAACCCGGTGCTTGCGACGCCGCGGATGATCGCGGTGATGGAGGGGACATCGATGCTCGCCGTCTGGAATGAGCTGCCCGAAGGATCGACCTGCGTCGGCTTCGCGGTCAACATCAAGCATGTCTCTTCTGCTCCTTTGGGCGGCGAGTGTGTCTGCTCGGCGACGCTCACCGATGTCGTCGACGGTCGCAAGCTGCATTTCGACGTCGAGGTCATGTACGACGGCCGCACCGTCGGCGTCGGTACGCACGAGCGCCGCCTCATCGGTGGCTCAACCTTCGACGGGCGCAACGAGGTCGCCTCGTGAGCGCGTTGCCTGAGTCGGTGCTGATCCGCGAGGTCGGACCCCGCGACGGATTCCAGAACGAGCCCGAGGTGATCGAGACCGACGCGAAGGTCGCGATCATCGATGGCCTGACCCAGACCGGAGTGCCCCGGATCGAGATCACCTCGTTCGTGCGGCCTGACGTGATCCCGCAGCTCGCCGATGGGGCCGAGGTTCTCGCTCGCGTCCAGCGCCGCGACGACGTTTCGTTCTCCGTGCTGATCCCGAATCGTCGGGGGCTAGAGAATGCTTTGAAGCAGCGCGAGCGGCTGGACGAGATCAGCGTGTTCCTCTCGGCGTCCGAGACGCACAACATGAAGAACGTCAATCGCACGATCGGTCAGTCGCTGGCTGAGTTGGTCGGCGTGGTCGAGGATGCGCGCAAGGAAGGGCTGCGCTGCGTCGCGGTGATCTCCACGTCATTCGGTTGTCCGTACGAAGGTTCGGTCGCGCCCGAGCGAGTCTTCGAGATCGCCGGCGAACTGGTCCGCGCCGGCTGCGCCGAGATCGGCTTCGGCGACACCACCGGCATGGCGAATCCCGTGCAGGTCGGCGAGTTCTTCTCGGCTGCGTCAGGTGCGCTGCCCGGCACCCAGCTCACCGCTCACTTTCACAACACACGCGGTCAGGGACTCGCGAATGTCTACGCCGCGCTCCAGGCGGGGTGCGCTTCTTTCGAGTCCTCCTTCGGCGAGATGGGCGGCTGTCCGGTCCCGCCCGGCGCGACCGGAAACGTCGCCACCGAGGATGTCGTCTCGATGCTCGAAGAGATGGGGGTGTCGACCGGCATCGATTTGCCGGCGCTGGTCGAGTGCGCGCGCGATATGCAGGAGCGGCTCGGGCGCCGGCTCGGGAGTCACGTTCTGACTGCCGGACCGGTCGAATGGTCGGGTGCCTGATTCAGGCGTTCTGACCGCGACGCCGATAGGTTGGGCGAAATGACTCGCTCTCCATCGCTCACGGAGTAGCTGCGCGTGCACATGCAGCCTTCGCCGCCGCCGGCGGCCGACCACACACAAAGTCGTTCCGGCCCATCACCTCGTGGCGTGGCCACGACGCAACTCTTCTGGGCCGCCGCGCTTGCCGCGGGGGCTTGCGTCGCCGGGAGCCTCGGACCGTGGGTGAAGACGCTCGCAAATCCGGAACCGATGGCCGGCACAGACCTGGACGGCCGCCTGACGCTTCTGCTCGGCGGCGCAGCACTGCTGCTCTCCCTGCTGGCGGTGTTGGGCCCGCTGCGCGAACGTTGGGTGCCGCTGGTCACTTTTGGCTGCGGCGTAGCTGTGCTGCTCGTCTTCGCGCAGCACGGTCGCACGATCTTTGCGCTCGAGGACAACACAGAACTGGTCAGGGCGGACGCGAAGAACCTCGCATGGATTTCCGCGGGATGGGGACTCTGGGCGATCGGGATCGGCAGTGCGGCGCTTGCCAGCGTTTCGGCGATGCTGCTCGCGCGGCAGGCTCCCGACCACAGGCCCGGCGTCTGGCCGCCGAGCGGATCGAGGTCCGGTCTCGTCTACGGCACGATCGCCGCTTCGATCGTCGGCGTGGTCGCGGTGGTCGGTGGAGTGCTCCCGGAGGGTCAGCTGATGATCAAGCCGCAACCGCCCGTCGGACAGGAAGTCGGACCGTCAGTGATCCCGCGCCCGGAGACAAGCGGGCGGCGGCGGGCCGCGAGCAATCCGGCTGAAGTCGTCCCGGTCAATCAGAAACTGATATTTCATGGTCCTGACGGTTTCACGGTGCGTGTGACTGACGTCGCGACCAAATCGACGCTGCCGCCGGAGACCGACCAAGGGTTGCCGCTGAAACCCGACGGAAAATGGATCGTCGTCTCGCTCTCCGTCGGCGGCCTGAAGCAGAACAGCACGTACTCGATCGATGGGAGCCGCTTCAAGCTGGTCTCCGAAGATGGCATGCTCTACCTGCCGACCGCCGGCTTTGGCGAGACACCGGTCGAAGCGGTGACTCTGGGAACCGACAGCGTCTATGAGGTTGCCGAGGGACCCAAATCCGGATTCGTCGTCTTCAACGTCCCGGCCGGGATGAAATTCAGCGCCATCCAGTTCGAGCTGGCGGACTTCGACAATGACGACAAGCACTTCAAGCAGGTCAAGCTCGAGGGAGTGTCTTCGTGAACAACGGCGCCGGGGCGCGGTCGGCTGCGAGTGCGCCGGGCTCTGACACTCTTCTGCGACTGGGCATCGCGGCGGCCGTCGCTGCTGTCGCGGGAAGTTTCGGTCCTTGGATCGAGGTGATGACCTTCGCTTCGATCGATGGGATGAACGCCGATGGCGCGATCACTCTGGCCGCCGGCGTAGCGGCGCTCCTGCTTTGCGGAGGGGCGATGGCCGAGTGGCTCCGCGGATCGTGGGTTCCGATCCTCACATTGATCACGGGCGTCGTCTGCATCGGCTGTTTTGCGAACAGTGGACGCTCCGTTTTCAGCTCGAAACAGGACGGGCTCGACGTCTTCGGAACACGTATCGAGCTGCTCTCGCCGGGCTGGGGACTCTGGGCAGTCGGCGCGGCCGGAGTCGTGCTCGTCTGCGTCTCCGCGATGCTCATTGCGCGAGAGGCGCCAGACCACCGATTCGAGTTGTGGCCTCCGAGCGGCTCACGTGCCACCTCCACGTTTGTCGCGATCGGCCTGGCTGTGGGGGCATTCGTCGCCGTCGCTCTCGGAGTGGTGCCCGAGAAGCAACTTGACCTTCAGGCCTCGCGCCTGACCCCGAAGCCCGGGAACCCGATGCAGAAAGCCGAGCCGGATCCACGGCTCAACCCGCCCGGCCCCGAGGACTTCGGCGGCGATCCGCTACCCCCGAGCGGCACGGTGGACGCGAAATCCCCGGACAAGGTCGTGGCCATGGGCAAGACGCTCCTGCTGCCGGGTGACTGGAGCTACCGCGTGCGTGTCACGGGGGCGAAGGTCGTCGATCTGGTTCCCGGCAATGACAAGTGGGGCTCTCTGACCGCGAATGGCCGTTGGGTCGTCGTTGCGATGACGGTGAGCAAGGGCAAGAAGGATGCGCAGGCGTCCACATTCGAGGGCTGGGAGGTGAAGCTCGTCGACTCGAACGGCAAGCTCCACGATGCTCTCGGGGGATTTGGCAGGGATGTCGAGACGGCGTCGTTCTCGAATCTGGTGCCGATCTACAACAAGGACGGCGTGAAGACCAGGGGAGTGATCGTCTTCGACGTTCCGAAGGACGTCTCGATCGAGGCCGTTCAATTCAAGTCGGGCAGCCAGCCCACGATCGATGAACAACAGAGCAAAGCCCCGCGGCCCAAGGACCTCTACGACTGGTACATGCGCAGCCAGCTCGACTTCGAGGGCAATTGAGCGCGGAAATCGCAAATTTCCCTGAAAGATACCTAAAACAGTGTATAAAGCTCGCTCGTTTGTGGGACGATAAGCCAAGCATTGACGGACCCTTCACTGGGTTCCAGTCCAGATCGAAGCGCCAAGGGGGCCGAGCCCGAAGCGTTTTCACGAAAGAGCGTTGGGGGCCGAGCCCGACGCTCTTTCTCGTTAACGACCGCCTTCCGCGCACTGACTTACACTGCGCTGCATGACTGGGGAGTCCACTGCGGCCGTGGCTTGGACGCCGACGCCGCAATACATCGAGCAGGCAAATGTCACGCGGTTGATGAAGCGCCTTGGCGCCGCTTCGATCGAGGAACTTCGAGCGATCAGCATCGCCGACATCTCCGCCTTCTGGGAGGCGGTCGTCGAGGATCTCTCCATCCCGTTCGTCGCGCCGTACGAGCAGGTGATGGACGACTCGGCCGGGATCGAGTGGACCAAGTGGTTCACCGGGGGGCAGGTCAACATGACCTCCGTGTGCGTCGACCGCTGGGCCGGCGACCCGGCGACCGCCGATCGCGAGGCCGTCGTCTGCCAGCGCGAGGACGGATCGACCGAGCGGCTCAGCTTCGCCGAGCTGCGCGCCGAGGTCGACGCGCTGGCACTGGGGCTGCGCGGGCTCGGCGTCGGCCAGGGCGACTATGTCGGCGTATTCATGCCGATGACCCCGCGTGCGGTGATCGCGAGCTATGCGGTCGCAAAGCTCGGCGCGGTCTATCTGCCGATCTTCTCGGGCTTCGCGGCGAGCGCGGTGGCCGCGCGCCTGAACGACGCCGGGGCGAAAGTGCTCATCACCGCTGATGGCGGCGCCAGGCGCGGAAAGGCGGCAGCGATCAAGCCCGTTGCCGACGAGGTCGCGTCAGAAGTTCCGACGCTCGAGCGCGTGGTCGTTGCCCGTGAGCAGGGCAACGAGGTTGCGTTCGACCCGGCGCGCGACGTCGAGTATGAGGCGCTGGTCGCGCCACATCGGGGCGAGTCGCTCGAGGCGGCGCCGACCGGCAGCGAGGATCCTGTGATGATCGGATACACCTCCGGTACCACCGGCAAGCCCAAGGGCGCCGTGCATGTGCACGGGGGCTTCACGGTGAAGATGGTCTCCGAGGTTGCCTACCAGATGGATTTGAAGGCCGGCGAGAAGTTCATGTGGGTCACCGACATGGGCTGGATCATGGGCCCGGTCAACATGCTCGGCGCGCACGGCCTCGGCGCGACGATGGTGATGATGGAGGGCGCGCCAGATTGGCCGGCTCCGGACAGGCTTTGGAAATACGTCGAATCCGAGGGAATCAATGTGCTCGGTATCTCGCCGACGTTGATCCGCGCGCTGAAGTCCGCCGGTGATGAGCACGCGCGCGGGCATGACCTCTCGGCGCTGCGCGTGCTGGGGTCGACTGGCGAACCGTGGAATGAAGATCCGTACCTCTGGCTGATGGACGTCGCCGGGGGGCGGGTGCCGATCGTCAACATCAGCGGCGGCACCGAGGTGGGAGCATGCTTTTTGACTCCCTTCGTGGTCGAGCCGATCAAGGTCTGCTCGCTCGGCGGCGCTTCGCTGGGCATGGACGTCGACGTCTTCGACCCCGAAGGCGATCCGATCCGTGGGCGCGTCGGCGAGCTCGTCTGCAAGCAACCGTGGCCGTCGATGACGCGCGGCGTGCTCGGCGACACCGAGCGCTTCATGGACAGCTACTGGCGCACGTACCCCGGCGTCTGGCGCCACGGGGACTGGGCGATGATCGACGAAGACGGCGATTGGTTTCTGTTCGGTCGCTCGGACGAAGCGATCAATGTGGCCGGAAAGCGGCTGGGGCCGGCCGAGGTCGAAAGCGTGCTGGTCGCCGATCCACGCGTTGCCGAGGCGGCGGCGGTCGGTGTGCCGGATGCGACCAAGGGCGAGGCGGTTTGGTGCTTTGCCGTGGCGATCGGCGATGCGGCTTCGGATGTTGATCTGCCGGGTGAGCTTGCCGCTGCCGTTGCCGAAGAGCTCGGGCGGCCGTTCAAGCCCTCGCGCGTGGTGATCGTGCCGGCGCTGCCGAAGACTCGCTCGGCGAAGATTCTGCGCAGGGTTGTGCGCGCGGCCGCCTTGGGTGAAGACCCGGGGGACCTGTCGAGCGCCGAGAACCCAGAGGCTGTGGACGCTATTCGCGCTGCGCTTGACCAAGCCTGACTTCTTCCACATCTCCGTCTTCGCGACGGGGGCGTGGCAATTTCTCGGCTTGCCTGTGGGTTCAGCCGGTTTGGAAGCCGGTGAGACCGGTCGGCTCAGACCAACTCACCCGAAGCTCCCTGACGGATGCCGACGAGGAGCCCTCGCGTGCGACCTCGATCATCGCTTCGACGTCGGCCCGCGTGCCCTCGAAGTGACACTCGACCCTGCCGTCGGGAATATTCACCGCCGAGCCGGCGACGCCGAACTCGACCGCCGCGCGGCGGATTGTGTCGCGATAGAAGACTCCCTGAACGCGTCCGTGGGCGATCACGATTGCGTGAACCGTTTCAACTCTCACCTGCCCGACCATGGTACGCAGGGGTCTCCCGCGCGTACCCGCAATCCCCACGGGACGTCGAACGGGGCAAGCCCGTTCGACGAATCAAACTAGTGCCCGGGGTGGGAATCGAACCCACACGACCTTTCGGCCACAGCATTTTGAGTGCCGCGCGTCTACCAATTCCGCCACCCGGGCCGGGCGGAGAAACCCTACGCGCTGCGATGGCGGAATTGGAAGACACATGTCGCTGTGCCCAAGGTCGCCGCACTTCGGGCGACTCCGTATTTCCGCCACCCGGGATGGGGTGCAGCGAGGGAAAAACTAGCTTGCCGGGGCCGCGCTCGGCGGCGGCGCCTGGGGCTGCTCATACGGTGCGCCAGGCCAGTCGGGGTCGCCGGGGTTGATCTCTTCCTCGACGTTCCACTTCTGGTTGAAGCCCCACATCGAGACGACGATCAAGAGCATCTGCACCGGGATCAGGGCGAGGGTGACGCCGCCGAGAAACGCGGCGGGAAGATTCGGGTCGGTGTAGCCGACCTTGTCACGGGCAAACCAGTCGGGTCCGGCGACCAGCGCAAAGACGGCGAGGATCGCCGCGAGCCCGGCGATCACCGGAAGCACTCCGCGATTCCAGCGGCCGACGTAGTAGGCAAATCCGAGGTAGACGATCGCATAGAGGAAGACCCAGAGCTTCGCGCCGACGAGGAGGCTCCAGCCGCCGAGGCCGACGAGCAGCAGCATCACGACGCTGAGCAGCAGCAGCGCGACGACACCGAAGCGAGCGGTGTGTGATTCGGGGAGATCCCGGTTCGGGTGGCGAACAGGGGGCTTCTCCTCACGAGCTTTGACGTCCTCCCAGAGCATCGGGTCGAAGTCTAGACTCTCGTGTCCCTAGCTGCTTGCGGATGTGGCGGAATTGGTAGACGCGCCGGCCTTAGGAGCCGGTGGGGCAACCCGTGGGGGTTCGAGTCCCTCCATCCGCATCTCGCATGATGTTCCGACGCTTCACCGACAAATTCCGTGGTGAGCCCGAGCGGGCGGTCTTCTTCGCCGCGTCGGCCGCGCTCACGGCAGCAGGCGCGCTTCGCTCGCGGCGCACCGAAGAGGTCGTCAAACCGCTCGTCATGCTGTCGATCCAGGCCGGCCTCTGGCGCTCGCGCAAGGCACGTTCCGCCTCCGACAACGCCCTGCTCGCAGTCGCGACGACGGCCTCGCTGGTCGGCGACAAGCTGATGCTCGAGGAGGAGTTCGCCGGGGATCGGGCCGAGGCCGATCGCTGGATAGTGCGCGGGGCGAGCGCATTCGCGGTGAATCACGTGGCGATGATCGCGCTGGCGTTGAAGCTCGGCGCGCGGCCACGCGGGATCGACTTCGTGCTCCGCGCGGGCGGTCTGGCGGAAGGTTTGTATCTGCTTGCCACGCGACGTCGTCATCTGCTCGCGCCGCTCGGCAGCTACTCCGCGCTGCTGGCATCGATGTCGGCGACGATGGCTTCGCCGCAGCTGGGGCCGCCCGCCGCCCTTGGGGTGGGCGGGATGAGTTTTCTCGCGTCCGACGCGACGATCCTGCACCGCCAGGTCTTCCTGAAGGACGAGAAGCAGCGCGCGGCCGCCGAAGCCTTCGTGCTTGCGAGCTACTGCTTGGCGCAGCGCCTGCTCATCGACGGACTTGATGCAAGATCGCGGCGGCTCGCTGCACCGAAGTAGACTGCCCCTCCGCAAGGGCCAGTGGCCAAATTGGCTAAGGCACCGGTCTCCAAAACCGGGGATTCCAGGTTCGAGTCCTGGCTGGCCCGTGCACACGCGGGCGCTGCGCTTATGCTTCGCCCGCCTATGCGGGCGAAGTGTTGTGGTTGCACAGGAGCCTTCCAAGCTCTTAGGGCGGGTTCGATTCCCGTCGCCCGCTTGATCGCGTGAGGACGGATCTGAGCTGCGTCCTCCGCGGCTCGCGACCGGATAGGTCGCTTCGCCTTGTGCGTCCTTGTCAGATCCGCCCTCACGCGATCAAGCGTTTTTCTGGCCCTAGTTGGGCCAACCACTCGCGCGGGATAGGGTGGACCTCATGAAACGCCCATGGTTTTCCGCTGCGCCAGTTGATGAATCCTTCTTCTCGAGCGCTCCGGTCGTGCTCAAGGACACTTTCAAGATCGGCTTGCCGGCCTCGCGGGTCTGGGATGCGATCACCGCTCCAAACGCCCTGCATTGGTGCCGGATCATCGGGGACAGCGGGATCGAGTGGACTTCTGAGAAGCCGTACGGCGTCGGCACGACGCGGACCGTCAATGCTCTCAAGGGTCTCAGCTCGATGCACGAGCACTTCTTCATCTGGGATGAGGGCGAGCGCAAGTCGTTCTACGTACTTGAGGCCGCGGCTCCGATGTTCAAGCGCTTCGCCGAAGACTACGTCGTCACCCCGACCGGCGAGACGAGCTGCGAGTTCACATGGACGATCGCCTACGAGCCGACGCTGCTGGGTGCGGGGCCGGTCAACAAGGCGATCATGAAGACCCTGTTCAGCGACACGCGCAAGCACTTCCGCGGCTGATCGCCGATGGCGGTCGATCCGACAGGCGAAGACGTCAGGCGCTACGTCGACGAAGACGACGGCGGACCGGTCGTGATGCTGAACCTGCTTCGCTACGGCGGGTCGGCCGGCCGTGAGTCCTACGAGCAGTACGCGCGCGCCGTTCAGCCGCACATCGAGCGCGTCGGTGCCGAGATCGTCTATGCCGGTGACTGCAAGACCGAATTGGTCGGCGCTGCGGGGCATGACTGGGACTCCGTGTTGCTCGTGCGCTATCCCAGCCGCCAGAAGTTTCTCGAGATGGTGATGGATCCGATCTACCAAGAGATCACCAAGCTCCGCTCCGATGGGCTGGAGGCCGCGGTCCTTCAGGCCACTGCTCCTTGGCAGGCCTAGATACCATCACGCCCTGACCGGGGAGTGGCGCAGTCTGGTAGCGCACTCGGCTGGGGGCCGAGCGGTCGCAGGTTCAAATCCTGTCTCCCCGATGAAGTAAAACCGGAGTCTTGCCATTTCGAGTGCGCAAGGCGCCCTGTACTTACTCCGGGTGCTGGGGGCCGAGCGGTCGCAGGTTCAAATCCTGTCTCCCCGATTTGTCCGTCGAAGCGAGCAAAGAGTTGGGACGCGCCAAGCGCAAGGAAGTGTCGCGCTCATCGCTTGGCGACTTCACGCCGCTTGACGAAGTCCGCGATCCCGTCGCGCTCGTCACCGCAGAAGACGTGGGCCGCGTCGAGAGCTTGATCCCGATCAAGTACGGACGCATGCTCACGACGCCGTTCGCCTTCTACCGCGGAGCGGCGGCACTGATGGCTCACGATCTCGCCCAGAGCGCGAACACCGGGATCACCGCCCAGCTCTGCGGTGACGCGCACCTCTCGAACTTCGGCCTCTTCGCCGCGCCGGACCGCCGCCTCGTGTTCGACTGCAACGACTTCGACGAAACGCTCCCCGGGCCGTGGGAGTGGGATCTGAAGCGCCTCGCCGCGAGCATCGTGATCGCCGCGCGGTCGATCGGCGCGTCTTCCGCTGAGGCGGACAAGGCCGCGCTTGAGGCCGGTGCTGCATACCGCGACCGCATCCGTGAGCTTTCAGAAATGACCAACCTCGAGGTCTGGCACCAGCGCATCGAGGTCGAAAAGGTTCTCAAGCTGGTCGAAGCGGCCGAGCGCCGCGAAGGCGCGAAGGTCATGCGCAAACTCGCCGACAAGGCGTACACCCGTGACAGCCTGCGCGAGTTCAACAAGCTGACCGAGGTGCGGGACGGCCGCCGCCGGATCGTCCCCGACCCGCCGCTGATAACGCCGATCGAGGATGTTGCCGTCGAGCTCGGCATCGAGTACACCGCCGAGGCCGCGAAAGAGTTCATCCAGGGGATCCTGAACAACTACAAATCGCGCCTGCTCGCCGACCGCCGCCACTTGCTCGACCAGTACGAGGTTGTCGACATCGCGCGCAAGGTCGTCGGCGTCGGCAGTGTCGGTACGCGGGTATGGATTGTTCTTCTGGTTGGCCGCGACGAGAACGACCCGCTTTTCCTCCAGGTCAAAGAGGCCGGCGCCTCCGTGCTCGAGCAGTATCTCTCTGTCAGCGACCACCATGCGGCCGGCGAGCGCGTGATCGATGGCCAGCGCCTTATGCAGGGCGCATCCGATCCGCTGCTCGGCTGGGAGAGCTTTGAAGGTGTCGATGGCGTGCGGCGCGACTACTACGTGCGCCAGCTCAAAGATTGGAAGGGCTCGGCGAACATCGAGAAGTTCACGCCGGAGATGCTCGGCAATTACGGCGGGCTCTGCGCCAGGGTTCTCGCTCGTGCCCACGCACGCTCGGGGGATCGTTTTGCGATCGCCTCGTACGTCGGCAAGAGCGACTCGCTCGATGTCGCGCTCGCACGCTTCGCGTCTGCCTACGCCGATCAGAACGATCGTGACTACGCTCGCATGCGCGAGGCCGTGGACGACGGCAGGATCGTCGTTCGCGAGGGCCTCTGACCGACACACAACGCGAGACGCAGGGGAGAGCGATGCGCGCAATCCGGACGCACCAGAAGCACGGCGGACCCGACGACGTCGTCGAAGAAGAGATCGCGGCGCCCGAGCCGGGCGACCAGGCGCTGATCATCGATGTGCGCGCTGCCGGGGTGTCGTTTCCCGACCTCCTGCTCTCCAAGGGCGAATACCAGATCAAGCCTGAGCCGCCGTTCACGCTCGGCTCGGAAGGTGCCGGCCGCGTCGCGCATGCGCCCGAGGGCAGCGGCTTCAGCGTCGGCGATCGCGTCGCCTTTCTCACGCTCGGCGCCTATGCCGAACAGGTTCAGACTGCGCCACTGATGACTTTCCCGCTACCCGACGAACTGAGCTACCAGGCCGGCGCGGCGCTGATCATCAACTACCACACGGTGCTCTTCGCGCTGCGCGACCGCGGGCAGCTGAAGTCTGGCGAGGACGTGCTCGTGCAGGGCGCCGCCGGCGGCGTCGGAACTGCCGCGATCCAGGTCGCCAAGGCGCTGGGCGCGCGCGTGATCGCTGGTGTCTCGTCGGACGAGAAGGCCGAGGTTGCGCTCGAAGCCGGAGCCGACGACGTGGTCTTCACCGGCGGCGACGAATGGCGCCAGCGCGTTCGCGAGCTCACCGACGGGCGCGGAGTCGACGTCGTGCTCGACCCCGTCGGAGGCGATCACTTCACCGACAACATCCGCTCGCTCGCCGAGGGCGGACGCCTGCTCGTGGTCGGATTTGCCGGAGGCTCGATCCCCGAAGTCAAGGTCAACCGCCTGCTCCTGCACAACGTGTCAGTCGTGGGCGTCGCGTGGGGCGCCTACGTGGGCACGCGACCAGAACTTGCCAAGGAGATCGGCGAGACCGTCAACGCGATGGCCGTGCGCGGCGAAATCAAACCGCTGATCGGCAGTGTCTTCAACTTCGAGGACGCGGCCGATGCCCTGAAACTGCTCGAAGACCGCAAGGCGACCGGGAAGGTCGTTCTGCAGATCTCGGAGGACGACTGATGAAGCTGCGCAGCAAACCTATCGCCGACGGCGAGAAGGCTCCTGATTTCACCCTGCCCGACCAGGACGGCAACGACGTGAATCTACGTGAGCTTCTGAAAGAGGGTCCGGTCGTCGTCTTCTTCTATCCCAAGGCGTTCACCACCGTCTGCACGGCCGAGGCATGCAGCTTTCGCGACGCTTTCGAGGAGTTTGCGGATGCGGGCGCGCGGATCGTCGGCGTCAGCGCCGACGACGTCGAGACCCAGAAGGCCTTTCACACCAAGCATCAGCTGACGTTTCCGGTGCTGAGCGACCCCGAGACCAAGGTCTATGACGCCTTCGGTCTGCGCGCATCGGCCAAGGCCGCGCTGATGAACGACCGCGTGACCTTTGTGATCGACCGAGACGGTTACGTGCGCCATCACTCGAGCGGGATGCTCGTCTCGGACCCGCACGTGCAGGAGTCGCTGAAGGTCGTCCTCTCGCTGGACTGAGCCCGTCCAGACCGCGGGGCCGCTGCACTTGACGCGCGGCGTCATTCGTGGGAGAATTGGGCCATGTCTGACGAGAGCCAGGGAGTCGGCTCGCGCATCGCCGGGGCCGAGCCGCTCATCGGCAATCGGCGCGAGGTGATGGTCATCGGTCGTCACGCTCCCGCGAGCGCGAGTGAGACGCGCTGGGATCACATCGTCAACCTTGCTGGCGCACGCCGCTACATCTTGCCGACGGCCGTGATCGGCGGAGTCCTGTTTCTGCTTGGCGCAACCACGGGCAACGCGATAGTCGCGTTCGTGCCGCTGCTCATCGTGGTCGGGATCTCTTTCGCGTTGATCTGGAACGAGGCGACGGCTGCGGCGCTCAGCGACTTCCTCGCCGGCTACGCGCTTGAGCGCCAGTTCGACTACAGCGATCAGATGGGGTTGATCGGCGCGACGCCATTGCTCGCGGCCGGCGATCGCAGGCGCTGCGAGCACTACATGGAGGGCTCGCTCGATGATGCCGACGATGTCTCGGTGGCGATGGCGCACTTCATCGTCGAGACCCAGGAGCAGCGCAGCGATCGGCGCAATCGGCCGATCTCGGTATTCCGCCCGCACGATTTCACGATCGCGGTCGTCGAGATCCCGCGTGCGGCGACTGTGTTGCCGGGGGTGTTCCTGGGGCAGGCCGGCGGCAAGCACAAGTGGCTGACCGACCCCAAGCTGATCCCCGCGCCGGTGATCGATTCCGCGCTGCGCGGGCGGTCAGAGCTGTGGATCCGCAGCGACGTCGATCGCAGCCGGCTCGACGAACTGATGGCGTCGAGTTTTCAGACCTGGCTCGTCGCCGAGCCGCTGAAGGTGCTGTTCGAATACGACAGCGGGATGCTCGTCGTGTACGTGCCCCGTCGCCTGAAGAGCGCAGACGACCTCGACGCGCTGCTGGCGGCGACTCGTCGCATCGCCAAGCAGATCGGTTCTTCAGGCGAGCCGCTTCAGGCCGTCGCGCCGATCGATTCGAAGGCTCCGCCGCAGGGCGTTGCCGCGTTCCCGCCGCCTCCGCCCGCGACCAAACCGCGGCTTGAGCCGCGCCTGGTCGTTGCCCCCGAGGTCCCGATCGAAGAGCCGTCCGCACCGACTTACACCCGCGCGTCGACCCCGCCGCCGGCCTCCTGATTCGGGCCAAGTAACATCACCGCGTCCAACACACGCGGATGTGGCGGAATTGGTAGACGCGCGGCGTTCAGGTCGCCGTGGGGGCAACCCCGTGGAGGTTCGAGTCCTCTCATCCGCATTGCGACAGTCCTTGGTTGCCTACGCCGACCGCTACGTCGCCGTCGCGAGGTCGAGGACGAGAATCCCGACCGCCCGGCCCAGAATCTTGGTCTGGAATGGCAGAGGCCCGGGGTGGCTCCCTCGCATCACGACCTGCGGGTTCGTCGCGTGGATTCGGCGACCGCCGCGCTTCAGGTCGACCTGGCCGGCGGCGAGAACGTTCTGTACCCACTGCGCGTCTGAGCCGTAGACGAGATTGACGAACAGCCGATCTCCGCGCTTGAAGGCCAGCACCGGCGTGCCGTACTGCTGGCCGGATCTGCGGCCGACATGCATGACGACGGCCCAGGGCGGGAGGTAGGGCGCCCAGATCCCCTGCACCTTGTTGCCGACCTTGTTGTTGAAGCGTGCGACCCAACGAGGCATCAATGATTTTGTCGGCTGGGCTGTCATGGCTTGCCCTTCTGCTCCGTGGTCGTCTTCACGTCGCTCATGCCGCGCGGCATCACCACTGCCTTGATCACAGACTTCACGGTCTCTCCAGACGCGGTGAGGTCATCGCCGTCCTGTATCGCGCGAGAGATGATCTCGCGCACGCCGCCGATCAGCATCACCGCCGCCTCCATGCTGACGGCCTCGACGCCCAGCCTTGCCGACTCGGGACGCTGCGAGATCCGAACCATCAGCGCGGCGAACATGTCGATCCCTTCGCGCTGCAGCGCGGCGCCGCGCTCGCCGAGCGAATAGAGCTCGCGCGAGACCGTCGTCGCAACGCCCTTGCCTGCGGCCAGCGCTTCGATGTAGGTGTCGATCGCCTGTTCGATCTGCACATCCCAGTCGGCCCGCGGGTCCATCGAGCGCTCGACCGACGCCTGCAACTGCATGTTCCACTCGCGGATCAGGTCGACGAATGCCGACTCCTTGTCGGGGAAGCACTCGTAGAAGGTGCGTTTGGAAATCCGCGCGCGTTTGACGATGTCGTTGACCTGCGTACTGCGCAGGCCTTTCTCGCTGAGCGATTCGGCGAGGGCGATTGCGATGCGACGACGGTTTTCGGGTTGTCTGGGTTTGGTGGCCACGGTCAGATTTCAAGTTGTCGGTGCGGGAGCCGGTAACAACGGTTACCATAGCGGTACTCGTGATTACCAACACCCTCGCAAGAGAGCTCCCGACACCATGACCGACGACTTCCGCATCCCCGACGGACCGAAGACCAACGGCGCCTACAACGCTTTCCAGTTCCTCGCCAGGCGCACGAAGCACTTCGGCAGGCTGCAGCGCGAATATGGCGACGTCTTCTCAATGCATCTTCCGACGGTCGGGACGATCGTGGTCGTCGCCGACCCCGATTGCATCAAACAGATTTTCATCGCGCCCAGTGACGTTCTGCACGCAGGCAAGAACCCGCTGGGCGAGGTGCTCGGACCGGGCTCGCTGTTCTCGATGGACGAGCAGCGCCATCTCGATGAGCGCCGGCTGTTGCTGCCGGCCTTCCACGGCGACCGACTCAGCGCCTACAGCGAACTGATCGAGGGCGAGGCGCTGGCCGCCATGTCCGGGTGGCCGGATGACGAGCCCTTCGCGACGATCTCAACCTTCAACCAGATCACGTTGCGCGTGATCCTGCGGGCGGTCTTCGGCGCCGACGGCGAAGACCTCGCGCTGCTCGAGCGCGAGATCCCGCCCGGCACCAAGCTCGGGCAGCGGCTGGTGGCGCTGCGCTTCCTGCGCCGCGATTTCGGCCGCTTCAGCCCCGGCGGGCGCTTCAAGCGTTATCGCGCTCTCTACGACGAGATCGTCGGTCGCCTGGTCGACGAGCGGCTGGCCGACCCTGATCTCGCCATGCGCGCCGACGTCCTCTCGCAGATGATCCTCGGACTGCGCGAGCGAGACTCCGAGATCGACCGCAGCGAGATCGCCGACGAACTGTTGACGCTGCTGGTGGCGGGACACGAGACGACTGCCTCCTCGCTCGCCTGGGCGGTTGAGCGTCTCTCGCGCCACCCGGAGGCGGTGCGGCGGTTGGAACAGGAGATCCGCGACGGCGGCAGTGAGCTGCTGACGGCGACGATCCTCGAACTCCAGCGCCACCGCACGATCATCGCCGGCGTCGCCCGTCTCGTCAACAAGCCGTTCGAGTTCGGTCAGTGGCGCGTGCCGCCCGGCGTCGTGTTGGTCCCGGCTTCGTCGAACGTGCATCTGGACGGGCGGATCCACCGCTCGGCCGACGAGTTCCAGATCGATCGCTTCCTCGGCGAGAAGCCGGGCACATACAACTGGATTCCCTTCGGCGGAGGCGTGCGCCGCTGCATCGGTTCGGCCTTCGCCCAACTGGAGATGGAGATCGTGCTGAGGACGTTGATCGGCAACTTCGAGATCCTCCCGACCGACGCCAAGCCCGAGAAGGAGAGCTTTCGCGGCGTCGCCTTCGCGCCGTCAAAGGGTGGGGTCGGCCGCTTTCGCCGCCGCGCGCTCCCGCTCGTCGCCGACGCGCACAAAGGCGTCGCAGCGGGCGCTGTGTGCCCGGTCGACCACGTCGCGGTCGCCACTCCACTTGGCGCCACTTGAACCCCTTCCCGTCGACGCCATTCATGGTTGAATGGCGACCATGGAAACCCAAAGGATCGACGCGGCCGGATTCCGTTCGCAGCAGCAGGATCGGTGGAACTCGGCAGCGTCGGGCTGGAACACGTGGAGCCGGCTGACCGACGCCGCCGCGGGTCACATCTGCGACCGGCTCGTGGCCCTCGCTGGTGTTCAGGCGGGCAGCCGGGTTCTCGACGTTGCGGCCGGATACGGCGAGCCGGCGTTGACCGCCGCGCGCGTCGCCGGCGAGAACGGCCGCGTCGTGGCGACCGACCTTTCCTCGGAGATGCTCGGATTCGGTCGCGAGCGCGCGGCTGCCGCTGGGGTGGGCAATCTCGAGTTCATCGAGGCCGACGCCTCGAGCCTCGACTTCCCGGAAGCCACGTTCGATGCCGCGGTCTCACGCTGGGGGATCATCTTCGAGCCCGACGGTGAGAAGGCCGCGGCCAGCGTGCGCAGGTTCTTGAAGCCGGGCGGTCGCTTTGCGATCAGCTCTTGGGGAACGCCAGACCAGGTTCCGCTGCTCGCGCTCCCGATGCGGGTCGCTACGCAGCGCTTCGGCTTCGTGCCTCCGCCGCCGGGTACGCCTGGTCCGCTCTCGCGGCCGACTCCGGCGGCGCTGGGCGGGCTGCTCGAGGGCGGCGGGTTTTCCGACGTCGAGGTCGAGCTCGCCGAGGCGACCTTCACGTTCGAATCGCCCGACCAATACGCCGACTACGTTGTCGCCATCGCGGCTCCCGTCCACGCGGTGCTCGCAGAAAGCCCACCGGGCACGGAACAACTGCTGCGCGAGGAGATCGTTCGCGTCTCGTCTGAGCTCTCCGGCGGGGACGGCCCGGTCAGCCTCTCCAACTCGGTTCTGCTCGCCTCCGGCGTCGCCTGAGGCTCAGCGCACCGGCACGAAGCGATCGCGCGCCAGCTCGCGCAGGCGGTCGATGTCTTCACGCCTCGAGCGCGAGAGCGGCACCGTGGCCGCTGCAGCGCGCTGCAGCGCAGCGGTGTCCGGACGTGCCCGGTGCTGGAGTCCGTCGAGCATCGCGGTGACCACGACGTGCTCGATCTCCGCCCCACTGAAGCCTTCGGTCGCGGCGGCGAGAGCTTGGAGGTCGTAGGTTGCCGGGTCCTGCTTGCGGAAGGTCAGGTGGATCCTGAAGATTTCAGCGCGCTCTTCTGCCGTCGGCAGATCGACGAAGAAGATCTCGTCGAAGCGACCCTTGCGCAAGAGCTCCGGCGGGAGCTTGGAGAGGTCATTGGCCGTGGCCACGACGAAGACACCCTTGTCGTTCTCCTGCAGCCAGGTGAGGAATGCGCCGAACATGCGCTGGCTGAGGCCTCCGTCGGTCGAGGCGCCGTCACCTTGATTCATCGATTTCTCGATCTCGTCGATCCAAAGAACGGCGGGCGCCAGCGACTCGGCGATGTCGATCGCCTGGCGGAAGTTCTTCTCTGACTCGCCGACGAACTTGTCGTAGAGGCGGCCGGCGTCGAGGCGCAGCAGCGGCAGCTGCCAGTCGCGGGCGATCGTCTTCGCCGCGAGCGACTTGCCACAGCCCTGCACACCGACGAGCATCAGCCCCTTGGGTTCGGGCAGGTTGAGCTGGCGTGCTTCGGCGCTGAAGGCGACCCGTTGGCGATCGAGCCATTTGCGCAGGTTCTCGAAGCCGCCGATCTCGGAGTCGAGCGCCGATGCCGGCGTGTACTCGAGCAATCCGTCGCGCTCGAGCATTCCGGCCTTCAGCTCGACCAGGCCGGAGATGTCGCTGAGCGAGAGTCGACCGTCCTCCATCGCGACCTGCGCGACGGCTCGACGCGCCTGATTGAGGGTCATCCCACGCAGGCTGTCGACGAATTGGGGGACCTGGTCGTAGGTGATCTCGACCTGCGCGCGTCGGTCGAGCAGCAGCTGATCGATCACGCCGCGAATCGCCGCCTCGTATTCCTTCTTGTCGGGCAGCTTGATGTCGAATGAGACGAACATCGACTCGAGCTCTGGTGGGATCTGCAGGTGAGCGTCGAGCACGACGATCGTCGAGAGCCTTGGCGGCTTGGCGAATCGCTCGAGCAATTCGTGGATCTCTCGGGCGAACAGCGGCTCGGTGAGGTGCCGCGAAAAGTCCTGCATGACGAAGACGGCGTCGCCCGCATATGCGTCGATCGCGCGGATCGCGTTGCCGGGCTTCTTGCTGTCGGGCATGAAGTCGTTCGAGGTTCGGAACTTCATCCCGTTGGTGATCGACCACTCGATCAGCGGCACTCCGAGTTCCTTCGCGGCCTGAAGCAGGAGGTTCTCGGCTCGCTCTTCGTCCTCGGTTTCGATCGTGATTCCGGAATGCCGAGAGAGAACCAGCGTGCGCAGATCGTGCACGAGCGGGTTCTCGGAGCCGTCGAAGGCGTCGGCCTCGGGGATCGCCGGGGGTGGATTGCCCGCTGGATTGGTCACTCGATGTCCTTCGCCCATTCGTGGACGATTTCGGCCGGACCGTGCTCGGCCTTGACCCAGTGGAAGTGACCGCGATTCGCGCGCGATTCGGACTTCCAGTACTCACGTGTGATCGACGCCGCGGGCATCTTCCCGAGCAGGTTCTCCGTGGCGCCGCGCGAGACGTAGATGTCGGACGCGATATTCAGCGCAAGCACCGGCAGCTCGAGGGAGCGTAGGCCAGCCTCGAAGTCGGTCGTCGCGCGCGAGGGCTCGAAGCGGCCGGTGCGGCCGAGTCGCGCCCAGTCCAGCATCAGCGTCTTCGCCTGGCGTCCCCCGAAGCCGAGTCTCCCGCCCGGCCAGTAGCCGACCGCCCGCACGATCAGCGGCGCGACGATCCAGCTCATGATGCCCACACCGATCGCCCAGCGAAAGCCCGAGCCGCGCCAGTGGTTGGTGCCCGATGCGATCACACCCAGCCCTGCCAGAGGCAGCGAGCCGGCGGCCGACATCGACGCGATCTGACCGCCCAGCGAGTGACCGATCAGCAGCGGCGACTCGCCGAACTGCTCGCGCGTCCAGGTGATTGCATCGGGCGCATCATGTTCGGCGAGATCTGCATACCCGAACTCTGGATGCTCGACCGGGAAGCTGCGCTCCTCGTCGCGCCAGCGCACGCGCACGACCGGATGGCCGAGGCGGTTCAGGCCGCGCACGAAGACGTCGTAGTACTTGGCCGGGACGCCCATCGCCGGAAGCAGGACGATCGGCGTGGCGGAGCGCTCCTGCGGCAGGTCGACGGTGAGTTTGAGGCCACCGGGGAGTTCGGTCAGTCCGCTCGCGAGCATCGAGGCATCAAGCCTATGCGGCCCGCGAACCTGCCCACTCGCGAGATCAGCGTTCGAAGGCGCTGTTGAGCTCCGCTCGGCTGAACGAGATCCGGCGCAGGCGATTGACGGCCGGCTCCGGCTCGCGCTCGCAGATTCCGGCGAGCGCCGGCAGGTAGATCTCGTTGAGCGCCTCGCGAGCGGCTTTCTCCGAGGCCCACACCTGTGTTTCGATCGCTCCTCCCGCTTCGTCCTCGGTCATCGCCATGAGCAGCCCATCGGGCGATCCCAGCTGCTCGGCCGCGGAGGCATGGTCGGGAAGGTCGAGGGCAGTGATGTCGATGCGGACCGTTGCCGGGTCGGTTCCCAGCGCGCGGACCGATGCGCCGTCGGGGTCGGGCCCGATGTCGGCGAACGCGTAGCAATCCGGGGTGAGCAGCAGTCGGTTGACGCTGCGCCCGACCGGTTCGAAATCGGAGGCCGGAGCGCCCAGCTCGTGTACTGAGTCGGTCAGGACGTCGATCGCGATCTTTGCGAAGAATGCCTGCTCGGCTTGTGGTCCGGTCCAGATCCCCGCCGAGCGGTGGCCGGCCTCACTCTCTCCGAGCAGGTAGACGAGCAGTCCTTCCGGCCAATCCTCGTGGAACCGAAAGCTCTCGTGGACGGCGTTTGAATACTCCCACGACATCCCCGGCGTGTCGTAGGTGACGCACCAGGTGTGGCGTCGGTCGATGACGGCGGCCGACGGTCGGCTCGTGGCTACATCTGCGGGGTGGATTGTCTGGGGAGCGTTCATCGGCACACTCGCAAAAATTGGTAGTCGATCTGCAGACTACTTGGATCGACCGATCGGCCGCATCACTTGAATCGCAAGACCCGGACCGCGTTGTAGATTGGAGGAATGATCACCTCACTCGACTTCGTCGGCGTCCCCTCGACTGACGCCGACCGCACCCGCGCCTTCTATGTCGACACGCTGGGCCTACGGCCCGACTCAAGCAGCGACTACGAATTCTGGGTCGGCGAGACCTGTTTCGGGATCTGGGAACCTGCCAAACAGGGCCGCGAGTTCGCTCCCGAGACCTGCTCTCATCTGGCGCTGCACGTCGAGGACATCGAGGCCGCACGCGCGGAACTCGAAGCCAAGGGTGTCGAGTTCTTCGGTGAGACCTTCGACACCGGCGTATGCCACATGGCCTTCTTCGCCGACCCCGACGGCAACGCCTTGATGCTGCACAACCGATACAAGCCGCGCGACCCTGCGTGATCGAGCACGTCAGTTTCAACGTCACGCCCGCGCACGCCGAGGCCTGCGCGGGCTTCTATGAACTGCTTGGCTTCGTCCGCATCGAACCTCCCGCCGGGCTCGGGGCGCGATCGATCTGGCTGAAGAGCGGAAGCACGTCGATCCACCTGATGTTTCGTGATCGCGACGGCGTCGATGTCGCCCGGTCGGGTCCGGCCGGCGCCGGCCATGTGGCGCTGGTCGTTCCCAACCATGCGGCGGTCCTCGCGGCGTTGGGGGCGGCCGGAGTCGAGATCGATCCCCGCACCGAATACTGGGACGCGCCGCGCTCGTACGTGCGCGACCCAGCCGGAAATCTGGTCGAGCTGATGGCGGCGGCCCCGCAATGAAGTCCTCGCCGCGCCGGATCGCCGGAATCGTCCTGACCGAACTGGCGGTGCTCGCCCTCTGCGGAGCGATCGTCTTCGGATACCTCGAGCGCAACGTCTTCGACTCGGCTCGGTTCGCCGATCACGCTCAGGCCGTGCTTGCCGACGACTCTGTCCGAACCGTCGCCGCGCGCGAGCTGACCGACCAGATCGTCAACGAAGTTGCGCCGGACGCGGTCGCTGTCGGCCCGCTGATCGAGACGGTGACCGGCGCGGTGATCCAGAGCGACGCCTTCGGCCGTGCGTTCCGAAGCGCCGTGCTGCAGCTCCACCGTGCCACGGTCAATGGAGACGCAGACGGCGCGGTGCTGACGATCGCCAACGTCGGCGTGCTGATCAACGGTGCGCTCGAGAAGGTCGCCCCGGGGATCGCGCGGCAGATCCCCGACAGCTTCGACGGAGCGCTCGTCCACGTCGCGAACATCGGGGCCGTCGCGGATCTCGCGAACGCCGCGCACAAGAGTCGTGTCTGGACACGGATCTGTCTCGGGCTCGCCGTGCTCTTCGGTTTGCTCGCGTTTCTCGTATCCGATCGGCGCAGGCGGCTGATGCGCGAGGCCGGCGGCTCGCTGCTTGGCGCCGGGTTGCTCCTTTGCATCTTGTGGTTCATCGCGCGCGCGTGGGTGATCCACCGGGTCGGCGCCGAGGGCGTCAACGAGCTCGCCGCCGCGCGCGAGGTCTGGGACTCCTTCTTGAACGGCCTGCTCGTCGACTTCGTCATCCTCGCGGCCGTCGGCGCGGCGCTCACCGCGGTCGCAGACGGAATGCTGACCGGCGTCGATCTCGAGCAGCGACTGCGCCAGATCGCCGCTCGCCTGCTGCGCGCTCCCGAGCACTCGGGCCGCCGCGTCGTCTGGTCGATCGCGCTGCTCGCGGCCGGGATCTTCATCGCTTTCAACGCGGCATTCTTCGCGCGCGCAGTGGTCGTGCTGTTCGGGATCCTGCTGGGCGCGCGGGGATTCCAGGCGCTCGCTGTGATGATCGCCCCTCCCGAGGCCGCGCGCGGGAAGGGGGAGGAGCCCCGTGTCAAGTCCGGACGGGCGCGCACACGCATGCTCGCGGCCGGATCGATCGTCGGCGTGCTGCTGCTAGCGCTGGTGATCGCGACCCACCGTGGTGGCGGGCTCGAGACGCTCGGAATCGTCCAGAGCACTACGGCCTGCAACGGCTCGGACTCGCTGTGCGAGAAGCGGCTCGATCAGGTCGCGCTCGCGACGACGCACAACTCGATGTCGGCGCAGACCTCTCCGGGATTTCTCTTTCCGTCCCAGGAACGCTCGATCGGCAAGCAGCTCTCTGACGGCATCCGCGGACTGCAGATCGATGTCTACTACGGCTTCCCCGGCACGCGCGTCTACACCGACGCCGATCGCAGCTCTCCGCAGGCGCGCGCCGTGATGGAGGCCGAGTTCGGTGCGGAGTTCGTCGCGGCGGCCGATCGCGTGCGCCGCTCGCTCTCGCGTCCGCAGGGTGTCGCGCCGCAGCTGTACCTGTGCCATGGATTCTGTGAGCTCGGTGCCACGAAATTCGCCGACGCGCTCGGGGAGATCGAGGACTTCCTCAAAGCCAATCCACGTGAGGTGATCTCGATCGTCTTCGAGGACTACGCCCCATGGCAGTCGATCGCAGAAGAGCTGCAGGCCAGCGGGATCGCCAAGTACGGCTATCGCGGTCCGTGGAGCGGCGAGCTGCCCAAGCTCGACGAGATGATCGGCAGCAATCGCCGCGTGCTGCTCCTGACAGAGAACGCCCGGCCCGACGTGCCCTGGATGCACAACGTATACGAGTTCTTCCAGGAGACCCCGTTCAATTTCCCGACGATCGCCTCGCTTGCCGCGCCGAGCTCGTGTGACGAGAAGCGCGGCTCGCCGGAGAATCCGATGTTCCTGATCAACCACTGGGTCGACACGCCGCCCAATCCCAGGCCGAGCGTCGCGCGCCGGGTCAACGCGTTCGATTTCCTGTGGGATCGAGTGGAGCGCTGCCGGAAAGAGCGCGCGCACTTCCCGAACATGGTGGCCGTCGACTTCTACCGCGTCGGCGATCTCTTCAAGGTCGTAGACAAGCTCAACGGCGTGCGCTGAGTCCCGCGTGACCTTTCTCGGCTTCATGCTCACCTTGCTCGCCGGCCTCGCGCTTTTCGCGACGGTCCACGCCGTGCTGCGCCTCTTCCCGGCCGGACGGGCCGCGGAGAATTTCGTCGCGGCGTTGGTGATCGCCGCGGCCGAACTGGTGCTGGTCGCCGAGCTGCTCTCGCTCCTGCATGGATTCAGTTGGTCGTGGGGGCTGATCTTCTTGATGATCGCGGCCATCGGTTCGGTGGCCTGGTCGCACCGGTGCCGGCCGTATGCGGCGCCTGAGTTGCGCGCCGCCGCCCGGGTCCCGCTCGGGAGCGCGCGACGGATCTGGGGAGAGGTCGACGGCAGAGCGACCTTCGTGTCGGCTGGGGCGCTGCTCGTCGTGGTCTTGCTCGCAGAGTTGATCGCGGCGGTGGCCGTCGCGCCGAACGGTTTCGATGCGCTGGCCTACCACCTGACCCGCGCGGCGTATTGGATCCAGTTCCACTCCGTCGCGTGGTTCTTCGGCGCGACGGAGCGCCAGGCCGCGTTCCCGATCAACGGCGAAGTGCTTCAGGCCTGGGCGATGATGCTCGCGCACGGCGACCGCACGGTGCAGCTCGTGCAATGGACCTGCGGCCTCGGGGCGGTCGCGGCGGTCTACGTGATCGCGCGTCGGCTCGGGCAGCCTGTGAATCGAGCGTTCATCGCCGGGACCGTCGCCGCCGGATTCCCGATCGTCGTCGGTGAGGCGAGCAGCGCCCAGAACGACCTGATCTTCGCCTTCTTCACGATCGCCGCCGTGCTGTTTCTGATCCCAGCGATCCGTGCGAAGAGCCTGCTCCACTCGATTCTTTTCGCGACGTCGCTCGCGCTGGCGATCGGCACCAAGTCGGTGGCGCTGCCGATGCTGCCCGCGTTCATCGTCGCCGGCGCCGTACTCGCCGGCCGCGAGTGGAGGCGGTTGACACCGCCCGTGACCGCCGCGATCGTCGCCGTGATTCTTCTTTCGAGCTTCAACTACGCGCAGAACGTCTGGCACACCGGAAGCCTCACCGCGTCACCGGGGTCGGACGAGCTGCGCGTGCATTCGGCGACTGAGCTGCCGAAGAACTTCGCACGGATCTCGTGGCTGGCGACGTTCGACATGCCGAGCGATCGGTTCAGCTGGATCGACGACAGCGTGAACTCGGTCGGTACGCATCTCTTCGGATGGACCACCTCGCCGCCGGACTCGGTTTTCTACCAGGTGTTCTCGCCGACGATGGGCCATTCACGGGTCGAGGACAAGGTCGGGATCGGACTGCTCGGACTGGTCCTGCTGATCGCGGTTCTGCTGGCACTCGCGAGGCCAGGTCGCCGCGAGGCGTTCGCTCTCGCATGTTTTGCGACTGTCGGGTTCTTCGCGATCGTGGCGACCCTGCGCTCGAACATCTGGATCGCGCGCTTTCTGATGCCCTGCGCATTCGCTGCGGCGCCGCTCACGGCTGCGTTGATGCGACGCGGAATCGTGCGGGCGTTGATCGTGCTGCTGGTCGCGTGTAGCGCCCTGCCGATGGCCTTCGGCGGCCAGTTGAAGTCGTTCTCGAATCCGGACCTGATCAGCGCGACGCGAACCGTGCAGATGGGGGCGCAGCTTCCCGGGTTCGCCGGCAAGATTCGCGAGCTCGACCAGGTGTTGCCCGAGGACGGCCGCGTCGGGTTTGTCGGCACGCAGGATGCGCAGGAGTACGTGCTGTTCGGGCCGCACCTAAGGCGAACGGTGGTGAAGCTGACGCCATTCGATCTCGACGCGAACGTGCTGGGCACGCTCGATCTCGACGCCGTCGTGATCGCCGACTCGCAGTACTTCGAACTGGCCAAGTCGCTCGGTGCGCGCTACGTGGGGGAGGACGATGCCGCGACGTACCCGCAGATGATGATCCTTGAGCGCAGGCCGAGTGGGCTCGTCTCAGGCCCGTGAGCCGAAGCCGAGTGCTTCGAGGTCAGCGCTGGTGATCGTGAGGTTCTGCGCCGCGAGATTCGATTCGAGGTGCGCGACGTTTCTTGTCCCGGGGATGGGGGTGACCACCGGAGAGCGGGCCAGCATCGCCGCGATCACGACTTGCGTGCGCGTCGCCCCGAGGCGATCGGCGATCTTCTGCGCGCGTTCAGCTCCGCGCAGCGGGAAGTAGGGGACGAACGCGATCGAGTTGCGCTCGCAGTAGTCGATCACGTCCTCGTTGTCCTGGTTCTCGCAGTTGTAGATGTTCTGCACGGCGGCGACGGGGGTGAGCTTGCGCACGCGGTCGATCTGGTCGATCGAGACGTTCGAAAGGCCGATCAGTCGCACGCGCCCATCGGCCCTTGCCGAGACGATCGGATCGACCGACTGCTCGATCGGGATCGTTGGGTGGGGCTTGTGCAGGTAATAGAGGTCGATCGTGTCCCTGCCGAGGCGGACGAGGCTGGCGTCGATCGCGGCGGCGATCTTCTCGGGCTCGGCGCCGTGGTAACCGCCCTTCGTGGCGATGTACGCCCGCGGGTCGCTGCCGATCGTCGCCCCGATGACGCGCTCGCTGGTACCGCCGGTGTAGATGTCGGCCGTGTCGATGAAGTTGATGCCGCGATCGAGCGCGGCCTCGAGGATCACCGCCGACTCGGGCTCTTCATCGATGCGGTTGGTGCCGAGTCCGATCCGCGAGATGGCGATCTCGCCGCCGAGGTTGAAGCTGCTCATGTGATCTATTGAATCGCGTGCGAGCGTTTTGGTGGTCAGGTGGGCGGCGGCAAGCGGCAAATCTTCCCACCGGCCGTCCCGCGGGGTGGTCCGTGGGAAGATTTGCCGCTTGTTTACGCGCTGCCGCGCGACATAGCCGGACATGCCCCACTTGCTAGCCTGCATGCATCCTGCCGCCATCGTCTAGGGGACTAGGACGCCGCCCTCTCACGGCGGAAACCGGGGTTCGAATCCCCGTGGCGGTACTACGCAAACCTCGCTGATCCAGCGGGGTTTTCGTCTTTCTGGCGTGAATCCGGCCTACCCGCTCGCAAGCGGGAAATCGTCCAAAGTCTGCGCTTCTAGCGCAGACTTTGGAGAGAATCGCCCTTGAAATGGGGATCGCCGTTCTGGCTCGTCTGGACTCACGGCGCTTTCTTGCGGTCGGCCGCTCCGGCTGGCTCTACGCTGGCCCGATGACTTCATCGATCCCCTCGCGTGTGGGCGTTCGCGCCCTCGCCGCCATTCTCGTTCTTACCGTCGCGACGTTGCTGCTGGGCGCTCTTTCAGCTGACCGCGCGGGCGCGGCTGTGATCTATGCCTGCGTCGCCAAGAAGACCAGCGTGATCACACTTTCGAGCCAGAGCAAGAAGTGCCCGAAGGGCGCGAAGAAGATCGCTTGGAATGCCGCCGGCATCGATGGCGCAAATGGCGCGAACGGAGCCAACGGCATGAACGGAGCCAACGGCGCGGCCGGCGTGAACGGGGTGGACGGCGCCATGGGCGCGACCGGCGCCGCCGGTGCCACGGGCGCAACGGGCCCGGCCGGCACGAAGGGCGCGACCGGCGCCGCCGGCCTTCCCGGAACCGACGGCGCCCCGGGTGCCACGGGCGCAACCGGTGCGACAGGCCCCTCGGGCGCTGACGGCGCTGACGGCGAAGACGGCGCCCCGGGCAACAGCGTCCTGCTCGCCAACAGCGGAGCATCCTCTCTCACCATCGGACTGGGCTCTCTTCCCGACTGGCTTCCCGTGTCGGGCATCGGCAATGCAGACGACCCGAACTGGAACAGCGTCATCCAGCAGACGCCGGGCGACGTCACGATCAAGTCACTGCGAGTGTCGATGGTGGTGAACCAGATGCATTTCTTCGAATATCCGCCTGTCGTGTCGTTCACGCTCTATTCGACGACTGGCGTGTTTTCGAGCGGTTCACCTTCGGCGGCGTTGGGCAGCTGCACGATGTTTCTCGGGTGGCTGTTGTCGGCCGGCGACACTGCGACGTGCTTCGTCGACATCAACCAGCCTGTGGTCGCGGGCGACGGTCTCGTGCTGGGTATGTCCGAATCCGCGGAGGTGCACTCCGACGGGCTTCCCTATACGACAGCCACGGCCGTCAGGTACGAGTAGCCGAACGCTCGGCGAATGCGTCGCGAGCCAACTGACCGAGCATCTCGCGGTCTATCGCGGCGAGGTCCTTGATGTACACGCAGCCCTTTCCGGTGGTCACCGGACCGAGCCGTTCGACAGCCTCGGCGTTGTTCTCGTAGGACTTCAACCCGTAGATCGTCAACGCCGCTTTGCGCGGCGAGAAACCGACGACCGGGGTGTCGCCTTCGCGTCCTGACGGGTACTTGTAGTGAAGCGTTCCGAAGCCGACGATCGATGATCCCCACATCACCGGCTCGACGCCGGTCGCCGCCTCCAGAATCGAGCAGAGCGCCAAGGCGTCCTCGCGTCGCTTCTGGTCTGCCACGGCATCCAGGAACTCCTCGACCGACGACGTCGTGGGCTGCGTTTTGTTCCGCGCTTTCGTCATCGCCCGGGTCGATCGAACTACGAGTACAGGACCTGCTCGTCCGTGAAGTAAGTCTTGCTCTTTGAAACCTCGCCGGTCTGGATCTTTGCGCCACCCGGTGAGAACTCTCTGGTGTGGTTGTGGACCTTCAGATCACGCAGGCGAGCCTTTCGGTAGTCGGATGGATCGTCCAGCGCGCAGACGTTCTCGACGGCCTCGGCCAACACTTCGTGGATCGCCTCGGCCAGAGCCTCCACTGCCTCGTCGGGCACCTTGTTGCATGTTGACTGCGGAGCGACGCGGCTGGCCCAGAGGATCTCGTCTGAGTACGCGTTGCCGATTCCCCTGACGCGATCCTGGTCGGTCAGAAAGGCCTTGATTGCTTTGCGAGACCTGGCCAAGCGTTTCTTCAGGTACTCCGCATTCAATTCGGACGAGAGCGCGTCAGGCGCCTTGGGCGCCTCCGGGTTGAACTTGATTCGCGCCCAGGCGTCGCGGTCTCGCACGTACAAGGCCTTGCCGTTGTCGAACTTGAAAGTCGCGACGCGCGTGTCCGGGGGCTCATCTTCGATCGGCGCGACGTTGAACCGTCCGCCGAGCATCAGATGCACGGCAACCGTGTCGCCGGTCGCGAAGTGGAGGAAGAGTTCTTTGCCGTTGCGCTCGACCTGCGAGAGCTGGGCGCCGCGAATCGCCGCGGTCACCGCTTCTGCAGGCGCGTCGAGCTTGCAATCTGGCGTGAACTCGCATTCGACGAGCGTTGCGCCTTCGAATGCGCCCGCGATCTTCTCGCGGTATGCGGTCATTTCGGGTAGCTCTGGCATTTCGGTCAACCCTACTGCGGTCTCAGGTGGGTCGATTCCGTCCACCGTCGGGCGGAGTATCGCGCAATCGAAGCTTCCGAAGAGAACTCACACAAGGCCGCCAAGAGCGCCTTGATCCTCGGTGCGATCGGTGTCGTTTTCGGCGACATCGGCACGAGTCCGATCTACACGGTCCAGACGATCTTCAGTCCCGACGATCCGCATCCGATCGCGGTCACGGACACCAGTCTGATGGGCGCGATCTCACTGGTGTTCTGGTCGGTGATGACGATCGTCACGCTCACCTACGTGGTGCTCGTGATGCGTGCGGACAACCGCGGCGAGGGCGGCATCATGGCGCTGATCACGCGGCTCGCCTCGAAGGGCACAAAGGGATCGAGGCACACCCGCATGTTCCTCGTCGGCTTCGGGCTGGCAGGCGCGTCGCTGTTCTTCGGCGACAGCATGATCACGCCGGCGATCTCCGTGCTCTCGGCCGTCGAGGGGGTCGGAGTCGTCGCGCCATCGCTCGATCACCTGATCATCCCGATCGCCGTGGCGATCATCGCCGTCCTCTTCACCTTCCAGCGCTTCGGGACCGAGAAGGTCGGCCGAGCGTTCGGCCCGGTCATGATCCTCTGGTTCCTGGCGCTCGCGGCGCTCGGAATCAACGGCATCTCGCAGAACCCGGAGATCCTCAAGGCGCTCTCGCCGACCTACGCATTCGAGTTCGTCACCGGCCACTTCGGGATCGCGTTCTTCGCGCTCGGATCGGTTGTGCTCGCCGTAACCGGCGCCGAGGCCCTCTATGCCGACATGGGCCACTTCGGCCGCTCGCCGATCCGCATCGGCTGGGTTGCGCTCGTGCTGCCGGCGCTGACGATCAACTACATGGGGCAGGGCGCGCTGATCCTCGGCGACCCGGAGACGGCGCACCAGGGTCCGTTCTTCCTGCTCGGTCCCGAGTGGTCGCAGTGGCCTGTCGTGGTGCTCGCGACGATGGCCACGGTGATCGCCTCGCAGGCCGTTATCACCGGCGCCTACTCGGTGACCCACCAAGCGATTCGCCTTGGCTACCTGCCGCGACTGCGTGTGCTGCACACGTCCGTCACCTCGCGCGGCCAGATCTACGTGCCGTGGATCAACTGGCTGCTGATGTTCTCGGTGATCACCCTGATCCTTGTGTTCGAACACTCGGCCAAGCTGGCGTTCGCCTACGGCGTGGCCGTGATGGGAACGATCACGGCCACGACGCTGCTGTTCTTCTACTTCTCGCGCCAGCAGTGGCGCTGGCCGCTCTGGGTGGTGATCCCCGGGGGCGCGATTCTGGTCGCGATCGATCTGCTCTTCCTCTCGGCGAACCTGATCAAGCTCTTCCACGGCGCATGGCTGCCACTCGTCGTCGGCGGGATCGTCTTCCTCGTGATGATGACCTGGAAACGCGGCCTCGACATAGTCGCCGAACGCCGAGATCGTCTCGAGGGATCGCTCGACGAGTTCATCGACAAGATCGACCGGCAGGTTCCTCCGCTGCCACGAACTCCGGGCGTCGCGGTCTTCCTCGATCGCGATCCGCGCTCGACGCCGCTGGCGATGCGAGCACTCGTCAAACACATGCACGCTTTGCCCGAGCGGGTGATCGTCCTGACGCTCGAGACCTCACCGGCCGCGCACCTTCCGCCCGGCGGCATCCTCGAATTCGTCGATCCCGGCCAGCACGAAGACGGCATCGTCCAGGTGACGGTCACGCTCGGCTACATGGACGTCCCCGACGTGCCGAAGGTGATGCGGGCGATCGACGCGGCCGGGGTGTTCGACTTCAAGCTCTCGGCCTACCGCGCGACGTTCTTCCTGTCTCACGTCGAGCTGCATCGCGGCGACGGCGACGGGATGCCGCGCTGGCAGAAGGCGCTGTTCGTCGCGCTCACACACATTTCGAGCAACCCCGCGGCGTATTTCCGTCTGCCGCAGGAGCGCGCAGTGATCCTCGGATCAAATCTCGAGATCTGACTCGCAGCTCGTGGTTGCCGCCTGCAATTGACGGGTAAACGGCAACCGTGGCCGATGTTGCGATCTTTCCCTCAATTCTTGGCGTCAGGCGCGGCGTCGTCCGTGCCGGCGAGATCCTTCGCTTCCGCGGACATCAGGTCACGATCGTCGACCTCTACGACGGCTGGATCTTCGACGACTACCGCGAGGCGTTTGACTTTGCGGAGAGCCGGGGCCGGGAGCGACTCATGGAGAAGGCGGTGCGCGAGGTGCGTCACCTCCCCGACGGCTTCATCGCGGCCGGCTTCTCGATGGGTGCCGGGGTCGCTCAGCACATCGCCGGTCGGCGCGATGTCTCGAGCGTTCTGATGTTCAGCGGGGCGGCTTCGCTCGAGGCCGCTGGGCTCGGCGCCTGGCCTGAGGGCGTGGGCGGCCAGATCCATTACATGGATTCCGATCCATACCGCAACCCGGGCGCGGTCGAAGAGGTCGCGGCAGCGATCGACGCGGCCGGCGCTGTCGTCGACGTCTATGCCTACGAAGGCGATGGCCACCTGTTCACGGATTCCTCGCTGCCCGACGAATACGACGCGCGCGCCGCAGAGATCTTCTGGCGCCGGGTTCTCGATCACTGCGCCGGCTATCGCCTGAGCGCCGCCTGAAGCCGACTTCTCGCCGCCCGTAATCTCTGGCGATGCAACCCGCCGGCGATCCCGCTCGCGTCACCCTGCGCGAGATCCTTCTGCTTGCCGGCGGCTCGTATCTGCTCGCGTGCGTCGTCTTCTGGCCTTTGCCGCTGCATCTGGCCAGTGTTTTTCCACGTGACCTCGGCGACCCGATCGTGCAGAGCTGGCAGGTTGCGTGGGGCGGACACGCGCTGCTCCATCAGCCGTTCGAGTTCTTCCAGTCGAACCAGTTTTGGCCGCTGAAGGACACGCTCGCCTTCAGCGACGCGCTGATCGGCTACGCGCCGGCCGGAATGATCGGGCGCGGGGTGGAGGCGGCGACCGTGCGTTACAACCTGTTGTTCCTGTTTGCCTACGCGCTCGCCTTCGCCGGCGCCTATCTGTTGGCGCGAGAGTTCAGGCTGCGACCTGCCGCCGCGGCCGTCGCCGGCGCCGCGTACGCCTACGCACCCTGGCGGCTCGAGCAGGACGGGCACCTTCACGTGCTCTCGAGCGGCGGCATCCCGCTGACGCTCTTTCTGCTCGCGCGCGGATATCGGACCGGCAGTGTGAGGATGGTCCTGTTCGGCTGGGTCGTCGCGGCGTGGCAGGTCAGCATCGGCTTCACGCTCGGCCTGCAGCTCGGATATCTGCTGGCGTTCCTCGGCGCGTGCCTGGTCGTCTGGGTCTGGCGCGGGGGAGCGCAGCGCAGGCCGCCGCGGCGAATTGTGCTCGCGACGATCGGCGGCGGGCTGATCCTTCTGGTCAGCGCGGTGCTGCTATCGCTGCCTTATCAGCGAGTGCTCGACGCTCACCCCGAGGCCGGTCGCAGTCTCGAGCGCGTCTCGCGCGGCAGCGGTCCGATCGCGTCGTTCATCGCGGCGCCGGAGAACAGCCGTGTGTGGGGAGCGGCGACCGATTCGATCCGCCACGGGCACCTCACCTCGATCGCCGAGCAGACACTCTTTCCGGGGCTGGTGATCGCGCTGCTTGTGGTCGCCGGTCTCGCGGCGCCGGTGCTGAGCCGGCGGACCCGCTGGATGCTCGGCGGCGGCGCGGCGGTGCTGATGCTGCTTTCGCTCGGCGTGCGTTCCGGCGGAATCGGTCAGTACATGCCGTACCGGCTGCTCTATGAGTTCGCGCCTGGCTGGCAGGGCGTGCGCACGCCCGGGCGGCTGTACACACTCACCTCGCTGATCTTCGCACTGCTCGCCGCGGCGGGGGCGCAGGCGCTGCTCGGCTGGCTCGCCCGCCGATCGGAACCGCTGCGCCGACCGGCCGGGGCGCTTGCGCTCGGCGGTGCGCTGGTCGCGCTGATCGCCTTTGAGTTCTCGGGCGAGGTGTTCCCGAAGTCTCCGTCCGGGCCGGCCGGCTACGTCGCGATCGCGGAGCCGCAACTGCACCTGCCGATCACGATCGCGGCCAACCGGCGCTACGTGTACTGGTCGACCGATGGCTTTCCGAAGATCGTGAACGGTCGCGCGAGCATCGATCCGACCTCGTTCACGCAGCTCACGGCGGAGGTCTCGGGCTTCCCCGACCGCGAGTCGATCGCGGCGCTCCGAAGGCTCGAAGTCAGCACCGTGGTCCTGCATCCCTATCTGTTGATCGGAACCCGCTGGGCAGGCGCCGCCGAGAAGCCGATCAGCGGCCTCGGGGTTTCACGCAGAGTCCAGGGCGATCTGGTCGTCTACGAGCTGGCGCCGGCGACGGGCGAAGTGCGCGCGGTCCGCGACTGAGGCCGCGCCGATCGAAGTGATCGCCGCGATCGTGAGGATCACGACGAACGGCGCAAAGGGATGATCGTTGCCGGGGGTGGTCGGCACCGGGTGACGTGGTGTCACGCATGCGACGAGGGCCCACGCCGTCACCGCCGCGATCCCGACCCATGCGTCACGCGGTCGTATCCGCACCGGTACGGTCGCCGCGACCGTGACGGCGAGTGCGGCCACGAGCGGTATGACGAACGGCAGGATGCCCCACCATTTGTTGTCCACGCCAAAGGCGTTGACCCAGGTCTGCTCGAAGTTGACCATCTGCACGAGGCGCGGCCAGATCCCGACGTCGCCATTTCCGATCATCGGCAGGGTCGCGGTCGCCGTGGCCATGATCGCGACCGAGGGGAGCGTCAGGGCGAAGGCCGTCGCCGGCAGCTTCTTGAAGGCGGGGGCGAGCGCGAGACCAAGGAATGGGATCACGGGTACGAGGAATCGCGGCCCCGGCGAGCCTCCACCGAACGGCAGCCAGTATCCGGAGTTGTAGGCCAGGTAGGCGAAGAAGATCGCGCCGATCACTGCAGCTTCGGGCCTGCGTCCGCCGCGCCACATCAGCACCAACCCGTAGGCGGCCATCAGCAGTACCGGCGAGAGGATGAACAGTCCCTTGGCCGAGAACAGCAGGTCGAACGTGTTTGTGAGTTTCGGATCGGTGATGCCGAAGAAGCCGCCGTCGTTGAGGCCGAGCACCTCGTGACCGCTCTCTCCTTGGATCGCGACGGCGTTCGTGTACGAGAAGTGAGAGATCGAACCGAACGCGAGTTGGTTGTAGATCGCGAGCGGCAGCACGCCTAGGAGTCCCCCGAGTGCATAGATACCCGTGCGCTCGAGCAGCGGCCGTCTTTCGCGCCAGCCGAAGCGCAGCATTCCGTAGAGACCGATGATCACCGCGGCGAGCGCGAGCGGATATTCGGTCGTGATCGAGAAGCCGGCGATCAGTCCGGCGACGAAGATCAGCCATAGCTTCTGATCGGATCTGCGCTCCCGCCAGAGCAGCGCGAACGCGGCGAGCGCCATTGCAGCCGAAATCACGTGTGAGAAGAACAGTGTGGAGAAGGGGAGGATCAACGTGCCGGCGCCAGTGGCGACCGCCGCCAGCGTGCCCATCCCGGGAGCGAGTTGATCGCCGATCGCGCGGATGATGAACATCAGCCCGAGCGCAGGCAACACGCAGGCGATCAGCGAGAGCAGCCAGACGAACGGGGTGTAGTTGGTGATCCGAGCCCGGGTCTCGTGCGCGAGTTTCAGCGAATTGGCGTACATCCCGCTCGGGACGCCGGCGCGCGCCCAGCGCAGCGCATTGCCCTTCTTCGCTCCCTCGATCATTTTCGGCCCGAGTTGATCGACGCCGACGGCCTTCAGCGCGACGTCGAACGGAAGCACCAGAAACGCCATGCCGGGCGCTTTGACGCTGTAGAAGTGGCCGTTGTAGTACGAGGTGTCCCGCGTCTCCCAGGAGTACTCGTCGATCACGGCGCTGCCGTTCTCGAGCGCGCGGACGAGCGCGTAGTTGGATGTCTGCGCCCAGCCCATCGCCTGGATCATGCTGCCCATTGCGATTGCGAGCAGCACCAGCGCGAGCGTCGAGAGACGCCTTCGGGTGCGCGCTGAGGTGGCTGTGGGGGACTCGGCCGGGAATCCGTCCATGCGGCGGATTCTAGGTGCGACTCGCTGATCGGTCGTCATCCACTTGTGAAGGATGCAAGTCGCCGATTTGTCCAAAACGGCTGCCCGTAGGATGGGCGGGGCGTGTTCGACAACACCCAGTCATTTCTGATTGTTCTGCTCGTTGCGGCGCTCGCTCCAATCGTCGCCGGGCTTGTAACGCTGCGCCTGCGCAGCCTGGTTCTGCCAGTGGTCGTGCTCGAGCTGCTGTTCGGAGTGATCATCGGGCCGCAGGTGCTGAAGGTCGCCCATGTCGACGACGTGCTGAACGCCTTCAGCCAGCTCGGCCTCGGCTTTCTGTTCTTCTTCGCCGGCTACGAGATCCGTGTGCAGCAGATCCGCGGCGAGCCCCTGAAATTTGCGGGCTGGGGCTGGTTGCTCTCACTCGGGCTGGCATATTCGATCGCAGCAGTCCTGCAGGAGACCGGCGTCGTCTGGTCGGGCTTGTTGACCGGCTCGGCGCTCGTAACCACCGCAATCGGAACGCTGATCCCGATCCTGCGCGATGAGGGTCGCCTGACGGGTGGCTTCGGAAAGAACATCCTCGCGATCGGTGCCGTGGGCGAATTCGGACCAGTGCTGATCGTTACGGTTCTGCTGACCGCAACCGAGGGCGCGATTGAGCAGATCGTGCTGTTGGTCGCATTCATCGTCGTCGCCGTGTTGACCGGCATCGCCGCGACCGGCGCGGCGAGCCGCTGGTTCGACTTCATCACCGCTCGCATGGACAACAGCGGCCAGCTCCCGGTGCGCCTGGCGGTGCTGCTCGTCTTTGCGCTGGTCGTGATCGCCGGGTCGCTCGGGATGGATGTGATCCTCGGGGCGTTCGCCGCCGGCATGATCATGCGCCTGATCGTCGGCGACGGCGACTTCGAGGTGTTCGACTCGAAGATGGAAGCCGTCGGTTTCGGCTTTCTCATTCCGTTCTTCTTCGTGGTCAGCGGGATGAATCTCGACATCAACGCGCTGTTCTCGAGTACGCGCGGAATCGTCCTGTTGCCGATCTTCTTCTTCCTGATGCTGCTCGTACGCGGACTGCCCGTGATGGCGCTCTACCGCAATGTTCTTCCGCGCGAGCAACTGAAGCCGATGGCGTTGTTGGCCTCGACGCAGCTACCGCTGGTCGTCGCGATCACCACGATCGGCCTTGAGAACGACCGGATGCGTCCTGCAACGGCCGCCGCGCTGGTCACCGCAGCGGTGCTGACCGTGCTGATCTTCCCGTCGCTCGCACTGCGGATGCTTGGGCGGGGCGACGCGAAGAGCGACAGCTAGCTCCCGCCGATCCCGAGCCGGTCCGGCTCGCGCGCGAGCTCGATGTCGTGCGGGGCGGAAAAATCCTCCGCGGCCTCGCGGTCGAGCTGCTCGATCTCGAGTTCGACGCGCTCGCGCTCGGGCCCGTCGGTGACATCGAGCAGGTGCAGGTGCATCGCGCGCAGGCGGCGGTGGATCTGCACCGAGTTCGCGCCGTAGATGCGTGCCTCGGTCGTGCCCAGTTCGAAGTATTCGATCCAGGTCGGTGCGTGGACGAGGCCGCGCGGTTTGCCGGTTGCGTCGACCACGTAGGTCGGCCCGGGGTGGCGCTCGTACAGCCGGATCAAGAGCGCTTCTACGCGGTCGAGCGTCTGGACCGCCGTCGTCGGGTCGTTGATCGCGGCCGAGAGCGCGCGGATCGCGATGTCGACAAGGATGCGAAGCACGAAGGCGGGGTCCTGATCGGGTGTGCGCTGGCGCGCGAGCACGAACACCGCCGAGACCTGCTTGCGCGTGGGCTCGTTCTGGCCGTCGTAGATCCGCACCGCGCCGCTGCGCTGTGAGATGTACTCGCCGACCTGCGGCAGCACCTCGACGAATCCGCCGGTCACCTCGGCCAGCTTGACCAGCGCCGCGCGGTCGACCGCGGCGAGTACGCCGGGCTTGCCGCGATGCTCGATCTCGGCGACAGCGCCGTCGGTCGGCCGAACCGGCACCGGGAGTACCTGGGCCGATTCGGGCGACGGGTGGATGTCGTCGATCGCTCGCCACGCCTTGCGGCCGAGGGTGCGCAGGATCCCGCCGATCTGGATGTTCTCGAACGCCCGCTGCACGAGCGCCGCAAACCAGGCGAGCGTCGCCAGCGCGAGTACGAGTCCGAAGCCGACGGTCATCAGCGGAGCGCGGTCATCGGCCGGCAGGCGATCGATCGAGATCAGCGCTCCCAATGAATACGCCGCGGTCGCCGTCGAGAGCACGAGCGTGCCCATGATGACCGGGTCGCCGCGCAACTGGGCGGCGAGGCGCGGGGAGTAGGCAGAGGTCTGGATCTGAGCCGCGATGAACAGCGCCGAGAAGACGATGCCGGTGAAGGTGATCATGCTGCCGGCCAGCGCTGCGTAGAGCGACTGCATCACCGAGTTGGTGATCGGGGCCGTGCGACCGAACCAATCGTCGGCCTGGGGCAGCACGAACGACAGGGCCACCGCCAGCAGGTTCAGCATCAGTACCGGGATCCAGAGCTGATTCACCAGCCACAGCCGCAACTTGAAATAGCGTGTCGCCGTGACCGCTGCGCGCAGGTCGCGATCGATGTCCGACGCGTTTTGCGAGCTGCCCTCCATCGCTGTCGATCCTACGGACGCTCCCGGCGACCGCTACCCTCGCTACCACTCGGTCGTGACGAGGGAAGTCCGGTGTGAAACCGGCGCGGACCCGCCACTGTGATCGGGCGTGTTCATCGCATCGCCGCCGCAAGCGCAACTCGCATCGGCGTCGAGCCACTGGCAGTGAGACTGCTGGGAAGGCGCGCTGAATCGTCCCCGTCAGCCAGGAAACCTCTCCCGGCCGTTCCCAACACATATCGATCCCTCGTGGAAAGGGGAATGACCATGTCGAAGGCATTGAGGCCTTTGCACCTTCGCGTCGCACTGATTGCGATCGCAGCCATCACGATGCTGGCCTTGGCCGCGTCGACCGCAGCGGCGGTCAACGTGCACCTACGCATCGAAGGACAGAGCAAGACCTACTTCAGCGGCGACGTCGACACGACCGCCGGCAGCGTCGCGGCGGCGGCCGACCAGCCGAACTGCCGCTCGAACGGGACTGCGTCGGTCTTTGCGAATCCGAACACGATCACCGCGGCCGCAGCGGCCCTCGGCGGCGACAAGGTCGGCACCAGCGGCACGTTCTACAGCTGGGGCACGCTGGTCTGCAACGTCGACGGCGAGGCGTCCACCGATTCAAACGGCGGCTGGCTCGTGCGCATCAACCAGCAGGACTCGACTTCACCCAACGGATACGTGCTCGCGACCGACCCGCTGAGCAACAACGACAGTGTCGTGCTGTTCTTCAGCCCGTCCTATGGCTACTACACCGCAAGCCTCGAGCTGAACCTTCCAGCCACGGCGAAGCCGGGGCAGACGATCACTGGTTACGTCGACTCCTACAACACCGCCGACGACACCAAGTCGGCCGGCAGCGGAGTGAGCGTGACCGGCGGCGCATCGAGCACAACCAGCGCCTCTGACGGCAGCTTCCAGATCACGTTCCCCGCTGCGGGCAGGTACCTCGTGAGCGCCAACAAGTCCGGCGCCCTGCGCGGTTCGAGGTGGATCACGATCGCTGAAGACGCGAACACCACGCCGGTGGCTCCGGTCACCCAGAAGCAGATCAACAAGCAACGGCGCATCGCAGCTCGTGCCGCCTGCCGCCAGAACATCAAGTCGCGCAGCAGTGACGAATACAAGTCATGCATCCGCGCGGCGAACCAGCTGGGTCGCACGCTCACGGCGAAGCAGAAGCGCATCGCCGCCCGCGAGAAGTGCGTCAAGCTCTACCCGAACTCGGGGAGCGGCTCGCGTGTGAAGTGCATCCGAGACGCCAACCGGATCGGCCGTCAGTAAGACGATGAAGCTCGCTTCCGCATTCGTCCTGATCGCAACCTGCGCCGCGCTCGGCGCGGGTTGCGGCTCGGGTTCGTCGGGCCCGGCGACGCACGTCGTCGTCACGCGCGATTTCGGCGCGAAGGTGGTGGCAACGGCCACGGAGGTCGACGCGACTTCAGGTCTGACGGCGATGCGGCAGCTCCAGAGCGTCCACACCGCGACCACCTCGTACGGAGGTCGCTACGTCGACTCGATCGAAGGTCTCAAAGAGGACGGCGATTCGTCCTGGCTCTACTACGTGAACGGAATCGAGTCGACCAACGCTGCGAGTTCGGAGCGACTGAAGGCCGGCCAGACCGTGCAGTGGGACTTCCACGCGTGGCAGACGATTCGCACCGGCGGTGCAATCGTCGGCGCGTATCCGCAGCCGCTGAAGACAGGCGGAGTCCGGCTGATCTGCGCGCCCGAGCGGTCGCAGGCCTGCCGCGTCACGCGCGAAGGACTCGTCGAGAGCGGGATCGCCGTGAACTCGAAGGGGAGCGCGCGCGTGGTCGTCGGCACTTGGTCCGACATCCAAGGCTTTGACGGCGTGCCCGATCTGACGAGTGACGGCGAGACAAACGGCGCGTTCGCGCAGTTCTCATCGAGCGGCGGCAAGCTCACGCCGTTCTCGGCCGACGGCTCCGAGGGCAGGGCGCTCAAATCGAAGGCCGGTCTGCTCGCACCGTTCGCCCAGGACGGCAAGAACGTGGTCTGGGTGGTGACCGGCGTCGATGACGCCGGGGTCGAGAGCGCCGCCAGGCTGCTCGACGGTGGCGCCGAGAAGCTGAAGAACCGCTTCGCCCTCCTCACCAGTCCGTCTGGCTCAGATCCGCTCCCGGAGGGCGCGGGCGAGTGAGCCGCGCGGCCGACACGGCAGTCAAGCTGCTGAGTTTCGGCTACCGCGACCGGGGGGGACCGCTGCAACAGGCGCGAGCGACGACGGTCGTCGCTTGGTGCGTCTCTCTGGGTCTCGCCGTCGCCCTGTTCATGAACCCGCTCGTGCTCGTCGCGGTGATGCTTGCGGTCGTGGTGCTCGCCTGGCGTTGCCGCGTGCTCTCGGAACTCGGCCTCGCCCTGGCGTTTTCGCTTCCGCTCTCGGTTGCCATCGCCCTGGTCAATCCGATCGCCTCGCAGCAGGGGGTCACCGTTCTGATCGCCGGGATCCGCCTTCCGCTGCTCGGCACCTTCGATGTCACGCAGGAGGCGGTTGTGTATGGATTGATCCTCGGCCTGCGTACCTCGGCAATCTTCGCGATCTGCGCGCTCTACGTCGCCTGCGTCAGCCCCGATGTACTGCTGCGCGTGCTACGTCGCTATTCGGTCAGATCGGCGATCACGGCGTCGCTCGCCGTCAGGTTCGTGCCGACGCTCGCGCGGGATGGGGCGAACCTCGCCGTCGCGCGGGCATGCCGTCCCGGCGAGCCCCCCGGTACGGCGACGATCGTGCGCGCGGCGTTCGCCAGATCGCTCGAGCGCGCCGGCGATTCGGCCCTTGCGCTCGAGACACGCGGCTTTGCGCTCGCGCGTCCGCTGCGGGTGGCCCCGGCACGAAGGCGCGCCGCGGACTGGTTGCTGATCCTCGCCGCGCTGCTCGTCGCTCTGCTCACGATCGGCGGAGAGGCAGCCGGACTCGCGGCCTTCACGCCGTACCCGCGAACTGTGATCGCGCTCGGCGCGCAGGACTTTGCGTTCGCCGCGATGATCTTTCTGGCCGCTGCGATCCCGGGGATTGCTCGGAGGGTGGACGCGTGAGCGTCGCCTCGTCGCTGCGATCGCAGGCCTTCGCCTTCAGCGCGTTCGGCTATCGCTATCCCGGCTCGGAGGTCGACGCCGTCAGCGAGTTGTCGCTGGGCGCCCGACGCGGCGAGTACGTGCTCGTCTGCGGCGACTCGGGCGGAGGCAAGTCGACCTTTCTGCGTGCCTTGAGCGGGCTGGTGCCACATCACTTCGGCGGCGCAGCGACCGGCGACGCCGAGATCTGCGGACTGGCACTTCGCGACCACCATGCGGGCGAGCTCGCCGCCGTCTGCGGCACGCTGCTCCAAGACCCCGAGGCACAGATCGTGATGGACAGCGTGCGCGCCGAGATTGCGTTTCCGCTTGAGAATCTCGGCTGGGACTCCGGACAGGTCGCGCTCGGGGTGGAGGAGGCCGCAGCCGCGCTCGGGATCGAACGGCTGCTCTCCCGTCGCACCGACGAGCTCTCCGGCGGCGAGCTCCAGCGTGTCGCGCTCGCCGCTGCGATTGCGCCACGTCCGCAGTTGCTCGTGCTCGATGAGCCGAGTTCTCAGCTCGATCCCGTCGCGGCCGACGAGCTGATCGCGACGCTCCGACGTCTGAATACCGACCTCGGCACGACGATCGTCCTCGCCGACCACCGCATCGAACGTGCCCTCGAGGTTGCCGACCGGGTGGTCGTGTTCGAAGGCGGACGGGTCGCGATCGACGCTCCGCCGCGGGAGTTTCTTGCACTCGCCGCCGCTGATCCGCGGCTCGAGCACCTGCTCCCGCCGCTAGCCGAACTGTTCTGGCGCGCCGAGATCGCTCCGTTGCCGCTGTCGGCGAAGGAGGCGCGGAGCGTGCTTCCGGGGATCGAAGTGCGCCGCCGGACCGAAAACACCGACCGCGCCGAGCGTCCGCAGGCGCTCCGTCTGAGGGGCGTCGCCAAGACTTATTCCGGATCGGGGCATCCGGCACTCGAAGATGTTGATCTCACGCTGGCGGCGGGCGAGTGCGCGGTGCTGCTCGGCGCGAACGGCTCCGGCAAGTCGACGCTGTTGCGGATCGCGCACGGCGTGCTCGGGGCCGACCGCGGGAAGATCGAGCGTGCGGGGGAGGTCGCGCTGTTGCTGCAGAACCCGAACGACTACCTGATCCACGAACGCGTGGGGGATGAAGCGCCGAGCGACGCGCTCGAACGGTTTGGGCTCGGCGCAATGGCGGACCGCGATCCGCGCGACCTCTCTGGCGGCGAACGCCAACGGCTGGCGCTCGCGATCGTGATGCAGGAGCGACCGGCGGTGCTCCTGCTCGATGAGCCGACGAGAGGGATGGATCAGGCGAGAAAGCTCACGCTGGCTGAGCTGCTGCGCGAGATCGGGGCCGAAGGCACATCCGTGCTCGTCGCCACGCACGACCTTGAATTCGCGGCGCGCTTCGCCCGGCGCGCGATCGTCCTCGGCGAGGGCCGGGTGGCTGCAGACGGCGCCGCGCGCGACGTGCTCGGCGGCGGCTGGCACTACGCAACGGCGACTGCGCGGCTGCTCGAAGGGTCCGGAGCGCTGACGCCGGCCGAGGGCGCAGAGTTGCTCGGCGAGGACGGCGCATGACCAGCGGCGAACTCTGGCAACTCGGCAGTGCGGCGCTGCTCGTCACGGTGATCGGGGCCGGCTTCGTCTGGTTCGAACAGACCCGGCCGCATGCGCGGATCGTCGCGACGGTCGCGGCGATGGTTGCGTTCGCAGTGATCGGACGGGTGTTGTTTGCGCCGTTCCCGAGTGTCAAGCCGACGACCGACATCGTGATCATCGCCGGCTTCGCACTCGGCTTCGCGCCGGGCTGGATGGTCGGAGTGCTGACCGCGCTCGTCTCGAACTTCTATTTCGCGCAGGGTCCGTGGACCCCGTGGCAGATGCTCGCCTGGGGGCTCTGCGGATTGTTCGGTGCGCTGCTGGCGCGTGCGGGCGTCGGCGCCGGATCGAGCGCGCGCCGGCGCGTCCCGATGGCGCTCTGTTGCGCGCTGGCTGGTCTGGCTTACGGCGTGGTCGTGAACTTCGGCTCGGCTGTCAATCTTGCTAGTTCGGACATCGAGACGAGCTTCTGGATCCAGACCACCACGTCCGCGCCCTTCGACATCGCTCACGCGGTCGCCAATTTCGGCTTCTACATGCTCGCCGGGCCGCTGCTGATCCGCATGCTCGCGCGCCTCAAACAGCGCGACTCGCTGGAGTGGCCGGAGCCCGCGAGTGAGCGGGCTCACTCATCAACAGTCGCATAACCGTCCAGAAAAGCGCAGGAAGCGAAACATTTTCCGCCGAATGCCGTTGTTATTGGTACGTGCAATAGGCGAAAGGCTGAAAACCGGCTGGCAATACCCAATTTGGGCTTGCAATTGACCGGATCTTTCCTTATAGTGCGAACGGTCGTACTTGGACCGCACGGCGGCCGAGATCGGCTCAGGTGACAAAGCGTGGGTTGACTCGTTCCCCGCGTGAGGTCGCCGCAAAAAACGCAGGAAACAGGTAGGTTGAAGTCTCCTCACGAAGTGAGACATCCGTCAGACGCAGCTTGTAACATTTAGTAACAAACCCCATCCGGCGCCCGAGCCCCCATCCCCCTCCCGAGCGCCAACCATCTTCATACGCAGTACAGGGCCTCCCACAAGGGCTCAGACCTTTCAAGAGGCAGGCGCGCATGCGCCGCAGGCTGTAAAAGCAGCAGAGATCCCCAACAAAGCAAGGCACACATTGGCAACATTCACGCAGGACATTTTTGAGATTCCCGAGATCGGGGCACTGCTCGAGGCCGAGTCGGTCACCGAAGAGCGCCTGCTCGAGCTCGCTGAAGTTCACGAGCTCGAAGAGGTCATGCTCGACGACGTCCGCTCGCGTCTGGTCGAAGCCGATGTCACGATCATCAAGGGCGAAGACGACGAGGCGACCGCGATCGAGAAGCGCGCGCTGAGCGACCACGCCGTTTCCGCCGAGCTGCCGAGCGACCTCACCCGTCACTTCATCAACCGCGCCAGCCGCCACAAGATCCTCACGCGCGAGCAGGAGGTCACCCTGGCCAAGCGCATCGAGCGCGGCGACGAAGTCGCCAAGCGTCAGCTGATCGAGAACAACATGAAGCTCGTGATCAAGCTCGCGGGCAAGTACCGCGACCAGGGTCTTGAGTTCGGCGACCTGATCCAGGAGGGCGTCATCGGCCTCAACCGCGCGGCCGAGAAGTTCGACTGGCGCAAGGGCTTCAAGTTCTCCACCTACGCGACATGGTGGATCCGCCAGTCGATGCAGCGCGCGACCCAGAACCAGGGCCGCACCGTGCGTCTCCCGGTTCACGTCGCGCAGCAGCTGGCCAAGATCCAGAAGGCCACCCGTCGTCTCGCCGTCGAGCTCGCCCGCGAGCCCACCGACGCCGAGATCGCCGAGGCGACCGACATGGAGATCGAGGAGGTCGAGCGCGTCAAGCTTGCCGCGCTCAAGCCGACTTCGCTTTCTCTGCCCGTTGGTGAGGGCGATTCGGAATTCGGTGACTTCCTCGAAGACGAAGACACCATCACTCCGGAGGAGTTCGCGGTCGAGGCTGAGCGTCAGCGCAAGATCACGCGCCTGCTTTCCCGCCTCTCACCGGACGAGCGCCACGTGCTCGCCGAGCGTTACGGCCTGGCTGGCGGCGAGCCCCGCACCGCCGAGGCGATCGCGCGCGGTTCTGGCATGACTGCCGCCCGCGTCCGTGAGATCGAGAACGCCGCACTCAAGCGCCTCGCGCAGGACCCGGAGGCAGTAGCGTTGCGCGCCGCCTAGCGGCGCGAAACGCAAAGCGCTCTGTGCCCGATTGGCCGCACCGCAAGCGGCGCGGCCATGCGCCGCCTAGGCACTCGCTTCAAACGAAGTCTGAATCAGGGCCCTGCCTCGCGGCGGGGCCCTTTTTCTTGCGATTTGTTGCGTACCTGAGCGTCTACCGCTATACCTATTTGTGATGGCACCGGAAACGACTGCCGAGCGCGGGGACGGATTCCTGACGCTGCGCCTTGAGCGCGTCTTCGACATGGACCTACGTCGCCTGGTCGGTATGCGCGACTGGTTGATCGCTGTCGTCGTCGTTTGCGTGGCTCAGATCACCGGTGTCAACGCGATCGGCTGGGGTGCCTTCGCGGCGCTGTTCTGCACTGCGATCGTCGCGCTGAGTCTGTGGTTCTGGGTCTTTCCGCGGCTCGAGGTGCACAAGGCTCTGAATCTCGAGGTCGCGATGAACGCCGCTACATCCCTGGCAGCGCTTGCTCTCGTGGTCGCCAGTGGGGGCGCCAGCAGTCCGTACGTCTACTTCTACGCCGTGCTGGTCGTCTTCGTGGCGGCCTTCGTCGAGCGCGCCGCGATGCGTCTGGCGCTGATCGTGCTCGCGTGCCTCTGCGCGCTCGCGCCGATCGCCTACGACTGGGCAGACGCCGTCGACGACAATTTCATCCCGGCGATCGTGATCGCGGTGGTCGTCTGGGCGATCTCGGCGGCGCTGATCGCGCTCAAGCGCGTCTCCGCCGTGAACGCCGAGCTTCGCGCGCGCAAGCTGGCCTACCTCGATCCGCTGACGGGAGCCGCCAACCGGCGCGCGCTCGACGAGTACGCCGCCGCCCTCGTACAGGCAGGCTCGCCCTACGCAGTCGCCTACGTACGCGTCGACGGGATCGACGAGATAAATCGCGCGATGGGACACCTTGCGGGAGACGAGGCGCTGCGGCGGGTGACTGCCGCGATGCGAGCTTCAAGCCTCGATGTCGACCAGGTCGCGCGTGTCGGCGGAGTCGAGTTCGCGGTGGTGTTGCCCGGCTCCGATGCGGCCGGCGCCGAGCGCTGGCGTGCGCGATTCCACGAACGGCTCGAGATCGCCAATCACACGGCCGGGGACGCCGTCGCGGCCAGCGTCGGCTGCGCCTGCGGGCAGGGCGTCGAGCTCGCGGAGTTGATCTCCGAGGCCGACGACGCGGCCGAAGACTTCACCGACATGGCGCCGGTTGCGGCGGGTCAGGCGCAGACGGCGGCCGAACGTGCCGACCATCTGCGCGAACTGCTCGACGAGTCGCGCGAGAGTGCGCGATCGGTCTCGATCGCGAGCGTCAGCGCTCCGACCGGCACGCTGGTCGCGCTCGGCGCGGCACTGCTGCTGGGCATCGTGATCGGTCTCACGGGGGGCGCCTCGAGCGTGCTGATCTCCCTGGCGATCCTGTCGGTGACCTACTTCGCGACGTTCGGCTCGCGTGGCGAGACGCTGCTGGCGACGCTTGCGACCGGAGTCTCGCTCGTTGCCGCCGTCGCGGTGGCCGGAGGGGTCTCGTCGGCCGACCAGACGAGGGCGCTGACGATCCTCGTGACTATCGCGGTGATCGCCGACACGGTCCAGCGCAACAGCCGCAGGCTCACGCTTTCCGAGCGTCGTGCGGCAGAACTCTCGCTGGTCGACCAACAGACCGGACTGAAGAATCGCCGGGCGTTCGAGCGCGACCTGATCGCGATGATTCCTCGCGGTTCGGGCGGCTCGCAGGGGCGCGCCGAGAAGCTCGACGGTCCGCCGGCCGTGATCGCACTCGACATCGCTGACTTCCAGAATCTGCGCCTCCGGCTCGGACACGCAGGAATCGAGCTCCTGCTGCTCGAGATCGCTGGGGCGCTGCGCGATGCGGCCAGCGGCACCGGAGAGGTCTACCGGATCGGCAGTGACGAGTACGCGGTGATCATCCGCGCGCACCACCGCCAGCACGTCGACGATGTCGCCGCGCGCTGCATCGACTCGGTGCGGGAGCTGACCGACGACGAGCGCTACTCCGAGCGCGGTGCGGTGATCGCCTTCCGCTACGGCGGCGCGCTTTGGAGCGAAGGCATGACGGCGGCGGATCTCGCTACGGCGGCGGTCGCCGAGCAGCCGCCTGGCGTGCCGGGCGGCCGACTCGCGCTCGAGTTCAGCTGAGCGTCAGCGCGCTCGCGGGAGATTCGGGAAGCGGTAGTAGTAGGGCTCGACGCCGGCCTGCACGACCAACGCCTTCCCGCTGTCGCCGCTCGCGAGTACGCGCACGGCGGCGTCGGCAACGGTGCGCGGGTCGATGATCGGGATGCCGCCGGCTTCGAGCATCGAGCGTACGCCTTCGATGATCGCTGTGTCGGCGAAACCAGGGCAGATCGCGTTGAAGAGCACTCCCTCGGGAGCGTGTGCAGGGCCGAGCGCGCGGGCGAGCGCGACCACCGCGGCTTTGTTGGCGCCGTAGACCGGCTGTGGTGGCATCGCCGCGAGTCCGGCGAGCGATGCGGTGGCCAGTACCGAACCGCCCCCTGAGGCGATGATCGCGGGACGGACCGCGTGGAATCCGTAGACGACCGCGTCGAGGTTGATCGACATCGCGCGCCGGTATGCCTCGAGGTCGAAGTCGTCTCCGAGCGAGAACGGGCTTTCGATGCCGGCGTTCAACAGCGCAAGGTGGATCCCGCCGAAGCGATCGGTCGTCGCTGCGACGGCATCGACGTTGGCCTGCGCGTCGGTGACGTCGAGTTCGAGGAACGCGCAGCCGAGCTCCTGCGCGGTGGCGTTTCCGCTCTCGACATCGATGTCGGCGATCGTGACCACGGCGTCCTGCTCGAGCAGCGCCTGCGCGAACGCGCGGCCGAGGCCATTGGCTCCGCCGGTGATCAGCGCGACCTTTCCGGCCAGCGAACCTTCTGCGAGTGCGGGCGGCTGCTCGACTGGTGGCTTCCCCTCTGCCATCGAGGGTGATTCTATGCGCGATAGGTTTTCGGCCGCCCCCCTTGTCTGCAGGAAGCGAAGACCCCAAGTGAAGATCATCTACACCCACACCGACGAAGCCCCGGCGCTGGCCACCCGCTCGCTGCTCCCGATCGTCGAATCCTTCGCCGGCGCGGCCGGCGTCGAGATCGAGACGCGCGACATCTCGCTGGCCGGGCGAATCCTCGATCAATTCGGCGATCGCGGCGACACTCTCGCCGAACTCGGCGCGCTGAGCCGGACGCCCGAGGCCAACATCATCAAGCTTCCGAACGTGAGCGCCTCGGTGCCGCAGCTCAAGAGCGCGATCAAAGAACTCCAGACCCAGGGTTTCGCGGTACCCGATTACCCGGAAGAAGCTTCGACCGACGAAGAGCGCGCGATCCGCGCCAAGTACGACGCCGTCAAGGGCAGCGCTGTGAACCCGGTGCTGCGCGAGGGCAACTCAGACCGCCGCGCGCCCGCCGCCGTCAAGAGCTACGCAAAGAAGCACCCGCATTCGATGGGCCCATGGAGCGGCGAGTCGCGCACGCATGTGGCGACGATGAGCGAGGGCGACTTCCGCTCGACCGAAGTCTCGACCACCGTCGAGACCGCAACCGACGTACGCATCCAGCACGTCGCCGAAGACGGCGCAGTGACAGTGCTCAAGGAGTCGACTCCCCTGCTCGCCGGCGAGGTGATCGACGCTGCGGTGATGCGCAAAGCTGCGCTGGTCGATTTCTTCAAGCGCGAGATCGCCGACGCCAAGGAACGCGGGACCCTCTATTCAGTGCATCTCAAGGCGACGATGATGAAGGTCTCCGACCCGATCATCTTCGGCCATGGCGTGCGCGCATTCGTTGGCGATGAGATCTTCGAGAAGTACGGCGCGAGTGCCAACGACGGCCTCGGCAGCCTGCTCGCGGTGCACCCCGAGGCCAAGGACGAGGTCGACGCCGCGCTCTCCGCCGGCCCGGCTGTCTTCATGGTCGACTCGGACAAGGGCATCACCAATCTTCACGTTCCCAGCGACGTGATCATCGACGCGTCGATGCCGGCGCTGATCCGCGCCTCCGGTCAGGGTTGGAACGCGGAAGGCGAGCAGCAGGACACCAAGTGCGTGATCCCGGACTCCTCGTACGCCGCGCTCTACGCCGAGACGGTCGAACACTGCAAGAAATACGGCGCGTTCGACCCGGCGACGATGGGCACGACCCCGAACGTCGGCCTGATGGCGCAGAAGGCCGAGGAGTACGGCTCGCACGACAAGACCTTCGAGATCGCGAGCGCCGGAACGGTGCGCGTGGTCGGCTCGGACGGCGAGACGCTGCTCGAGCAGAAGGTCGCCGAGGGCGACATCTTCCGCATGTGCCAGGCAAAGGACGCCCCGATCCGCGACTGGGTGCAGCTTGCCGTGCGCCGCGCGCGTGCGACCGGTGTGCCGGCGGTCTTCTGGCTCGACGAGACGCGCCCGCACGACGTGCAGATCATCAAGAAGGTCACCGACGAGCTCACCAAGCTCGACACCGACGGACTCGAGTTGCATGTGAAGAGCGTTGCCGACGCGGCCCGCTACACGCTCGAGCGCGCACGCGGCGGCCTCGACACGATCTCGGTCACCGGCAACGTCCTGCGTGATTACCTGACCGACCTCTTCCCGATCCTCGAGCTCGGCACCAGCGCGAAGATGCTGTCGATCGTGCCGCTGATGAACGGCGGCGGCCTGTTCGAGACCGGGGCCGGGGGTTCGGCGCCCAAGCACGTGCAGCAGTTCCTGGCTGAGAATCACCTGCGCTGGGATTCGCTCGGCGAGTTTCTCGCGCTCGCGGTGTCGCTCGAGTTTCTTTCGGAGAAGACCGGCAATGCGCAGGCCAAGGTTCTCGCGGACGCTCTCGATCGCGCGACCGGCAGTCTGCTCGAGAACGGCAGGTCGCCCTCGCGGCGCGTGGGCGAGCTCGACAATCGCGGCAGCCACTTCTACCTCGCGCTCTACTGGGCGCAGGAGCTGGCGGCGCAAAGTGAGGACGCCTCGCTCGCGGCGAAGTTCGCACCGCTCGCCGAAAAGCTCGCCGCCGCCGAGGAGACGATTGTCGGCGAGCTCGCCGGCGTGCAGGGCTCGCCGGTCGAGATCGGTGGCTACTACCACCCGGATGAGTCGCTGGCCGCGGGGGCGATGCGCCCGAGCGCGACGCTCAACGACGCACTGGCCTCGCTGACCGGATGATCCAGCGCGCCGCGGCAGTCAGCGCCCTGGCCGGGCAGCAGTTCGACGTGCTGGTGATCGGCGGCGGCGTGACCGGCGCCGGCATCGCGCTCGACGCCTCCAGCCGTGGCTACGACGTCGCCCTGATCGAACGCGATGACTTCGCCTGCGGAACGAGCAGCCGCTCGTCGAAGATGGTCCACGGAGGCCTGCGGTATCTGCAGAACTTCGACATTGCGCTGGTGCGCGAGGCGCTGATCGAGCGTCGGGTGCTGAGTCGTCTTGCTCCGCATCTCGTCTGGCCGACTCCGTTTCTGGTGACGGCCTTCGAGGGCGAGCGGATCGATCGCAAGATCGGCGTGGGCCTGAACATGTACGACGCGATGCAGCGCGGGCAGGCGTCGAAGAAGTCTGAGCTGCAGCGCCGCGCCGATCTCTCCGGCACCTCGCTGAAGGCCTACCGCGCAGAGCTCGAAGAGGGCGAGTGGAACCCCGAGCGCCACCGCATGATCGACGGCGACGAGGTCAAGCAGCGCGTACCGGCACTGGCCGATCGCGACCCGAAGGCCGCCTACCTCTTCTACGACTGTCAGACCGACGATGTGCGGCTCGTGCTCACGATCCTCGGCGAGGCCGAGCGCTACGGCGCCCTGATCGCCAATGATGTCGCCGCCGAACGCGTGATCGAGCAGGGCGGTGAGGTCGTCGGGGTTGTGGCGCGGGACACGCAATCGGATTCTGAGTTCGAGGTCCGCGCGCGCCATGTGGTCAACGCGACCGGTGTCTGGGCCGACAAAATCACCTCGGACGACGCGCGCGAGACCGACGTGCCGGTGATCAAGCCGAGCCGCGGCACGCATCTGACCTTCTCGCACGAGGACCTGCCGCTGCGCAAGACCGCTCTGGTCGTGCCGGCGGGGGAGGGGCGGATGATGTTCACGCTCCCGTGGATGGGCCGCACGCTCGTCGGCACCACCGACGTGGAGTACGAGGGCGATCTCTCGCATGTGGCCCCGCCGCTCGATGACGTCGAGTACATCCTCGGCGCGCTCAATGATTTTTTCGGAACCTCGCTCACCACGGCGAACATCACGGGCGCCTACGCGGGGGTGCGCCCGCTCATCTCGACCGGCGATCCGAAGAAGTCGGTGGACATCTCGCGCACGTCCGAGATGTACGAGACGCCGAGCGGCCTGATCACGATGACCGGTGGCAAGTTGACCACCTGGCGCCCGATGGCCGAACAGGTCGTCGACCGGCTGGTCTCGCGTGACGGGCGCGACGCGCCGTGCCGCACGGAGGAGCTGCCGTTGGGTCTGCCGATCGACCCGGCGGACCTACCCGTCGCGCCCGGGCTGCCCGCGGCGTCGGCGGAACACATCGCCAAGCGCTACGGCTTCGCCGCGGGACAGCTCGTCTCGATGATCCGCAGCGATCCGAAGCTCGCCGAACCGATCGTCAGTGACCTGCCCGACCCGCTCGCGGAAGTGCTCAACGCCGCGCGTAACGAGCAGGCACAGTCGATCGGGGATGTTCTTCTGCGCCGCACGCGCCTCGGGCTTCTGGCGGCGCGTGAGCTGGTAGCCGGCGGGGGCGACGTACCAATGGCGGTGCACCGCGTCTGCGAAGTGATGGGAGACGAACTCGGCTGGGACGCCGATCGCCGGGCTCGTGAGTGCGAGGAGTGGGAGCGCGTCGCGGTCGCCGAGGGGATCTTGCCCTAGGAGTCGAGCCTGCGGTCAGCGATCCTGCGAGGTGCGGTTCCAAAACTTGATCGCCGGTATCTGATGTTCGAAGCTGAGTGAACTGGCCGCGGCGGTCGAGAGCAGCAGATGGGCGCCCGCGGCCACCGGTAGTCCGCACCAGCGCGCGCCGAGCGAGCGCAGAATGTGGCCGTGCGCGAAGACGATTGCGTCGCCGTCCCCTCCTGAGGCCTGCGCGAGCAGCTCGGTGATCACCCGGTCGCAGCGCGCGGAGACGTCGTCCGGCGAGTCGCCGCCGGGGCATCCGTCGCGCCAGAGATTCCAGTTCGGATCGAGCTCATGGATCTGTGGGCTGGTCAATCCCTCGTAGTCGCCGTAGTCCCACTCACGCAGATCCTCGCGGATCTGCGCTCGCTCGCCGAGGCCGACCAGCTCGCAGGTCTTGCGCGCGCGCTCGAGCGGGCTGGTCAGCACCAGCTCGTAGCGGTGGCCGGAGATGTGCGGCGTCATCGCGGCGGCTTCGACCTCTCCTTCGGGAGTCAGCGGGATGTCGGTGTTGCCGGTGTGGCGGCCGCTTGCGCTCCACTCGGTCTGTCCATGGCGCATCAGCACGGCTTCGAACTTCGGTTCGCTGTTCACGCGGGCAGCTTCACAGATCGAGCGGATGTGGGCGCCGGGGTGCTCGCGTAGAGTGCGGGCGATGAGCGGGGATCTGATCGACGCGGCATTGCGTGAGCACCTGGGGCTGGCAAGACGCCCGCGCTGGCGGCCGTATCTGATGGGCGTTGTCAACGCTACGCCCGATTCCTTCTCGGACGCACCCGGCGCGAAACCGATCGAAGAGCGTCTCGCGCTCGCGCGGGAGCTGATCGCCGAGGGCGCCGACATCATCGACATCGGCGGCGAGTCTGGGATCACGAACAAGCCGGCGGTCGACGCCGGCGAGGAGATCTCTCGCGTCGTGCCGGTGATCGAGGCCGTGGCAGCGCTGCCGGGCGCGGTCGTGAGCGTCGACACCTACAAGCCTGCGGTTGCGCGAGCGGCGATCGCCGCCGGGGCGAGGATCGTCAATGACGTCTCAGGTCTGGCCGACGACGATCTCGCCGCTGCTGCCGCCGAGGGCGACGCCGCGCTCGTGCTGATGCACACCCGCGCGGCGCCCAAGCAGAAGCTCTTTCCCCACTACGACGACGTCGTGACCGACGTGCATGACTTCCTCGCTGACGCGATTGAGCGCGCCGAGGCGCAGGGGGTTCCGCGTGAGCGGATCATCCTCGACCCGGGTCCCGACTTCGCCAAGACGCCGGCCCAGACGATCGAGGTGCTGCGGGCGGTCCCGCGTTTTCGCGAGCTCGGCCGTCCGATCCTGCTCGCCGCGGGCCGCAAGGACTTCATCGGGGCGCTGACCGATCGGGGGCCACGCGAGCGCGAAGCCGGCACACTGGCAGCGCTCGAAGCCGGTGTGGAGGCGGGAGTCGCGATCGCGCGCATCCACGATGTCGCGGCGGCAGCGGATTTCCTCGTCGTCCGCGCCGCGCTCACCGGCGACTTGAGTGTTGAAGAGGATCTGACGCTCGATCTCGAGAAGCGACGGGTCGCCGCCCCGTGAGCGGCCGCGGCCGTGTCGATTAGGATGCCGCCCGAACATGACTCCGGTACTCGACATCGACAACCTCCTCGAGAGTCCGCTCTCCGATCTGCACGCGATCGCGGGCGAGCTCGACATCGAGGGCTACCGCCTGCTCAAGAAGCCCGACCTCACGATCGCGATCCTCGAATCGCGCGGCGCGATCGGCGACGAGATCCGCCCGGCCGTCGAGGCCAAGGCGACCGAGCTCGGCCGCATCAGGGCAGAGCGTGAGAAGGCGCTCGCCGACAAGGAAGAGGCCGAAGAAGCAGAACGCGAGGCCGCACGCCAGGAGGCAGCCGCCGAGCGTGCCCGCGGTGGTTCGCGCGGCCAGCGCGGGGGTCGCGGTCGCCGCGGAGGATCCGCCGCAGGCGAGAAGCAGACTTCAGGACGCACCCCGCGTGGACGCGGTGGCCGGCAGCAGCAGGCCAAGGCCGAGGCCGGCGCCGCAGCAGCGGCAGGCTCTGAAAAGAGCGAGAAGGCCCCGAAGGAGCGTCGCGACGAGCCGACCACGCCACTGGCCGGTGTTTTCGAGCCGGGCTCGGGCGGAGGCGGGCGCCTGCGAACAGATCTGACTCGCCGAGTTCGCGGCGACGCCGACGTGCCGCGCGGCGAAGTTCGCCGTTGGAATCTCACGCGTGGAGACCTGATCAACGCGCAGGTCAAGAAGGCTCGCCGCGGTCGCACAGACTTCGTCGTCGGCTCGATCGACTCGGTCAACGGCCAGCATCAAGAGGCTCGCAAGCAGCCGGCGCAGCCGTTCGAGAAGCGCGACGCTGTCGCAATTGCCGGTCGCTACGCAAAGAAGACCTTCAAGCACGCCCCGATCGGCGCGGGATCGCGCCTTGTCGTGACCGGCCCGACCCGCGCCGCCGCCTCGGAGATGCTCAAGAAGCTCGCCGGTGAGCTGGCGTCCGACGGCGTCGTGACGACGCTGGTGATCGTGACCGCGCGTCCGGAGCAGTCCGAAGCGATGAGTGGGGTCGAAGTCATCGCTGGCGACGCCACCAAGGCGCCCGAAGACGTGCTGCCCGCACTTGAGCTCGCACTCGACCGTGACCGTCGCCTTGCCGAGACCGGCCGCGACACTGCGGTGCTGGTCGACGGACTCGATCTGCTTCCGGCCGAAAAGGCCAATGAGATCTTCGTCAGCGCCCGCAACCTCGCCCAGGGCGGCGCCCTCACGATCGCCGCTTCGGCCGGCGCGGGTTCGCCCCTCGAGGCTCAGGCCAGCGCGATCGGCGTGGTGGCCGGTGGCCGCAAGCTCAAGCTCGACAAGAAGGCCAGCTGGAGCGGCAACTGACCGCCGACCGCGCACCTTTGGTGCGCAGCTGAGATCGGGCGCGTTGCGGCCGGCAGCGTTCACTACAGGCTCACTCCACCCAGCTGCCCGTCCAAGGTGCGCGGGGGTCTCCCGAGCGCACCCCTCAGCCAAGCGGGACGTCAAACGGGGCAAGCCCGTTTGACGAATTCAATGAGTGTGGTACGCGACCTGCTGCCACGAGGGGCCGGTCGCGAGGATGATCGGTTCGTAACCGCGATCGGGCTGGGCGTAGAGGAACTCGGCGTGTTCTTCGTCATAGACGATGTCGAGTTCACCCTCGATCACGCGCTGATCGAGCCATGCGCCGCGGAAGACGAGGCGGCGCAGCCAGTGCACCAGTGACCCCTCGTCGTTGCCCGAGAGCTCGCACCAGCACTCGTTGATGTGATGACCGAGCGCCGAGACCGCATCGTCGACTTCACCGTTGACGACGAGGTTGACGAGGTCTTCCGATTCTTCGAAGGCGAGTCGGCGCTCGATGAACCCGAGTTTCATGGCCGCCTGCTCGACGCGCTCGCAGAAGTCACGTTCGTTGAACGTGAAGCGGAGCTCTCCGTACTCGAGGACGTAGTCCGAGCCCGAGTCGTAGTTCTGTCGGCGGTAGGGATCCATGTGAGCAGTAGTCGGCGGGAGCGGTTTGCATCCCTGCGTCGGGAGGTTACGGCCGATTCCTGCTTCGACGCGAGCGGTGCAAGCGACCTTGCGCGCTGTGATTTGGCTTTCTTCAGCAAATACCGCGTTTGGGGGAGTAAGCGCGGCGGCCCGGATCACTTAAAGGACTGATGGGAATTATCGCCGAGCAATGGAGAACAAGCGAGGGCGTGCACCTCGATGTGCAGCGAGCAACCGGCCTGCGCCGCGCGACCGGACTGATCGGCCGCAGGCTCCCGGCCCCGGGCTGCGCGCTGTGCTTCACCCGTTGCAGCTCCGTCCACACCGTCGCGATGAGGCGGTCGATCGACGTCGTCTTCCTGGGGCACGGCGGCTCGGTGCTGCGCACGTGCACGCTTGGCCCGTGGCGAGCCGCGGTCCACCTCGGTGCTCGCGAAGTGCTCGAACTCGCACCTGGCGAAGCCGCCCGAGTCGGCCTCGTGCCCGGCGCGAGCGCGCGCCTGATCAAAACCACAAAGAGGAGGGTCTCATGACCACCACCGTCTCTGCCACTCCGGCGCGACTGCTCGTCGTCGACGACGACGAAGCGGTCCGCGAGCGACTGATCGAGGCGTTCGAGCTCGACGGCTACCGCGCGCGCGGCGCGGAGGATCTCGCGACCGCTGCTCGCGCACTGACTCACGGACGCTTCGACCTCGTCCTGCTCGACGTCAACCTTCCCGACGGGGCCGGCTACGACCTGCTGCGCGACCTGCGCGCCGGCAGGGTGCGTCCGAGCGAATGCACGCTGTCGGGTCTTCCCGTCGTGATGGTCAGCGGGCGCAGCGCGGAGTTCGACCGCATCCGAGGCTTCGAGTGCGGCTGCGACGACTACGTGACCAAGCCCTATTCATTCGGTGAGCTGCGCAGCCGTGTCGCGGCCGTCCTGCGTCGTCGAAACATCGAGCCGACCGACGACGTCCTCTCGGTCGGCGAGCTGCTGATCGATCCGAACAGCAGGCATGTCTCGCTCCGTGGCCGCGAGATCGACCTCACGCACAAGGAATTCGCACTGCTGATGGCGCTCGCGGCAGAGCCTGAGCGTGTGTTCGAACGCGAGCGCCTGCTGCGCGAGATATGGGGTTACCGCGTCGGGTCATCGCGCACGCTCGACCAGCACGCCTGTCGCCTGCGGCGCAAGCTCAGCGGCGGTCGTCGCGCGTACGTGATCAACAGCTGGGGAGTGGGGTACCGGCTCCTCGCTCACGGGGAGGCGCGCTGATGTTCACGGTGATCGCCGCGCTCTGGCTGATCGGATCGATCGCTCTGCTCGCGCTTGTCGCCCTGGCCCGTCGCCGTCGCGGTGCGCTCGCTCGCGAGCTGCACGAACTGCGCGGCGCGATCACCTCGGCGCGCCTTGCCGTCGACCTGATGCCTGTGCTCGATCTCGACAAGCCAGGCGTCTGCCGCGCGGCCTCCGACGAACTCGAGCGGACCTACGCGACCCTCTCTGATTTCGAGGTCCTGCTGCACTCTCGGCTCGTCGCGCCCTCACTTACACGCGACGGCCTGGCCGAGGCCGGCGCGATGCGCCGTGCGCGGCGGCTGCGGCTCGATGCGCGGGTCGAGCTCGAGCGGCTGGCGATGATCTGGTCCGAGGCCGCCCGCCGAGAAGGTCGCGAGCTGCGCTTCGAATGGAGCGGTCCCGAAGACGGCGTCTGGGCCAACGGACCCAAGCGGCGCTTCGTCGAGGTGGTGGCGAACCTCCTCGCCAACGCGATCCGCCATGGCAACGGCACGATCACGCTTTCGGCGAGGATGCGCAGTGACAGCCTGCGCATCGAGGTCTCAGATGAAGGCCCGGGTCTGCCGCGGCCACTCTCGGGGATGACCCGCAGGCCGCAGCGCGGAGAGCATGGGCACGGACTCTCGATCGCGCGCGAGTCGGCCCGGCAGCTCGGTGGGCGGCTTGCGAGCGCGCCTTCAGCTTCCGGCGCCACGCTCGCCTTCACCGTGCCGGCCGTTCACCGGCCCGTCCAGCTCCCCTCGCGGGTGGGCGAATGAGTCCACAGGCACGCACGCTCGCGGCGGCCGGTATCTGCGCCGCGCTCGCGGGCTGGCTGACCTTCAGCTACACCGGGCGCGCGGCGCGGGGCGACGGCCCGGCGACTGCCGTCGTCGTGACGACCCGGGCGGTTTCGGCCGGGGATCGCTTCGACGACGCCGCGCTCGCGACGCTTGCAGTTCGTCTGCTGCCGCGGCGCTTCGCCCCGGCCGGCGCGCTCGGCGACCCCGCCGAAGCGGCCGGCACAAGGGCGATCGCGGATCTTCCCGCCGGGAGCTACGTGACCGCAGCACTGCTGGCCGGTACGGATTCGTCGTCGCGCGCCGCGAAATTGCGGCCGGGCGAGCGTGCGCTCACAGTCGACGTGCTCGTCTCGCCCGCTGGGGATCAGCTCGCGGCCGGTGATCGCGTGGACCTTTTCGCCAGCGGCTTCGGCGGCGGCCAGGCGACGAACGAGGTCCTGGCCGGGGCTGAAGTGCTCGCCGCTCAGGAAGGTGCCCAGGGGCGGAGCTTCGCAACACTGCGACTGGCCGCTGCGCAGGTCGGCCCGGTGATCCGCGCCGACGTCTTCGCGCGCGAACTGCGCGCGGTGGTGGTGGGCGGGCGATGAGCGACTCGCCTCACCTCGATCGCTTCGCCGCAGAACTGCGCGAGCGCGCGATCGCGGACGCCCGCGCGCGCCGCGTCTCGTTGCGAGGCGAGGGCGAGAGCGTTCGCGAGCATGTGCGGTCGCTCGTCGAGCGTGAGGCTCCTGCGCTGTCGCTCGCGATGCGCGACCAGCTGATCGAGCGCGTGGTCACCGCGTCGGTCGGATACGGGCCGCTTGAGCCGCTGCTCGCCGACGAGACCGTCGATGAGATCATGGTCAACGGTCACGAGCAGATCTGGGTCGAGCGCGGCGGTGTGGTCGTCCCGACCGAAGTCTCATTCGATTCGCGCGAGGAGCTGGAAGAGCTGATCGAGCGGATGATCGCGCCGCTCGGCCGCCGTGTCGACGAGGCTTCGCCGATCTGCGATGCCCGCCTTCCAGATGGCTCACGCGTGAACGTCGTGATTCCGCCGCTCGCGCTTGGCGGTCCGGCACTGACGATCCGCCGTTTCCGGCACTCGCACTTTGATCCCGCTGCGCTGGTCGAGAACGGCACGCTCTCGACGCGCGCGCACGCGCTGCTTGCGCTCTGTGTCGAGCGGCGACTCTCGCTGCTCGTCAGCGGCGGGACGGGCTCGGGCAAGACGACGACGCTGAATGCGCTGTCGGCCTTTGTTCCAGAGCGGGAGCGCATCGTGACGATCGAGGACGCGGCCGAGTTGCGGCTTCGGCAGGGCCACGTCGTGCGCCTCGAGGCGCGTCCGGCGAACCTCGAGGGCCGGGGCGAGGTGACGATCCGCTCGCTGGTTCGCACCGCGCTGCGCATGCGGCCCGACCGCATCGTCGTCGGAGAGGTGCGTGGAGGTGAGGCACTCGACATGCTCGCCGCGATGACCACCGGGCACGACGGTTCTCTCACCACGGTCCACGCCAACTCTCCGGCCGGCGCGCTTGATCGCGTGCAGACGCTCGCGCTGATGGCCGGGGTTGACGTGCCGCACGAGGCGATCCGTCGAATGACGGCATCGGCGCTCGACCTGATCGTGCATCAGGCGCGCGTCGCCGGCGGTGCACGCAGGATCGCCGCCATCGCCGAGGTGACCGAGGACGGCGGAGCGCTGCTCGCGCGGCCACTGATGCAGCTCGGAGCGGATGGCGCCGAGCATTGGAGCGAGCCCGCCGGGGCCCGCCTGGGCGAGATCGCCGCGGAAAGCGAGCGGCAGTGAGCGAGCGGGCGCTGGCCGCGCTCTGCGCCGCCGCTGCGGCGGGATTTGCCGTGTTCTCGCTGGTGCGCGCGTTGCGGTCAAACGACGCATCGCCGCTTTCGACGCCTGCCGCGCAGCGATGGAGCGCTCTGCTGCGCCAGCTCACCAGCGAGGGCACGCTCGATGAATCGTTCGGCGGGCGCAAGTTGCTGCTCGCCGCAGCGGGGGTGGGGGCGATTCTCGGATTCTCTGTATTCGGGCTTCCGGGCATGCCATTCGGAGCGCTTTTCGGTCCATTCGCGCTGCGCGGCTTCATCCGTGCACGTCGGCGGCGCTACGCCACGCGAGTCGACGCCTGCGCGCCGGAGCTCGCGCAGGCACTCGCCTCGTCGCTCGCCGCAGGCAGGTCGGTACGCGGCGCGTTGCTGACCGCCGGGGCGGCGACCCCGCAGCCGCTCGCGACCGAACTCGACCGCGCGGCCGTCGACATGACGCTCGGCGGAACGGTCACCGATTCGCTCGCCGCCCTGCGCTCGCGTACCGGCTCGCCGCGCATCGAGTCGCTGGCCGGCGCGATCGAGCTGCACCGCGGGAGCGGCGGCGATCTCGTGAAGCTGATGCGAGAGTTGTCAGAGGCCTTTCGCGCGCGTGACCGCGCGCTCGCCGACGCTCGGGCGGCCAGCGCACAGGCGCGCTACACCTCGTATGTGGTTGCGGCGATTCCGGTGGTCGTGGCGGTGTTACTAGAGCTGGCGCGCCCGGGCGCGGTGACCGGCGCGCTGCGGCTGGTGCCGACGGCGATGATGCTGCTTGCATCGTCCGCGCTCATGACCTTCGGGGTGGTCGCGGCACGCCGGATCAGCGCGGTGCGGGGATGACGCGTGTCGTCGCAGTCGTGCTCGCGGCCGTGGCCGCGGGTCTCGTGGTCTCCGCCCTGCTGGGGCGCGCGCGAAGCCAGTCCAAGCGGCTGCCAAGGCGACCATCCGAGATCGGCCTCTCGGCGCTGGCGCAGCTCCGCAGGATGCTCCCTGGGCTCGTCGGCGCCTTCGCCAGCCGTGACTCGCAGCTTGCGATCCAGCGCGCCGGCCTCGAGGGGAGGATCCTTCCGCGCGACGTAGCGGCCGCGCGCGTCGCCTGCGTGTTCGGCGCGCTGGCGTTTGCGCCGCGGCTCTCCGCGATGCTCCCGACGCGCATGCTTCCGCTCGCGTTGCCGCTGATCCTGTGGGCCGCGGCCGAACTGCCATTGCACCTGCTGGCGCGTCGCGCCGCCAGGCGCGCAGATGCGCTGCGCGAATCGCTCCCCGACGCCCTCGACCTGCTGCGCGCCTGCCTCGCCGCCGGTCTCCCGCTGCGCCGATCGCTCTCGTTGGTCGCAGACCACTGCGCCGAGCCGATCGCCGGAGAGTTCGCCTGCGTCGCCGCCGAGACCGCTTTCGGGATCTCCCAGAACACCGCGCTCGACGGTCTCGCGGCCCGCAACCCCGAGCCCGAGGTGCGCGCGCTCGTGTCGGCGATCCGGCAGGCCGAGCGCCACGGTTCACCGCTCGCGCCGGTGATCGCCGCGCAGGCGAGCGATGCGCGGCTTGCGCACAACCGTGAGGTGATCGAACGCGGCGCACGCGCCGGACCGAAGATTCAGCTGATCGTCTCGGCGACGATCGTGCCGGGGGCGATGATCGGCCTCGCCGCGATCGTCGTCGCCGCGATCGCGAGGGGCGATCTCAGGATTCTGTGAGCGGGGTCCAGTTCTCGCCGTCGGCCATCGCTCGAATCCCGACCCAGAAGAAGTTCATCAACTGGGTCGCGGAATCCTCGGCCGGCGTCTCGCATTCGCTGTCGAGCCAGCGGTCCGCGAGTGAGGAGGCCGCGCCGAACAGCGCGTAGGAAGCCGCGATCCGCGTCTCGTCGTCGGCGAAGGGATCGCCGGCCGTCTCGCGTGACGCGACCTTTTCGAGCTCCTGGATCACCGACAGCAGATCGTTGTGGATGTCGGCGACCATCTCCTGGAAGATCCCGACGTCGTAGCTGGCCTGGCTGCGGATCAGGCGCCAGCTCTGGGGCTCGCGCTTGACGAAGTTGAAGAAGGCGAGGAAGCCCGACCAGAGCGACTGCTCGGGTGTCGAGCCCGGCTCGTATGAGGTGCTGATCGCTGTGATCGCATCGGCGCCGGCCCGCTTGAGGCATGCGGCGCAGAGGCCTTCCTTCGAATCGAAGTAGGCGTAAAGCATCGGCTTGGAGATTCCGACGGCGTCAGCGATCTGATCCATCGAGACCGCGTGGTAGCCCTGCTCGCCGAACAGCACGGAGGCGGCTTCCAGCATCTGCTGCTCGCGTACCGGCCGTGGCAGTCGGGCGCGCGCGGCGGCGCCTTGGTTGGTTTCAGGAACCCCGGTCGCGTTCGAGATTCGTTGGGTCTTCATTTTGAGCTCCCCATTCAGGAGGCGGACTAGTTGTCTTCGGCCTCGTCCGATCTCTTTCCCCAGACCGGCGAAGTTCGAAGCGTGAATCGATCGTACTCGCGAGTCGCGAGTCATGTTTGGCTGGCTGGACAGATGATCGGGGCCGGTTTTTCGCCGCTTCCGGTCCTGCTTCGCCCGGCGGCCTGCAATCGCGGTTGCGAAAACAAGAAATGTTCAATTGTGTTGAAAAGTGGGTCGATGTGGGGTAAAGTGGCAACCAGCTTCGCGGGCCGGGGAGGTGGAGTTCCTCCCGCTCGATCTCCCCGGTCTCGCGTCAAAGCTCCTCGATTTCAGGATTCACCCGATGGCCTTCCGCGGCAACTACGAACACACACTCGACGCGAAGAACCGCCTCACGATCCCCTCGAAGCTGCGCGATCAGCTCGGCGGGGAGGTCGTGATCGGCAAATCGCTCGAGGCCTGCGCCGCGATCTGGACTCCGGATGGATTCGACGCCTACACCGACGGCTTCCTGCGCGACCTGCACCCGCTGAGTGAAGAAGCCCGTGCGATGAACGTCTGGTTCTCGGGCAACTCGTTCGACAGCGAACTCGACAAGGCCGGCCGCGCGATGATTCCGACCGACATCCTCGGTCACGCCGGGATAGAGAAGGAAGTCGTCGTGGTCGGCGCCTTCGACCACGTGCAGCTCTGGAGCCCGGACGGCTGGGCCGCGCGCAGCGCCGATGTGGCGGCCAATCTCAAGACGACGGTGGCGAAGATTGTCAGTGCTGGCTGAGATGACGAGCGCACACGTACCCGTGCTGAGCAGGGAGGTCATCGACCTCACATCGCCGGTGAACGGCGAGACGGTCGTCGACTGCACGTTTGGCGGCGGTGGTCACGCACGCCTGCTGGCGGAGCGCGTCAGTCCCGACGGGCTCGTGATCGGGATCGATCGCGACCCGGCCGCGCACTCGCGCTTCGAGGACTTCGCGGCCGAGGCGCGCTGCGAGACCCGCTTCATCCACGAGGACTTCTCCGCAGCGCTCGCCGAACTCGCCGAGGAGCAGCTCGGCGCCGACGTGATCTTGCTCGATCTCGGTGTCTCGTCTTTCCAGATCGATTCGCTCGAGCGCGGCTTCTCATATGTCTACGACGCGCCGCTCGACATGCGCATGGATCCGCAGCAGGACTTCAACGCGACCGACCTGGTCAATGCATGGGATGAGCGACGTTTGTCGAACATCTTTGACAGGTATGGGGAGGAGCGCTATTCAAGGCAGATCGCGCGGGAGATCGTGCGGCGCCGCGAGTCCGATCCGATCGAGAGCACGGAGCAGCTCGTCGAAGCGATCGTCGCTGCGATTCCGACCCCCGCACGCTTCGGTGCTGGCCACCCGGCAAAGCGCGTCTTCCAGGCGATCCGGATCGCCGTCAACGACGAACTCGGCCAGCTCGAGCGCGCGCTGCCGAGTGCTTGGGACGCCCTCAGCATCGGGGGCCGCATGGCAGTGATCTCGTTCCACTCGCTCGAGGACCGCATGACCAAGCGGTTTTTCGCCGACCTTGCCAACGGCTGCATCTGCCCGCCGGAGTTTCCGATCTGCACCTGTGGACGCACGCCGCAGGCCGAACTCGTCAGCCGTCGCGCGATCGCGCCGAGCGAAGACGAAGTGGCGGAGAATTCACGCGCTCGCTCGGCGAAGTTGCGCGTCGCCAAGAAGATCGCCGCCGACCGTTCGCCCGAGCCGCCGCTCGGTCTGGAGCCGCTGCGATGAAGCGCCCGGCTACCAGTGGCGGGCGTCGCAAGGCGCCCGCGAGAAGCCGCGCGGCAGCGGCGCGTCCGGCCGCGCCCAAGCGCGCCGGCGCGAAGAAATCCGAGCCGCAGATCAAGGTCACGCGCAACTCGCCGCGTCCGCAGATCAAGGCCTCGCGCGGCCCCGGCGGACCGGTCAAACGCCGCAAGGTCGCCCCATCGTCGCGTGGCAAGGCCGCACCGCGTTCAGTTTCCGAGGTCGATCGCCGCGTCGCAGAGACACGCCGCCAGTCGCTCAGCACGATGGGCCAGGCCTCGCCACGTCCTCGCTCTGGCGGTTCGCGCGGAGCAGCGAGCGCTCCGCGTGGCGGCGGGTCGGTCCGCGCGGTGGCCGTCGGCGCCGGCGGCGGGGCGGCGGCCGGTGCGGCAAGGGTCGTGCAGGAGGTTGCACGTCCGGTCACGGCCGTCACACGACCGGTGCTCCGTGTCGTTTCCGGCGGCATCGAGGCGATCCCGCAGGCGGCAAACCGCGCCACGCCGATCGCGCGCGGACGCATGCTGATTCTGCTCGTCGGCGTACTTGCGGCGGGGCTGATCTACATCAACGTCGGGAAGCTCGAGTACGGCGACGGCTACGCCAAGTACGCCGAGCGGTCGCTTGAGCTGCAGCGCGAGAACACCGTGCTGCGTTCGCGCATCGCCAACCTCGGAGCGGCGCAGCGGATCAAGCTCTACGCAGAGAAGCAGGGCATGGTCATGCCGGCGCCCGAGCAGTTCGAATACCTCAGTCACCGCCGCGGAGATGCCGCTCGCGCGGCCAAGAACCTCACCGCGCCGCTGACGGCCGCGACCCCGACCTCTGCCGGCCCCACCGCCGCCACCGGCGCCACTGTCGCGACGGGAGTCGCGACCGATACGGGGGCCGGTCTCTAGATGCAGTTGATCGAGCGCCGCATCGGCCTGCTCTCGGCGATCTTTCTCGCGCTGTTCGTGCTGGCGATCCTGCGCGCCTCCCAGCTGATGGTCGTCAACCACGCGTCGTACCAAGCACAGGCGACCGGCCAGCAGGTCGGCGACATCACCGTCCCCGCGCCGCGCGGCGCGATCCTCGATAGACACGGCAACGAACTCGCTGTGTCGACCGACGCGGCCGATGTCTCGGCGACGCCGTACCTGGTGGAGAATCCGACCAAGGCCAGTCAGCAGCTTGCGCCGCTGCTCGGCCAGACGCCCGAGCAGATCGCCGCCAAGCTCGCCGACCGCAAGAGCGGCTTCGTCTATCTGGCGCGCAGCGTCCCGGGCTCGGACGTCACAAAGATCAACAAGCTTGCGATCGCCGGCATCGACACCACGCCGACGACCAAGCGCTTCTACCCGTCGAAGTCGATGGCCGCCCAGGTGATCGGTTTCGTCGGCACCGAGGGCAAGGGGCTCGCCGGCCTCGAGTACGCCTGGGAGAAACAGCTCCACGGCACCGACGGTGAGCGCCGCATCGTCAAGGACGGCCAGGGCGACGCGATCTCCACGGTCGACGTGACCAAGGTCAAGCCGGGCGAAGATCTCAAACTCACGCTCGACAGCCAGCTCCAGCTCCAGACCGAGGCCGTGCTCAAGGGCGTCGCTGCGCGCTACTCGCCGCAGGGCGCGTCGGCGATCGTGATGGACCCGCGCGACGGCAGCATCCTCGCGATGGCCAACTACCCGACCTTCAATGCCGACGACCCGGCAGACGCCACTCCCGAGGAGATGCAGAACCGCGCTGTCGGTTTCACCTACGAGCCGGGCTCGACCTTCAAAGCGGTCACCGTGGCCGGCGCGCTCTCTGACCACAAGGTCACGCCGAACACCGTTTTCGACCTGCCGGTCAACCTCGCCGTCGAGGACCGCGTGATCAAAGACGCCGAAGAGCGCGGACCGCTCGCACTGCCGGTGCATCAGATCATCGCCCAGTCGTCGAATGTCGGAACCGTGAAGATCGCCCAGACGATGAAGGACGCGGAGTTCGACGGCTGGGTGCACAAGTTCGGATTCGGCAAGCCGACCGGTGTCGACCTCGCCGGCGAGGAGCGCGGACTGGTGCTGAATCACAACGAGTATTCCGGCGTCTCGAAGGCCAACTTCGCGATCGGCCAGGGCCTCGACGTCACGCCGATCCAAATGGCCACGGCATTCGCCGCGGTCGCCAACGGCGGCATCCTGCGCGCTCCGCACATCGTCGAATCGGTCGGCGGCAAATCGACCGGCGAGCCCGCGGGCAAGCGCGTGATCTCAGAGAAGGTCGCCTCGCAGCTGCGCACGATGCTCGAAGGAGTGCTCGGCCCGGGCGGCACCGCCTCCGAGGCTTCGATCCCGGGCTACAAGCTCGCGGGCAAGACCGGCACCGCGCAGATCTTCGACACTTCGCTCGGGGAGTACTCGAAGTCGAAGTACGTCGCGTCGTTCATCGGATTCGCTCCGGCCAAGGACCCGAAGGTGCTGGTCTCGGTCGTGGTGAACCAGCCGCAGGGCGAGATCTACGGAGGCAAGGTCGCAGCGCCGGCCTTCCAGGAGATCCTCAACTTCGCCCTGCCGTACCTCAAGATCCCGCCCAGCTGACCGTCCTGCCCGCTGTCGGCGATCTGGGCCGCAAGGGCCGGGGTTATGCTGATTTGCGATGGATCTCGGTGAGCTGACCGGCGACGCAACCCTTGCGGGAACTGACATTTCCGATCTCGCCTACTCGAGTCGCGACGTCGCTGGCGGCTCGCTGTTCTTCTGCGTGCGCGGCTTCACCGTCGACGGTCACGATTTCGCGGCCGATGCCGTCGAGCGTGGCGCGGCGGCGCTGGTCTGCGAGCGTCCGCTCGGTCTCGGCGTGCCCGAGCTGATCGTCGAGGACGCCCGCGCCGAGATGCCGCGGATCGCCAAGCGCTTCTTCCGCGACCCCAGCTCCGAGATCGACCTGATCGGGATCACCGGAACGAACGGCAAGACGACCACGAGCTATCTGGTGCGCCAGATCCTCGAATCGGCCGGGCGCCCCTGCGGATTGATCGGCACGGTCGCCTGGGTCGTCGCCGGTGTCGAAAGCCCGGCCGAGCGCACGACGCCCGAGGCGATCGATCTCGTGCACGCGCTGCGCGAGATGGCCGACTCGGGCGAGAAGGCCTGCGCGCTGGAGGTCTCCTCGCACGCCCTCGAACTCGGGCGCGCAGATCAGCTCTCCTTCGCCGCCGCGATCTTCACGAATCTCACACAGGACCACCTCGACTTCCACGAGACGATGGACGACTACTTCGCGGCCAAGCGGCTGCTTTTCGCCGCTGGTCCGAAGGTCTCGATCGTCAACATCGACGACGAGTACGGCCGCCGGCTCGCCGCCGAGTTCGACGCGATCACCTTTTCGGCGGAGGGCGACCCGGCTGCCACTTACCGCGCCGAGGAGGTCGAGTTCGACGCGAGCGGTTCGCGCTTCACCCTGGTACGCGGGGAGGCGACGATGCCGGCGTCGATCGCGCTGCCCGGGATGTTCAATGTCTCCAATGCGCTCGCTGCGCTGGCGACCGTGATCGAGTTGGGCATCGCGCCGGAGCGGGCCGTCGAAGGTCTTGCGCGCGCGACCGGCGCACCCGGGCGTTTCGAGCCGGTGGCGGGCGGCACGGAGTTCGGCGTGTACGTCGACTACGCACACACCCCGGATTCGATCGAGAACGTCCTGCGCGCGGCCGAGCGCCTGCCGCACAACCGCGTGATCAGCGTGGTCGGCGCCGGTGGTGATCGCGACCGCACGAAGCGTCCGCTGATGGGCGCTGCGGCGGCTCACGGATCGGACGTCGTCTACATCACCTCCGACAATCCGCGCTCCGAAGATCCAGCCGCGATCATCACCGAGGTTCTGGCCGGCGCAGAGTCCGCCGCTGAAGCGAGCGGCGCGCGCCTCGAGGACGAGGTCGATCGCCGCACCGCGATCGAGCGCGCGATCGGCGACGCCGAGCGCGGCGACATCGTCTTCATCTTCGGCAAGGGTCACGAGCAGGGTCAGGAGTTCGCTGGTGGCCGGAAGATTCCCTTCGACGACAGGGCCGTAGCCCGAGAATCGCTCGAACGGCGCGGCGCGCTCCCGGCATGATCGAGTTCTCCGCGCGTCAGATCGCCGATGTTGTCGGCGCCGTTCAGCTCTCCGAAGCTGCGGCCGAGGGGCATCCGGCGCGCGCCGTGATCGACTCGCGAACCGCGGGGGCGGGCGACCTCTTCTTCGGGATCCCCGGCGAGCATGTCGACGGCGGCAGCTTCGCCGCAGACGTGATCGCGCGCGGCGCGTGGGGCGCGGTGGTGGCGCCTGACCATTTTGCGGAGGCGAGCGAGAGCGGCGTGGCGAACGTCTTCGCCGTCGAGGATCCGACAGCGGCGCTCGGAGCGCTTGCGAACGCTTGGCGCCGCGAGCTCGGCGCGAAGGTCATCGGCGTCACCGGATCGACCGGCAAGACCTCGACGAAGGACATTCTCGCCGCGCTGCTCGGCCGCTCGCTCAGCGTCGTTGCGACTCCGGCCAACTTCAACACCGAGATCGGTCTGCCGCTCACGCTGCTCTCCGCGCCGCGCGGCACCGAAGTGCTCGTGCTTGAGATGGCGATGCGCGGCGCCGGTCAGATCGATCTGCTCGCGCGGATCGCGGAGCCGGACGTCGGCTGCATCGTCAACGTCGGTCCGGTCCACCTCGAGCAGCTCGGCAGCGTCGAGAACGTCGCCGCCGCCAAGGCCGAGCTGATCGCCGCGCTCGGCGCCCGGGCGACCGCTGTGATGCCCGCCGACGAACCGCTGCTCACTCCACACTTTCGCGCAGACGTTGCAACCGTCACTTTCGGGCCCGGCGGCGACGTCCGGCTCGGGGATGAAGATGCCGAAGGCGATCTGGAGATCTCGACGCCCCATGGCGAGGTTTCCATCCGCCCGTCCTTCAGGGAGCGGTATCTGACCCGCAACCTGCTGGCCGCCGTGGCCTGCGCGCAGGCGATCGGTGCGCCGGTCGAGGGCGAGCTGGTCGTCAACTTCTCAGCGCTGCGCGGCGAGGTCGCCGAGGTGCTCGGAGGCGTAACCCTGATCAACGACTGTTACAACGCGAACCCCGTCTCGATGCGTGCCGCGCTCGACAATCTCTCCCGCGCGGAGGGGCGCACGATCGCCGTGCTCGGGGGGATGGGCGAGCTCGGAGCCGACTCCGACCGCTTTCACCATGAAGTCGCACAACACGCGGCCGACAGCGGAGTGGACTTCCTGATCAGCGTCGGCGAGTTGGGCGGGGCGTACGGAGACCAGTACGACGGTTCGATCGAGCACGTCGCCAGCCCCGAAGCGGCGGCCTACGTGGTGCGCCGCGTCGCGCAGCCCGGCGACACGGTCCTCGTGAAAGGGTCGCGGTCGGTCGGACTGGAGAAGGTCGGCGAGATCCTCGCGCGCGCCAGTCGCGCGCCCGGAGAGGCCCCCGCATGATGGGCGAAGTGCTGATCGGCGCGATGTCGACGCTGCTGATCGCGATCTTCCTCGGTCCGCAGTTCATCCGCTTCCTGCGCTGGCGTTCGTTCGGCCAGCACATCCGCGACGAGGGCCCGATCGAGCATCACGCCAAGGCCGGCACCCCGACGATGGGCGGAATCATCATTTTCGTCGCGGTGGTGATCCCGGTCCTGATCCTCGGCGATGTGACCAGTTCAGCCACGGTCGCGGTGATGGGCACCGCGCTCGCCTGCGCGGCGCTCGGCTTCGCCGACGACTGGACGAAGATCGTGCGCAAGCGCTCACTGGGGCTGTCCGGGCGATGGAAGCTCTTCTGGCAGGCCGTGATCGCCGCCGGCCTCTGGTACGTCGCGACCCAGCGCGCCGGCCTCGACAACGTCGTGTTCATCCGCATCTTCGACGCCTCGATCAACCTCGGCTACTTCTATCCCGTCTTCGTGCTGCTCGTCGTGATGGGCGCCACCAACGGCGTCAACCTGACCGACGGCCTCGACGGCCTGGCGGCCGGCTGCGCGGCGATCGTCTTCACGACCTACACGTTCATGGCCGCCAACTACAACTGGCACGACCTGATGCTGATCAGCGCGTGTCTGGCCGCCGCCTGCATCGGCTTCCTCTGGTTCAACTCGTTTCCCGCCGCGATCTTCATGGGCGACACGGGCTCGCTCGGGCTCGGCGGCGCGATAGCGGCGCTGGCGGTGATGACCGACACGGAGATCCTGCTGGTGCTGATCGGCGGCATCTTCGTGATCGAGGCGCTGTCGGTGGCGATCCAGGTCTTCTGGTTCAAGATGTTCCACAAGCGCGTCTTCCTGATGGCCCCGATCCACCACGACTTCGAGATGCGCGGCTGGTCCGAGACGAAGATCATTTTGCGGTTCTGGATCGTTGCCGCCGGGCTGGCGGCGGTTGGTTTCGTGCTGTTCTTGAACCCGCTCTAGGCCGGTGGAGTTGGGCCGCGAAGCGGCCAAACTCCACGGCCCGGGTCGCGCCAGATAGCGTTTCCGCTGTGCCGCCCAAGCTCACCTACACCCCCGTGGAGCGTCCACCGATCCCGCGGGGCACCTACCTCGTCGTCGGCCTCGGCAAATCGGGCCAGGCAGCCGCCAGGCTCCTCGCCGCTCGTGGTCACCGCGTGATCGCGGTCGACTCCGGGTCACCGCAAGGCGCCGACACACTCGGCGACTTCGGCGTCGAAACACACCTGCAGACCGACGGAGTGGAGTACGTCGACGAGATCGACGTCCTCGTCAAGAGCCCGGGCGTGCCGCAGGAGATACCGGCCGTCGAAGCCGCCAGGGCGGAGGGCAAAGAGCTCTTCGGCGAGTTCGAACTCGGCTGGCGGCTGCTGCCCAATCCCGTGATCGCCGTGACCGGCACGAATGGCAAGACCACCACGACTGAGCTGCTCGGTCAGATCTACCGCGACGCCGGCCTGCCGGTCGTGGTCGCCGGCAACGTCGGCACCCCGCTCAGCGAGTACGTCGGCAACATCGACCCACAGGCCACGATCATTGCCGAGGTCTCCAGCTATCAGTCCGAGGACTCACCCGAATTCGCGCCAGAGTGCGGCGTGCTGCTCAACGTCAAGCCCGATCACATCGACCGCCACGGCAGCTTCGAGCGCTACCGCGCCGCCAAGCTCGAGATGTTCGCCGGCCAGCACGAGGGTCAGTTCGCCGTGATCGGCCCGTCGATCGACTTCGAGATCCCCGGCGAGGCGCGCACCTACCACGTGCCCCAGCCCGACCTCGCGAAGGTCGGTGACTCGATCGCGCTGCAGGGCGCGCACAACAAGGAGAACGCGCTGATCGCCACGCAGGCGGCGATGCTGATGGGCGTCGATCCGCTCTCGATCTCGCGTACGCTCGCCACCTTCGCCGGGCTGCCACACCGCGTGGAGCTGGTCGGCGTGAGACGCGGCGTCAGCTACGTCAACGACTCGAAGGCGACAAACGTCGCCGCCACCGTCGCCGCGCTGGGCGGATTCGAGAAGAACGCTCGTTTGGTGATCGGCGGATCGGCCAAGGGCGAAGACCTCTCAGAGCTGCGGCCCGCGGTCGAGGCCGCCTGCGCCGTCGTCTACCTCAACGGCGCCACGGCGCCACAGCTCGAAGCGGCCCTCGACGGGGCAGACGTGCGGATCGCCAGCTTCGAGACCCTCGAAGAAGCCTTCAGGGCCGCCGCAGGAGAAGCAGAGGCCGGCGAGACCGTCCTGCTGAGTCCGGCCGCTGCCAGCTTCGACCAGTTCAAGAACTACGAAGCCCGCGGCGACGCATTTCGCGAACTATTCGCTGCGCTGGCCTCGTAGCGGCAAGGGGTCGCATGCAGGGCGTCGAACTCAGTCGGGATGAGGATTCCGCGCATTCCGAAGACGGCGAAGGGAGGCAAGAAGTCGACCGACGAGCAGTTGCTCTGGACGATCACGATTGCGCTCTTCGCCGCCGGCGCGGTGATGGTCTATTCGGCGAGTTCCGGCAACGCGGCGCTGCAGGTCGGCGGGGACCCGATGGGATACCTCAAGCGCTACCTAGTGATCGGCGCAGCGGGCCTCGTGATCATGCACTTTGCGTCTCGGATCGACCTGGGCCGGGTGCGGGAGCTGACGCCCTACCTCCTGATCGGCGCGTTCGTGATGCTTGGGCTCGTGCTGTTGCCGGGCTTCGGGGTGGAGGTCAACGGCGCGAAGCGCTGGCTCGGCGCGGGAATGCTGCGCTTCCAGCCCTCCGAGGTGATGAAGATCGCGCTCGTGCTCTACACGGCGATGTTGATCGCGCAAGATCCAAAGCGGGTCAAATCGCTGAGTTCGCTCGCAAATCCGCTGTTCTACGTGGTCGGCGGCGCCTGCGCGCTGATCATGCTCCAGCCCGACATGGGCACCGACCTCGTGATCTGCGGCACGATGGGACTTCTGCTGATCGCCGCAGGCGCGCAGCTCAAGGACCTCGCGAAGGTCGCCGGAGTGCTGGTCGCCGGGATCGTGCTGCTGAGCATCGTCGAGCCGTACCGCATGGCGCGGCTCACGTCGTTCCTGAACCCCAATCACGACCCGGGCGGAATTGGCTACCAGTCGCAGCAGGCACGTATCGCGATCGGATCGGGCGGTGTCTTCGGGGTCGGCCTCGGAGAATCGGTGCAGAAGATCTGGTACATGCCGGAGGCGCACACCGACATGATCCTCGCGGTGATCGGCGAGGAACTCGGTCTGGCTGGCGTCCTCGGTCTCGCGACGCTCTACACCGGCCTGATCTTCGTCGGACTGCGAGCGGCCAAGAACAGTCGCGACATCTACGCCCGCCTGCTGGCGATCGGAATCACCTCGATGCTCGCCTGTCAGGCGCTGCTGAATTTCTTTGCCGTGCTCGGGATGGCGCCACTGACAGGCGTGCCACTGCCGTTCATCTCGTACGGCGGGTGCAACTTGATAATCATGCTCTCGGCCATGGGATTGCTGATCAACGTCGCCTCCGGCCGCCATCAGGCGCGCGTGCGTGTGCTGCGCGGCGGTGGACGCGGATCGGCGCAGGGCGCGGGCAGGCAGCAGCAGACGCGGAAGGTCGCGGCGGCAGGCGCCGGCGGCCGCACGCGTGGAGGCAGCTATGAGAATCGCAATCGCCGCGGGGGGGACAGCGGGTCACGCCGTTCCGGCCCTGGCCGTCGCTGACGCGCTCGAGGAGCGCGGGGCGGAAGTCGTCTTCTTCGGCGGAGAGCGCGCCGAAGCCGAACTTGTGCCCGCAGCGGGCTACGAGTTCAATCAGCTGCGCCTCGCGGGGCTCGACAGGCGCAACCCGCTGAAGGCGCTGCGCGCCGTCTGGCTGGCCTTTCGCGGCGTGCTGACCGCGCGCAAGGCGCTGAAGGCCAAGAAGATCGAGGCTGTGATGGCCGGCGGCGGGTACGTCGCCGGACCCGTCGGGGCCGCCGCGATCACTTTGCGACTGCCGCTGATCGTCACCGAGGCCGACGCCCACCTCGGGGTGGCGAACAAGCTGCTCGCACCGTTCGCGCGGCGTGTCTGCCTCGCCTTCGCGCTCGAAGGTCACGCGGGGGAGAAGTACGTCGTCACCGGACGCCCGATCGCGCCGCGGCGTGAGGGGCTGACCAGATCTGCCGCACGCGCCCAATTCGGTCTGCCCGAGGAGGGCCGCTGCCTGCTCGTCTTCGGAGGATCGCTCGGCGCGCGCAACATCAACCGCGCCGCGCTCGACGCCTTCGAAGATGGCGTGCCGGATGGGCTCTGCGTGATGCATCTGACCGGTCGCGGCGACTTCACCGCCGCGCGCGAGATTCTCGATTCGCGCTCGGCGCTCGCCGAGGCCGCCGCCAATGCGCGTTACCGCCTGTTCGACTTCACGACCGATTTCGATGTGGCGCTCGCGGCTGCCGACATCTCGGTCTGCCGCGCCGGGGGTTCGATCTTCGAGCTCGCCGCCGCCGGTCTGCCGGCGATCCTCGTGCCATATCCCCATGCGACCGCCGACCACCAGGCGCTGAACGCCAAATGGCTGACTGACGGCGATGCCGCCGTGATGGTGCGCGACGAGGCGCTGACCGGCTCCGTGCTGCGCGAACTGCTCGGGGAGATGCTCGATACGCCCGGCCGGCTCGACGAGATGCGCGCGAACGCGCTCGAACTCGCGATGCCCGACGCCGCTGAACGGATCGCCGACCAACTCGAAGAGGCAGTCGGATGAGTGCCGCCTTCGAGGGGCGCAGGCTCCACCTGATCGGAATCGGCGGCGCCGGTATGAGTGGTCTTGCGATCGCGGCGAATTCGCTCGGTGCGATCGTCTCGGGTTCGGACAAGGAAGCTTCGAGCTACACCGAGCGACTCGAGTCGCTCGGAATCGCGGTCACGATCGGTCAGGACGCCGCGAACCTTCCCGAGGACGCCGAAGTCGTGCGCTCGACCGCGATCACTGACGCCAACCCCGAGCTTGCCGCCGCCCGCGAGCGCGGCATGACGATCCTGCACCGCTCCGACCTGCTCGCCGAGCTCGCCGCGACGCGTCCGACGACGATCGCCGTCGCCGGCACACACGGCAAGACCACGACCACCGCGATGATCGCCCACATCCTCGACGAACTCGGCGAGGACCCGTCGTACTTCGTCGGCGGCGAGGTGACGATCGGACCGCGCACGACCAACGCCCACATCGGTGCGGGCGAGATCGTCGTGATCGAGGCCGACGAGTCCGACGGTTCGTTCCTGCGCTACGCCCCCGACGTCGCCGTGATCACCAACGTCGAGTTCGAGCACCCCGAGACCTGGAGCGGTCTGGACGAACTGCTTGTCGCATTTGCGAAGTTTGCGGAGCCGTCGAGGGCGATCATCCTGCCGCTGGCGCAGCCGCGCCGTGACGAGATCGACCCGGCCGGTCGCGCGATCAGCTTCGGCATCGCACCGGAAGATGCCGACTTCGCGGCCGCCGCGATCGAGACTCCGAGCGAGTCGGACCGCGGCACGAGCTTTCGTCTCGGCGAGATGGTTGTGGCGCTCTCGGTGCGTGGCGAGCACAACGTCAAGAACGCCTTGGCGGCGATCGCCGCGCTGGAGGCGGCCGGCATCTCACGCGAGCGCTCGATCTCGGCGATCAAATCGTTCAGCGGCGTCGCCCGACGCTTCGAGTTGATCGGCACGCACCGCTCGGGAGCAGTGGTCTACGACGACTATGCCCACCATCCGACGGAGGTCCGCGCCGCGCTGACCACGGCACGCCAGAGCGCGGGGGGAGGGCGAGTGGTCGTCGCCTACCTGCCGCACCTCTACTCGCGCACCCAGGCCTATGCCCGCGAGTTCGGCGAGGCGCTCGACCTGGCCGACGTGATCGTCGTGCTCGATGTCTATCCGGCGCGCGAGAATGCCGAGGATTTCCCCGGAGTGACCGGCTGGATGCAGGCAGTGCGCGCGGCCGACGCCGCGCCCGGCAAGCCCGTCTACTACGAGCCGACCCAGGATGACGCCGAAGCCGCGCTCGAACGCATCCTGAAGGACGGCGACCTCTGCATCGGAATCGGCGCCGGCGACATCTTCAAACTCACCCGCCGTCTCACCGGGGTCGCCACGTGAGCGAGCCGGACGGGATCGAGCGCGACTTTCCGCTTGCTCGCCTGACGACCGTCCGCACCGGCGGATCGGGCGATTTCTACGCGCGTCCGCGTACGAACAACCAGGTCGTCGAACTGCTCGCCTGGGCGCAAGAACAGGATCTTCCGGTAGGGGTGATCGGCTCGGGATCGAATCTATTGGTTGCGGACAAGGGATTCCGCGGCCTCGTGATCAAACTTGACGGACACCTCACGGAAGTGACTTTCGAAGCTGACGGCGTACTCGCCGGCGGCGGAGCGCGCCTGCCGCGTGTCGCTGCGAAGACGGCCGAGCACGGCCTCGCCGGCCTCGAGTTCGGGGTCAACATCCCCGGCACGGTCGGCGGCGCGATCCGCATGAACGCGAACGCCTACGGCGGCGAGCTCGCCAAGGTGCTCGAGTGGGCCGAAGTCGCTACGCCGGACGGCGTCGAGCGCCGCACGGCCGAAGACTTCGGTTTCAGCTACCGCCACAGCAACATCACGGGCCTGCAGGTCGTCACACGGGCGCAGTTCAGGCTCGCCGCCGCCGAAGCCGAGACGGTCAAGGCGACGCTCGCCGATCTGCGCGACCGCCGCAAACAGGCGCAGCCCTCCGGCATCAAGACTTTCGGTTCCACGTTCAAGAACCCGGACGACCCGCGCGCCGCAGGACGCACGGCGGGTCAGCTGCTCGAGGCGGCAGGGTGCAAGGGCCTCGAGCATGGCGGCGCGCGCTTCTCGCCGAAACATGCGAACTTCGTCGAAAACTTCAACGACGCCACGACCGCCGATGTCGTGGCGCTGATCGCCGAGGGGCGTCGCCGCGTCGCCTCCGAGTTCGACGGCCTGCGCCTCGAGACCGAGGTTCAGGTGCTCGGCGAGGTCGATTCTGCTCTGTGGGAGGGCGCATGAGCTTCCCGGCCGCGATCGATCCGCGTCGCATCCAGCTTCCGCGAGTCAGCATCCCGCGCGTCGGGGTGCCGTCGCGCCGCCCGTCGCGCATCGGACTGCTCGCGGCCCTGCTCGTGCTGGCCGTCGTGCTTGCCGGCGCGTGGCTGCTCGTGCGCAATTCGTCGCTCGTCGCGGTGCAGCAGGTCAAGATCGTCGGCCTCTCCGGCTACTACGACAAGGATGCCCGCGCCGCCGTCGTCGACGAGGCGATGCAGATGACCACGATGAACTTTGACGACGCACGTGTCGAGCAGGCCGCGGCGCAGTTCGTTGATGTCGCCGGCGTGCACGTCGAGACCGACTTCCCGCACGGAGCGACGATTCGCTTCGACGTGCGCCGACCGGTGCTGATCGCGCGCATCAACGGCCGCGCCGTCACGCTCTCTCAGGCCGGCGAGATCATCAATCCGACTCACGCCGTCGCCGGACTGCCGAAGATCGAGACTGTCGGCCGGATCGCGGACGACCACGTCGTCTCCGGCCGCGCGCTCCAGGCCGTGAAGGTTCTCGGCGCCGCCCCCGACGTGCTGCTCCGGAAGGTCGACAAGATCGACTGGGGCAAGCTCGGGATCGTCGTCTCGCTCCGGGGCGGCCCGGATCTCTACTTCGGAACGGAGGATGACGCCGCCGCCAAGTGGCGCGACGCCGCCACCGTGCTCGCCAGCGAACAGTCGCGCGGTGCGGCGTACCTCGATCTGCGGGTGCCCGGTCGCACGGCCGTCGGCGGCCTCGGCGGGGCGCCGCTGCCCGAGGCCACGAACGTGAGCACCGATTCGACGACCGACGGGGCAGCGGCGACGACGACTTCCACCGCGACCGACGCCGACCAGACACGCGGCGCACCAGCAGACGACCACGCAAGAAACAACCCAGCAGACTCAATCGACGACGACCGAGCAGCAGCCTGCACAGACTCCTGCAGCCGCAGGTGGGGCGGCGCCGACCGGCTGACGATCGGCAAATCCCTGCTTGAACCATGTATAACTCACAAGTGCACCCTCAACCTTCAAACCGTGAAGCTGCACTTGAGAGTGGCCTATCTCTCAAGCCAAGCTTGAGGGTTTGAACTGCAACAAACCTTGCCAGCGTCACACGAGCCGGCCCGGAGGCCGTTAATTTCCGCACTATGAACGACTTTGACTACAACCCGCAGGGCGGCGCTGGCCGTGACGCAGGCAGCTACCTGGCCGTGATCAAGGTCGTGGGGGTCGGCGGCGGCGGTACCAACGCAGTGAACCGCATGGTCGACGCCGGACTCAAGGGTGTCGAGTTCATCGCGGTCAACACCGACGCACAGGCTTTGCAGATGTGCGACGCCGACGTCAAGCTGAACATCGGCTCGACGCTCACCAAGGGTCTCGGCGCGGGCGCCGACCCGTCGATCGGCGCGGGCGCGGCGTCCGAGAGCCGCGACGACATCAAGGAGGCGCTCAAGGGCGCCGACCTCGTCTTCGTCACCGCCGGAGAGGGCGGTGGCACCGGCACCGGCGCTGCTCCGGTGATTGCCGAGATCGCCAAGCAGGAAGTCGGCGCGCTCACCGTGGGCGTGGTCACCCGGCCGTTCTCCTTTGAAGGATCCCAGCGCGCCAAGCAGGCCGACGAGGGCATCCAGCGACTGCGCGAGCAGGTCGACACGCTGATCGTGATTCCGAACGAGCGGCTGCTCAGCACCGTCGAGCGCCGCACCTCGATCCTCGACGCCTTCCGCGACGCCGACAACGTGCTGCGCCAGGGTGTCCAGGGCATCACCGACCTGATCACCACTCCCGGTCTGATCAACCTCGACTTCGCCGACGTGCGCACGATCATGCACGATGCCGGCAGCGCCCTGATGGGCATCGGCGCCGGTAGTGGTGAAGGCCGCGCCGGTGAGGCCGCCAAGAACGCGATCAGCTCGCCGCTGCTCGAAGAGAGCGTCGAGGGTGCCACCGGCATCCTGCTCAACATCACCGGCGGCAAGGAAGTCGGTCTGTTCGAGATCAACGAGGCCGCCGAGATCGTCTCTAGCGCCGCGGATCAGAACGCCAACATCATCTTCGGCGCCGTGATCGATGAGTCGCTCGGTGATGAGGTCCGTGTGACCGTCATCGCGACCGGCTTCGATCGCCGCGGCGCTTCGAGCAGTCGCGGCGCACTCGACTTCACGACTGAGCGCTCCTCGCGCCGTCCACGTCGCGACGTCGGACGCAAGGACGTCGATCGCGGATCGCTCGAGATCTCCGACGACGACATCGACGTCCCGGACTTCCTCCGCGAGGATTAGTTTGGCCGGGGCGGAAGCTCCGCCCTCAGCTGACTTCGCGATTGCGGAGCGGATCGTCCGCGCCGCCGGGATCGAGCGTGCGCTCACGGGCGTATCCGAGATCGGCGAAGGCGTCAAGGCACGCGTGCTGCGGCTCGACTTCGAGCACGGCGAGCCGCTCGCACTGAAGCTCTACGTGAAACCCGACGCCGCTCGCCGTGAACTCGGGGCCTACGCCGTGCTCGGGTCTGCTGTTCCGCAGGTGCCGAAGGTGGTGTCCAGCGCGCTCGGGTTCGAGGGCGCTCCGCACGGTTACCTCCTGATGTCGCTGGCGCCGGGCACGCCGATGAACACCAAACTCGCCGACCTGGGCGATGCCCAGTTGGTCGCGCTGTACCGCGAGATCGGCGAGTTGCTGGCGCGCTTTCACGCGGTGGAGCTGCCGCACTTCTGGCCACTTCTCGATGAACCCGGTCGCGGCTTTGACGACAACGTCTCGTGGTTCGACGATCGCGTCGTGCTCGCGCTGCGCGCCTTTCGCGAGAACGGCGCCAATCGCTACCTCGCGTGGTGCGTCGAGCGTTGGTTCGCCGAACACCGTGCGGGGCTTGACGAGTGTCCCGGTCCACGTTTCTGTCACGGCGACATGCATCCGGCGAACCTGCGCGTCGCGGAGGTCGATGGAGCGCTGCGGATCGTGGGCGCGCTCGACCTCGAGATCAGCTTCGGCGGCGATCCGGCGATGGACCTCGTGCGTACGCATCACCATCGCTTTCCGCCGCGCGCCGATCTGTGGCGGGCGATGCTTGATGGCTACGGCGATCCGCCGCCGTGGCTCGATCGCGTGTTCGACGCCTACTGGCTCTACCACGAGATCGAGATCTGGAACTTCTTTGCGGGCGGCGGCTCGCGTGGCGCAACGCGATCGATCGCTCGCCGGATCGCCCGGCTGACAGGCGCCTCGCGGTGGCGAATCCTGCGAAGCCGAATGGCGGCGCTAGTCTCGCGCCAATCATGACCGAGACCGAATCCGCGCAGCCGCTGCGCCGCACTCCGCTCTACGACCGCCATGTTGCCGAAGGCGCCAAGGTCGTCCCGTTCGCCGGCTGGGAGATGCCGGTGCAGTACCAGGACGGCATCCGCGCCGAGCACCAGCAGGTCCGCCAGCATGCCGGAATCTTCGACGTCTCGCACATGGGCCAGATCGAGACGACCGGCCCGCAGGCCGAGCAGTTCCTGCAGTCGATCCTCACCAACGACGTCAGCAAGATCCCGATCGGTGGCGCGCAGTACTCGCTGATATGTCAGGCCGACGGCGGTGTGATCGACGACCTCTTCACCTACCGGCTCGGTCAGAACCGCTATCTGACCGTCACCAACGCGGCCAACCATCCGACCGATTTCGAGTGGTTCGCAGGCAACGCCGGTGGCTTCGACGTCGACGTGATCGACCGTGCCAACGAGTACGCGATGATCGCGCTGCAGGGTCCGCAGGCGCGCACGGTGCTCGCGCAGTTGCTCGGTGGCGCCGCGGCGCCCGAGCGGATGACGATCGTCGACAGCAAGGTCGCAAACCACCCGGCGCTGATCGCCGGCACCGGCTACACCGGTGAGGACGGGGTGGAGATCCTCGTCTCGCCGGCCGACGCCCCGATCGTCTGGGAAGACCTGATCATCGCCGGGGCCAAGCCGATCGGCCTCGCCGCGCGTGACACGCTGCGACTCGAGGTCTGCTTCCACCTCTACGGCAACGACCTTTCGCGCGATGTCGATCCGATCTCGGCCGGCCTCTCGTGGGCCTGCGCGCTGGAGACCGACTTCGTCGGGGTTGACGCGCTCAAGGAGATCGCCGCCAACGGGCCGGAGCGCAAGCTCGTGCCGTTCACGATCGTCGGCCCCGGCATTCCGCGCCAGGGCAACCCGGTTGTCCGCGGCGGCGATGAGATCGGCGTCGTCACCAGTGGCACGCTCTCGCCGTCGCTCGACAGCGGCGTGGGGATGGCCTATATCGACTCGCGCTTCACCGAGTCGGGCAGCGACATCGAGATCGACATCCGCGGCAAGCTGCGCCCGGCACAGGTGCGCAAGCGCCCGCTCTACGTCAAGCCTGCCTAACCATTAGGATTGCGCCCAGCAATCGACCCCTGAAAGGTTTCCAAAGTGGCTGAAGAGAACTACCCCGACGGTCTGCTGTACCACCCCGAGCACGACTGGGCCAAGATCGAGGGCGACGTCGCCACATTCGGAATCACCTGGTTCGCGCAGGATGCGCTGGGTGAGGTCGTGTTCTTCGAGCCGCCGGCCGTCGGGTCGACCGTCACCAAGGATGCCTCTTACGCCGAGATCGAGTCGGTCAAGGCCGTATCCGAGGTCGTCTCGCCATTGAGCGGCGAGATCATCGAGGTCAACGAGGCCCTGGGCGACGCGCCCGAGACGATCAACGACGACCCGTACGGAGCGGGGTGGATGGTCAAGATCCGGCTCTCGGACCCGAGCGAGACGAGCAGCCTGCTCGACAAGGCCGGATACGAAGGGCTGCTCGCCGGCTGAATTCCGGCGAAGGGGTCAGCCCTTCGCTCGGACCTGCGCAAACAAGGGCGATTTGCTCCTAGGTCTGCGCCGCGAGCGCAGACCTAGGAAGATTTACCGCTTGTTTATGCGGGACACGCAATTTGCGCCGTGCCGCAAAACTCCTTTTGATCGCCAAAACTCCACCGCGATCCATCTCAACCTCCCGCCAGCCCACCTTCTAAAGTCTCCATAACGCCCCGCCGACCCCAGGCGGCGCGTCTCCCCGACTCACGAAGGACCGCGTTTGAGCACGTACACGTCTGACACGCCCGACGACCGCGCCGCCATGCTGGCCGCGATCGGGGCGGATTCGATCGATGACCTTTTCGCCGACATCCCCGATGGGGTGCGGCTCCAGCGCCCGCTCGACCTGCCTGCGGGCAAGGCCGAGTTCGAGGTGTTCGACCACCTCGCCGCGCTCGCCGAGAAGAACATCCACGCCGACCGCGAGATCAGCTTCCTCGGCGCCGGGATGTACGACCACTACGTCCCCGCGCTGGTCGACTCGATCATCTCGCGCAGCGAGTTCCTCACGCCGTACACGCCGTACCAGCCTGAGGTCAGTCAGGGCAACCTGCAGGTGATGTTCGAGTACCAGACGGCGATCGCCGAACTGACCGGTCTAGACGTCTCCAACGCTTCCGTGTATGAGGGTCCGAGCGCGATGGCCGCTGCCGGCTACCTCGCCTACAACGAGAACAAGCGGACCAGGTTCGTCGTCTCGTCGGCCGTCAACCCGCAGTACCGCCAGACGCTCAAGACCAACGCCCACGGCTATGGCGGCGAGGTCGTCGAGGTGAACGCCGAGAACGGCGTCACCGACCCGGCCACGTTCGCCGAGCAGATCGACGACGAGACCGCGGCGATCTTCATCCAGTACCCGAACTTCTTCGGCTCGATCGAGGATCTCGGCGCGCTGACCGAGGCCGCCCATGCCAAGGGCGCGCTCGTCGTCTGCGTTGCCGACCCGCTCACCTTGGGCGTACTCGCGCCTCCAGGCGACTTCGGCGTCGACATCTGCGTCGGCGAGGGCCAGACGCTCGGCAACCGCCTCGACTTCGGCGGCCCGAGCTTCGGTTTCTTCGCCGCCACCAAGAAGCTGATCCGCCGCATGCCCGGCCGCATCGCCGGCGAGACCGTCGACGCCGACGGCCGCCGCGGCTGGGTGCTCACGCTGCAGACGCGCGAACAGCACATCCGCCGTGAGAAGGCGACCAGCAACATCTGCACGAGCCAGGCGCTGAACGCGCTCGCGGGCACGATCTACCTGAGCTGGCTCGGCCGCAAGGGGATCGTCGAACTCGGCGAGCTGATGCTCAAGCGCACGGCCTACGCGCGCGAGGCGCTCTCGGCTGTCGACGGCGTGGAACTGCTGTTCGACGCTCCGGTCTTCCGCGAGTTTGCGATCAAGGTCGACGCCCCGGCGCGCGCCGTGCTCGACCAGCTCGCGCTCGACGGCATCAACGGTGGTTACCGGCTCGGGATCGACTACCCCGAGCTGGGCGACGCGATCCTCGTGGCGATCACCGAGAAGCGCAGCCGCGAGCAGATCGACCTGCTCGCAGAACGGCTGGGCGCGGCGATTGCGACTGCCTCGACCGTGGGGGTGAGCGCATGACCGTCAACGTCACCGAAACCCCGATGCAGGCCGAGAAGGCCACGACGATCTACGAGAAGTCCAAGCCGGGCCGCCGCGCGAGCGCGCTGCCAGCACTCGATGTGCCCGACCGCGACGTCTCCGAATTGCTGCCGGAGGGCGCGATCCGCAAGGCGCCGGCGCGTCTGCCGGAGATCGCCGAGCCCGAGATCGTCCGCCACTACAACAAGCTCAGCCGCCGCAACTTCGACCTCGACAGCGGCTTCTACCCGCTCGGCTCGTGCACGATGAAGCACAACCCGAAGCTGCACGAGCGCGCCGCGGCGCTGCCCGGCTTTTCTCGTCTGCACCCGCTGCAGAACAGTGACCGTGCCCAGGGCGCGCTGGAGCTGATGTACTACCTCGAGGGCGCGCTCAGCGAGATCACGGGCCTGCCGCACGTTTGCCTCCAGCCGAGCGCCGGGAGCCACGGCGAGCTCGCCGGAGTGCTGCTGACGAAGGCCTACCACGAGGACCGCGGCGAGCACCGCACGAAGGTTCTCGCCCCCGACACCTCGCACGGCACCAACCCGGCGACGGTCACGATGGCCGGATACGAAACGGTCAAGGTGGCGACCAACGAGCGCGGGGGAGTCGACATCGACGACCTGCGCGAGAAGGCGACCACGGATGTCGCCTGCCTGATGCTCACGAACCCCAACACCCTGGGCCTGTTCGACGAGAACATCGAGGAGATCGCCGAGATCATGCACTCGGTAGGCGCGACGCTCTACTACGACGGCGCGAACCTCAACGCGGTGATGGGCATCTCGCGCCCGGGCGACATGGGCTTTGACATCGTCCACATGAACCTGCACAAGTCGTTCACGCAGCCGCACGGCGGCGGCGGTCCGGGCAGCGGCCCAATCGCGGTCTCCGAGCGCATGGCCCCGTATCTGCCGGTGCCGCGGGTTGCAAAGAAGGACGGCCGCTTTGCCTACGACTTCGACCAGCCCAAGAGCATCGGCCGCCTGCGCGGCTTCCAGGGCAACTTCGGCGTGTTCGTGCGCACCTACGCGTACATCCTCTCGCTCGGCGGCGAGGGCCTGAAGGCCGCCTCCGAGACGGCCGTGCTGAACGCCAACTACATGCTCGAGCAGGGCAAGAAGAAGGAGCGCGTTGCGAAGTACCTGCCGGTTGAGTTTGATCGCACGTGCAAGCACGAGTACGTGCTCTCGGCTTCACCGGCCAAGCGCGACCTCGACGTGCGCGCCACCGACATCGCCAAGCGCCTGCTTGATCTGGGCTACCACCCGCCGACGATCTACTTCCCGTTGCTCGTCGACGAGGCGCTGATGATCGAGCCGACCGAGACCGAGACGATGGAGACGCTCGACGGCTTCATCGACGCTCTCGATCAGATCCTCGAAGAGTCCGAGCGCGACGCTGAGTTCGTGAAGAACGCGCCGTACACGACGCCGGTGCGGCGTTTGGATGAGGCGGCTGCGGCGAGGAATCCCGTCGTGACGCAGGATCTTGATCTTTGCTAGGCCAGGCTGGGATCGTCAGGATCGAGTAACTCCGAGGTCACCCATCACCGAGCGGATCACAGTTCGGAATGCCCCCTGGCCAATCCAGTTGTACACGACCGTGTCGGCCACTTGGATCATTTCAGCCACTTCGCTCTCAACCTCCGCTTCCCGCACCTCGACAAACTCCTGAACGGTCGGATTGTCACCGCGACGGCTCTTGTACAGGCGGAAGGCTACATCCGGGGGGGTATGCACGTACACTGTGTATATCGGATGTTCGGCTGCGTCACGAATTGCATCCAGTGTCGCGCGTTGACGGATCCCATCGACGACCACTCGATCCGCGCCGGACTCGCGAGCGCGACGAAGTATCTCGATCGCGAGCTTTCGCGGGCCGTCTGGCGAATTGATGAACGAAGCCGCGGCGTTCTGAAATTCCGCGCGCCCAGACTCGCCCGCAGGCGCCAACTTTGGCAGGTCAAGGAGTTCCGCAAGTGCAGCACCGCTGTTGACCTCGGTGTAACCAAAATCGCTCGTGAGTACGGAAGTCATTGATGATTTACCGCTTCCGATTTCTCCCATGATCACGAGAATGTGCTTGCCAGAGAGGTCAAGCTTTCGCCGGATGTTGAATGAGGGCGCACCCTTGACGGAAGAACCGAAGTACCCACTTAGGCACAACTGCGACCAATACTCGAACTCTTCGAGCCGGACAGTTTCACTGCCGATATCAAGCCACCCGAGTTGGGTTATCGATTTCTCGCCACGTTCGGGTTCGGACCACGACGACGAGTCGCTGACCTCGTATCTGTACACAGCTGCAACGTGTCTTCGGCCAACAGACGACGAGTCGTCATTGATGATCCCGACGAGCTCGATCCCCTCACCGAACTCAAGCCGACGTTTGTCGGCGTCTGGGAGCTTCAGTTCTTCGGCTAGCTCCCGGGCGGCGTTTCCAAGAATTCCGTTGTCCTCGGCGCTGAACAGCGTGGCGTCCGCAGATGTGACGTGTCCGCCAAAGCCGATGCAACGAGCACCGCGAAGAAAATCCGCCACGCGGTTGTAGCTGCCCCGCTGGAAGCAAAGCACTTGGTTTCCCCGGGTGACCAGCACGTAGGTGAGAGCTTGCTTGAAATCCTCTGTCGCCTCCGCCTCAAGACGGTCAATGTAATGCGAGTCAGTTTCGCGCAAGAGCCGCCGCAAGTCATCGAAGGCCTTTCCTCGAACGATGAGCCCTTGGGGTCGGTTGATCGCATCGAAGAGCGTCGCCGGATACACAAGGACTTGTTCTTCGGGGGGCGGAGGGGTCAATGGCGGTGCCTCGTAGATTCCGCTTTCGTCTTCGAGCAGGGATCTCAGATAAAACCTGCCAGGCGACGTCCGCACGAACATCGACTCGGGACCTTTGCTGCGAATCTCCACGCTGAGCTTCGCCTTCATCGTCTGTGACGGCGTCTTTCCGGCGGACTCGAGCATCCGATCTCGAAGTGCGACATCGACGATCTCGCGAGCGCTCATCGGCCTCGACGTTGTGCGAAGAACCTTTTCAGCAACTCGGAGAAAGTGGCCCATCAATCCCCCCGGCGAACGGGCAGAGCGCGTGCCGCCACTCCAGCACCACGAAGCCGAGCAGCAAGCACTTTGTTGGACGGGGCGATCTGCTTCGTCGCAATCACGAGCTCAGACGTGATTCCACGGTGCTCTGCGCTGCCTGCAATACGGGTTTGACGACGAACCTCGGCGAACGAGAGCCACTCGTCGCTGTACAACTCCGCGAGCTGACGGTGGTGAGCGTTTGAAACCACGACTCGGACGCCGCGTTTGCCGAGCCCGTTCACGCGTGCGGCGAGATCCCGTTGGTCGTCCCAGCTGAAAATCTTCTCGTTGTAGCGACGAAAGCCATTGTTGTTGTGGCTCACCGTGTATGGCGGGTCGACATAGACGGAGTCTTTCGTCTGAACTTTGGTCAGGGAAGCTCGAAAGTCATTTACTTCTAAATCTGCGTTTGCGAGGGCAATTGAGCACGCGTCGATCCCGTCGGATGAGAACAAGACAGTGCCTGGCTTGCATCCGAACGGAACGTTGAAGTCACCCTGCCTGTTCACCCTCCAAATGCCGTTAAACGCGGTCCGGTTTAGATACACAAATCGTGCCGCACGACCGACTTCGCTCTTTGGCCTACTCGCACGTATAGCGAGAAAATGCTCCGCAGAGATCGTTTTTCGGCGCAGCTGGCCCTTAAGTGCCCCAGGGTTGTCGCGAACCACCTTGAGTGCATTTACGAGCTCAGAATTGGCGTCCGAGAGAACGGCCCTCGCCGGCTCGAGCTCAAAAAACACAGCCCCTGATCCGACAAAGGGTTCGATGTAGCGACCTCGGGGTTCCCCGAGGAGCTGGCCCACCGCTTCGGCCAACCAGGATTTCCCGCCCGCCCACTTAATGAAGGACTGGGTCATAGCCAGAGTTGTGCCCCCAAATATCCGGTATCTTCCCCACGCGCATTCGGCGCGAATCTACACGCTGGATGAGTTATCGAATCTTTGATGGGTGAACTTTGATGGCTGGCGGATACGAAGACGGATATCAGGCGGTTCCGTGCCTCTGGGGTGAGGGACCGGGTTCGCTCGTCAAAATTGCACTCGAGAGCGGATTCGATCCCGTTGGGGCGAACGTCCTCGACGTGGGAGCGGGCGAGGGAAAGAACGCCGTACATCTAGCGGACCTCGGGGCTGACGTCCTCGCAATTGAGGTTTCTTCGACGGCTAGACAGAACGGAGTGACGCAATTTGGCGGGATCCCTAAGAGTGTCACTTGGCGCACCGCGGACGTTCGCGAGTCCAAACTCGGTGAGGGGGTCTTCGACATGGCGATCGCGTACGGCCTAACCCATTGCATGGCCAATCGTGATGAGGTTTTCGAACTCGTTGAAAAAATTCAGATATCGGTTCGGCCGGGCGGCCTGTTCGTGCTCTGCGCCTTCAACGATCGCCACCAAGATTTGACGGCGCACCCGGGTTTTGAACCGACGCTAGTTCCGCACGACGAGTACCTAGGGAGCTTTGCTGGCTGGCGCCTTGAGCACGCCACCGACGAGGATCTCCAAGAGTCGCACCCTCACAATCGGATCCCGCATGTTCACAGCATGACGAGAATCATTGCCCGAAAGGCTTCGGACTAGTGGAGATCCCGCCCGACCTGAAAAGCTCCTACGCAGAGGGCCGATTGATCCCGTTTGTGGGTGCTGGTGTTTCCGCGTCTGTGAGATGGAAAGTTGACGAAAAGGAATTTCGGCCCCCCAACTGGCCCGAGTTGGTCAACCAGGCGGCAAAGATTCTGGAGTTCGAAGATGCAGACTTGCTTCGGGTGCGTGGAACCGATCTGCAGATTCTTGAGTTCCTCGCTCGAAAGGGCAAGAAGGACGAACTCTTGAACTGGCTTTTCACTCAGCTGGATGCGCCTGATGAGGCGCTCCTTCTCTCCGCGATTCACGTGAAATTGGCCGCCCTGGAAGGTTGCCCGGTGATTTACACGACGAACTACGACAGTTTCATCGAACGCTCCATTTCTCTCGCTGGCGGACGCTGTCAACGGCTAGTCCAAGAGGCTGACTTTCCCGAAGTTCTAAGCGCCCGTCGCCACTATCCGAGCATGCGCGAGGTCGTGAAGTTTCATGGCGACATAAATGCTCGCGAGAAAATGGTGCTGTCCGAAACTGACTACCTCAAACGTCTCAAACTGGCGACCGAGATGGATCTACGAATCCGTAGCGACCTGCTCGGGCGTCAGGTCCTTTTCATCGGGTACAGCTTTAATGACCCGAACGTTTCGTATCTATTTGATCTCGTTCAAGAAACATTCGGGGCGGTCCCAGGGTCAAACCATGGCCGACGAGGATTTATCGCGCTCCCCGACCCATCGGAGTTCGAGCGGGTGCTTTTTCAAGCACGAAATTTCGACATCATCGACCTGGATAGCTCCGACCTCACTGCGCAAACCGCAGAGCTCCTGGCGAGTCTTGAGTGAGAATTATGAGCGCCTCAAATCCCCGCATTGTCTACGTGACTAGCAGCAAATTCAAAGTCGGTGAGAACGAGATCTTCGTCCGCGAGGCAACGCTTGCTGACGGGTCCGTAGTCGGCGAGCATTTCGAGTTTGATATCCGCGAGGCAGCGATTCCTGAGCGCCTCGAAATCCGGTTGGTTGAGCTGGTCCGCGCGGAGGCCGCGAGTGCCTACGCCAGCGTAAGGGTGCCTTGCATCGTCGAGCATGCCGGTTTGGTGCTTGACGGCTTCGGCGAGGACGCTGACTTTGAGTTTCCGGCAGGGCTGACGAAACCGATGTGGGACACGCTCGGGGATCGGTTTGTTTCGGAGACCCATTCGGCTGGACGAGCTGCTCGTGCGAAGGCTGTTGTCGCATACTGCGATGGCCAGCGCGTACACCATTTCGTTGGCGAGACCGAAGGAACAATCGCGGAATCTCCCCGAGGCGGGCGAGAGTTCTATTGGGACACGATATTCATCCCCAACAATCAAGATGGTTCCCCGGGCGCCCTGACTTATGCGGAAATCGTCGATGACCCCAGTCTTGGACTCCGGCACAAGGTGCTCTTCCACTCACAGTCAACCCGAGCAAAGCTCTCGTTTCTTGAGTGGTTTAGGAAGCAGCCCCATCCGGCGCTGTGGCCGAGCGGTTTCTTGGTCCATTGAGTCGCTCTGGGCCCGGCTAGCATCGCGGCTCAGTGAAGATCTTCAGCGGCATCCAGCCCACCGGGCGTAAGCACCTGGGCAACTACATCGGGGCGATCAGCCAGTACGTCGAGCTGCAGGACGAGGGCGACCCCTCGATCTTCTGCGTCGTCGACTCGCACTCGATCACTGTGAACTACGACCCGACCGATCTGCGCACGTACTTCTACGACACGGCGGCGATCCTGCTCGCCGCTGGTCTCGACCCGCAGCGCTGCATCTTCTTCCGCCAGTCCGATGTGGCTGAGCACACCGAGCTGACCTGGATGCTCGCCGGCGTCACCAGTCACGGCGACCTCAACCGCATGACCCAGTTCAAGGAGAAGTCGGCCAAGCAGCGCGAGCGCGTGGCCGCCGGGCTGTTCTTCTATCCCGTGCTGATGGCGGCCGACATCCTTGCCTACAACACCGATCTGGTGCCGGTCGGCGACGACCAGCGCCAGCACGTCGAGCTTGCGCGCCAGATCGCGACCAACTTCAACCAGCGCTTCGGCGAGACCTTCACCGTGCCCGAGTGGCGGATCCCCGAGGTAGGCGCGCGGATCATGGACGTCAAGGATCCGACCTCGAAGATGTCGACCACGAGCGACAACCCGGCCGGCACGATCTACGTGCTCGACGAGCCCAAGGCGATCGAGAAGAAGATCAAGTCGGCCACCACTGACTCCGGCGGCGAGGTCGTGCGCGCGCCCGACAAACCGGGAATCAGCAATTTGATCGAAATTTTGGCTTTTGTGACCGGTTCCACGATGGATCAGGTCGAGGCCGATTTCGCCGGTCAGCAGTACGGCGCCTTCAAGGGTGCGGTGGCCGAGGCGGTCGTCGAGTATTTGCGCCCTGTGCAGGAGAAATACGCCGAGATACGTCCGGACGAGGCCGCGCTTGAGGCGATTTTGGCCGACGGAGCAGCGAAGGCGCGCGCGATTTCCGGCCCGATCGTGGCCGATGCGCGCAACAAGATGGGTCTGGGCCGACCTGTAGGTTGAGGCCCGATGGAAAGCAGCTGGACCACCCTCAATGACGCCGACGCGCGCGACGAATCCGTCGCCGCCGAGGTGACGATCGCCGAGATCGAAGCGGCGACGATTGAGGCATCGGCCGCCGAGCCGGTGGCCGTCGTTGCGCACGTCGACGGCACCCCGCGCTTCGATGCGCTCGAGCTGGATCTCGAGATCTTCAACGGCCCGTTCGACCTGCTGCTCGAGCTGGTCATGCGCGAAGAGATCGACCTGCTCGAGGTCGATCTCGCGAAGATCGTGCTCGGATACGTCGAGCTGCTCGAGTCGCGCGGCGAGATCGAGCTTGAGCCGGTCACCGAATTCGTCGTGCTTATCGCCGCGCTGCTCGAACTCAAGAGCCGCATGATGCTCCCGCAGGAGGAGACCGACGGTGTCTTCGATCTCGAGCTCGGGGCCGAAGAGGCCGCCGAAGAGTTGCTCGCGCGCATGCTCGAGTACCACCGCTACAACAAGCTTGCCGGCTGGCTGCGCGATCGCTACCACGCCGAGCTGCCGTTCAACTACCGCAGCGCGCCGCTGCCCAAGCACCTGCGCACTGTCGAGATCGAGCACGTCGGCAAGGTCTACAACCCGCAGCGCCTGGCCACCGCGATCGGAAACCTCCTGAAGGTTCCCGAGCAGATGTCGATCCCGCACATGCGGCTGCACCGCGCCACACTCGAGCAGCGGCTCGGCGCGCTACGCACGATGCTCGGCCGCGCCACCCACTTCAATTTCGACGACGCAGTCGAAGGGGAGGACCGCCTGACCGAGGCGCTGACCGTCTGGGCGCTGCTCGAGCTGTACAAGCTCGGCGAGGCCGACTGGGAGCAGGAAGAGAACTTCGGACCGATCGAGGTCTATGCGAGGCAAGCAGCGGCATGAGCGACGAGATCCAGATCGAGAACGAGATCGTGGAAGAGGTCGAGGCAATCGACGAGGTCGAGGTTGTCGCCGAGGTGGAAGAGGTCGAACCGGTAGAGGTCCCGGATCCCACCGACGGAATCCCCGAGACTCAGCGCCTCTCGCTGCCGTCGAAGATCGAGGCCCTGCTCTTCCTCTCGAACGAGCCGCTCACCGTGGCGCAGCTCGTCGAGGCCTGCGAATCCTCAGAGTCGAAGATCGAGGAGGCCCTCTCGGCGCTCGAGGAAGACTTCCAGGAGGGCAAGCGCGGGCTGGTGCTGCGACGGATCTCCGGTGGCTACGCGCTTTCGAGCGCGCCCGGCGCCGACACCGCCGCCAAGCGCCTGTTCGCCAAGCCGCGCACACCTCCGCTCACCCAGGCGCAGGCCGAGTGCCTGGCGATCATCGCCTACCTGCAGCCCGTCTCGCGCCCAGAGATCGCCCGTATCCGCGGCGTCAATCCAGAGAGCGCGCTCGCCACGCTGCTCGAGCGCGGCCTCGTCGCCGACGCCGGCCGCAGCAAGTTCGGCGCGACGATCTTCCGTACCACCGAGCTGTTCGATCGGCTGTTCGGCCTTGAAGGCCTTGACAAGCTGCCCGACGTCGCCGCCTTCGATCCCTCACCCGAAGACGAGCGCGATCTGCGCGAGCGCCTGATGAAGGCCGGCGAGGCCCGCGAAGCCGGTGCCCCGCAGCAGCCTCAGCTCGCCGACTGAGCGCTTTCTCCGCGCAAAAACGGCCCAAACCAGCCCAAATGGGGGTCGCTTCATGCGGCTACAACATCCGTTTGGGGGGCGAAAACCCCATAAACAAGCGACTTGGGGCGATCACCCATCGAACAAACGTCCAAATTACCGAGTTATGACTATTCAAGGACTCGGGTGCCAGCCGATATTGCTCTTGAACGATCCGGGACAAGGTCTTCAACTCACTCAGTGAGAACAAGGAGATTCGAGTTTCGGGGCTTTGACTGTCGGCGCGACAGCGAGTGGTTCGGCCAAGTGCCAATCATGCATGTCGCGCCCGGCATCTCCCCCCAGGAGCAAAGTTTTCAAAGCTGATCAAGTTCCCTGCCGAAAGGCATACCCCCCCGGGAGCTGGTCGTTGAAAGGCTCGACGCTACGGACTAGGCGTCGGGCCTTTCGCCTTTAAGCGGCTGTTTTGTAAGCCGCAGCTCAGGCCGGCGACATCTCGCGGTCTTCTTCGGAGACCGCGGCTTCCTGCAGCTTGTCGGCGACGAGCTGTCCGCAGGCGGCGGCGATGTCCTGGCCGCGCGTCAGTCGCACCGTCGCCGGGACACCGGCGCGCTTGAGCGTGTCACGGAAGTTTCCGATCGTGGTGCGGGCCGATCCGCCGTATCCCGTGCCGGTCGGGTTGTAGGGGATCAGATTGACCTTGAAAGCCTCGTGAGGGGTGAGCGCTGCCGCAAGCTGTTCCGCGTGGACGCGGTGGTCGTTGACGCCGTCGAGCATCACGTACTCGATGAAGACCTTGCGGTTGGTCTGCTCGTAATGCCTCACGCACTCGGCGAGCACGTCCTCGACTGGCCAGCGATCGTTGACCGGCATGATCTTCGAGCGCAGCGCTGGGTCTGCGGCGTGGAGGCTGAAGGCGAGGCGAATCGGGCGGTCGATCTCGTTGAACTGCTTGATCCCCGGCAGCCAGCCGACTGTCGAGACGGTGGTGCGGCGATTGGTGATGCCGATGTCCGGCAGCAGCTCGCATGAGGCGAGCACGTTGTCGAGGTTCATCATCGGCTCGCCCATGCCCATGAAGACCAAATGGTTCACCGGCTCGATGCGGCGGAAGTGCAGCACCTGGTCGATGATCTCGGCCGTCGTGAGGTTGCGTCCGAAGGCCATCGTGCCTGTCGCGCAGAAGGTGCAGGTCAGCGGGCAGCCCGACTGGCTCGATACGCAGATCGAGCGGCGGCCGTCCTTGTAGCGCATCATCACGGCCTCGACCGGGCGGCCGTCGGCGGTGTGGAAGAGCACCTTGATCGTGCCGTCGCGTGATTCGGCCTGGTCGATCACGCTCAGCGAGCTGAACGGGACGGCTTCGGTGAGCTTTTCGCGCAACTCGGCCGGGATGTTCAGCATCTCGTCGTAGGCGCTTGCGCCGCGCGCGGCCCACTCCCACACCTGCTTGGCGCGGTACTTGGGCTCGCCCATTTCCTCGAGGGCGCTGCTGAGCAAATCAAGATCCATCGCCATACGGTACGCGCGATCGCCCCGATTCTCCCGCCCCTTGTTCAAGGGGTGAATCTTCCAACGGGCCACCCCGAGGGGTCGCCCGTTGGAAGATTTCCCGCTTGGAACCGTTGATTGCGGAATCTCCGCACCTCCTGGCGAATCGAGCTTGCCGCCTACGATCATCGGCGTGCGCCTCGCCAAGTACATCGCCCACGCCGGCATCGCCAGCCGCCGCGCCTCTGAGCAGCTGATCTTCGACGGCCGCGTGACGGTCGACGGGAACACCGTCACTGACCCCGCGCGCGACGTCGACGACGGCAACGAGATCACCGTCGACGGCGAGCGCGTCGCGATCGAGCAGACGGTTGTCTACGCAGTCAACAAGCCGCTCGGTGTGATCAGCACCGCCGACGACCCCGAGGGCCGCCGCACCGTGGTGGATCTCGTCGGCACCGAGAAGCGGCTCTATCCGGTGGGGCGCCTCGACGCCAACTCCTATGGCCTGATGCTCGTCACCAACGACGGCGACCTCGCCAACAAGCTCAGCCACCCGCGCTACGGCGTGCCGAAGACCTACCGCGTGCGCGTGCGCCGCGGATCGCCGCTCGGCCGCGAGGAACTGCAGAAGTTGGCCAACGGGGTGGAGCTGGAAGACGGCATGACCGCCAGGGCCGAGGTGACCAAGACCGGCCAGCGTGAATTCGAGATCGTCATCCGCGAGGGTCGCAATCACCAGGTGCGCCGCATGTGCGAGGCGATCGGCCGCGATGTCGGCGAGCTGCAGCGGATCAAGTTCGGATCGCTCGAGCTCGGCCGGCTCAAGGAGGGCACCGTGCGCAAACTCTCGGCCGAAGAAGTCAAGGGCCTCTGGCAGAATGTCGAGCCTCCCAAGGGCAGGCAGGCGAAGAAACCCAAAGCCCGAGGAAACTCCCGCACCGGACGCGGCAAGCAACGATGAGCGACACGCACAACGACAAACTTTTCGCCCTCCGCGGGGCGACCACCGTGAAGGCCAACGAAGCGGGTCAGATCCTCGAAGCCACCGAGGAGCTGCTCGTCGAGGTGATGAAGCGAAATGATCTGACCCCGAGCGCGATGGTCAGCTGCATCTTCACCACGACCAACGACCTCGACGCCCAGTTCCCGGCCGTCGCCGCGCGTCAGATCGGCATGAACACAGTGCCGCTGCTCTGCGCGCGCGAGATCGACGTGCCCGGTTCGCTGCCGCTCGCGATCCGGATCATGCTGCATTACTACGCGCCCGAGGATCACGAGCCCAAGCACGTCTACCTGCGCGACGCCGTCACGCTGCGCGCCGATCTCACGGCGGCGCAGTAGTCATGCCGCTGCAGATCAACGACACGATCGCCGCGATCCCGGTCTACCCGCAGGCGTCGACCTACGCATTCGGCGGGCCGCTCGTGAAGATGTCGTCCAACGAGTCCCCGCACCGCCCGCACCCGGCGGTCGCCGAAGCGATCGCCGCCGCTGCCAAGGACGCCAACCGCTACCCCGATCCCACCGGCAGCATCTTCCGGGAGAAGCTGGGGGAGGCCTACGACATGGACCCGGCGCAGATCGTGCTGGGCAATGGTTCGTGCGAGATTCTGCTGGGCGGGGCGCAGATCCTGCTCGAGCCGGGCGCGGAGCTCGTGTACGCGTGGCCGAGTTTTTCGATGTATCCGCACCTGGCGGCGATGACCGGCGCGACGCCCATCGAGGTGCCGCTGACGGCCGACCATCGCCACGACCTCGACGCGATGCTCGGCGCGATCACGCCGAAGACGAAGATGGTCCTGATCTGCAACCCGAACAACCCGACGGGCACGTTCGTCGATCATGACGCGATCAACAGCTTCGTTGCGGAAGTGCCCAAAGACGTCTGCGTCGTGATCGACGAGGCCTACATCGAGTTCGTCGAGGGCGCCGACCGTGATGCGCTGCTGCCGCTGGTGATCGAGCACGACAACGTCGTCGTCACCCGCACCTTCGCGAAGATCTACGGCCTTGCCGGGCTGCGCGTCGGGTACGCGTTCACCCCGGTCGCCTTCAAGCAGGCGATCGACCTCGTGCGCCAGCCCTTCAGCGTCAACCTGATCGCCCAGGCCGCCGCGACGGAGGCTCTGAGTCACCCCGATGACGTCAGGGAGCGCGTGCTCACCACGCTGGCCGAGCGCCAGTGGATCGAAACCGAGCTGCGCGACGCCGGCTACCAGACTGCCGAAACGCAGACGAACTTCAGCTGGGTCGATCTCGGCGGGCTGAGCGAGGACGCGGTGATTGAGTCTCTTGCCAAGCAGGGGATCATCGTGCGCGCCGGCAAGGCGCTTGGGGCGGAGGGGTTCATCCGGGCCAGCTATTGCGACCACGATGACAACGAGCGGTTCGTGGCTGCGATGCGAGCGCTGCGCGACTGACCCGTCTCAAATTTTTGTCGAGGCATTCTGCTCGAACTGTCGAGCGACGTTAGACTGGGAAAATCGTTGCTCGCTTCTTGGCAATCGACTCGGACGCTCGCTCGGCGGCCGAGGGCAGCCACCGGCTGCATGCGCACCTGACCGCTGCGTCAAAGCTGCTCGCAGCCGTGGTGGTCGCAGGCGTAGTCGCATTCGCCGGTCCGTCGACGGCCTCCGGGCATCAGCTGACGGTTTCGTCCACCAGCTCGGTTGCCGGCTCGCACCCGGTCATCACGATTGCCCACCAGTTTTCCTCCGGGCAGGCGCTCGGGGGATTGAAGATCACGTTGCCGCAGGGTCTGAATGTCGCCACTGCGGCGGCTGCGCCTTGTGCTCGCGCGCTCGCCATCTTGGATCACTGCGATCTGGCCACACCTGTCGGCACCACCCAGGCGGCCTCTTCTTCGCTCGGCACCGGTGCCGGAAAGGTCTACCTGCTGGACGCGGTCGCGGGAGGCGGCGACCCTGGATTGGCGCTGTCGGTCAGATTCGGTTCGGCGGTCTCCTACGTAGCGCTCGGATCGCTCAAATATGTGCGGCTCTCCACTGGAGAGGTGGTGCAGACGATTGAGTTCACGGACCTCGAGACCGAGACCGGTTCAGGCGATCCGATCGTGCTCGACTCGCTCGACTTCAGTCTGGATGGGGCGGTGGGAGCTTCGTCCAACCCGCTCGTGACCAACCCATCGACGTGCCCGACGACGCCGGCTGTGTTTTCAAGCGTCGCGACCACCGCGGCCGGTTCGACCTCAGCCGCGAGCGCGGCATACCCCGTGACCGGATGTGCGTCGATTTCGTTCGCGCCGGTGTTCGAGCAGATATTCGACGATCCGGTTGCGAATCACACGACAGCAGGCGAGATATCGCTCGATCTTCCCCCCGAAAACAGTTCGGTGAAATCACTCGAGTGGTACATGCCCACCGCGATCTGGCTCGAGTATCCGGCATTCGGCGCCGCGATCGACAGGTGTCCCGGATCGGCGGTCACGACGACTCCTGTCTACCGCTTCTACTCGGAGATGTGCCCGGATCAAGCGCGCGTAGGATTCGTGCACCTCAAGAGCCCGCTGTTCCCGACGGACATTGAGGGCTCGCTGTACGTGGTCAATAAGGCTCCGATCGCACAGTTCGCCATCGACTTCAGCAACTATCAAGGACTCTTCGCGTCTGGCGCCGCTGCAAGTTGGCCGCAGGCGGACACAAGTTGCGATGAGTTTGTGAGTGGTTACTGCTCGCTCCAGTTTGTTCTTCGAATTCAGCCGCTTCCGCAGATTCCGATCAGTCGGCTGGAGGTGTCTTTCGGTCGCTCCGGTCGCGTCTCTCACGCTGGCGCGGCAATGCCTCGCAGCGTGCTCACCGTCGCTGAGCCGGGCGCCGTCGAGTGCGAGTCTCCGGGGCCATCCCGCGCAGTCGTGACGCCGTGGGCGCGCTCCACATCCGTCACGGCGAACGACTCCGTCTCCTTCTCGGGTTGCGACGATGGGTCTGAACCACCCGAAACGACCTGGTCGGCGACACCCACGAGTCCGACGAACACTGGGCAACCCTCGTTCTCGTTCACATCCGACCAGACGGACGCCGAGTTTCGCTGCAAGGTCGATGGGCTCGCATATGCGCCATGCGAGTCGCCGTTCGTGCCGTCCAGCGCGCTTGCAGACGGCGAGCATCGAGTGCGTGTCAGGGCCGTCACCGCGGCTGGAATCGACCCCACGCCCGCGGAGAAGAAGTTCGTCATCGACACGCACGCTCCAGCGGCACCGGTGATCAGTGCATCTCCCGCGAACCCAACTTCAAGCAAAGACGCCAGCTTCGAGTTTTCAGGCGAGGCATCGAGTCCGTACAGCTGCAAGGTCGACGCCGGGTCGTATGCGGCTTGCGAGAGTCCATGGGAGCTGACCGACCTGTCGAGCGGGGAGCACTCGATATCGATCAGGCAGACAGACGCGGCCGGCAATGTCGGGTCGCCGGCCGAGTACTCGTGGACGGTGCAGCCCTCGAACGATCCGACGCCGATCGACCAGACTGGATTCGAGTCGTTCGAGGATCAGGTCAAGTTCGTCTATGACGGTCCCGACGCCCAGCAGCAGGGCGTCGATGAAGCTGCGTTGGACTCGAAGCGCATCGCTGTGATGCGCGGTCAGGTGCGCGAGCGTGGCGGCGCGGTGCTCAGCGGCGTGACGGTGACGGTCGCCGATCATCCTGAGTTCGGCGAGACCTACACCGACGAGCGGGGCGAGTACTCGATGGTCGTGAACGGCGGCGGCGACCTGAACATGGTCTACGTCAAGAGCGGATACCTTCCGGCCGCGCGCAAAGTCGACACCACATGGCACGACTATTCCTGGACCGAGGATGCGGTGCTCGTGCCGCTCGCCCAGGCTTCGAGCGAGATCGACCTCGGATCTCCGATCGGGCCGGCGCAGACTGCGCAGGGACCGATCGAGTCGGATGCGGATGGATCTCGCCGAGCGACGCTCATCTTCAGCCCGGGCACCGAGGCGACCATGTCGATACCTGATGTCGGGACGCTCCCGCTCTCGACCCTCCACGTGCGAGCGACCGAATTCACTGTGGGCCCGGATGGGCCCGAGGCGATGCCCTATTCGCTCCCGAAGACCACGAGCTACACCTACGCCGCGGAGTTCAGCGTTGACGAAGCCGTGGCGGCCGGCGCCACCGGCGTGCAGTTCTCGCGGACCGTGGCCTCGTACACGGACAACTTCCTCGGCTTCCCCGTCGGCACCACGGTCCCGTCGGGCTACTACGACACCGACAAGAGCAGCTGGCTCGGCGATCCCAACGGGCGAGTGGTGCGCGTCGTCTCGAACGGTTCAGGCGGCGTCACGCTTTCGGTCAGCACGGATGGCAGTCCCGCTTCGCAGGGCGTTCTCGACGCGATGGGCGTGACGAGCGAAGAGCTCGAGCAGGTCGCAGACAAATTCGCCGTCGGCAAGATGTACTGGCGTGTGCCGCTCACGCACTTCTCGACACACACGGCCGAGTATCCGAACCTCTTCTCGCCGAAGGATTACAACTGGCTGTTCGGGTTTTCTGACGACGCCGACGCCGACCCTCGCGCGAAGTCGAAGCCGGAGGACTGCGGGTGCAACGAAAGCGGTGCATCCGTGCTGGGCGTCGAAGAGGGTTCGCTCACCGAGACGGTGCCCGTCTCCGGAACAGATTTCGCACTCTCCTACAACACGCGGCGCTCGCGCGACAGTGAAGAGAACCGCAACATCGACCTCTCTCTCACAGGCACATCGATCTCGAGCACGCTGCAGAACATCACCGTTTCGATCGTGGTGGCCGGGCAGCGAATCGTCCGCTCGGTCGACCCGTCGACCAACGCCGGCCTTTCGGTGGATTGGGATGGCCTTGACGCATTTGGGCGGAAGGTTCAGGGCGGAAGGCTCGCGGAGATAAGCGCGGCGTATGAATTCACACCGGTCTACAACGACGTACCGCGATTTGCTGTGCCGTCCAAGAGTGGCTCCGGTGCCCAGCCATTCGTAGTGCTCGGACGCGACACACTTGCGCTCGAGAAGTCGCTCCAGACACGACTTGGAACGTATGACCCAGAAGAGTCCGGTCTCGGAGGCTGGATGCTCAGTGCGGAGCACCACTTCGACCCCGAGACAGGCACGCTCTACTCGGGCGATGGGAGCCAGCGCTCGGCGCAAAGCGTCGGCAACGTGATCAGGTCTGTGACGGGCTCCATGCCGGCCTCCTCCTGCGGCCTTCCGGGCGAGGGTCTTCCCGCGATGGGCGCTTGGGTGTGTCTCGCGAGTTCAATCAGCTCGCGCCCGGACGGGACATTGCTCATCGGGGATCTGGGAACAGGGGTCCAAGGTGGCAGCGTCACAGAGCTTCCGCTCGAAGGCGTGACCAAGTCGCTCATCGCGCCATATGACAGGTACGGCGGCTACTCGAATCTGGCGCTTCCCTACTGCGGCGAACCGATCAATCAGTACACGCCGCCGGTGTTCTTCCGAACGCCGGACCGTGCGGCACCGGAGTCGGACGGAAGCACCCTGATCTTGGATCAGTCTTCATGTTTTCTGTGGCGCAGAAGCGCCGACGGGACTTTCACGCGTGTTGCGGGTGGCGGACCGGCATATTTCTCGGTCGACGGAGTACCTGCGACTGACGTCACGTTCCGATACGGAATGCGCTCCGTCGCAGCGGATCGCGATGGAAACGTGTATGTGGCTGATCTCTTCTCTATCTACAAAATCACGCCTGACGGCCTGATCGCGCGGATCGTTGGGACCGGCGAGCAGGGTCATACTGGGGACGGGGGATTGGCCGCGCAGAGCGCGATCCGGCCGGGCTATGGCCTCGCGATCGGCAACGACGGCACGCTCTACTTCACCGAGACAAATGGATCTGGCTATGGAGGCGGGTGGATCAGGTCAGTCTCGCCTACCGGTGTGCTCGGAACGGTTATGGGAGACGGCAATCCGCCATCGACCTGTCCGGAAGACGGCGCGGTCGCCAAACAGTCACAGATCGGTTCGATGGGCTACCTGTCGATGGCCGCCGACGGCTCGATCCTTTACGCGGATTGCGGCATCGTGTCGCTCCTCACGCCTGGTGGCACGATTAAACGGGTTGCGGGGACTGATCACACACTCCCAGGCGTCACGGGTATTGGCGATGGGGAGAATCCTCTGCGCTCGTATGTTTCAACTGGGGCGTTCGCAGAGATGCCGAACCACGACATCGTCGTCGCCGGAGGTAACCAGGGCATTCGCATGGTCAGCCGCATACCCGCGAACTACCGCCAGGGCTCCGAGTATTTCGTGCCAAGTGACGACGGCTCAGAGATCTATGTCTTCGATGCCGAAGGCCGCCAGCTCCAAACCTTCACCTACGCCACCGGCGAACTGCAGTATTCCTTCCACCGTGACGACGAGCACCGCCTGACGGACATCACCGACAGGCACGGTCGCAAGACCGAGATCCACCGCACGGAGCACGGTACGCCGATTGCGATCGAGGCCCCATACGGTCAGCAATCACAGCTGGAACTGGACGAAAACGGGAAGCTCTCAGATGTCTACGACCCACTCGGACGCGAGACGAAGATGACCTACTGGTCCGACGGCCGGATCAAGACCTTCACGAGTCCCGGCGGCGGCGAAGGGCATATGACCTACGACGGCAGCGGAAGAATCGCACGCGATACGAATGCTCTGAACGGTCGCAAGGATCTCGACTACGACCACTGGTATCTGCGCTCGAACGATTCAACCCAACCTGAAGACGTGTCCCAGAGCACCGTGACCACCGCCGCCGGTGTCAAGACCGACTACTACGTCTCGCACAAGGTCAACGGTGAGTACACGCGCGAAGTCGATCTACCCGATGGCACGACGACGACGACCAAACACAAGACCGACAACTCCACGGAGCAGACACTCGCCGACGGCACCAAGATCACAAAGATCTCCGGCGCCGACCCGATCCTCGGGATGCAGGCACCAATCGACGTCCAGACCAAGGTCGACACCCCTGATGGTCTCGAGATGCTTGTCACCCGCTCGCGGACCGCAAATCGCACGAACCCCTCGGATCCGCTTTCGATGACCGGCACCACCGACACCGTGACTGTCAACGGCAAGACGTCGGTCGAGGCCTACGACAAGGCAACAAGGACCTACACCTCAACATCCCCGGCAGGCCGCACTCAGTCGACCGAGGTCACGCTCGACGACGAGCCAAAGACAGTCTCGATCCCCGGACTCGCGACGACCTACATCGGCCGAGACGCGCACGCCCGCATCACCTCGGTCTCTCAAGGGTCGAGGAGCTCAACGATCGAATACGGCGCAAACGGCCTGCCCGCAAAGACAACCGACGCCCTCGGCCGCGAGACGACCTTCGACTACGACGCCGCAGGCCAGGTGACGGCAGAGCATCTACCTGGGGGCCGCACAGTCTCGTACGCCTACGACGAGGCCGGAAACCTCGCCGGAGTGACGCCGCCCGGGAGGCCAGAGCACGGCTTCACCTACAACCTTCTGAACCTCGTTGTTGCCGCATCGAATCCGAGCATCGGGCCGATGAATGGCACGACAACGTACTCATACACCGGCGCAGACCGCCACCTCACAAAGATCACCCGCCCGACCGGCGAGCAGATCAACCTCGCCTACGACACCGCCGGCAGGCAGAAGACCACCACCTCGTCAGACGGCGTGACGACCATCGGATACTCCGGCGACACCGGCAACCTGACATCAATCACCGGCCCCTTCGGCGAGAACCTCGCCTTCACCTACGACGGCTCGCTCCCGACAAGCAGCACCCAGTCAGGCGAGGTCGCGGGCACCGCGGCAGTCGAGTACAACAACGACCTCGTCGTCTCAAAGATCTCAGCCGGCGGCGCAAGCGCCACCTACGGCTACGACGCCGACGGCCTGCTCACATCGGCCGGAGCACTCACCCTTGAGCGCAGCGCGGGCAACGGCCTGCTCGCAGCCACCGAAGTGGGAGGCGCAAGAGAAGAGCTCACCTACAACACCTACGGAGAACCATCAGCGGACTCAACAACGCTCCCCGGCGGAGCAGAAATCTCCGTGACCTACGAGCGCGACGCAGGCGGCCGCATCACTGCAAAGCACGAGACGACCTCCGCCGGCACCCACGAGACCGACTACACCTACGACGCCGCAGGGCGCCTGGCGACAGTCGAGAGGAACGGCGTCCAAACCGCCGCCTACAGCTACGACGACAACAGCAACCGCACCAGCGTAACTCGCGGCTCCGGCCCCTCAGCAGAGACAACAACCAGCACATACAACGACCGCGACCAGCTCACCTCAAGCGGCGACATCTCCTACGCCTACAACGCCAACGGCGAGTTGACCAACAAGACGGACGGGGGCACGGGTGATGAGACCACCTTCGCCTACACCGCAGCCGGAGACTTGAAAGCCGCAACCCTCCCAGACGGCACCCAAATCACCTACGTCCTAGACGGCCTCGGCCGCAGAGTCGGCAAGAAGGTGAACGGCGCGCTGACCCAAGGCTTCGTCTACGCCCCCGGAATCCAAGGCCCGGTGGCCGAGACCGACGCCAGCGGAAGCGTCACTTCAACCTACGTCTACGGAACCAGAACAAACGTCCCCGATCTCGTCATTCGCGGCAGCAACACTTACAAGGTGATCACCGACCAGCTCGGCAGCCCCCGCATGATCGTCAATTCCTCAACAGGCGCAGTCGCCCAGGAGATCACCTACGACGAGTTCGGACGGGTGACCAGCGATACGAGCCCGGGATTCACCCCGTTTGGATTTGCAGGCGGCCTCTACGACACGGACACGAGGCTCACGCACTTCGGGGCGCGGGAGTATGACGCTGAGAGTGGGCG
>JASGFX010000003.1:0-131783 GCA_047605325.1 Solirubrobacterales bacterium | reverse complement strand
ACGGGGACGAACTGGATCGAGGAGTCCTCGATCGATTCATTCAGATCCAGCGTCTCCTCGCCGGGAATTCCGAATACGTAACGCACCCCCTCGGCTTCGAGGCATTCAACGAAGACAGCGGATGCTTTGGGCGTCGGCATGGGGTCCTTCCTGGGTCGCCGGTCATCGGTTGCCGGCGCGATAAAAAGTGCGTGATTTCGAGCGTCGTTTCAGTATTGCGGGGGAGCGAAACGACCGCGATGGAGCGTAACAAGGCGCACGACCGTGCGGTTCGCTTTTGCGCGTCTCGCAAGACGTCGGTACGCTGGCGTGCATGGACGCTCGCCATCGCACTCTCGCCGTCGCCATCTCCGCCTTCGCCCTGCTGGTCCTCCCATGTTCGGCCGGCGCGGTGACGCTGACGATCCCGCTGCCGTCCTCCGGCACGGCGACCACCGCTGTTTTCACCGAGAGCGTCCCCGTCACGTCGAGGCAGCGTGCCAGCCTTCCTGCGCGACTCCCAGTTCTCGCCTCGCGTGCCAAGTCGCTGCCTTCGAGCATCCGTTTGATCTATGCGCGCGGGCGCGTGGTCAAGCGACACACCGTTACCTACGGGCTGCTGCTGGTTGCTGTGAACAACGCGAATGGCGCGTCGCCTCTCGCGCCCCAGAAGAAGCAGAACGTCCTCAAGTCGCTGCCTTCGACGGCCGGTCTCTCGGCCTACACAAAGCTGAAGCTCGCCTTCCGCAACCCGCCTTCATCCGAAAGCTACGGAGGTGGCGACTCCACCAGCAGTATGGATGCGTCGGGAGCCGCCGGGCCTTCGGTCGCAGTCGAGTACGACGTGAACACCGACATCTTCGTCGGCACGAGCAACTTCGTGACCGACGCGCGCAAAGAACTCAAGGGCCTGCTCGCCAATCAGACCGGCGCGATCGACAACGGTCGTGCCTTCCCCTGGAAGCTCAGCAATGCGTCAAAGCGCAAGGCATTCTTCGGCAAGGTCCTGTCCACGCCGCAGCTCCAGATCACCAGCCTCGTAGCCTTGCTCGAACGCGGCGGCGGGCTCGATCTCAACGGCAACTCATTGATCGACGAGCCGGTGCTCGGCACGTACGGCCACTGAGCCGACGCTTCAAGCCCCAGCCAGATCTCGCCGCCGAAACAGCGGGAGCGCTGCGGCAATCGCAAGCAGTCCGATCGCGCTCATGATCAGCGCCGATCCGGTGTTGAACGATTGCGCCGGCCACAGAGCAATGTGGTGGAAGGGCGTGAGGTCGAGTGTCCAACTCGGGACGTCGAGCGCCGAGCCGAGCATCCACCAGATGAATGCGGCGCTGACCAAGCCGTAGACAACGCCGCTCGTCGCACGAGGAAGCGTCGCGAAGACGAGCGCGCCGAGACCGAGGAAGAGCAGCGACGAAGGCAGGCAGTTGAGTGCGACTTCGAACATGTCGACAAGGCCGACGTTCGTACCGGTGACGTTCGCGCCGATCCAAGAAGCGATCGCGGCAAGCGCGCCGATCGCGACCACTCCGAACACCGCGATCAACATTCGCCCGCCGATCCAAGAGATCCTCCCGACCGGCTCGGCGAGTTCGGTCTCGAGACGTCCTTCGGACTCTTCGTGACGCACCGCGGCGAGGTGCGCGCAAACGAAGAGACACGCGGCGAAGGCGTACATCACAAAGAGGAACCCAATATAGACCTGAGCGGTCAGGTCGTCGGCGCCGAAGTTCTGCACGACGTCGGCGACCTGCTCCGTGAGCCCGGAGGTGACCGAGTGGGCGATCGCTCCGAACACGAGCGCCATTGCCGCGACCCCGAGCGACCATGCAAGAAGGCTCCCACGTTCAAGTCGTAGTCCGAGCGCGATGGGTGAGCCGAGCAGTCCGAGCTTCGGGCTGCGGCGATCGTGCGAAGCAAACATCCCGCTGCCGATGTCGCGACGCAGCAACAGCTTCTGCGCCGCAAAGAAGAGCAGCGCGGACGCGGCGATCGGGACCAGGGCAGCGGCAGGCCGCGCCCCGACGAATGGCTGCATCTCCTCGGCCCAGCCGATCGGTGACAGCCAGCGGAGCCATTCGGCACTCGTCGTGTCGGCGATCACGCGAATCAGGAATGCAAGTGCGAAGGCGCCCATCGACAGTCCTACCGCCGTGCGCCGACTTGGAGCGAGTTGCGCGAAGAGTGAGCCGATCCCCGCAAACACGACACCGACCAGCGTGTCCGAGAGCGCGAGAAAGAGCGACGGCACGACGGGAAGACCACCGGCGATCAGTGCGAGTGCGCCCCCGACTCCGACGACCAGCGCACCGGCCAGCACCGCAAGGACGAACGACTGGAAGACGGTGCCACGCGCCAGCGGTCCGGCGAGCACGAGTTCTTCCCGGCCGGCGTCCTCCTCGGCGCGCACGCGTGCTCCCGCGAGCAGACCCCAGACCGCGAGAAACAGCGCCATCGTGCCGCCGACGCGCCAGCTCACGTAGCCACCGCTGGTGAGCAGGTCGTGCGGCACGCCGTAGAAGATGCGGATACCCGCGTTGTTGCCGAAGGACGCCGCAAACGCCTGCTTGTCCTGGAGCGTCGGATATGCCTTGTCATACGCGGCGGCTTGGATCAGCGCCGCGAAGAAAAACAGCACCGCAAAGCTCAGGGTGCGAGTGCGGCCGTCGCGAAACGACTGGCGGAAGAGCGCTCGACGCGCGCTCACTCGCCGGCGTCCCCGTAGTACTTGACGAAGACCTGTTCGAGCGACGGCTCCTTGCTCGTGATGTCGACAACGTCGCGTTGCGCCAATTCCTTGAGCAGTGAGTTGATGTCACCGGATACGTCGAAGCTCTGCGAGTCGCCGTCGGCGAACTGCACGTCGACGGTCTTAGACGAAAGGTGACGTAACTCGGAAAGCGTGCCTTCGTCGACGAGTCTGCCCTCGCGCAACAAACCGACGCGATCGCAGACCGCCTCGACCTCGCTGAGGATGTGGCTTGAGAGCAGGATCGCCTGACCACGCTCCTTTGCTTCGGCGAGCGTCTCGCGAAAGACCGCTTCCATCAGCGGGTCGAGACCCGCAGTCGGCTCGTCGAGGATCAGCAGATCGGCGCGCGTCGCCAACGCGGCGATCAGCTGGACCTTCTGCTTGTTGCCCTTCGAGAGCGCGCGGACCTTCTTGTCGGGGTCGAGCTTGAAGCGCTCGACGAGCTGGTCGCGGTACGCGATGTCGACATCGCCCGCGCGCAGGTTCGCGAGGTAGGCGAGCGTCTCAGCGCCGGTCAGCGCCGGCCAGAGCATCGGCTCGCCCGCCACGTACGCAAGCCGCTTGTGCGCGGAGACGGGATCTGCCGCGGCGTCGATCCCGAAGATCTCGGCGCGGCCGGCGGTCGGGCGGTGCAGCCCGAGCAGCATCCTGATCGTCGTCGTCTTGCCCGAGCCGTTGGGCCCGAGATAGGCGTAGATCTCGCCGCTCTGGACGGTGAGATCGAGCGCGTCGAGCGCGAGCGTCTCGCCGTAGCGCTTGGTCAGCTTCTCAGTGCGGATCGCGGGTGAATCGGTGGCCATGTGGCCACCGTATCCGAGTCAGCGAACGGTGAAGCTGTAGGTCTTCGAGAACTTCGTGACGTACGAGTTGCCGGCGAACGACACGGTGGCCTTGGCCTTCTTGCCCCTGGTCGACTTGTTCACCTTGATCGCAAGCCCAGCGCTGCAGCTGGTGCTCGCGGTGACGAGCGACACGTTGCCGGTCAGCGGCTTCTTCACGCCCTTGACCGCCACCGAGAACTTCGCCTTGCCCGTGCAGGCCTGTGCTGCGCTCGCGCCGCCCGGCGGCGAGAACTTCAGCGTGAGCTTCTTCGACTTGAAGGCGAGCGCGGGCTTGACCGCCTGCGCGACGGGATCCGCCGGCGGCGGGTCGACGACTGGAGCATCCGCGATACGCGTGATCGTCGCGCTCTGGGTCGCGGCGTTTCCAGCGGCGTCGGTGCAGTGGATCGTCACCGTGTTCGCGCCGACGCTCAGGGCGATCGACTCACCCGGCGTGCGGTCGCAAGTGACGGCGCCCGCGCCGTTGTCGCTGGTCGTGAAGGCGAGCGCGACGGACGCCGCGTCGGTCGAGGCCGCGTTGGTGATCGTGATCGTCGGAGCGACGCTGTCGCGCGTGACGGTGACCGAACGAGTCGCCTGGTTGCCGGCGCGGTCGGTGCAGCTGACCGAGATCGTGTTGGCGCCCGGGCTCAGCGCGACCGACGCGCCGTCGGTCTGAGCGCAGCTGGCCTCGTCGTTGTCGCTTGCCGTGAAGTGCAACGTGGCCGTGGCCTGATTGGTCAGCGAGTTGTCGGCCGGAGAAGTGATCGAGACGCTCGGCGCGGCGTTGTCGCGCGTGATCGTGCGCGACTGTGTGGCGGAGTTGCCGACATCGTCGCTGCAGGTGATCGTGATCGTGTTGTCCCCGGCCGAGAGCGCGACCGGGTCGCCATCAGCGTGGTTGCAGGTCGGGCTGCTGGCGTGGTCGTCGCTCACGGAGAAACTCAACTCGGCGGCCGTGCTCTGCGTCCAGGTGTGCGCGTCGAGCCCCCAGGTGATCGTCGGCGGCGAGGCGTCGCCGGTCACGTGCAGCGTCGCCGACCCGCTGTTCCCGACGGTGTCAGTGCAGGTGACGGTGAACTCGTTGGCGCCCGCGACCGCAGTGCCGATCACGCCGCCGGACTGCTTGGTGCAGGTTGTGTTCGGGTCTGCGTCGTCGACGGTGAAGTCTGCGGTCAAGGGCCCGGCCTTGACGAGGTCGCCGTCGGCCGGCGAGTCGAACGAGACGCTCGGAGCGGTCAGATCGACGTGCACCGTCGCCGTGGCGGTCGCGACGTTCCCGGCGTTGTCGGCGCAGGTGACCGAGACGCCGTTCTCGCCCTCCCAGAGTGAGACGACCGCGCCGTCGGCCGCCGTGCAGTAGTTGATCCCGCTGGCGTCGCTAACTGTGTAGTAAAGCGTCGCCTCGGAATCGTCGGTCCAGAGGCCGTCGGTCGGCGACGCGATCTGGATCGTCGGCGGGGTCTCGTCGCGCGTGATCTCGATCGGGAAGTAGCCGGTGTTGCCGGAGCGGTCGCTGCAGCTGACGAGGAAGGTGTTGGCGCCGACGTCGAGCGAGTACTCGGTGCCGACGGCGTAGTTGCAGGTCGGCGAGCTGTCGGTGTCGTCGGAGACGCCGAAGTAGAGGTAGGTCGTCTCCTGGTTGGTCGCCGTACCCGACTGCGAGGATTGGATCGTCGGCGCGTTGCGGTCGACGTTGACCAGCACCGATTTGGCGGCGACGTTGCTGGAAGAATCGGCGCAGGAGATCTCGATCGAGTTCTGGCCGGTCGAAAGCGCGACCGACGCGCCGCTCGCCATGTTGCAGACAACATTCGGGTCGCTGTCGCTCACCGTGTAGTGGACGGTCGTCGTCTGTGCGTTGGTCCAACTTCCGTTCACCGGGGAGGTGATCGTGATCGCCGGCGGCGTGGTGTCCGCAACGTTCGCCGAAGCCGACGAGGTCACGGCAAGCGCAAGGATCAGCACGAGGATCAGGGCAAGGAGTTTTCTCGGCATCCGACAGGTGTCGGCATCGCTCGCCGCGCGCTCAATAGACACAATTCGCCGAGATTGCCAATCTCGAACCAATGGCCAGAATTACCTGAGCTTGAAACTGCCGCTCTTCGTGAAGCCGACGACCCGGGCATTTCCGGTGTCCGACTCCCAGCTTCGAGACGATCTGGGCCGTGGTGAACTGCTTGGCTCTTGCCATCGTGATCCTCCATTTCGATTGTCATATTGGCGAGATACGACTTTCGAAATGCACCGAATGACGCAAGGCCGGACGCAAGCAACCGGACGGCACGCATCCCGATTGCTTCGGCACGAAACTATTTCTCCGTAAGCCTCGCGGACGATCAGTTGGTGTGCTTGACGGTGATCACGTCGCCGTCCTGCATCAGGTAGTCACGGCCCTCGACGCGCAGGGTTCCCTTGTCGCGCGCGCCGGTGTAGCCACCGGCCTCGATCAGCGCGTCGTAGCCGATCACCTCAGCGCGGACGAAGCCCTGCTGGATGTCGGTGTGGATCTCGCCGGCGGCGTCGTAGACGGTTCCGCCCTGCTTCATGTGCCAGGACTGGCCGATCTCCTCGCCGACGGTGAAGAAGGTCAGAAGGTTCAGCAGCTTGAACGCACCGTTGATCACGGTCGTGAGGCCAGACTCAGGAATGTCGAGTTCCTCGCGCATCATCGCGGCCTCTTCGTCGTCCATCTCGACAAGTTCGGATTCGAGGCGGCTCGAGATCGCGACGGCCTCGGCGCCCTGCGACTTGGCGTATTCGGCCACCGCGGCCGGCACTGCGATCTCGCCCTCATTGACGTTCGCGACGAACAGCACCGGCTTGCCGGTGAGCGGGCTCAGGCTCTTCAGCGCAAGCGGCGCGTCCTCGGGCACCGGCACGGTGCGCACGGGCTTGCCTTCCTGCAGCGCCGCGATCACATCCTTGAGCCACGCCTCCTCGGCGATGGCCTCAGGGTCGAGCGACTTGGCGTCCTTGGAGACGCGCTGGATGCGGCGCTCGGCCTGCTCGAGGTCGGCGAAGATCAGCTCGGTCTCGATCGTCTCGATGTCGCGCACCGGGTTGACGTCGCCCTCCGGGTGGATGACGTTGTCGTCTTCGTGCGCGCGCACGACGTGGAGAATCGCGTCGGTCTCGCGGATGTTCGCGAGGAACTGGTTGCCGAGGCCTTCGCCCTTGCTGGCGCCGCGGACGAGGCCGGCGATGTCGTGCACGTGGATCTGGTCGAGGCGGATGTCGGTCGCGCCGGTCACGGCGGCGGTGTCGAGCAGGCGCTGGTCAGGCACGGGCACGACGGCCACGTTCGGCTCGATCGTCGTGAACGGATAGTTCGCCGCCTCCGCGCCCGCCTGCGTGAGCGCGTTGAAGAGCGAGCTCTTGCCCGCGTTGGGCATTCCGACTATTCCGACCTTCATCGCCATTGCGCGCCGCACGGTAGCGCGGCCCGTTGCATGCTCCGAGCATGCAACGATGCGCCGCGGGATTTCGGGCGATTCCCAAGCCTTTTTCTTTGCATGCTTCGAGCATGCAAAGAAAACCCTATGTTCAAGCGGCAAATTTGGCGCCTCGGCGCTTGCATGCTCGAAGCATGCAAGGACTGGCGTTCAGCGAGCGAGTCTCGCGAGGATCGTGCCGAGTAGCGCGCCTGCCACGAGATCGCTGGGATAGTGGACGCAGAAGTGCAGCCGCGTGCTGGTCATGCCCGCCGCCCCGGCGAGCAGCACCGGCCGCGCGACCGGGACGATGTCGCCGTAGAGCTGCGCGGCAGCGAACGATGTGGCGGCGTGCGCCGACGGGAAGCTGAGCCCGGTCGGTGTGCCGATCGAGGCAAGCTCCGGGCGCCTCCGCCGCGCGACGAGCTTGATGCCTGTGTTGATCAGGTAGATCGCGAGCACCTTGACGGCCGCCGAGATCCAGCGATCGCGGTTCTTCTCATCGCGCGCCGCCGCCACAGCGGCGATCAGATACCAGACGAGGCCGTACTGGCCGGTCTCGGTGATCACGCGCGTCGCCCGCTCAATCCACCCTCCGCGACGCACCCGCACGACCCACTCGAGCGCGGGCGTCTCGGCCCGGTCGAGCGGGGTCCAGAACGATCGGTACTTCAAGGCGCGTCAGAGGCGCGCGCGGCTAGAAGCCCGCGCGACGCTCTTCCTTCTCTTCGGGATCGAGCGCGTAGAACTCGACGTGGTCGGCGCGCAATGTGACCGTGCGCTTCTCGTCCTCGACTTCGACCCACTGCTCGCCCGACTGGATCGCGGCGACGAGCTTGTCGAGCTCGGCCTGCGTGAGCTTGAGTGAGGCAGCCGCACCGCCGGTGAGTCCGAGGCTGATCGACTTGCGTTCGTCTGACATCGAAGGGGCTCGCTCTCAGTGATCGGCCGCGGGCGTGACGAGCTCGGTGAGCACGAAGCCGGCGGACTGTGGGTGGACGAAGGCGACGGTGCTGCCACGGATCCCGATCCGCGGGGCCAGATCGATCAGCTCGATGCCGAGGGCTGCGAGACGGTCGAGCTCGGCCTGCACATCGTCGACGCGGTAGGCGACGTGATGCATGCCCGGTCCGCGCTTCTCGAGGAACTTGCCGACCGGCGTGTCCGGGCCGAGCGGCGAGAGCAACTCGACGTGACCGCCACCGACCTCGAGCAGCACGGCTTCAACGCCTTGCTCCTCGACGACCTCGCGATACTGGATCGCCATTTCAAACTTCTCGTTGTAGAGCTCGAGAGTGGCGTCGAGATCCTCGACGGCGAGCCCGATGTGATCGATTTCCTTGAACATAGGCGCGGCAAGCCTACTTCAAGTGCTGCTTCCAGTACTTCACGAATTCGCGCTCGTGAATGATGCCTGCCTGGAGCGCAAGCAGCGGGCCGCCGCGGAGTCCGCCGGTCGCCTCGAGCGCGAGGTATTTCTCGAGTTGCGACTCGTGAATCGCGAGCTGGGTCTCTGCGAGCTTTTTCGGATCGGCGCCGAAGAAGAGCTTCAGCGTGGCCAGGTCACGCAGTTCGGCCGGCTGATCGGCCGGCTCGCCGCGCCACACATCGAGCGCCTTCTCGCCTGCCTTGGTGATCGAAAAGCTCCGTCTGCGTCTTCCCGACTTCTCGCGCTTCTCCGAGAGATAGCCATCCTCGAGCAGTCGGTCGCACTGCGTGTAGATCTGCGTATGCGGCAACGACCAGAAGTTGATCACCGTTTCGCTGGCAAAGGTCTTCAGCTCATACGGGGTCACCGGACCGAGCAGCTCGACCATGCCCAACACGAGGTATGAAGGAGTTGTCAGCTTTCGCGGCGTCATGTTCACTTGCATTATGGCGGCGAAAGGTGTACGATGCCACTCGCACCGTTCACTTTGAACTATTAGGAACCCCCCGTATGAGCACCCAAGTCCAGGCTCCCGCCACAAGCAACGCCGCCCTGCTCGCCTTCGAGTCGGCCGATGAGATGACCGCCCGTACCGAGCTGCCCGTGAAGGGCGAGATCCCCCGGTGGCTCAAGGGCCAGCTGCTGCGCAACGGCCCGGGTCGCTGGAAGTTCGACGGCGCGGAGGTGCAGCACTGGTTCGACGGCATGTCGCTCGTGCACAGCTTCGAGGTCGCCCAGGGTCGCGTGCACTACTCGAACCGCTTCATCGAGAGCCGCGCCTACAAAGCCTTCCGCGACTCCGGCGAAATGAAGTTCAGCGAGTTCGCCAGCGACCCATGTCGCACGCGCTTTCAGCGCATCCAGTCGATCTTTCGCCCGCAGGTGACCGACAACCCGGCGATCAACGCGTTCAAGTTCGGTGACGAGTACATCGCGCTCTCCGAGACCCCGATGGCCTGGGAGTTCGATCCGCGCACACTCGAGACGATCGGCATCGCCTACAAGAACCCCGACACCTTCGCCACCGCGCACCCGCATCTCGCCTCGGGGCGGATGGTCAACCTGTCGTGCAAACTCGGCGCGGTCAGCAGTCAGAGCTTCTTCACGATCACGCCCGGCTCAAAGCACAAGCGCCGGATCGCGCGCCTGCGCAGGAACCGCCCGACCTATCAGCACTCGTTCGGGATGACCGAGCGTTGGTTGATCCTCACCGAGTTTCCGTTCAGTGTCAATCCGATCGACATCGTGCGCAGCGGCCGACCGTTCATCGAGAACTTCGAGTTCCACCCTGAAGACGGGACCAGCATCGTGATCGTCGACCGCAAGACCGGCGCGATCGGTGGCACATGGAAGGCCGAACCCGGTTTCTGCTTCCACCACGTCAACGCATGGGAGGAAGGCGACGAGGTAGTGGTCGACCTCTGCCGCTTCGAGGACCCTTCGATCATCGAGCAGCTCTACCTCGACAAGGTGCGTGAAGGCGGTGGATACCCGGAGGAGACTGCGCCCTATCTGCACCGCTACCGCCTGAAGCCCGGCGCCAAACGTGCCGAGGAGCACCGGGTCAGTGACACGGCGATCGAGTTGCCGCGAATCAACTACGGAGCCCACAACACCAAGCCGTATCGATATGCCTACGGCGTCGGCATGGGCGAGGACACGCCGTTCAACAACCTCGTGAAGATCGACGCGGAGACCGGCGAATCGCTGCTCTGGACCGAGGCCGACTGCCTGGCCGGCGAGCCCGTCTTCGTCGCGGCCCCGGGAGCACAGTCCGAAGACGATGGCGTCCTGCTGAGCCTTGTCCTCGACGGCGAAGCCGCCCGCTCGATGCTGCTCGTGCTCGACGCCCGCGACATGACAGAGATCGCCCGGGCGGAAATCTCGAAGCCCGTGCCGCCGGGCTTTCACGGGAACTTCAGTCGGTCGCGCTGACGCCCTCGACTTCGAGCAGCCGATTGATCGCCGCCTGGCCGACCTCGATCTGACTCGCGGTCGGCTCGCGCGTGCCGATCACTTCCTGCAGCTTGTAGCCGGGCGCGCGGAAGGCCTTCGCGAAGACACCTCCGGGGTGGCGCTCGGCGTAGGCGAACATCTCGATCGACGCCGCGGCGCCGGCCACACCGACCGAAGCCTGAGCGGCGGGTCCGGGCTTATCGATCACTTTGCGCATCAGCGCGTCGCCCGCGATGCCAGCGATCATCATCGGCGCGACCAAATGCGATCCGCAGCGCTCGTGCTCCTTGGCGGCGGCCTCGATCACGGCGGGATCCGACGGATCGCCACCGAGTTCATAGGCGGCGATCGCCTTGTGCTCGACGCCGTGCCACTGAGCCGTCTCGCCCGCCCTCAGGCTGATCAACGCCGGGGCGAGTCCGAGCAGGTTGACAGCGACCTCGGTGCCGAACCCGCGACCCTTGCGGCGGCGGGCGGCAAAGCTCACGGCGGCCGTCGCGGCGGCGGCGGCCGCGACCTGACGGTTCTCGAACGGCAGACGCGCCTGCGGCAGTTTCGCGCGCACGAGCGGAACGACGATCATCGACTCGGCAAGCCGCGCGACGCCACGAACACCCGGCACACGATCGAGCGGCCCGCGCAACCGCGGCACCTTGCCGCTCTTGACCACGACATTGCCGCGCTTGTCGCGGACGGCAGCCGACCAGTGGTTGGGTCCGTAGACGAGCAGCCCGTTCTCGAGCGCCATCCCGCCCATGCGGAGGCGGTCACCGTTGGTCGTCCTGCCTTCAGCCATCGCTGTTTCCAGCGTAACGGCGCGGCGAACTCGCGTTGCTACTTCGTCTTCCCGCCGAGTCCGCCGACGACTCCGCCCACGGTGTCGCCGACGCTCTTGGTCGTCTGATCGACGATCTGCCCGACCGTGCCGACCGTCTTGTCGACGGTCTGACCGACGGCGCCAACCGTGTCATTCACGGTCTTGCTCGTCTGATCGACGGTCTGGCCGACGGTGCCGCCGACCTGGTCGACGACGCCCTTCGAGCTGCCCGAGGAAGTTGAGTTGCTGCGTCCAGGACCCGACGAATCGCCGCCATGACCGCTGGTTGAAGAGTTCGAGCCCGAGCCCGAGTCTCCGGAAGACTTGCTGCTCGTTGAAGTCTCGGCCTTGGCGGACGAGTTGCCCTTGCCAGTGCTCCTGTGACCCGCGATCTTTTCGCGCGAGGTCGCGGCCCCCGCAGCTCCCGCAGCCGCTGCGGCAGAGCCGCCGTGGACCGCCGAACTACCGGCGCCTGTCTGCGCCGCCTGGGAGTCCGCGCCCGCGCGATGCTGCTCGGTGGCGACGCCGCCGGCCACGACCGCTGTCGTCGCAATCGAGGCGGCGGCAGCCACCGAGGCGGTACCGCGTAGAAGTTCGACCGCGCCCTGGGCCGCGCGCGGGAAGGCACCGGCGAGTGCTCCTCGCAGCGCCGTGGTCGGACCGGCCTTCGCGCTGACGCAGAACGCTTCGACGATGCGCGGGTCGAACGTCGTACCCGCGCCCTCGTCGAGCGCGACGAGCGCAGCAGACTGTCCGTGTTCCGTCGCGATCCGGTCATAGGCGTCGGCGACGGCGAGGATGCGCGCGGTGACCGGAATGTGCACACCGGCGAGGCCCTCGGGCGCGCCGCTGCCATCGAAGTGTTCGCGCTGATGGCGGATCGACTTGATCAGTGCGCGATCACCGGTGAACTCGACGATCTCCGCGCCAGCCGCTGCGCGAGCGACCTGCTCGGCCTCGGTCGAGTGGATGAATGCGGGGACCTTCAGGGCGCCGATGTCGTGAAGCCGAGCAGCCGCGCGAACGCGAGAGACCTCTTCCGGCGGAAGCTCCATCTCTTTGGCGATGACGACGGCGGCGTGCGCGACGCGAGCCGAATGACGATGGGTACGGGCGTCGCGTGCCTCGAGCGATTTGGCGATTGCGGTCAGCCTGTCGACGTGCAGCTCGATCGAAGCGACGTTCGGGTCGGCAAAGTCTTCACGTGCGCGACCGACGGCCCGGTCCGCGCGAGCGCGGCGCAGCCAGCCGGTGATCGTCGCGTCGGCGAACAGACGGTCGTCGGTGCGCCGGCGCCAGATGCTGCCGGCGACGAATGTGATGCACAGCGAACTCGTCGCGCCGGCCAGCAGCGCGTAGACGATCGCGACCTCAGAGCCGCTCTGGGCGATGAACCAGCCGATCAGAGCCGGCGGAACGACCAGGACGAACGAGATCAGAAGGGCGACGAAGAAGGATCCGTCGACCTCGATCGAGGATCTTCGCACACGCGCACGACGCTTGGCGAAAGCGATCTCCTCCGGGGTCGCGCCCGGAAACTGCATGGCCCTCCTAGATGCCATACCTCAAAAGTAGTAGGTAGTCATCGAAAGGTCAATGGGTTCTTCACCCCAGAAGTGTCGGAACCGCATGTGCGAAAAACTCAGTGGCGAGCGTGAGGTCGCGAATCGGGATCCGCTCATCGGCCGCGTGCATCAGTGGATCCGAGTCGTACATGTCCATCTCGATCTGCGGAAAGAACCCGTAGGCGACGACGTCGGGAAAGGCGTCACGCAGCCAGCGCGAGTCGGTGAAGCCGGGCAGCACGCTCGGAATCGCCTCGGCCTCGGGGTCGACGGTGGCGACCCAGTCCTTGATCAGATCCATCAGCTTGGAGTCGTGTGCAGAGGAGTTGCCGACGGCGCCTTCGTCGAAGACCAGCTCGTACTCGCCCTCGCCCAACACCTCGCGCGCGCGGCGCTCGGAGATGCTCGAGTCGAATCCCGGCGGGACGCGGCAGTCGACGCGCAGATCGGCGCGGTCCGGGATCACGTTGATCTTCTCCGAGGCGCTCACCATTGTCGGGGTCAGGGTCACGCCGAGCGTCGGCTCAAGCAGCACGAAGAGGCGCTCATCCTCGGCGCGAATCTCGGCGAGCATCTCTTCGAGACGCTCCTGAGTGGGCGACTCGCCCGGGTCTTCGCCGATCAGCGCGGTGAGGATCGCGCGCGGCTCGGCGGTCAGGTCGTAGTCGGGCTGCTTGCCTGCCATGCGCTCGAGATACGGCGCGAGCTTGAGCAGCGCGTTGTCGCCGAGGCGTGGGATCGACGCGTGACCGGCGACGCCGTGCGTGACCAAAGAGAAACGAGAGAAGCCTTTTTCGGCGCAGCCGACGCGGAAGTAACGCCGGCCCTTGTAGGTGAACTGATTGCCGCCACCTTCGTTGATCGCGTAGTCGCAGCGCACTTTGTCGGCGTGGTTCTCACAGAGCCAGCGCGCGCCGTAGTTGCCACCGGCCTCTTCGTCAGAAGTGACGATGATCTTCAGCTCGCCGCTCTCGGGTCGCCATCCGGCCTTCGCAAGTTCGGTGGCCGCTGCGATCTCGGCCGCCGCCTGACCCTTCATGTCCTGCGCGCCGCGACCCCAGATGCAGCCGTCCCTGATCTCGCCGCCCCAGGGATCGAGCTGCCACTCGTCGGGGTTGGCGAGCACGGTGTCGATGTGCGTGAGCAGAGCGACGACCGGCCCGTCGGCACCGGAGGGCGCGGGCAGCGTGGCGATCAGGTTCGGTCGCTGCGGATCGCGGGCGAAGGTCTCGCAGCTGAAACCGGCCTCCTCGAGCACACCTTGGATGAAGGCCTGCGCGACGATCTCGTTGCCGGGCGGATTGACGGTGTTGAAGCGGATCAGCTGCTGCAGCAGCTCGGTGCTTGACTGTTCGAGTCGGGCGGAATCGATCTGCATGTTCTACTTGGCCGGTCGGGGGTCGCCGAAGCCGAGACTGCGCCCGATGATCTCTTTCATGATCTCGTTGCTGCCGGCCCAGATCCGCGTGACACGAGCATCGGCCCAAGCGCGGCCGACCTCGTACTCCTCCATGAAGCCGTAGCCTCCGTGCAGCTGCACGCAGGCGTCGAGCACGCGGTTCTGCACGTCACTCGTGACGTATTTCGCCTTCGCGGCGTCTACGGGATCGAGCTTGGCAGTGACGTGTTCGTGGATGCAGCGATCGACGAACGCCTGCGTGACCTCGACCTCGGTGACCAGTTCGGCCTGCAAGAAGCGATTGTGCTGGAAGCTGCCGACCGGGCGGCCGAAGGCCTGGCGATCGCGGGTGTAATCGAGCGTGACCTCGACGGCTCTCGCGGCGTGCGCGATGTTGCCGACCGCGCTCGAGAGTCGCTCCTGCGCGAGGCCTTCCATCATGTGGCCGAAGCCGCCGCCGACATTGCCGATCACGTTCTCATCGGGCACCTCGACATTCTCGAAGAACATCTCGGCGGTATCGGCCTCGTGCTGGCCGATCTTCATCAGCTTCTGACCGCGGTTGAAACCGGGCATGCCTTCCTCGATCCCCATCAACGTGATCCCGCGTTTGCCGCTCGGGTTCTGCTCGGCCGGGGTCTGAACGGCTGCGATCACGAGGCCGGCGCGGATGCCGTTGGTGATGAAGGTCTTGCTTCCGTTGACGATCCAGCCGTCATCGCTGGAGTTTCTTTGCGCGTTGGTGAGGATGTGAGCGAGATCGGAACCGGCCTGCGGCTCGGTCATGCCGATCGCCGTGACCATCTCGCCGGTGACGAACTTCGGCAGCCAGCGCTCGCGCTGCTCTTCGGTGGTGAAGTCGGTGAGGTAGGGGGCGCACACATCGGTGTGGATTCCGATGCTCGATGCATACGCTGCCGCGAGCCGGCTCAACTCCTCACCGAGCACCGCGTTGAAGCGGAAGTCGCTCAGGCCGTTGCCGCCGTACTGCTCCGGGATGCCGAGGCCGAGGAAACCGGCCTCGCCGGCCTTGGTCCAAACATCCGCCGGAATCATCCGCGTCTCGCGGATCTCCTCCGAGCGGGGGCGCAGCTCGCGCTCGATGAACTGCTGGACCGACTCGCGGAACCAGTCGTGCTCGTCTTCAAAGATCAGGCGCTTCAGTGCCACTTGGGCCGTCCTTGGGTCGTCAGATTGAGGCGGGCGCGTCGCGGTCGCTGCGGACCCGGAAGTAGAGATAGATGCCGGCGATCGCGGGTGTCAGGCCGGCGACGGTGAACATCATCGGGATCCGGATCCAATCCTGCATCGCCATTCCGAAGAGCGAGGCGAACGCCACGACCAGCAGATACGCAGAGAAAAGAATCCCCGACGCGATCAGCTTTTCGCGCGTGGTCCACACCTTCGAGGGAAGCATCAGCAGAAAGCCCAACGCCGCACTGATTCCGGCGGTGAGGAAACTGACCTCGAGCAGCGTGATCACGAGCGTCTCGAGAGGGCCGAACTTGCGACGCGGTTGCGGCGAGCCGTACATGCCTCCACGATACCGGCAGTGCTCAGAGCCGCGTGGACGACCAGAGCCGCGTGACCCGCGCGATCAGGTTGGCGAGCGAGCCCATGATCAGCAGCCAGAAGAGCAGTCCGAGCCCGAGCCCACTGCCGAGCTTGTCTTCTGGCGTGAGAGTGAACACGAGGAACATCGCGAGTACGGCCAGCGCCGGGGCCCCGATCGCAAGCTTCAACGATGTCTTCTGCGCGGCCGACCAGGTTGACGAACGGCTGAGCACGATCCACGAGTATCCAGTCATCACCGCGTAGACAAGTAGCGCCGGATAACCGACAGTCACCCAGAGGACGAACCCGACAAATGGTGCGGCGAGGGCGAGCGCCAGCGCGAGGCGGTCGTCGGAAGTCGACTCGGAGTGCGGTGGGTAGCTCACTGTTGAATCATCGGCAGCGACTTGTGCGTTCGGTAATTTTCACGACAGACCGATGGCCAGGACGATCGAAGAAATCTCCGCCGAGATCCTCGCCCACAAGGACGAGGACTGCGCGTTCGAGCCGTGCAGCACATGCACGCGGATGGTCCCCGGCAATGGCGACCCCCACGCCAGAGTGATGCTGATCGGCGAGGCGCCGGGCAAGAACGAGGACGAGCAGGGCGTCCCGTTCGTAGGCGCGGCCGGCAAATTGCTCGACGAGTTGCTGGCGTCAGTGCAGCTCGATCGTTCGAGCGTGTTCGTCGCCAACGTACTGAAGGCGCGCCCGCCGGGCAACCGCGACCCGCTGCCCGAAGAGGCCGCGCACCACTGGCCATGGCTCGAGGAGCAGATCGAAGCCGTCGACCCAGATGTGATCGTGCTCCTCGGCAGGCACGCGATGGAGCGGTTCCTGCCCGGCCGCAAGATCTCGGCGATCCACGGTCAACCGCGCTTGAAGGACGGTCAGGTCTATCTGCCGGTCTACCACCCCGCAGCGGCGCTCTACAACGGCGGGCTGCGCGCCACGGTGTTCGAGGATTTCGCGCAGCTCCCGCAGCTCGTCGAGCGCGTGCGGGCGACGGGTCGCAGCGCGCTCAGGGCGCGATCCGGGATGATCGACGGCATGCCCGGGAGCGACGCATCGGGAGGCGGTGAAGACCTCGCGGCGGAATTCGCCGACGAGTCCGATATAGCCGCCACCGCGCCCTCTCCCGCAAGCTTCGAAGCCGAGTACGCCGAGCCGCTCGACGGCATGGAAGCCGCGCGAATGATCGCGGCGCCATTTGAGCCGGCGGCAGAACGCGACGAGCCGCCACGACCTGCACCCGGGCAGCCCGGGCTCTTCTAACTCTTCGCGAAGAAGGCCTCGACCTCTGCCCTCGCGATCGCCCAGCCGCGATCGTCCTCGAAAAGCTGGTTCATCCACATCGCCTCGGTGACAAGGGCGTGCAGGCGAAAGACCGTCTGCGCACCGTTGCGGCCGGCCACCTTGGCGTCGGCGGCCATCAGGTTCATCCAGTTGCGCCAACCCTCGCGCAGGCGGTCGCGCACCGGGCCCGGCCGATCGTCGAACTCGATCGAGGCGGCGGTGATGAAGCAGCCGCCGAAGTCGTGGCGGCTCTGCGAGTAGGCGAGCCAGCTCTGCATCACGGCGTAGAGGCGGCGGTCGCCCGCCTTGAAGTCTGCATTCGGCACCCAGACGTTTGCGACGAAGTCGTCCATCGCGCGGCTGACGGCAGCGAGCTGCAGCTCTTCTTTGCTCTCGAAGTGTCCGGCGACGCCGGATTTCGACAGTCCGAGGTGGTCGGCGAGCATGCCGATGCTCAGCGCTTCCAATCCGCCGACTGCGCCGAGGTCGAAGGCAGCGTCGGTGATCGATTGCTTGGTGCGCTCGGCCTCTTCTCTTGACTTTCGCGCCATTGCTTGATAGTTTAGCGCACGCTCGTACGCCAAATCAAGAAAAGAGGCTTTCCAATGCGTATTCGCCGAACTGGCTGGGCAGGGGTTGAGATCGAACACGACGGCGCGAAGCTCGCGATCGACGCGATCGGAACGCTCGGATTCTTCGAGGAGTTCTGGGGTGCGCCTGAATTCCGTGACGATCTGGTGCAGCTCGAGGCAGGTTCGCTCGACGGCGCGCTCTTGACGCACCTCCACCGCGACCACGCAGATCCGGAGGCGCTCGAGATTGCGCTGAAGGAGGGTGCTCCCGTCGCGGGGCCGGCGAAGCCGCGCTTCCTGTCGCCGCTGCAGCAGTTCGCGATCGGACAGCAGGAAGAGGAGCTTGCGACCCGCGGCATTGCGCGGCAGCAGCTTCAGCCCGGAAAATCCCTGCAAATTGGCGCTTTTGAAGCGATTGCCTGCTCGTCGTGTGACGGCGTCGGCGCAAACCAGGTCGCGTGGCTGGTGAAGGCCGGCGGCGCCTCGGTGCTGCATTGCGGCGACACCGTCTGGCACGGCTTCTGGTGGGACATCACCGCCGAGCACGGCGCGCCGGATGTGGTGTGCCTCGCGGCCAACGGCGCAGAGATCGACTTCCTCGCAAACGTGCCGCCGGTCGACCAGCCCGTCGACCTCAATCCCGAGCAGGCGGTCGACGCTGCGTATGCGCTGCGGGCCGGCCGGTTGCTGCCAATCCACTTCTCGCGCACCTACGACCACGAGCAGATGTACCGCCCGATCAACAACGCTGAAGAGCGCCTGCGCGCGGCGGCCGAGACCCGCGGAGTCGAACTCGCCTTCCCAGCGATCGGCGAGTGGATCGAGGTGGAGTCACCCGTCACGGCGTGAACGCTGGTTGAATAGTGCGAGTCGTGGAGGGACAGCTCTTTGAATCGCCCGAACTGCCGAGCAGCAGCGCTGCCACCGGCGCTGAGCCGCTGGCCGCGCGGATGCGCCCGCGCGCGGTGGATGATCTCGTCGGCCAGCAGCACCTGATCCAGCCTGGCCAGGCGCTACACGAGGCGCTGACCGGCAAGGCGCCGCACTCGATGATCCTCTACGGCCCGCCCGGTACCGGCAAGACGACGATCGCCCGGCTGGTCGCGCAGGCCGCCGATGCCCACTTCGAAGAGCACAGCGCCGTCGTGGTCGGCAGGCCCGAGGCCGTCAAGGCGATCGCTGCCGCTCGCGAGCGGCTGAAGCTCACCGGTCGCCGGACGATCTACTTCCTGGACGAGATCCACCGCTTCAACAAGGCCCAGCAGGACGCGCTGCTCCCGGCGGTCGAGGACGGCTCGATCATGCTGATCGGCGCGACTACAGAGAATCCGCACTTCGAGGTCAACAGCGCGTTGCTCAGCCGCACCCGGCTCTACGTGTTCGAGTCGCTGACTGCCGACAACGTTCGCGAGCTGCTGCAGCGAGCGCTGAGCGAAGAACGCGGTCTCGACGATGAGTTCACCGCCAGCGAAGACGCGCTCGATCTGATCGCCAACCGTTCGGGCGGCGACGCCCGCACCGCGCTAACAGCGCTCGAGACCGCGGCCCAGGCCGCCCGCGCCAACGGCACCACAGAGATCGACCTCGCCCGCGCGGAGGATGCGATCCAGCAACGCGCGCTCGTCTACGACAAGGGCGGCGACCAGCACTACAACTACGCCAGCGCGTTCATCAAGTCGCTGCGGGGCTCCGACCCGGACGCCGCGCTCTATTACATGGCCGCGATGCTCGAGGGCGGCGAGGATCCGAAGTTCATCGCCCGCCGGATGGTGATCTTCGCCAGCGAAGACGTCGGCAACGCGGCTCCCGGCGCGCTCCCGTTCGTGATGGCCGCGGCGCAGGCGCTCGACTACGTCGGCATGCCCGAGGCGCGCATCACGCTCGGCCAGGCCGCGACCTATCTGGCGCTCGCCCCGCGCAGCAACGTCGCGTACAAGGGGATCGACGCGGCGCTGGGGTACGTGAGGAAAAACGGCATGGCACCGCCTCCGCGCTACCTGCAGGATCAAAATGTCCCCGGCGCCGAGGAGCTCGGCATGGGCGATGGCTACGACTACCCGCACGACAATCAAGACCAACTGAGCGACCAGCGGCTCCTGCCCGATGGAGTCGATGAGCAGTTCTACAAACCGAGCGGCCGCGGCCACGAGGCGCAGATGTCCGAGCGCCTGCAGGCAGCCCGCGAGAGGAGGAATCAGCAATGAGCGTCGAGGGCAAGACGATCGTGATCACCGGCGCCAGTGACGGCATCGGCGAGGTTGCCGCAAAGGAGCTGCACGAGCAAGGGGCGCGCGTGATCGTCACGGGCAGAAACCCGGAGAAGACCAAGCGGGTTGCGGACGCGGTGGGCAGCCCGGCGCTGGTCGCCGACTTCGCCGATTTCGCGGAGGTCCGGCGGCTGGCCCAGGAGATCGCCGCGGAGGCACCGCAGATCGATGTGTTGGTCAACAACGCCGGCGGGATGTTCAAGCCGAAGAAGACGACCAAAGATGGCCACGAGCCGAACTTCCAGATCAATCATCTCTCGCCGTTCCTGCTCACCAACCTGCTGAAAGCCAACCTCGTGGCGGCGGACGCCCCGCGCGTGATCAACACCGCGAGCATGGCCAACAACTACGGCCGTGTGCGCATCGACAACCTCGACGGTCACCGCAGCGAGAACATCGCCTACGGCACCGGCAAGCTGATGAACATCCTCTTCACCCGCGGCATCGCCGACCGCTGGAAGGACGACGACATCGTCTCGGCGGCGTTGCACCCTGGGATCGTCTCGAGCGGCTTCGGCCGCGACTCGATGCTGGTCAAGCCGGCTTACCAGCTCGGCAAGGTCGCACGCATCGTGATCGACTCCGAGAAAGGCGCGACGCCGATCATCGATCTCGCGGGCCGCGAGCCACGCGAGGAGATCAACGGCGTCTTCTACTTCCGCCACAAGGCCGGTGGGCCGGAGAACCGCCAGGCCAAGAGCAAGGAGCTGCAAGATCAGCTTTGGGAGAAGTCGACCGAACTGGTGAGCCTGTGAAGATCGCCGCGCTCGTCTTCGACGACATCACCGCGCTCGATCTGATCGGGCCGCTTGAGGTCTTCGGCAACATCCCCGGGACCGAGATCGTCTTCGTCGGCGCGAGCGAAACCGTGACCGCCGAACGCACCGGTCTCGCGCTCGGCGCGCCGGCGCGTTTCGAAGACGTCGCCGAAGCCGACATCCTGATCGTCCCGGGCGGCTACGGGACGCGACCGCTAACCAAGGATCAGCCGACGCTCGACTGGATTCGCGCAATCGACGAGACGACGACCTGGACCACCTCGGTTTGCACTGGCGCGCTACTACTCGCCGCCGCCGGCCTGCTCGACGGTCGTCCGGCAACCACTCATTGGCTCGCCTACGACGAACTGCGCGCACTCGGCGCCGAGCCGACCGAACAGCGCGTGGTCTTCAGCGACAAATACGTCACTGGAGCCGGCGTTTCGGCCGGGATCGACATGGCGCTGGAGCTGACCAGAGCGATCCACGGACCAGAGCTGGCGCAGGCGATTCAGCTGGGGATCGAGTACGACCCGCAGCCGCCTTTTGACAGCGGCGCGCCGTCCAAGGCCGACCCGGCGATCGTCGAGCTCTTGCGCACTCGAGCGGCGCCGCCTCACGCCGAGCCCGATGAGGGCAGAAGTCGATAGCTGCGCCTTTCGAACGTCTTGCGGGCCTATGAGGCGCGGGAAACGCTGACCAACTCCCGCAGGAACTCGCGTGAGCCCGTGGAAAAAGCCCCGCAAATGGCGTACTTTGTAAAGGCATCGAGAAAAAGTGCCGATGTCGGGTATCGGATAGGTACTATGGCCACGCTCAAGTGTTTTAGAGGGACAGGACGTCCATGAACTCGGAAGGTCGAACTTTGTCTCCTGAACAGGTCGCCGCTGCGGAAAAACGACTCGCAGAGGACCTCAAGAACTACGACGGCGAGTGGGTCGCCATTGCGGACCATCGCGTCGTTGACAGCGCTGCGCAAATCGCGGACTTGCGCGAGAGGGCCGACAGCACCGGACTTCAGGTCGACTCGTACCTCGAGGTCGCGATCGACGACGCCATTCACGCTTTCTAAGCGTGGGCGAAAAAATCTGGGTCCCCTACCAGGCCGATAACCACGGTAAGACTGGGCCCGTAGTACGCGTCATCCTGACCGGACCGAATGGCAAGCCGTTTCCCACCCGTGCGAAGATGGATAGTGGGGCAACAAAGTCGACTTTCCCAAAGAACCTTTTGGCTGAGCTTGGGATCGACACCACATTCTGCAACGAGAGCCAGGCGAACACCGCTGCCGGGTTGCGAGACGTCCTCGAGCCAGAATCTGAGGCTGTGGAGGTCTACATTCGCGAAGTTGAGAGGTCGTACATGACCCGTCCACTCTTCGTGCCACACGGGCACTCCGTCCTTCTTGGTCGGGACGATGCGTTCGAGCTGCTCCGAGTGACGTTTGATCATCGAGCGTGGGGAATGTTTTTGGAGCCGTACGACGGCTAGGCCTGCTCCCGACCACCGCTCCCGCAAACGTGTCTGAGGCCGTATGGCGAACTCGCGAGTGAGTCCGCCATATCTCCAGGCCAGAAGCGTCGGCACCCACACTTCAGCAGTCGTCATCGTCGAAACGAAATCGCGGTTATATTGGGGGAATGGAACCCACCAGCGCACCCTCAGCACCCCGCCACGCTTTTTCCGAGGCGACGGCCCCCACGGGCACCCTCGAGAGCTACAACCCCGCGACCGGCGAACTCGTCGGCCACGTCCCGACGATCACCCCGGATCAGGTTCCGGCCGTCGTCGCTGAGATCAAGCAGGTGCAGCCATTCTGGGCCGAGATGTCTTTCGAGGACCGCGCGCGCTACGTGCGCCGCGCGGCCGACGTGATCATCGAGCGCAAGGATGAGATCGCGCGCCTGATCACCGCCGAGCAGGGCAAGGTCCTGACCGAGAGCTACTCGATGGAAGTGCTCTCCACCGTCGACGGTCTGGGGTGGACCGCTGACAACGCCGGCAAGGTTCTCTCCGACGAGAAGATCCCGTCGAACCAGCTTTTCCTCAAGACGCGCAAGATGAAGTTCCACTACGAGCCGATCGGCGTAATCGGTGTGATCAGCCCGTGGAACTACCCGTGGCTGCTCGCGCTCGACGAGATCGCCACCGCGCTGATGGCCGGCAACGGCGTGATCTTCAAGCCCGCTTCGCTGACCTGCCTGATCGGCCAGATGATCCAGGAGGTCTTCGACGAGGCAGGACTGCCCGAGGGCCTGATGCGCACGGTCCACGGCGGCGGCCGCGTCGGACAGGCGATGGTCGACTGCCCGGATGTGGGCAAGATCTTCTTCACAGGTTCGGTTGAGGTCGGCCGCTCGATCGCCCAGGACTGCGCCAAGCAACTCAAGGGCGCGACGCTCGAGCTCGGCGGCAAGGACCCGATGATTGTCCTCTCCGACGCCAACATGCAGCACGCGATCGGCGGCGCAGCGTGGGGCGGTTTCGCGAACATGGGCCAGACCTGCGCCGGCATCGAGCGCGTCTACGTGATGCACGACATCGCGCCGCAATTCATCGACGGTGTGGTCGAGAAGGCGAAGTCGATGAAGGTCGGCAACCCGACCGACTGGAGCACCGAGGTCACCGCGATGACCGACCCGAACCAGTTCGCGATCGTCAATGAGCTGGTCGACGACGCAGTCGCCCACGGCGCGACGCTGCTCTGCGGCGGACCGATCGCCAAGGAGGATCTGCCCGACGGACTCGACGGCAACTTCTACATGCCGGCCGTGCTGACCGGGGTCAACCACGGCATGCGGATCATGAAGGAGGAGATCTTCGGACCGGTGCTGCCGATCATCACGGTCGACTCCGAAGAAGAGGCCGTGAAGCTCGCCAACGACTCTGAGTTCGGTCTCGGCGCATCCGTCTGGACCGCAGACCTCGACAAGGGCAACGCCGTCGCGGAAGCTCTCGAAAGCGGCAACGCCTGGATCAACGACCACATGTACAGCGCCGGAATGTGCCAGTGCTCATGGGGCGGCGTGAAGGATTCCGGTCTCGGCCGCTCGCACTCGAAGTTCGGCTTCTACGAGGCCGTCGAGCCGAAGGTGATCGCCGCGACCAACGCGCGCGAGGCGTCGATGTGGGTGTACCCGTATGGCGAGACTGTTGGTCCGGCTATTCGCTCGACGATCGACCTCGTCTACTCGAAGGGCAAGTCGCGCTTCGCGTCGATGAAGGAAGGCGCTCCGGCGCTGGGCAAGATGACTGGGCGGACTGTTAAGAACTTGACGAAGAAGTAGTGGCTGCCACCACCGCAACGCTGTTTTTCTGGATCGCCGTATTGGTTCTTGATCTTTCGCTGCGCGGAATCGCCTCGCGACGCGGACGAGAAAATCCAATGTTCACTCCAGCCTGGATGGCAGCACCTCGCTACGCGAACCGCAATCTGAACACGATCGATTTGATCCTGCAACGCGCAGTTATGCCGACCGGCATAGTGGTCGCGCTCGCGGCCTCAGTTTTGATGTTCCGCAGTATTGGTGAGGAACTATCGCCGGCTTTGTACTTGCTCGGGCAGTTCGGAGTGCTCCTTGCGATAGCGCGCTCGATCTTCCTCGACGGCTGCAGAGCATTCGCCGAGTTCGATGCGGATGGCACTCCTCGGATTGCCTGACGCGCTGCTGATCGGCGGCGCGCTGACGCTGCTGGTGTCAGTGGTTCTATTGGTTTTGCTGGTTCGGTGGGGTCAGTCGCTCGGCGATTGACCCGTGGACTTCTGAATTGTGGCGTTTCACACACTGCCCTCTCACTGCGTGCCATGGTGGTGCCATTTTCCGCACAAACAATTTGCGCCACGACACGCTTAGACTGAATCCCCATGACCCCCGCCGCCGCCTACGCCGGAAAAGAATGCGTCTGTGCCCTGAAGAAGGGCATCTGCGATCAGGAGTGTGTGAAAGACATGCTCGAGACGCCGTTCTACATCGCCTGCCTGAAGCTCTCGGGCCGCAAGTCGGTCGTGATCGGCGCCGGTGACATCGGGCTCGAAAAGATCGAGGGGCTGCTGGCCTGCGACGGCGACGTGACCGTGATCGCTCCGTCTGCGTGCGATGGCGTTGAGAAGCTCTCTGACGAGGGCGCGATCAACTGGCTGCAGCGCGAGTACATGTCCTCAGACGTCGAGGGCGCGTTCATGATCATCGCCGCGACCAACGACACCGACGTCAACGTCCAGGTCTTCAACGATGCAGAGCAGCGCGGGATGCTCGTCAACGTCGTCGACGTGCCGCCGCTCTGCAACTTCATCCTCCCGGCGATCACTCGCAGCGGCCCGATCGCGATCGCGATCAGCACGGCCGGTGCCTCGCCGGCGCTCGCCAAGCGCATGAAGCGCGAGATCGCCGACGCCTACGGCGAGACGTATGCCGACCTCGCAGTGATCCTCAACGACGCTCGCGGCTGGGCCAAGGCGACGCTGCCGACCTACAACGAGCGCAAGGACTTCTTCGAGAGCATCGTCAATGGCGATCCCGATCCGATCGTCCTGCTTCGCGAGGGCCGCGCCGATGAATTGCACGCGCTGATCGAAGCCTCACAGCGCGAGACCGAAGCAAAACTCGCTGCGGCTGCCTCCTAAAAGGCCTGCTCACGCGTCACAATCTCCCCCGTGGCGCCCCCGCTCGCACTACAGGTCGACAACCTCACCCGCTTCTACGGCGATCGCGCCGCGCTTGAGGACGTCTCGTTCGATGTCCCGGCCGGACAGACGCTGGTCGTGCTCGGGGCCAATGGCGCCGGCAAGTCGACGCTGCTGCGGATCCTCTCGACGCTGCTCCGTCCGCACTCGGGTGACATCACGGTGCTCGGCGAGGAGCTGCCCAAAGACGCCTGGGCCGTGCGCGGACGCGTCGGGCTGATCGGGCACGACGCGATGGTCTACCGCGACCTGACCGCGCGCGAGAACCTCAAGTTCACGGCCAAGCTGCACAACGTCAAAGACGCCACCGAGGAGATCGAGCGCATCCTCGACCGCGTCGATCTGCTCGATCGCGCCGACGAGCCGATCCGCAACTTCAGCAAAGGCATGATCCAGCGCCTCTCCGTCGCGCGCGCGCTGCTGCCCGATCCCGAGCTGCTTCTGCTCGACGAGCCGCTCGCCAACCTCGACCCGGGCGCAGCCCTCTTGCTCGAGCCGTTCATCGGCCCCGCGCCGCACCACACACGCGTGATCGTCACACACGACATCGAATACGGGCTCGCGCAGGGTGACATCGCGCTCGGCCTCAAGCGCGGGCGCACCGAGTGGCTCCAGCCGGCCGACCGCGTCTCCGACTCCGAAGCGAGGCGACTCTACAAATGAGACAGAACCGCCGGCCCGGACCATCGACGCTCACCGCCGCCGCAGCGATCCTCGGCAAAGACCTCAAACTCGAGCTGCGCACGCTCGAAACAGCAACCGTCACCGCGATCTTCACGACGGCGACCTTCGTCGTGATCCACTTCGCCTTCAACCGCGACCGGCTCTACGCCGACCTCGCCGCCGGCGCCTTCTGGGTGACGATCCTCTTCGCCTCGTCGCTGACGATCAACCGGCTGCTCTCCAACGAACGCCAGCAGGGCGGCTACGAAGGCCTGCTGCTCGCGCCGATCGACCGCAACGCGATCTTCTACGCAAAGGCCGCGTACCTCTTCCTCGCGCTCACGCTGCTCGAGATCTTCGGCCTGGCCCTGTTCGGCGTGATGCTGCTCGGACCGCACTTCGACCCGGCGATGCTCGCGCTGGTCCCGATCTGCCTGCTGGTCAACCTCGGCCTCGCGACGATCGGCACACTGATCTCGGGCCTCGCGACCGCGACGAGCGCGCGCGAACTGCTCGTGCCGCTGATGACGCTGCCGCTGTTCATCCCGGTGATGATCGGCGCCTCACGCGCGACCGCGCCGTTGTTTGACCGCGCGCCCGAGATCGTCGACCTCGGCAAGTGGCTCGGACTGATCGGGCTCTACGACGCCGTGTTCCTGCTGCTGGCGATCGCGGTGTTCGAGTACATCCTCGGCGACTAGGTCAGTCGCCGCGCTTGGCCTTCTCGTAGGCGGCCTTGTAAGAAGTGCGGTAGCCCTTCTTGTAGCCCGAGTCGTAACCCTGCTGCTTGCCCTGCTTGATCCCGGCAGCGGTGCCGAGGCTGGTGCCCGCAGCTCTGGCCGCATCCAGGTTGGCGCCGCCCGCGTGGCCGATGAAGTAGCCGACGAATAGAAGTGCGACCGACGCGGCGAAGACCGCGAGGCCGTACTTGCGTTGCTGCTCGACCGGCATGTCCATGGACCCGATCCTAACGACGGGCCATGTAGATTCACCGCCGTGTATCTGATCCGCGGATTGATCGGCGCCGTGCTGGTGCTCGCGCTCGTGCTCGGTATCGCTGTCGGCGTGAACAAGCGCCCGAGCGAGGCCGATGCCCAGGCCGCCAAGCAGGCGGCCTACGCCTCGGCGCTGAAGACCGCCCGCGTCGGCGCGCGCAAGGGCGCCTACAACGACGGCCTGCGCGACGGGATGATCAAGGGTGCCCAGAAGGGCAAGGCCAAGGGCGAAGAGGCCGCGGCCAACGTCGACCCCGGCCCGACGGGCTCGACCGGCGCCAGCGGCGCATCCGGATCAACCGGCGCCACCGGCAACTAGCTCGGGCCGGAGCCACCCTGTTTGAAGCGGTTTGCTGCGTAGACATACGTCCTGCCGCCCATCGGCAGGACGTATGTCTACGCAAGATTTAGCTTGGATCGGGGATCCGGCGTTTGGGCGGGAGATTCGACTACGGTTCAATTCCGCAATGGCGCAACCCCAGACAGACTCGCGCTTTTTCTCAGCCCCCGCCCGCCCCTCTCGCGACTCCGCCGAGCAGTTCGCGCGCGGCCTCAAGGGCTTTTCGATCGCCGCCGTGATCGGCGTGATCATCACCGGGATCCTCGTGTTCTGGTACGCGCCGCTCGACGCCGACCAGGGCATGCGCCAGAAGATCTTCTACCTGCACGTGCCGCTGGCGATCGTCGCGCTGTGCGGGTTCATCGCCGGCGGGATCATGGCGATCCAGTACCTGCGCACGCGCGATTCGGCTTGGGACCTGCGCTCGTATGTGGCGATCCACCTCAGCCTGATCATCGGCGTGGTCGTGCTGCTGACGGGCATGGTCTGGGCGAAGACCTCCTGGGGCGTCTTCTGGGAGTGGAAGGAGCCGACGCTCGTCTCATTCCTGATCGTCTTCCTGATCTTCGCGATTTACCAGCCGATGCGCTTCGCGATCGAAGACCCCGAGCGCCAGGCGCAGACTGCCGCCGTCTACGCAATCGTTGCCGGCGCATTCGTGCCGCTGAACTTCATCGCCGTGCGGCTCAGCCAGTCGCTGATCCACCCGCGCGTGCTGACCGCCACCGGCGACAACCTGCCGCCGGAGATGCGCATCACCTTCTACGTCGCGCTGATCACAGCGATCCTGCTGTTCGTCGCGCTCTGGAAGTTCGAACTCGTCGCCAAGAGCGTCTCGATGCAGATCAAGAAACTCGAACGAAAGCCCACCTGACATGAACGTCCTGCTCGCAGCAGACACCGGCGGAAGCTACGTTGCGGCCGCGTATCTGATCTTCATCATCGTGCTCGTGATCTACGTCGCGATCATGGCCAACAAGCTGGTCAAGATGCAGCGCTCGGTCAACGAGATCCGCGCAAAGAACGACGGCTCTCAAGAAGAGACGAAATAGCGGTTTCCGGTTAAGCTGGGAAGCCGCGATCCCCCGTCGCTTCTCACATGCCTGAGCTGCTTTCCATAGGTATCTCCCACAAGACCGCGCCGGTCGCCCTGCGCGAACGTCTCGCCTTGGCCACCGGCCAGGCCAAGCAGCTGATGCACGATCTGATCGGCTCCGAAGAGATCCACGAGACAGTCGCGATCAGCACCTGCAACCGCACCGAGCTCTACATGGTCACGGCCGATTCCGTGGCCGCCGAGTCGATCGCGCTCGGCCGCTTGGCGAAGCTCGCCGAGATTCGCCCGACCGAACTCGTCGAGCGCCTCTACACCTTCCACGGATCGGACATGGTCGCGCACCTGATGCGGGTCGCAGGTGGGCTCGACTCGATGGTCGTCGGCGAGACCGAGATCCTCGGTCAGGTCAAGCGCTCATACGAGGTCGCGCTCGAGGAGGATGTGACCGGGCCGATCACCAACCGCCTCTTCACCAACGCAATCGGTGCCGGCAAGCGCGTGCAGAGCGAGACCTGGATCGGCGCGGGCAAGGTCTCGGTCTCGAACACCGCGGTCGAACTTGCCAATGAAACCGTCGGCGACCTGCAGGACAAGCAGGCACTCGTGATCGGAGCCGGCGGCAACGGCGAACTGACCGCGAAGGCGCTCTCCGACGCCGGCGTCGAAACCGTCTTCATCGCCAACCGTCAGTACGGTCGCGCGATCGGGGTCGCTGAAGTGATCGGGGGGCGTGCGGTGCGCTTCGAGCAGCTCCCCGAAGAACTCGTCGGCGCCGACATCGTGCTCTCCTCGACCGGCTCGCCGCACACACTGCTCCACCCCGACGAGATGCGTCAGGTGATGGAGGCGCGCGAGGGCCGTCCGCTGCTGATGATCGACATCGCGGTCCCGCGCGACATCGACCCGCGCGTCGGCGAGATCCCCGGCATCACGCTGTTCGACATGGACGACCTGCAGGGCACCGTCGAACGCACACTGCAGGTGCGTCGCAGCGAGGCCGCCAAAGCCGAAGGCGTAGTGGCGCAGGAGGTCGAGAAGTTCGAGCGCTGGACGACCACGCTCGATGTGGTCCCGACGATTTCCGAGCTGCGCGAGCGCGGCAACGCGATCGCCCGCCACGTGCTCGACGAGAACGCGAACAAGTTCGAGAACCTCTCCGAGGCCGACCGCCAGCGCCTCGAGGCAATGGCAGGATCGATCGTCTCGCGCATGTTGCACGAACCGACGATGAAGCTGCGTCGCGCTTCCGAGGACGACTCCGCCTACGCGCTGCTGCAGGCGCTGCGTGAACTCTTCGGGCTTGATGCCGGTGCCACCATTACCGTCGAGGAAGATGACGATCTCGGCCGCGCCGCCCAGGTGCTCTCACTTGACGACCAACGCTCGCGCGGACGCGCACAGAGTTAGGAGACGACAGACGCAATGCTGCGAGTAGGGACACGCGGCAGCAAGCTCGCGCTGGCGCAGACACGCTTGGTGATCGAGGCGCTGCGCGAGCTGGAGAGCACGCTGACGATCGAGGAGGTTGTGGTCAGCAGCGTCGACTCGGGCGTGATGGACAAGTCGCGCTACGTCGAGTCGATCGAGGAGCAGCTGCGCTCGGAAGAGATCGACCTCGGAGTGCACTCGGCCAAAGACATCCCCGGCGAGGACGCCCCGGGTCTGCTGATCGTCGCGGTGCCTGAGCGCGCGGTCGTCCATGATGTTCTGCTCGGCGCCGAATCACTTGACGACCTCGCCGAAGGCGCGACCGTCGGCACGAGTTCGCTGCGTCGTCGCGCCCAGTTGCTCAGCCGCCGCCCCGATCTCAAAGTTGAACCACTGCGCGGGAACATCGACACGCGTCTCGGCCGGCTGACCAATGGCGACTACGACGCGATCGTGCTGGCGGGCGCCGGGCTGGCGCGGCTCGGCATCGGTGGCGACGTCACTCAGGGACCGCTCGATTTTGTCACCGCCCCGGGCCAGGGCTGCCTCGCCCTCCAGGTGCGCGACATCGACCTCACAACCACCGGCATCGTCGGTCCGCTCTCTGACTCGGCTTCCCAGCGTGAACTGATCGCCGAGCGAGCGGCCTCTTCCGGCCTCGTCGCCAGCTGCAACACACCGCTCGGGGTGAATGCAACGGTCGAACACGGAGCCGCAGAGAACGGCAAGGACAAGATCACCGTGCGCGGCTGGCTCGGGCTGCCCGACGGCACGAAGTTCACTGAGAGCGAGGTCTCAGGGCTGGCCAGTGAAGCCCATCTGCTCGGCCACCTGCTCGCCCAGCGCATGCGCCAGAACGGTGGCGACGACATCCTCGCGCAGGCCGAGGAGATGGCCGCCTGACAGAATGCCTGCCGTAATGGCTGGGATTGTCTATTTGGTCGGAGCCGGCCCGGGAGACCCCGGATTGCTCACCGCTCGCGCGCTCGAGCTGATCGCCGAGGCAGACGCCGTGCTCTACGACCGGCTGATCCCACCGACCGCCCTCGATGGCGTGCGCGAAGACGCGATTCTCGAGTACGCAGGCAAGGGCCCTTCGGGCGATTCGATCAAGCAGGGTGGAATCGAGTCGCGGATGGTCGAACTGGCCGAAGCCGGCAAAAGCGTCGTGCGCCTGAAGGGCGGAGATCCGTTCGTCTTCGGCCGCGGCGGCGAGGAAGCGGCCACGCTCGCGGCGCGCGGAATCGATTTCGAGATCGTCCCTGGCGTCACTGCAGGCGTCGCCGCCTCGGCCTACGCCGGAATCCCCGTGACCCACCGCGACCACGCGGCGGCCGTCGCCTTCGTGACCGGCCACGAGGATCCGACCAAACCCGAGACTGCGATCGACTGGCCCGCGCTCGCGGCGTTTCCTGGCACGCTGGTCTTCTACATGGGAGTCAAGAACCTGCCGCAGATCTCCGAACGGCTGATCGAGGCAGGGCGCGGCGCCGACCAGCCGGCAGCAGTGATCGAGCAGGGCACGACCACCGCTCAGCGCACCGTGACCGGGCGCCTCGTCGACATCCCGGAGCTGGCGCTCGAGGCCGACATCAAGCCGCCGGCGCTTACCGTGATCGGCGACGTCGTTGTAGAGCGCGAGAAGATCGCATGGTTCGAGGACCGCCCGCTGTTCGGCCGCACAGTCGCGGTCACCCGCGCACGCGCTCAGGCATCGAAGTTCGCCGGCCGACTGCGTGCCCTTGGCGCGGACGTGATCGAAGCGCCTGCGATCAGCACGCGCACGCGAGTCGACGAAGCCGTCGAGGCCTCGATCGCCGAGGTCGGAACGTTCGGCCTGATCGCTTTCACGAGCGCGGCCGGAGTCGAGAGCTTCTTCGCGGCGCTGGCCCGCGCGGGCAAAGACGCGCGCTCGCTCGCCGGGATCGAGTTCGGCGTTGTCGGCGGTGCGACAGCGGATGCGCTCGCAGCGCACGGGATCGCGGCCGACTACGTCCCCGCGCGCCAGACGGCGGAAGGCCTGCTCGAGGTGCTCAGCGAGGACCTGCTCACGGGCAAACGTGTGTTGCTGCCGCTGGCGGCCGGCGCCCGCCGAGTACTGCCCGAAGGCCTTGCGGCCGCCGGCGCCGAAGTGCACGAGACCTGCTTCTACGACACTGTGATCGAAGAACTCTCCGAGGCCCAGCGGATCGCCGTCGCCGCAGCCGAGTTCATCACCTTCGCCAGCGGTTCGGCCGTGCACGCGCTGCTCGACGCGATCGGCGGCGCGGAGCCACTCGCCGGCTGCGCGCTCGTCTCGATCGGCCCGACGACATCTGCCGCTCTGCGCGAGCACGAGCTCAAGCCGACGATCGAAGCCGAGCAGCACGACGTGGACGGATTGCTCAGCGCGCTCCTCAAGCTCGCCTGAGCGACAGGTAGGTTTGCGAGCATGACGCCGCGAACTGTCGCCTTCCTCACAGACTTCGGCCTGAACGATCCCTTCGTCGGGATCTGTCACGGCGTGATCCTCAGCGAGGACCGATCAATCCCGATCGTCGACGTCACCCACAGTGTGCCGCGGCAGAACGTGCGCGCCGGCGCGCAGACACTCGCCGACGCCGCGCCGTTCATGCCCGCCGAGACAGTCTTCCTCGCGGTCGTTGATCCGGGCGTCGGAAGCGACCGCCGTGCGGTCGCGATCGCCACGGCCGACGGCTCGATCCTCGTCGGACCCGACAACGGTCTGCTGACGATCGCCGTTGAGATTCGCGGCGGCGCGCGCAGGGCGTTCGAGATCTCCGAGTCGGACTGGTGCCACGAGACGATCTCGCCGACATTCCATGGTCGCGACGTCTTCGCCCCGGTTGCCGCGAAACTCGCCGGCGGCGCATCGATCGAGGAATCCGGCGAGGAGATACCGCCCGATTCGCTGGTGACCTTCCGTGCGCCGCGCGCCGAGTGGTCGGGAGATGCGCTGGCCACCAGCGTGATCGACGTCGACGACTTCGGCAACGTACGACTGGCCGGCAACCTCCGCGTGCTCGGCGATATCTACCGTGGTCAGGCCTTCGAGGTGCGCACCGAGGCCGGGCGCGCCGAGGCGATGGCGGCCGCCACATACTCCGACGGCCACAAGGGAAACCTTCTGCTGATCGAAGACTCGACCGGCGCTCTCGCGCTCTGTGTCACCGAGGGAAGCGCGGCCGAGCAATTGAAGCTGGCGGCTGGCGACAAGGTGCGCCTGCGCCCGACCGGATGAGCGCACTCGGCGATCCGCACATCCACCTGGAGGTGGTGGATTCCACCAACGCCTACGCCAAGGAACAGGCCCAGCTCGGAGCCGGCCATGGCACCACGATCACCGCGGACTCCCAGACGGCTGGACGCGGTCGCCAGGGGCGCAGCTGGGTGGCGCCGCCGGGTAGCGCCCTGCTGATGAGCGTGATCCTCCGTCCGGCCGAACCGCGTCATCGCTTCGCGCCGCTCGCCGCCGCACTCGCGGTGGCCGAGACCTGCGAGGCACTGACCGAGCAGACCGCCTCGATCAAGTGGCCCAACGATGTCTGGATCGACGGCCGCAAGGTCAGCGGGATACTCGTCGAGGCGCGACCGGACCAGGACATCGAATGTTCATGGGTGGTGATCGGTATCGGCCTCAACACCAGCATCGATCTCACGCAGATGCCGGATGAGCTACAGCAGACGGCGACCACGCTCGGTCTGCCGGCCGGAACCGACGCGCTTGCTCCGCTGCTCGATCGCCTCGGCCATTGGATCGATGCGGACATCGACGACCTGCTGGGCGCGTGGCGTCAGCGCGACGCGCTGCGCGGACAGGCAATCTCGTGGGACGGCGGCGAGGGCGTCGCCGATGGCGTGGATGACGAGGGAAATCTGCTGGTGCAACTTGCCGATGGATCCCAGACGGCGCTGGGCGCCGGAGAAGTCCATCTCAAGTTGACCTGAGCGCCGACGAACCGATCCAAGGATTTGAGCGCAGTCTCCGCGAAGAAGGTCGCATCGGCTTCATCGGCAATGAGAAGCCGACCTGCCGATATGTCGGGTCAGAACAACTCTCCACGAAAAGTTCAGCGCCAAATGATCGTCCCGAAATGAACAAACGAACCGCAACGCCGCTCCAGGACCCGTTGGTCTCGCTGGTAGTTCCGATCTTCAACGAAGAGCCATACCTCGACGAGCTGATGCGCCGGCTCTACGAGCTGCCGTTTCGCACCGAACTGATTCTCGTGGACGACGGTTCGACCGACGGCTCGCTCGAGATCTGTGAGCGCCACGAGGCAGAGCACGACAATGTGATCGTCATCGCGCAGGAGCAGAACCAGGGCAAGGGGGCGGCCGTGCGCGCGGGTATCGCGCGGAGCACCGGTGATCTGCTCGCGATCCAAGACGCCGACCTCGAGTACGACCCCGCAAACCTCCCGAAACTGATCGAACCGATCGTGCGCGGCGACGCCGACGTCGTCTACGGCTCGCGTTTCTCCGGTGGTGAGCCGCAGCGCGTCCACCTGTTCTGGCACTCGATCGGAAACCGCTTCCTCACCTTCCTCACAGGCATGCTCTTCAACACGACGCTCAGCGACATGGAGACCGGCTACAAGGCGTTCCGCGGAGAGCTGATCCGGTCGATCCCACTGCGCTCGAACGACTTCCGCATCGAACCCGAAATCACCGCGAAGATCTGCAAGCGTGACCTGCGCATCTACGAACTCCCGATCGCCTATTACGGACGCTCGTTCGACGAGGGCAAGAAGATCACCTGGCGTGACGGAATCACTGCGCTGGGCGCGCTGATCGTCTTCCGCATCTCGGACTGACGCCGTGGCCGCCCGCCGAGCGACATTGCTGCTCGCGGGCTCGGCAGGCCTGAGCAATCTGCTCGGTCTCGTCTTCACCGTGGTGATCGCGCACGCGCTCGGGGCCGAGCGTTACGGCTCACTCGCCGCGCTGATCTCGGCGTTCCTCGTCGTCTCGATCGCCGGCTCCGCGCTGCAGATCACGGTCGCGCGCGAGACCAGCCTCGAGGTCATGCACCACGACGGCGGGATCGCCCACAACGTGCACGCATGGATCCTCCGCCTCGCCCTCGTGATCGTCGCGGCGGCAGTGCTCGGCATCCTTCTGCGCCAGCCGCTGGCCGACCTCGTCGGAGTCGGAGGCGAGCCGTGGGCGGCGGCGGCGATCTTCGCGAGCGGGGCGGCGTGGCTGCTGCTCTCGACGCTGCGCGGAGTGCTTCAGGGCCTTGGCCGCTTCGGCTGGGTGGCGACGAGCATCGCTGGGGAGGCAGCTCTGCGGCTCGTGATCGCGGCGACGCTGGTCGCAGCGGGCGGCGGCGTCACCGGAGCATTCCTCGGTTCCGGTTTCTCGGTCGTGGCGATGGCGGCGATCCTCACGCTGCCGATCGGCTCTTCACTGAGGGATCTGGCCGAGCGCAACGGACTGCGCGAGCCGAGCGGCGCCGATCACAGCCTCGGCAGCATCGCACTGCGCTCATGGCCGGCACTGATCGCGCTCACGCTCGTGGCACTGCTGCAGAACAGCGACGTGATCATGGTCAAACGCAATGCTGCCGAGATCGTCGCCGGCGCATACGCCGCGAATTCAGTGGCCGCGAAGGTGGTTGTCTGGGTCGCAATCGGGCTTGGCCTCTGGGTGGTGCCGGAAACCGCCCGTCGGGGCCCGGGCAGGGAAGCCCTCGGTGTGCTCGGCCGCGTGCTCGGGCTGCTCGCCGCCGCGGGCACGGTGATGGTGCTCGTGTATCTGGTCGCCGGCAAACCGCTGCTGCGGATCGGCTTCGGCGAAGAGTTCGACATCGAGTCGGCGAGCCTGCCGGTGCTGGCAGCGGCGATGGTGCTGTTGTCGATGAGCTACGTGGTCACGCAGCACTTCCTCGCTCTCGGGCGGCGCGTGTTTCTCGCACTGCTCGCGCTGGCGGTACTCGTTCAGCTGGTGGCGCTGCAGTCGGTCGCGCACTCGGCAGCAGAGACCGCCTCGACGCTGCTGGCGATCAACGCCGTCCTGCTTGCCGCGCTCGGCGGGCTGGCGCTCAGCGGACGCGGCTGAGCGATTTCAATAAAATCGTCCCACCCCTGCCGCCCCGTTCGCGGCCACTGCATTGAAAGGACTCGTTCAGTGAAACGCCCCTCGCCCGCGCTTGTGATCGCCTGCCTCGCCCTGTTCGTCGCGCTCAGCGGCACCAGTTACGCGGCTCTCAAGCTGCCGAAGAACAGCGTCGGCCCGGCGCAGATCAAGAAGAACTCGGTCAGCAGCACAAAGGTCAAGGATGGCTCGTTGCTGGCAAAGGATTTCAAAGCCGGACAGATCCCGACGGGGGCCAAGGGCGAGAAAGGCGAGAGGGGTGAGAAAGGCGACAAGGGCGACGCCGGGGCGACGGGCGCGCAGGGTCCGGCCGTATCTGCCAGTGCCGACACGAACTCCGGAACGATCACCACGAGCAGCACAACCGTGATCTCGCTGGGCAACATCTACGTGCGCTCGACCGGACGGATCGTCGTCGGCTCGAGTTCGCGGTTGCTGATCGACAGTTCGGTCTACATGGCGCAGAGCTCAGGGTCGTCCGTGCTCGTCGCCTGTTACCTCCAGTACTTCAAGTACCCCAGCGGCTCGGTGCTGTCGGTGCCCTACAGCACGACCTTCCTGACAGTGCCCACTGGGGTTGCATCGCGTTTCCCGCTCACCGGCCGTGTCGATGTGGCCGCAGGCGAGTACGACGTCGCCGTGGTCTGCAACACGAACAGCGGGACGGTCGGGTCAACCGCCAACCTCAACGTGATCGCCACGGATCAGTGAGGCCGCGCCGGACCGCAGTCGTCAGTCGCCGCGTGTGAGATCTTCGAAGCTGCCGAGCACCGGCACCTTCGGGGCCTCGGACCTGGGCGCCGCGTCGGCCTTGCCGTTGCCCTCGCCGCCGGCTTTCTGCTCGCCTCCCGAATCACCAGCCGGCTTCTTCTTCCGCGGACGGCGTTTCTTCTTCGGGGATCCGTCTCCGCCGTTCTTCTGCTGCTGATTGCCATTTTCTGGCTTGGGGGTCTCCTGACCACCGGCGACGGCGCCTACAGCCTCGTTCTGCTTCTCGGTGCTTTCGGCACCCTCGGTCTTGCGCGGACGCTTCTTGCCCTTTTTGCCCTCGTCGCGCCTGCGACGTCCCTTGCGACCACGCGCCTTCGGGAAATTGCGCCCGAGCTCGCGGGCCAGCGCGGCGGGCTTCCTGGCGAGTCGGTTGCGGCCGCCACGCAGCGCCTCTTCGGCTTCCGGCGAATGGGCGACTGCCGCCGCGAGGATCGCCGCCGCGAGGCGCAGGTCCTGCTTGCGCGTCTCCTGAACGATGCGGCGGGCGTTCCTGCCGTGGGCGGGACCGGATGAGTTGACGAGCAGGCCGAGCAGGCGCTTGGTCTCGGGCCAGCGCTGCACCGCGTACTGCTCGTGCAGCTCGCGGGTGTAGCCGGCCAGCGCCCAGATCCACGCCTGTGACTGCTCACGCGAGCCGACGTTCTTGTCGGCGATCGCCTTGAGCATCAGCTTGGTCGCCTCGCGGCGCTCATCCTTCTGCCAGTTGCCGATGATCTCGATCGCGTAGTCGTAAGCCTCGGGGTCCTTCGAGTTGGCGAGATCCTGCAGTGCGCGCAGACGCACGGCACGGTGCTTGTTCAGCTCCAGCGCATTCAAGAAAAGTTCGCGGCGCAGCTCGCCGGTACGGTCGTGCTGGATCATCGCGCGGGCACGGCGCCAGTTGTTGGCGTTGGCCTTGATACCGGCGAGCTTGGCCCAGATCTTCTGCTCGCCCCAGTCGAGGTTCGCGACGGAAATGCGCCAGAGCTCGCGTTCGAAGATCTGGCTGCGGCGCTCGATGTCGGGAGTGACTGGCAGCACGCGGCGCTCGACGCGCAGACGGCGTCCGCGGCCACGGCGCACCGGACCGACGACGATCGCCCCGCCGCGGTAGACATCGCGCGCGAGCAGCGAGTGCAAGGTGACGACGGGATCGTCGTGCGTGGTCGCCGGGTGGACGAAGTCGACGACGATGCCGGCTTCCTTGCCCGGGTGACGACGGGTCACACGACCGACGCGCTGCTGGTAGATGCGCTTGGAGGCCGTGGGAGCGAGGTGCATGCAGACGGTTGCGCGCGGCGAGTTCCAACCTTCGGCAAGCAACTGGGCGTTGACCAGCACGTCGACTTCGCCGCGCTCGTAAGCAGCCAGCGTCTCAGCCAACTCGCGCTTGGGCGTCTCACCAGAGACGGCCTTGGCCTTGATGTCGAACTCACGGAAGGCCTCGGCGACGTTGTAGGCGTGCTTCACGCCGGCGGCGTAGACGACGCCGGGCATGTCCTTGAAACGCGCGCGATAGAGATCGGCGATCGCGAGGTTGAACGGCGCCTGGTCGAGCAGCGCGGCCAGCTCTTCCTGGTCGAAGTCTTGATCGACCTCGCCGCGGCGCAGCGGCACGTTGGCGATCGTGCGCACGCCGGGCCCCGGTGGAATGCGCACGCAGCGCAGCGGCGCGATCACGCCGCGGCGCGCGGCCTGGGCGAGATCGAAGCGCGAGGTCTGGGTCGGGAAAAGGTCTGTGACGTGACGGGCGATCAGCGCGCCGGTCGCGGTCATGCCGATGAAGTAGGGCTCTTTCCACTTGCGGATCGCGGCCGAGGTCTTCTCGCCGAGCGCGGTGTGGGCCTCGTCGCAGATCACGATCGTGTACGCATCGCTGATGTTGCCGGCGTGGCGCACGTACCACTGGTAGGTCTCGACCGTCACGGGGCCGTTCATGTGACCCTCGGTGCCGAGCAGCGGCGGAGAGAGACGGTTCTTGTAGCCGCGGTCGACGAGCTCGCCGATGAACTGGTCGACGAGGTTGCGGCGGTGGGTGAGGATCAGCACTCCGCCGGTGCGGCAGGCCTCGACGAATCCGAGTGCGGCGACGGACTTGCCGGCGCCGGTCGCGTGCTCGAACCAGAAGCGGCGCGAGGCGTAGGGATCCTCGGGCTGCTCGGGGAGTTGCTCCTCGTCGTCGTAGGCGGCGGCGTCGGCCGAGACGTGGCTGCCGACCTTGTGCTCGCCGGTGAGGATGAACTCGGCGGTGTCTTCCTTCTCGTCGTCGTCCTCGAAGACGTCCCAGTCGATGTCGGAGTCTTCGTCGTCGGAGTCTTCGTCGTCGTCGGAGTCGTCGAGCGTGTCGTCCTCGAACTCTTCGTCGTCGAACTCTTCGCTCTCGGAGTAGCCGTCGCCGAGGTCGACCTCTTCGTCGGAGATCAGCGCGGCCAGCGTGCCCGAGAGCACATCGACCTGGTGGGCGTTGAGCGTGGTGCCGTCGACGAGCTTGGGCTCGGGCACGGAGATCATCCGCTCGAGGCCGAGCGCAAGCGCGTACGTCCTGGCCCAGTCGCGCGACACCTCGTCGGCTCCGCCCTCGACCTCGGCGAGTGCGTCGTCAAAGGCGCGACGGCGGATCGTTCCCGGCGCCAGCGCGACGTTGGGATCGTCCCCGTTGAGCACGAGCGGCTCACGGATGAAGTCTTCGACCCGCGCGAGATCCTCGGCGGATGGGGCGACAACCTTGTCAGTCATTGAACTTTTGATTCATGCTTGTGGGTGCAGCTGACGCTGCGAGGGTGGTTCCACGAAGAGCGCGCTCGGTCACGAAAAACCGGGCCGTGCGAATGAGCTACAAGTGGCTCGAGCGCGAGAGAAGAAGAACCGTTCCGCCGATTCGATCCGTGAGTGTTTCTTGAGCCGGATCCGCCATCGGCGGCGAAATCAATGGAGCCATTATAGCGTTTGCGCCGTGATCGCCCGGCCCCACGCAGTCCTGGCGGCGGCATTTGCGGCCGTCTGTCTCAGCATCGCCGGATGCGGATCGGGCAATGCACCGCACCGCACGCTTGCAGAGGTGACGCCCGATCTGACCGGCGCAGATCCTCGGCTGGTCGCTCTCTACAGCCAATCCAACGAAATTCTCGGCGGGGGCAAGCCGGCGTTCCAGGCGCGCATGAAGGAGCTCCGCGGGCTGCCGATCGTGGTGAACATATGGGGGTCGTGGTGCGCCCCCTGCGTCGCAGAGGCGCCGGCGCTCGAGCAGAGCGCCAAGCAACTGGGAAATCGCGTCGCCTTCATCGGCGTCAACATCGAGGACCGCGCGGAGGATGTGAAGAAGTTCCAGGCCAGATACCCCCAGGCCTATCCGTCCTACGACGACCCGGATCGCGAAATCGCCAGCTCATTGATCGCGGTGAAAGCTCAGCCGTTCACCAACATCTACGACGCGTCCGGCCGCCTCGTGCACACAGAAGGCGGGCCGTACAAGTCGGCGGCCGCGCTGGACGCCGACATCGAGCGTTACGCCGGTCCGCTGAAGGCCGATCCCGGAAACTGATCTGCCATATTTCCCCTGCAGATGACGCCCCCGATCGATATGTCACAACACCCTGAGGTCCAGGACGGGCTCGAAGGCGTTGTCGCATTCGCCTCGGAGATCGCCGAGCCAGACCGCGAGGGCGGCGCGCTCCGCTACCGCGGCGTCGACATCGAAGACCTCGTCGGACAAGTGCCCTACGAAAAGGTCTGGGGCCTGCTCGTCGACGGAACCTTCGAACCCGGACTGCCGCCGGCCGAGCAGCACCCGTTGACCGTTCGCACGGGCAATGCCCGCGTCGATCTTCAGGCATCGATGGCGATGCTCGCCGCCGAGTGGGGCTTCCAGGAGACACTCGACATCGACGCCGAGCAGGTTCGCGAGGATCTCGCGCGCTGCAGCGTGATGGCGCTCAGCCACGTCGCGCAGTCCGCGCGCGGACTCGGCCAGCCGCCAGTGCCGCAGGACGAAATCGACAAGTGCAGCACGATCGCTGAGCGTTTCCTCACGCGCTGGCGCGGCGAAGCCGATCCCGGTCACGTCAAGGCGATCGACGCCTACTGGATCAGCGCCGCCGAACACGGCATGAACGCATCCACCTTCACCGGCCGAGTGATCACGTCGACCGGCGCCGACGTCGCCGCCGCGCTCTCCGGAGCGGTCGGCGCACTATCGGGCCCGCTGCATGGCGGCGCCCCCTCGCGCGTGCTCGACATGCTCGACTCAGTCGCAAAGTCGGGCGACGCCGACGCCTGGGTCAAGGATCACCTCGACCGCGGTGAGCGGCTGATGGGCTTCGGCCACCGCGTCTACCGCGCCGAAGACCCCCGCGCACGCGTACTGCGTCGCACCGCCAAGGAGCTCGACGCCCCGCGCTACCACGTCGCGGAAGCGCTCGAGAAGGCCGCGCTCGCAGAACTCCACGCCCGCAAACCCGACCGCGTGCTGGCCACGAACGTCGAGTTCTGGTCGGCGGTCGTGCTCGACTTCGCCGAGGTTCCGGCGGACCTCTTCACTCCGCTGTTCGCCTGCGCGCGCACGGCCGGTTGGTCTGCCCACATCCTCGAGCAGAAGGTCACCGGCCGCCTGATCCGGCCGAGCGCCAAGTACGTCGGACCCGGCCCTCGTGCAGTAGCCGACGTCGGCTAGCGGCTCAGCCCATGCCTGAGGCGCGCGTCGATCCCTTGAGCGGCCTGCGCACGATGGTCGCAACCGAACGAGCCGGCAGGCCCCACGCCTGGCCCGGCTTCGCCGCACCCGAAAAGCTCACCGCAGGCGACCCTTTCGCCGAGGGCAACGAGTCGATGACCCCGCCCGAAGTATGGGCCGATCGCCCGGACGACTCTGCGCCGGACACTCCGGGATGGCGCGTGCGCGCAGTACCGAATCTGTTCCCGGCACTCGACCAGGAGATCCCCGAGGCGATGCCGGCATCGGGGCTGAAGGATCCGATGGGGCTCACGCGCGGCATGCCGGATTTGCTCACCAGCGCGCCGGCTGCGGGCTTTCACGAAGTGATCGTCAACCACCCGGGATCGGTGCGCTCACTCGCTGAGCTCTCGCTCGAGGAGCTCGATTTCGCCTCCAAAGGCTGGGCTGCGCGGATCTTCGAACACGCCGAGGCCGACGGAATCCAGTACGTCCACCTCTGCGTCAACGAGCGCGCCGAGGCCGGAGCGACGCTCCCCCACACCCATGCCCAGCTCTTCGCGCTTCCGTTCGTGCCGCCGCCCGTCGCACGTGAGCGCGAGCGCATGCGCGCGTACTTCGAGCACACCCAGGGGCGCAACCTGCTCGAGGACCTGCTCGTCGAGGAGGTGCGCGGCGGCGAGCGGCTGATCGCGATCGACGAGACCGCCGCGCTGGTCGCCCCGTTCGCCTCGCCGTCGCCCTACCGGATGGCCGTGATCCCACGCAGACCGGAGCCGCGCTTCGAGGAGAGTTCCGGCCGAGGCGTCGTGATGCTCCACACCGCGCTCGCGCTGCTGCGCGCGCGCTTCGAGCCTTCGCGCGACTACGCGCCGCCGCTGAACATCTGGATCCGCACCGCCCCGCGCGGCGCCGAGGGCTACAGCTGGCGCATCGAGATCGCCCCACGGCTCGGTCAGCCGGCGGGCTTTGAGCTTGGCACCGGCAGCGGACTCAACGCGGTCGCGCCGGAGCAGGCGGCTGCCGAGATGCGGGAGCACCTCGCGTGATCTGGATCGTCCTGATCATGGCCGTGTCGGGGTCGCTCGGCGCACTGTTCGCACACAAGCGCCCCGAGACCTCGGAGGGTTTCGCCAAGCGCCTGATGGACTTCGTGCTCTGGGTGATCATCCCGCCGGTCCTGTTCTTCAACCTCGCGCACTACGAGTTCACTGCGCAGACGGGCAAGGCGCTGGCGCTGGCATGGATCGGCAATCTGCTGCTCGTCGGGATCGCGTTCCTGGTCGCCGGGCGGCTGCCGCTGACGCGACCGCAGATCGGCGCGTTCGTCTGCTGCGCGATCATGGGCAACACGGCGTACCTCGGCTACGCATTCTCGTCGGCCGCGCTCGGAAGCGCGGAACTCGACACAGCGATCATCTACGACATCGTCGTGATGCTGCCCTCGCTGGTGTTCATCGCGTTCTCGATCGGCGCGGCCTTCGGCACACACGCCGACACCGCAAGAGAACGCTTCAAGAGCTACTTCACGCGCAATCCGCTGCTCTACACAGCCGTGCTTGCGCTGATCGTGCCGAACTCGTTCTCACCTGACTGGGCGCGCGAGATCACGCACTGGCTGGTCTACGCGATCCTGCCGACTGGCTTCTTCGCAGTCGGGATCATCGTGCGGCACGAGAGCGAGATCGACAAGCTCTCGTTCCCACCAAAGCTGACGCGGCCGATCGCAATCGCCAGCCTGATGAAACTCAGCGTCCTGCCGCTCTTTCTGCTCGCGATGAACACCTGGGTGACAAAGATCCCGACGGCCTACATCCTCCAGGCGATGATGCCGACCGGTGTCAACAACCTGCTGCTCGCCAACAACTACGGCCTCGACCGCAAGATCACGGCGGGCGCGATCGTCTGGACGACGCTGGTGATCGCGGTGGTCGGGCTGGCGATCGAGTTCGTCTAGTTCTCCGCGGCCCAGACCGCAGCCTCGTCGACCTGATCGACCGGGAACAGCTTCAACTCGCCCGGCATCAGCGGGGCGAAGATCGATGCCGCGTGGGCGATCCAGTCATGGTTGGTCACGAACGCAACGCGGCTCCAAGCCTTGAGGCCATGGCTCATGCCGAGCTTGGTGTCCTGCCAGAGGGCACCGAGCGAGTAGCGGTCGAAGTCGTCGCCGATGACGAAGACGATTCGGAGAGGTCCGTCTGCGGCGGCCGCATCGACGGCGGGGTCAAGCACGGTCTTGTAGTCGTCGGGTTCGATCACGCCGATCGCACGGAAGCCGATGACACCGTCGGGCAGGTTCTCAAGTGGTTCGATCATCTGGCCAAGCTACACGCTTTACGATGGATCCATCGCTGGGCAACACGAAAAACTGCTTGGGATGATCGGTGCGGTCCAGGGACTGCTCGAGATCGATGCGCTGGTCGAAGGACTGATCGACGCATGCCACGAGGCGATCCCCAGCGACTGGGTCTCGATCAACGACGTCGCCCCGGTCGAGGGGCCGATCATCGCGGTCGTGCAACCCGATCTGCCGCAGGCACTGTTCGAGGAGTTTCGCAAGTACGCGCATCAGAACCCGCTGCTCCAGCGCTACATGTCGAGCCGCGACGGCCGCGCCTATCGCTTCTCGGACGTCATCTCCGTCGGCGAATACCACGCGCTCGAACTCTACGCGCATGTCTACCAGCCGATCGGACTCGAGCATCAGCTCGCGTTCATGTTGCAATCGACGGCCGACCGCGTGTTGGCGGTGGTGTTGAGTCGGCGCGAGCGTGACTTCACCGATGCCGAAGTCGAGCTGGCCAACAGCGCAAGGCCCTTCCTGATCCAGGCGTGGAACAACGCCGCCGAGTTCACCTCGCTGCGCGACGAGCTCGCAACACGCAGTGAGGTGCCGGGCACACTGGCCAAGGCTCCGCTCGCAGAGCTGATCGCGCGCGGACTGACAGAGCGTCAGGCGGAGGTGCTTGTGCTGGCAGCTTGCGGGCGATCAAACGGTGACGCCGCCGAATCGCTCGGAATCAGCGAGCGCACGGTCGAGAAGCACCTCGAGCGGTGCTACCGCGCGCTCGGAGTGACCGGCCGATCTGCAGCGGCTGCGCTTGTGTGGTCGTTGGTATCGGACTTCGCGGCTGCACCGGACAGGCGCGGGCTCGAAGGCCGCGCGCCCGCCCGGGCTTCCGAGTGAACTAGCCGCCGTGAACGGCGCCCTTGTACTTCATCGTGAACTTGCCCGACTTGGTGTTTTCGCAGCCGGTCGCGGTCTTGTCGATCTTCCAGCTGCCCGTGATCTTGTCCTTCTTGGTCGACTTTCCGGAGATCGTCGCGATGCCGTAGACCTGCTCTGACTCGGTCTTGTCGGTCGAACTGACGCCGTAGGTGAACGAGAACTTCTTGTTCTTGATCTTCACGGGGTTGAGCACCTGAAGACTGCCCGTGCTGCCGGACTTGCAGGTGAGGCCGACGTAGAAGCTGATCAGCTGCGAGTTCTTCGAGTTCGTGTAGCCCGACTGCAGACAGATCTTCGTCTTCTTGTTGCACTTGGCGCCGTACCGGTAGTAGGTCGGCGCCTTCGCGGCCGAGGCGAATGCCGGGAGGGCCAGCAGCGCCGTCGCAAGCGCGGCGAGGAAGAGATGACGAGGCTTGAGGGACATGATCGCTCCGAGAAGAGTGGATTGCCGAGAGAGATCTTCCACCCTACCGACTAGTTGGAGCAGCTATACGTGGTTGGTACGTACCGACCGCAGCGGAGCAAACTCGATCCGTCGGGGCGTGTACCCGACGGATCGAGCCCCAGCTGCGTGCAAACGCGTCGCCGCGACGGCGGCGACAATCAAGCCACCTGCCCGACAACGGTCCGGCGGGGTTTCCCCGGCGGACCCCGCCGACGAGCGGGGCGTCGAACGGGGTAAGCCCGTTCGACAAATCAGACCAGTGCCCCGAGCTGGAGTCGAACCAGCGGCCTCATCTTTAGGAGAGATGCGCTCTATCCATCTGAGCTATCGGGGCGCGAAGAAAACTCTAACCCCGGGGGACGGCAACTACCGACTGCGGATGTACTTGAACGTTTCCTTACCGGTCTTGTACTTGTCGCACTTCGAGGCGATCGCATCGATCTTCCACTTGAAGGTGATGGTCGTCTTCTTGTAGCCCTTCTTGCTCTTGTGCACCATGCCGCTGAAGTGGATCACCGATTCCAGGCGATCGTTCGAGTAGTCGTTGCCACTGAACATCGGGACCGACGCCGAGAACGATCCGCTCTTTTTGATCACAGGGTCTTCGTCCCACGTCGACGAAACATCGACCCACCCGCTGTCCTTGCAGACGAGATTCAGCAGCAGCCCCTTGATCAGAGTGAAGTTCGTGTTCACGCTCACCTGGTAGCGACAGGCGGTCGTCCCCCACGACGGACACTTGCCGTAGTCGTGGATCGTTTTCTTCCGGCTGGTGGCCGCCGCGGGCGCAAGCAGCGCGATCGCGGCAAACACCGCGAGCAGCAGCGCAAGCCTCTTCATACACCTCAAACTACAAGATGTGGGTAGTCGCTTTCAACTCGTTCGCGGTAGTGGTTGAACATCGGGCCGCAGATCGCCACGATCTTCAGACCGGCCGTCAGCGAGCCCTTGACCTTCACCTTGCGCAGCGCCAGCGCGCGGGCGACCTGGAGCTTGCCCTGCATGAACTGGTTGGCCGTGTCGGAGTTGGTTTCGATCCGGGTGACCGGCTCCCACTTGACGCGCTTGGACCAGACCCACACGAGATTCGACTCGTCCTCTTCACCACCGCGGATGTTGACGGTGATGTCGTAGTCCTTGAAGTAGATCTCGATCGGCGTGCCGAGCGCGCGCAGTTTCGGACCGATCTCGGTGTCGTCACCGAGGATCGCGATGACCTGGTCGATCACCAGGCGAAGCTCTTTTTTCGATTTGAAGCGGCTCATCCGTAGCCAGTGGTGGGGGGGTTCCAGGAAGAAGTTGTCAGCGATCCGGTCGGTCAGGGTGGACATCGTCGATCGTCGCGAAAGCTCTGTATGGCGCTTCGGCTGCAGCTTCGATCGCTGCGCCGCCCCCCGCCAACCTGTCGAGCACGCTGCAGACACCGACGATCTCGAAGCCCTCATCCTTGACTCGCTCGATCGCCTTGAGTGTCGATCCGCCGGTGGTCACGACGTCTTCGACGATCAGGCAGCGCTCGCCGGGCTCGAGCAGCGGACCCTCGACCCAACGCTGCAGCCCGTGCTCCTTGCGCTCCTTGCGCACGAAGAAGGCCTTTGCGTCTGAGCCGGCGGCCAGCGCCGAGCACGCGACGGGGTCTGCGCCCATCGTCATTCCACCCACGGCCGTGGCGTCTACTTCTTCCGCGAAGCCCGCCACCAGCTCTCCCAGGGCCATGAAGGCCGGGCGCATGAGGATCGCGCGCTTGGCGTCGACGTAGTACTGAGCGGTCTTCCCGCTGGTCAGCACAACCTCGCCGATCACAAGCGCGTGCTCGCGCAATTCAGAGACAAGTGTGTCCTTCGCGTCTGCCACGAAGATGCATCGTAGATGGCGGATCGGGCATTTCCACGGTCATGAGCTTCACTTCTGGCCCGGAACTGTCGATCAAAGGTGCATGGGCGTGCCGCAGTTGATTCGTTATCTATCGGTTCTGTTGACCGCAGTCGTGGTCATCAGCTTTGCTTCATTCATCGCCGACGAGGCCGGGACCGCCAAGGACGAGTCGATCGCGACGGCCAACGACACCGCCGTCGTCGGCGCAGTGACCAGGCGTGACCAGCATGGCCGGAGAGAGGGCATCAAGCACTCAAAGGTGCGCCTGAAGATCGATCAGGTCAACGATGCGGTGACCTCACCGGGCGAGTCGATCGGTCAGAGCGCGAGCGACAACCCGTGGGCCATTCGCGGGTTGGCCTTCCTGTTCGGCATCGCCGCATTCTTCTTCGGTCTGCGCATCCTCGCCAACTGGCTGCAGATGTCGAAGGGATCGAACGCGAACCGCGAGTTCGTCGTTCACGACGTCGGCAACGACGACTTCACGCCGACCGGGCGTTGAGCCAGAAGGTCTAGTAGTACGTATCGACGCGGGTGCCCATGTGCACCCACGCGTAGATCGACGCCGCGTTGGGCACCGGAACACGCACGCAGCCGTGGCTCGCGTTGTAGGTCGGAACCTCGGCGTAGCCGTGGATCGCGTAGCCACCGGTGAAGTAGCTCGAGTCGACCATGCCCTTCTGGTTGGTGCCCCAGTCCTTGCGATAGACGCGATAGGTGCCGCGTACCGTGGGCGTCGCCGGGGCGCCGGTCGAGACGTGGTAGATCCGCACGACCTTGCCGCCGCTGGCGAAGGCCATCACCTGCTTGCGGATCGAAACCTCGACGTGGCGGCCCGCACCGGGGTAGCGAAGGTGGAAGGTGCCCTTGCCCTCAGCGAGGCGGCGGGCGATGCCATAGCCGGCAGACGGGCGGCGGGCCATGCCGAGCACCTTGCGGTAGGCGATCAGCGCGCGGCCGGTGGCGGCGTCGAAGCGGCCGTTGAGCGGGGCGACGTAGGCGAGCTGACGCAGCTCGTGCTGGAAAAGGCGCACGGCGACACCCCGGCTGCCGTAGTGAATGTTCGTGCGCACGACCGACACCTTGGTACCGCCGCCGCGACTGGCGATCGCCGACTGCGCCTCGGTCAGGTCGATCTTGACCGAGTAGCGACCCTTGTTGCCGGTGCGCCACTTGAAGTGGAAGATCGCCTTGCCGTCGGACTCGTTGAGCTCGACACTCTTGCGCTTGACCACCTTGCCGCCACGTGAGATCACGACGACGACACTCTGACCGGACAGATCGGCCTTGACTGCGCCGCGCAGATCAAGCAGCGTACGCGGCAGCACATAGCGCTTGCCGTGGTAGCTGTAGGCGCCGTTGGCGGTCAGCTTGAAGGCCGACGGCGAGGAAGCCGAGGCTTTTGCATCCACAGAGGCAGTGGCAGCGGTCGGGCCGGCAGAGGCGGCGGAAGCAGAGGCGAGGAGCACCGTCGCGGCCAGCGCGAGGGTGATCGTGAATTTCTTGTGCGCAGGCGTGCTCATCGCGGCAGAGCATATTCGACGGGTCCGCCGCCGGTACCGGATATTCCCGGCGGCGGAGGCTCCTCAGCGCGATCCGTGAAGCGCCAGCCGAGCGCGCAGAAGGCCATCATCCCGAGCCAGATCACGACCGCCAGAACCATCCCGAAGTCGGAGTTGTGTTTGTCGGCGTAGGCGGCCACAGCGATCGCGTTGTTGGTCGCGTGCAGGGCGATCGGTGCGTAAAGCGTGCCGCTCCAGTTGTAGAGCAGCGCAAATGAGACACCGAGCACGGCTAGCGGGATCACCTGCAGCAGACGGTCGGTCGAGGTCGAGTCGATGTGCATCGCTCCGAACAGCAGACCCGAGACGATCGCCGCCGCGACCACACCCATGGCGTTCCTGAGCGCGCGGAAGACGAAGCCACGGAAGAAGAACTCTTCGGCGATCGGTGCGAGCACTGCCACGAGCAGCGCGAAGAAGAGCATGTGCGTGTTCGAATCGCCTGCGCCCAGCTTGTCGGGGGCATCGTCGGGGGCGAGGTTGACGATCGCGTTGTAGATCGCGAGCATCAGAAAATATGCGAAGAGGACGATCGCCATCTTGCCGACGGTCGGCCAGAAGCGCGACCGGCGCAGACCGAAGTCGCGCAGACTCGCCGGTCCGGTCATGCGCGCGATCCAGAACGCCGCAGCGATGAAGACCAGCTCGTTCAGAGCGGAGGCCACGAGGATGAACGACGAGTCATCGTTGAGCGCGTCGAACTTCATGCCGCTCACCAGCATCCAGAGCGCGCCGAGCAGCAGCACCATGACCTGGGAGACGAAGAACCCCCCGAAGAAGGCGAGTGCGGCCTGCCACCAGGTCCAGCGGTCTGCCGGCTCGCCCTGCTGCTCGAGCTCGCCCGGAGGAGGGGTGCCCGGTGGGGGCGGCGTCACCGGCGGCGGACCGGCGATCGGAAACTCGGGCAGGTAGCGCGGCGGCGGTCCGGCGGCGGAAAGGTCGTCGTTCACGCGGCATATTCTGGCCGCTACTGCCGATGACCGTGTTGATTGCAGCCAAAGAGTCGTTCCTGGACGCCAATTCGCAGTGGATCAGCGCCGCTGTGATCATCGTCGTGACGCTGGTCGCCGCGAAGCTCGTCGACATCTTCCTCTCGCGCAGCGCGAACCGAGTCTCGAGCGTGCGCGACTCCGAGCCGCTGTCGAAATCGACCGTCACGCGGCTGCGGATCATCCACCGCCTGATCGTGATCGCGGTGATCCTGATCGGCGCGTTCCTCGCGCTCGCGCAGATCGACGCGCTCAAGCCACTCGGAACCGCGCTGCTCGCCTCGAGCGCAGTGCTCGGCGTGGTGCTCGGCATCGCCGCGCGCGCGGTGCTCGGCAACTCGATCTCCGGGATGATGATCGCGACGGTCCAGCCCTACCGGATCGGCGACGTGATCGAATGGCAGGGCGAGCGCGGTCGCGTCGAGGACATCACGCTGACCTACACCTTTCTGCGCCTGCCCTCGGGCCACCGACTCGTCGTGCCCAACGAACAGATCGCCACGACGCCGGTCGAGAACTACACGATCGCCGGGGCCGTCGTCGACGCCGACGCGAGTGTCGAGGTCCAGCCCCAGCGCGCGATCGCCGCGCTCGAGCTGCTGCGCGAAAAACTGCCCGAATCGACCGTGCAGCTCGGCCCCTGTCTGGTCGATCGCGTGGAACTCAACGTCTCGTTCAGCACCGATGCCGGCCACGAGGCCACCCAGCGCTTCGCCACGCGCGAGCAGGTGGTCGCGATCCTGAGCGACGCGGGTATGCTGGAGGCCCCTTCGCCGGCGTCCTGAATACCGCATCGAACGCCCTTTTCAAGGTGTTCTGCACATTGTGTGACCGTCGGACCGGCAGGGCAGCCGGCTTCTTCAGCGAACCGTCGTATTTGAAGGCGCACACGTACCCCCCCCAGCATGACTGCACGAGAAAGACGCAAACGGCGCCAGCGGCGCGATATGAAGCATCGTCCGCTCGCCATCGGCGCGGTCGTCCTCTTCACGCTGGGCATGATCGCCGGATTCTCTGCGCTCGGCTACGTGATCCACATCGCCGAGACCGCCCCGGCGCTCGGAAAACCGATCAATCGCGGGCTCACCTCATCGGTCTACGCGGCCAACGGCCAGTTGCTCGGCTACATCCAGGCCGATGAGATCAGCACCCCGGTCGCCTGGAAGCGCCTGCCGCAGAACTGCAAGGACGCCACGGTCGCGATCGAGGACCAGCGCTTCTACCAGCACGGCGGCGTCGACTACACGGCGATCGTGCGCGCCGCCGTGCGCAACGCCACTTCGGGCAAGACCGTCCAGGGCGGCTCGACGATCACGATGCAACTTGTGCGCAACCTCTACATCGAGGCGCCCAAACGCGATTTCAAGCGCAAGATCCGCGAGGCCAAGATGGCGTCTGATCTCGAGAGCGAGCACTCGAAGACCTGGATCCTCGATCAGTACCTCAACACCGCGCCGTACGGAACGGTCGGCGGCCAGTCGGCGATGGGCATGCAGGCCGCCGCGCAGACCTTCTTCGCCAAGAACGCCAAAGATCTCGATCTCTCCGAGTGCGCGACGCTCGCCGGTCTGCCGCAGGCGCCGACCGATTACAACCCCTTCCTCAATCCGGCCGCCGCGATCACCCGTCGCAACGAGGTGCTGACGAAGATGGCCCAGCTCGGCTACATCTCGCAGACCGAGGCCGACCAGGCGATCGCCAGCCCGCTGCGCGTCAAGCGCGGCACGCGCTACACGAAGATCCGCGAGCCCTACTTCTTCGACTACGTGAAGCAGCAGCTGATCGACAAGTACGGAATCAACACCGTGCGCAAGGGCGGTCTGCGCGTCTACACGACGATCGACCCGCGGCTGCAGGTCGCAGCACGCAGCGCGATCGACTCCACGCTCGTGACCCCCGGTGACCCGTCGAGCGCGATCGTCGCGACCGACCCGCGCAACGGCTACGTGCGTGCCATGGCCTCCTCGGGCGGCTACGGCCAGAGCCAGTTCAACCTCGCCGCGCAGGGCTCGCGTCAGCCGGGATCGTCGTTCAAGACGATGGTGCTGCTGACCGCGCTGAACCAGGGCATCAACCCGAACTCCACCACCTACAACTCACACCCGATCGACATCAAGTCGACGCAATGGGGCGAGATCAAGGTCGCGACCTACAGCGACGACTACCAGGGCACGATCAACCTCGTGCGCGCCACGCTGACCTCCGACAACTCGGTCTACATCCAGCTCGACCTCGACGTCGGCCCGGAGAACGTGAAGGAGACGGCCAGAAAGCTCGGAATCCGCAGCAAGCTCAACGGCTACCCGGCCGAAGGCATCGGCGGTCTCGAGAACGGCGTCTCGCCGATGGAGATGAGCCACGCCTACGCGACACTCGCGGCCGGCGGTGTGCGCACCAAGCAGCTCGTGATCAAGAAGGTCGACTTCCCCGACGCCAAGGAGGACTCGACCTACCAGGTGCACAGGAAGCGTGTCTTCTCCGACGGCGTGGTCTACGAGCTGACGAAGATCCTCGAACAGAACGTCGACGGAGGCACGGCGACCGGCGTACGCGGCGGCGGCTTCACCTGCCCTGCGGCCGCCAAGACCGGAACGACCGACAACTTCCGCGACGCCTGGCTGGTCGGCTACACGCCGACGCTGGCGACCGCCACCTGGATGGGCTACCCGAACCAACAAAAGTCGATGCAGGGCGTCGAAGGAGTCGGCGCCGTCGCCGGAGGCACTCTGCCGACGACAATCTGGACAAAGTTCATGAAGGCGGCGATCGGCAACCACTGCAGGAACTTCCCCGAGCCGAAGAATCCGTTTGTCTCCAAGCCGTTCAGCGGCAAGTACGCAGCCCAGGGCAAGGAAGAGGGCGCGCAGTACGACAAGGACTCCGACAAGAAGTACACGGAAGGCAAGAAGAAGCCCAAGTCGAACGGCGGCGGAGGCAACGACACCACGACCGACACGCCTGACACCCAGGCTCCCGTCGAGTCGCCCGGCGGCGCCAATCCCGGCCAGTGAGCTTGGCTGAATCCCGTCGCTCGCGCTGGGCGTCGGTCGCGCTCAGCGCCCTGGTCATCACTTGCGCCTGGCTCGCGATCGCGCCGGCGGTCACTGGATCGAAGATCATCCTCGCCACCGCAAGCGGATCGCCCAGCTGGCTGATCGGCGTGTTCAAGCCACTCGGCCTCGGCGCCCTCGCGGGCGGCGAGGCCGGCGTCACCTACTACCTGCCGCTGATGCTCGCCGCTCTGCTCTGGGGGATCGTCGTGTGGCTCGCCCCGGCGCTCTCGGCGCGCACGCTGATGTGGACGAGCTTCGGGCTTGTCGGCGTGTTCTTCCTGGCCCCGCCGTTGCTGAGCCAGGACGTCTTCTCCTACATCGCCTACGCGCGACTCGGCGGAGAGCACTCGCTCAACCCCTACGCGTACCGCCCGTTCGACATCCCGTCCGATCCAGTTTTCCCTTACGCGGGATCGAAGGACGCGGTCGACGTCTATGGGCCGTTCTTCACGCTGATCTCGTATCCGCTCGCGTGGATCTCGGTGCCCGCGGCCTTTTGGATCCTCAAAGCGATCGCGGCATTCTCTGTCGCCGGCATCGTCGCGCTCGTGCGCTGGATCGCCGAGCGGGTCGACGCAGTCCCGGCGCGCGCCGTCGCGATCGTCGGGCTTTCGCCGGCGACACTCGTGCATGTCGTCGCCGGTGCGCACAACGAGGCGCTGACGATGCTGATCGTCCTCGCCGGAATCGCGCTGGTGCTGACGCGCGGCGACGCGTCGCGCGAACCGGTCGGCGGATTCGTCAGCGCGCTTGCCGTCGGAGTGAAGGCGTCGGCAGCCGTGCCGCTGGTCTTCATGCTCGCGGCGGCGCGGCGCAAGGCGGCGATGTTCGGGGCGATGCTCGGCGCCGGAGCACTCACGATCGCGGCCGCGCTGATCGGCTTCGGCGGCGACGCGCTCGGCGCGATCAATCTGATCTCCTCGAACCAGGACCGCTCGAGCCGGTGGTCGCTGCCGCACAAGACCGTCGACGGGATCGACGCACTGCTGGGTTCGGTCGACCGCGCCGCCGCGACCGATGCGGTACGGCTGATCTTCACGCTCGTGCTCGCGGTCGTCGTGGTGTATCTGATCAGGCGCAGCTGGAAGCGCCCCGAGACATGGCTCGCCAACGCCGGCTGGGCCACGCTCGGCGTGCTGCTCGCCTCCGCGTGGCTGGTGCCGTGGTACCTGCTCTGGCTGCTGCCGTTCACGGCGCTCTCGCGCGACCGAGCGCTGACCTGGGCGAGCGTGATCTTCTGCGCGTACACGCTGGTTATCGCCGTACCGTTCTGAACATGAGCGAGGCCGACCGGATCAGTCGCCTGACCACGCGCTTCGCGGCGCCGGAACTGGTCGTCCCGCCGGGTGACGACGCTTCTGTGGTGCGGCCGAGCGGCGCGCTCGCCGTGACCTCGGTCGACTCGTTGGTCGAGGGGGTCGATTTCACTCTCGAGACCTGGCCCGCCGAAGCGATCGGACGCAAGGCGATCGCGTCGGCGATCTCGGATCTCGCGGCGATGGGCGCGCGCCCGGGTGAGATCCACGTCGCGGCCGGACTGCCGCGCGAGTTGTCGGACGAGTCGTTCGATCGGATCGCAGCCGGCATCGCGGAAGCGGCCGACGCATCAGGCGCGATCGTTGCCGGCGGCGATCTCAGCGGCGCAGGAGAGCTGTGGCTCGCGGTGACCGTCACGGGCTACGCGGATTCGGTGGATGGCTTGGTCACACGAAGCGGTGCGTCCGAAGGAGAGGTCGTCGTGGTGACCGGCGAACTCGGCGGTTCGCGCCGCGCAGTCGAGCTGATCGCCGACGGCGCGCCCTCAGACGATCCACGCCTCGCGCGCCAGTTCGACCCTCAGCCGCGCATCGAGGCCGGTCGCCTGCTCGCGGAGAGCGGAGCCGGGGCGATGATCGACATCTCCGACGGACTCGCGCGGGACGCCGGCCACATCGCAACATCAAGCTCAGTGGGAATCGATCTTCAGCTCGGACGCCTGCCGCTCGCGGACGGGATCGACGACCCCGCATGGGCCGCCGGAAGTGGCGAGGAGTACGAACTGCTTGCGACCCTGAAGCCCGACCGGCTCGGCGCAGCGACCGAGGCGCTGCTGGCGATCGGGGTGCGACTGACCGCGATCGGTTCGGTCACTCGCGGCGACGGCGCGCGCCTTCTAGATGCGAGCGGCGCGGACATCGAAGTCCGGGGCTTCGATCATTTCGACTGAGAACATCAATGCGCGAAGACTGCGGGCCCGCTCGTCGGCCATCGTCTGAAGCCGGGCGATGAAGGCCTCGGCGACGAGTTCGCTGTCGACGACGTAGTTCTGCGAGTCACATGGGGTGTTGCGCGATTTGAGGAGCACGGGTCGATTGTTTTCTCTCTCGGAGGACCTGGGGATTGTCACGAGGGGGATTCCTTTGAGCTGCACACAAGTTGTCGGTAGGCAAAGTCGGTCTCAATATCCGACACTTGTCGATATCGCGCTCAACCTTCAGAAGGGTTGTGTGACCGGACGTCGAGCGGCGTCCTTCGGCTCGCGCGGCGCAGACCACCAGAGATGGATGAGCGCAGTGCCCAGGGCGGCCGCCGCGGCGCAGCCGGCCGCGAGCCCTAGTGGTCCGATGAATCCTCCCGCCGTCAGCAGCACCGCGTAGCGCAGCACGCCGCCGAAGGCGATCCCGAATGCGGCCGGATAGTAGAGCGCGACCGCAATCAGCGGCGTGAGACCGAGCAGTGTCAGTCCCGCGATCTGCCGGCGTCGCGGCGAGCCCGCCGTGAGCAGCATCAAGACGACCAGGTGCAGGAGCAGGAGCAGGAAACCGGCGGCGACGGGGTTGACAACGAACACGATCAGCCCGGTGAAGACCACCCAGAGCGCGAAGGCGGCCTCCCCGCCCTTCGGAGTCGCCTGCCGCGCAGCGCCGGCCGCGACCAATACGCCGAGCACCGCGAGCACGAGCGCGAGGATGCCTACCGCGGTCGCGCCCCAACCCGTGACAGCGGCCGGGTCGGGGGCCAGCGGCGGTGCGTGGATGATCCCGGAGATCCCCACGCCGCGGAGCAGGAAGCCGATCACGAGCAGCCAGACAGCCGCAATCGCCGGCGCGATCAGTCCGCGCTGACCGGACTGGTGCCAGCGACGGGCGCGCGCCCAGGCGTCGATCGACGCGACGATCAACGGGAAGAACAGCGAGCCGATCAGCAGCACCAGCGCCCATTGAGGGATCAGCTTGCCGCCGACGCGCAGCGGCGAGGCCGAAGGCGGCTCCGGGTGGATCGAGTCGTCCATCGTGGTCAACGTGCGCAATGCGATCTGGCCGATCTGGCCGGTCTGCTGGCGCGACGCGGTGCCCGGCGCGCCGAGCGGCTCGCCGCCGGGACTGAGGCTGACGCCGCTGACCCCGGAGCTCGCGAAGGTCGCCTGCTCGCCGAGCGCGACGGGGAATCCGAGTCGTACGAGCTGCTCGGGCACGGAGCGCCGCTGGTCATCGCCGCTGCGCCGGAACTCGACGCCGGCGATCCTGCGCACGGTGCGCACATAACGCTCGTCGGGCACCATTCGCGAGTCGCCGGCCAACAGCACCGGCGCAGAAACGAGCTTCGACCCGGCGTTGCGGATCACGAGCACCGCGTCGAACGGACCACGCAGTGTTTGGATCAGCTGCCGAGCGCCGAGGCCACCGTCGATCCCCCCCGACACCGAGGCGAGCACGAGTGTGTGGTCGAACGTGCGGCCCTCGAGCACGCGCGCGAGTTCCATCAGGATTCCCGTCTCGAGCGCACCGGCGCTGCGCAGCTTGCCCGGCGCTCCGTCGCGTGAGGCGATCACGAGTAGGCGGCGATCGGACGGCCCCGGCCTCACGCCGATCACGTTGATCAGTTTCCGGTTGCCGGAGAGCGTCGCGGCGTCGAAGCTCGGCTGGCTGACGCGAAAGCCGACGTCCTGGAGCCGAGCGGCGACCAGCGTCGAGAGATGAAAATCGGCCTCGCTGCCCGAGACGCGGGCGCCGTAGTTCTCGACGGCCTGCGTCGCGAAGGTCGTCGCCTGCGCCGAAGAGAAGCCAGGCGGGCTCAGCTCTGGCGCGATCGAACGTCCGGGATCCTGCAGCGAAAAGGCAAGGACGATCAGCGCGAACAGCGCAGGCGCGAACGCGGCGCGGTAGAGCCTTGGCGCAAGCAGTCCCTCAGGCACGCCTGGAGTCTAGGTTCAGATGGTGTTGGCATCGTGTTGTCGCAGCGACTTTCCGGCGGCGGAGTCTCTAGAGTGAGCTTTCGTGGAGACCCCTGCTGCTGCAACGATCCTGCTGGTCGACGATGAAGCGCCGATCCAGCGAATGCTCGAATTCCCGCTCAAGAAGGATGGCTACCAAGTCGTCCTCGCAGGCGACGGCGAAGAGGCGCTCGAGAAGTTCCGCGCCGGCCGCTTCGACCTCGTGGTGCTCGACATCATGATGCCGAAGCTCGACGGGCTCGAGGTCTGCAAAGAGATCCGCGCCGAAAGCAACGTGCCGATCATGATGCTGACGGCGCGCGCCGACGAAGTCGACAAGGTGATCGGACTCGAACTCGGCGCCGACGATTACATGACCAAGCCGTTCTCGCTGCGTGAATTCCGCTCGCGCGTGAAGGCGGCGCTGCGCCGCGCCGGCATGAGCGCCGACGGCCAGAACACGCCGGCCGAGCGCACGATCGAGGCCGGCAACGTTGTGATCGACCCGGGCAAGCGCATCGTCACCGTCGGCGGAGATCCGGTCACGCTGACATTCATGGAGTTCGAGATCCTGATGGCGCTGGCTTCCGAGCCCGGCCACGTGCTCACGCGCGAAGCTCTGCTTGAGCGCGTATGGGGCGACAGTGCATATCGCGACATCCGCACGGTCGACGTCCACATCCGCCACCTGCGCGAGAAGATCGAACCCGACGCCTCAAACCCTGAGTACATCCTCACGGTGCGCAACGTCGGCTACCGCTTCCGCGACAACTAGAAGCCGCCGGTCATGAACAACCGTCGCTTCCGGTGGGGGATCCGCGAGAAGCTCACGCTGCTGTTCTTCGCGGTGACGCTGATCGCCGTGACGGTGAACTTCCTGATCGTCGTGCCGCGGCTCGAACTGCGGCTCCGCAACGATCGGTTGAACAGCACGAAGACGACGGCTGCCCGCCTCAACAACACCGTGCAGCAGACGTTCCAGAACTACGACCCCGGACTCGCCCCGGGCGCCGGCACCGGCAGCGTATGGCAGGGCGCGCTCGGGCAGGCGGCCTCCTCGAGCGGTGACCGCGTGGCGATCCTCCGCTACCAGGAGCAGCTCAACCCGCTCGACCCAGCGCGTTTCCTCGTCGTGTGGGACCCCTCCGGCGAGACGCCCGCCGACGCGACCACACTGATCCCGGACCCAGTCGCGGCGCGCGCGGTCAGCACCGGCGAGACGACGTCCGGATTCACGGACTTCGGTTCGGGGCTGCACGCCGAGACGGCTGTGCCACTCGTCGCCACCGACGGAACGCGCGTCGGCGCGGCGGTCTACACGACGTCACTGACCGGGGTGACCGCGACGGTTCGCCAGGTTGCCAGGCGTCAACTCTTCTCGGCGATCATCGCTCTGAGCATCGCGCTGGTCGCGGGATTGATGGCCTCGAGCTACATGGCGCGCAGGTTGCGCCGGCTGGAGACCGCTGCGCGCAAGGTCGCGGGCGGCGACTTCACCGAGCCGCTGGTGGTCGACTCCGAGGACGAGATCGGCGAGGTCGCGCGCGCGTTCAACACGATGCAGGACCGTCTCGGTCGCGCCGACCGGGCGAGGAAGGCGTTCATCGCCAATGCCTCGCACGAACTGCGCACGCCGCTCTTCTCGTTGGGTGGATACGTCGAACTGATGCGCGAGGAGGAACTCGACGAAGAGACCCAGCGCGAGTTCCTCGATCAGATGCACGTGCAGATCAAACGCATGACCAAACTCGCGACCGACCTGCTCGATGTATCGAAGATCGATACCGGGTCACTGGCGATCCAGCCGCAGCACGTCAACCTCGCGTCGCTCGCGCGTTCGGTCGTGCGCGAGTTCGAGCCGGCTGCGCTGCAGCACGAGAGCGAACTGAGTGTGGACGCCGAGGACGATGTCGAGGCGATCTGCGATCCAGACCGCGTCGCTCAGATCACGCGCATCCTTGTCGACAACGCACTCAGCCACACGCCGTCCGGCACAAACATCGAGATCGCGATGGATTCAGATTCCGATGGCGTGGTGATGCGGGTGTCCGACAACGGACCCGGCATCCCCGCCGAAGACATCGGCCGCATCTTCGATCGCTTCCACACCGGCGACAAGACCGGCGGCACCGGTCTGGGCCTCGCGATCGCCCGCGATCTGGCGACGGCGATGCAGGGATCGCTGAACGTCGACACCGACGGCAGCGGTACGTGCTTCACCCTGCGGCTGCCTGCCGGTGTGAAGATCAATACTCCCTGACGCCACCCAGGCACGACGCCCGCAAGCTCCGACCTTGCAAGCCGTCGGCTTGCAGGTAGATCGGCGATGAGAATGGGTGATCCCCAAGCGGTTTTCTTTGCAAGCCGTCGGCTTGCAAGGTTCCCCTTGTTCAAGCCAGATTTCTGGAGCGATTTCCATTGCAAGCCGACGGCTTGCAATCGGTGGGGAGAGGTGTTGCGCTGTAGGCTTGGTCGATGAATTCGCTGTCTGATGCGCCACTCGTGCTGGTCTCCAACCGCGGACCGGTCACCTACGACATCGGCGAAGACGGCGAGCGCTTCGAGAAACGCGGCACCGGCGGCCTCGTCACCGCTCTGACCGGTCTGGTCAACCACCGCAGCGACACTCTCTGGGTCGCCTCGGCGATGACCGAGGAAGACGCCAAGGTCAGCGCCGAACACGGTCACAGCGCCTTCGCGGTGACGCCGAACGCCGACACCGAATACCGCGTGCGGCTCGTGCACAGCGACCCCCTCGCATACGACCGCTTCTACAACGTGATCTCGAACCCGATGCTGTGGTTCATCCAGCACTACCTCTGGGACCTCTCGAACGCACCGGACTTCCGCCGCCAGGAGACCGTCGCTTTCGAGCAGGGCTATCGCGTCGTCAACGCCGACCTCGCGCGCGCTGTGCTCGAGGAGATCGAGGGTGCCGAGTCACCGGTCGTGATGGTCCACGACTACCACCTCTACACGATGCCCGGCATCATCCGCGAGGCGCGGCCCGACGTCTTCCTGCACCACTTCATCCACATCCCGTGGACCCAGCCCGACGCCTGGCGCGTCCTGCCCGGCCACATCCGTGACGAGATCTACCGCGGCATCCTCGCCAACGACATCGTCGGCTTCCACACCCAGAGCTACAAGCGCAACTTCCTGCTCTGCTGCCGCGAGCTGCTGGACGGCGCCGAGGTCGACGAGGAGAACGGTCGCGTGATCTTCGAGGGTCACGAGACCTGGGTGCGCGCGTATCCACTGCCGATCGACGCCGAGGGCTTTTTGAAAAGCGCGCAGAAGCCGGGAGTGCACGAATTCGAGCGCGAGATCCTGCGCCGCCGCCGCGATCACCTGATCCTGCGAGTCGACCGCGCGGACCTCTCGAAGAACGTGCTGCGCGGCTTCACGGCGTTCGATCTGTTCCTGGAGCAGCACCCCGAGTTCGTCGAGAAGGTCACCTTCATCGCGCACCTGATGCCGTCACGAACCGACGTGCCCGAGTACGCCGAGTACCTCGAGAAGATCGAGGCGCTGGTCGCGGTCGTCAACCACCGTCACGGCACACCCGACTGGATGCCGATCGACCTGCGCATGCGCGACGACGTGAACGAGGCGATCGCCGAGTACAAGCACTACGACCTGCTGATCGTCAACCCGATGTTCGACGGAATGAACCTCGTCGCCAAAGAGGGCCCGTTGATCAACGAGCGCCACGGCGTCTCGATCCTCTCCGAGAACACCGGCGCCCACGAGGAGCTCGGTGAGTTCGCGATCTCCGTCAACCCCTTCGACATCCAGGAGCAGGCCGACGCGATCCATCGCGCCCTCTCGATGTCGATGGGTGAGCGCTCGACCCGCGCCGAAGGCCTGAAGAAGGCCGTCACCGAGCGCAACCCCGGCGACTGGATCAACGACCAGCTCGCCGACATCGCGCGGCGACGGGATCTTCGCGGCGCTGAGGCCTGACTTCATCGCCGCGAATCCCGCCGCAACTAATTCTCGGTAGCCGTGTTCTGGGCTTTGTCGGGTGATTGCTCGCCGGGGGACGGTCCTCCGGGACGCCCGGCCCCGTCAAGTCCAACGGAGGTCCGTCATGTCCGCTCGATTCCCACTCGCCCTGATGGCGATCATCGCCTTGCTCGTCATCCCCGCTTCGGCGCAGGCCATGCACCCACTGCCCAAGGGCGGCCTCGCGTCGATCGACGGCACGACCGCATACGCGCAGGACGGACACCACCTGAACACACGGGATCTGGTATCGGGCGCGAACAAGACCCTGCCACTGCCTGCCGAGTATGCCTACTGGAACGACTCGCCGGCAGTAAGCAATGGCCGCTACGCCGGTGTCACCGACGACAACGAGAACAGCGGCATCGCCAGGCTGTTCGTCACCGGACCGGAGGGGATCACCTACCTCTCGAGCTGGAAAGAAGACCTCTCCCAGTGTGGCTCGAAGCAGCTCCCGCTCGGACTCAGCAAAAGCGGCGACGTGACGATTCTCGAACTGGCGCAGACCCACGACGCGCCGACCCACAGCTGCCTCGTCGACATCGCCAACACCCGCCTCGTGCTGCGCTCACTGACCGGCGCGACAAAGCAACTATGGCTGCCGGCGAAATACGCGGCCTGGTTGGCGAAGGGCAGCGCGAAGCTCCGCGGTGACCAGCTGTTGATCTCGCGCCCCGCGACGGGCAGTTCGAGCGGCAGGTTCGTGGTGCTGGACGTGGCGAAGAAGAAAGTCGTGTTCAAGGCGGACGCCGGCAGAAGCTTCGTCGACGCGGTCCCGATCGCCAAATACGGCGCGCTCGCGCGATACAGGCACGACTACCGAGTCTCTGCCCGGCACTTCTCGTACTACCTGCCGCACAGCCGCCTGATCTACCGCGGCAACCACACCCAGATCTACGCCTGCGGCGCGCGCACGCTGGTGGCCGGGATCGGTTCAATCAAGATGATCGGCCTGCACCGCAACACCCTCTTCAGCAAATCCCGGAAGGGCAACTACGACTACTCATCGGTCGTCTGTTCAGAGCAGGTCGTGAGCTACGCGCTCGAGCCGAACGTACCGGACATCGGCGAAGACCCGAACCTCCCGCCGCGCGTGACCGGCCTGCTCGATCTGTCCAAGTTCTACGCGTGAGGTTCGCCTTCGATCGTTGAGATCCGCACCGCGTTGGCCGCTCCACCGCTTCGGGTCAAAACCTGTAACGGTGGAGTCACACTCGCCTGAACAAGCCATTCCGGCTCCACGGAGTCTCCCCTTGGGGCAACTCCGTGGAGTGTCGCCCGCCGAAACCCTCATCCCACCCGCACTCGGACCGCACTCGACGGCAGGGGAGTCACCGCCAGATCGCCCGACTTCAGGGCCACTGCGCGGAAGACAAACGCCGCGCTGGTCGTACGGCGAAAGCGGTAGCTGAACGCGAAGACACCGCGCTTGTCCGCGCGTGCGATGCCGACAGTGCGCCAACGGCGCCCGCTCCTCACCTTGATCGCAACGCTGGCCCCCGAGCGCGTGCGCTCGGTCGGGATCCGACCGGTCAGGCGCATGCGTCCGAGCGCGCGCACCCTGCTCCTCGCCGCACGCAGCTTCAGCTTCGAGCGCACGGCCAAGCTGTGCTCGAAGCTCGCTGCGCTCGCTGCCTGCGAGAGAGCGATCGTTCGCGCCGCCGTCGCCTTGACCGTGAATGCGTACCGTCCGGCGCCGTCCGTGATCGCCGCGAGACGCCGCTCCCTCACGGCGGCGGCTTCCGAGATCATTGCGATCGAGATCGGCGCGCCTGCCATCGGGTCTCCGGAGTTGCTCATCAGCGTGCCGGCGATGCGCAGTCGCTTGCCATAGGTCGTCTTGATCAGGCGCGGCGAGTCGGGCAGGAAGCGCGCCGACGCCGCGGCCTTCGCGCCGAGTTCTGACGCAACCGTGATCGTGCGTGGCCCGAAGGCGGTCACTCCGTTGCCGGCGGCGTCGTAGGCACGGGCGCGCAGCGTGTGCTCGCCGGCAGTCAGCAGACCGGCAGGGAGTTTCAGTTCGACCTGAGCCTGCGTCGGGCACGGGCGCCGGTGGGTGAAGTCAGGCAATGCGCCGGCCAGACCGATCTCGGCGCAACGACCATTGTTGGAATCCGGCGTGACTGCGGCCACCTCTGCTCCGTCAACCTCGATCGCGGCGCGGCGCACTCCGGTCACCGAATCAGACGCAGTGAAGACGAGGCTGCCGGCGATCGCCCCCGACTGGGTGAGCGTGCCATCGACCGAACTGGCTCGTGGCTGCTCCTCGTCCGCGAGCGTGAATGAGGCCGAGTCGATCTGGAAGGAACCAAAGTCCGGCTGGCCGCTGGCGAGCGTGCAGGTCTCGTCGGTCATGCCGCCGCATCCGATCGTCATGAACCAGCCGTGTGAATCCTCGGGGATCGCGGGCACCGATCGCGCGAGCAGGCCCGCGATCGAGCCGCAGCCCGAGTACACCGCGCAGTAGTCGACCACGACGCCGGCCCCGGGGTAGTTGATCTTGTCGGACGTGTAGAGCACCATGCTCGAGCCGGGCTTCCAGCCGCGCGGCGTGCCGGCACGGACGATCCGGTAGCCGCGGATCGGGGCGGCGCCCGAGTCAAAGCCCCAGCCGATGTCGGAGTGATTGGCCGGCTGACTGGCGCCGGCGAGGCCGGCCATCAGTGGACCGTTCTCCGCGCAGGCATTTTTGTACCAGCCGTAGGAGGCCCAGCCGGTTGTGGACCAGCCGTCAGCGGGAGCCACCCGCCCGTCAGGCAGATGGCAGGTGTGGACCACGTAGTCCTTCGCCTCCACACGCGGGGCGATCAGCACGAACGCGAGCAGTGCGGCCGTCAGGAAAGTAAGTCGGGTTTTCATCGGAAGTGTTCCGTTTCTCTAGAGCCCGAACTCACGCTCGGCGGCGGGTGCGGGCGGTTGCTGTGGAGTCGAGGTCTGCGCCGGAATCGACGGCGGCGGCGCGGAAACGTGCCCCGCACGACGGTGCGGGCGCCTGAGGCGCCGTTTGATCCGCCGTTTGGCCGTGCGCTTCTTCGTTCGCGCCGGGTGTGCTTTCGGCGCCGCCACCGGCGCGGTCGGCTGCGGCGGAATGAACTCCTGCTCGGCCTTGGGAGCGCGATCTCCGCCAGTGGGCCACGCCACCGCGGCGATCACCGCGACCAGCGCCGCGCCCGCCAGAGCGACATTGCCCCAGCGGATACGCACATTTGACTGGCTAACGGAGCGGCCGGGGCGCTCGCCGCCGGGCTCTTCGAAAAAGACCTCCATAAGCCTTTAAGGGTTTGAGCGGCTAACGTTTACCCCCCTGCGCGCGATTTTTTTGCCCGCGCGCGGAAAGCAAGCCGTTTTCATCCCTATTTCAGAGAATTCTTAGATGCCCAACTCGTATGAACTGGTCGTGATGCTCGACGCCGACGCGCCGACCGACACCCGCACAAAGATCGTCAAGGACGCAGAGGCCCTGCTCGCGCAGCACGGCGAGGTCAAGGCGACCAAGAGCTGGGGAGTGCGCCAGCTGCCGTACGAGATCGACCACCACGGTGAGGCCGACTACAGCATCTTCCGCTTCGAGTCCGAGCCGACTTCGATCTCCACGCTCGACCGCGCCCTCAAGCTGACCGAAGGCGTCCTGCGCTTCCGCATCTTCGAGGCCGAGACCGAGGGTGAGATTCCCGACAGCCCGCCGCTGTTCAAGCGCGAGGAGCGCACCTACGAGCGTCCGCCGCGTGAGGCCCAGGCCGACGGCGAGTTCGAGGGCGAAACCCCAGCTCCCGCAGCCGAGGGCGAATCCGCGGCAGAGCCGGCCGAAGAGGCCCCCGCCGCCGAGGCTCCTGCCGAGGAGCCCACGGCCGCGGAAGAGGCTCCCGCCGAGGAGGCACCGGCCGAGTAGCCCTGTGCCGCAATCGTTTTGATCAAAGCCGCCCCCTTCGGGCGGCTTTTTTCATGCCCGACATCAATTCGCAGACGAAACATGTATTAGGGTTCCCTAATAAGCCGCTTCCTTGCGCTGGCTCTCGGTAATCACACACCTCAAAGGAGCCTCAATGCGTTCTGCATTGCGCCGCGTCGGAAGTCGCGGCATCCTCGGGAGCGCGATCCTCGCTCTCGTTCTCACTCTCTCGCTCGTCGCCGTATCTCAAGCGGCAACGCAATCCACGCTCGCGACCCCGGCCGACCCAGCCCAAGCGTCAGCGACCACGTGGAGCACGGGCGCCGCAGCCTCGGCCTACCTCAGCGACAACGGCCGATACCTCGTCTTCCGCTCAGCGGCGAAGGACCTGCTTTCGACCGTCACCGCCGCGCCGTCCAACCGGATCTTCCGGCGTGACCTGAAAACCGGCGTGACGCAGCTCGTCGACCCCGCGCCGCTGGTCTCGAGCACGGCCCAACCGTCGAACCCATCGATCAGCTCGAGTGGCCGCTACATCGCGTACCAAACCTCGGCGCAGCTGACCGCCGCCGACACGGACGCAACCGGCACTGACATCTACCTCTGGGACGCCGACAGCGGCGAGACGACGCTGGTCTCGACGGACACATCAGGCGCCAACTTCAGCGCCAACGCGACCGTGCCTTCGATCACCGGCGACGGCAGCAAGGTCGCTTTCAACACGAATGAACCGATCATTGCCGGCGACAACAACAGCGGCAGCGACGTCTTCGTGAAGACGATCGCGACGGGCGCCGTGGTTCGTGCCAGCGTGGCCAACGACGGCGCGCCGACGATCGCGGCCACCACGGGCCTGATCAGCAAGAACGGTCGCTACGTGATGTTCGACTCGATCGGCGACACGTTCGTCACGGGCGACACCAACGCAGTGTCCGACATCTTCCTGCGCGACCTGCAGGCCGGCACCACCGAGCGCATCAACCTCGGCAACGCCGGCAACCAGCTCAACACCCTGACGATCCTCCAGACGGCCTCGAGCGCGCCGATCTCCGATGACGGCAACCTCGTCGTCTTCCGCTCCGACGCCACCAACGCCCTCGACGTGCCGGACACGGGCAACGCGACGGACGTCTTCGTGCGCGACCGGCAGGCGGCGACGACCACGCGTGTCTCGTCGATGCCCAACGGCGGCGAGGCGAGCGACAGCTCTTCGCAGCCGTCGATCTCGCGTGACGGTCGCTACGTCTCGTTCCAGTCGTTCGCGGGCGCGCAGCTCTTGCCGAGTGACACCAATTCGGCCAACGACGTCTACACGCGCGACCGCACGACCGGCGTGCTCACACAGGTCAGCCTCGCCGACGACGGCGCCGCGCTGACCCAGCACAGCTCTTCGCCATCGCTCAGCGGCGACGGCAGCCGAGTCGCATACCTCACCCGTGACGCAGCGGCCTGGGGCGGCAGCGGTGTTGCCGCTGCCAACCAGATCGTCACGCAGGTCGCCGAGCCGACCGACCTCGGCGGCGGCCAGATCGACTGGGGCGTGAAGACCTCGTTCCGCAACTACATCGGCGGCGGGATCGCCCACGGCGACTGGGCTGTCTCGGACGGCGCCGTCGACAACGCCGGCATCTTCGGATTCCCGGTGAGCAGCGGTGAGTACAGCGCGGCCGACGGCACCGTCGTCCAGAGCGGCGGCACCGTGCGCTTCCGCGGCCACGAGACGCCGGTAGGCAGCGGCAACTATCTGCTGTGGGTGACGCTCAGCAACATCCGCGTGGCGATCGACGCCGCCGGCGGCACCGGCGTGCTCTACGCCGACGCGGTGTCAAAGGCGCTCTCCGGCCCCAATGCCGGACAGCTCGTGTCGTATCCGAACACCCCGCTGATCAACCTCAACCTCGCGGCCGTCACGCCGACGATCGGCGGAGGCAGCTACACCTGGTCGAACATCCCGGCGACGCTGCGCGCCGAGGGCGTCGACGCCTTCGCCGGCTTCTACACGGCGGGCACGGCGTTCGACCCCGTGACGGTCTCGGCAACCGAGGCGATCGATCCGCCCAACGCCCCGACCGGCCTCTCCTCGACGCCGGCCAGCGGCTCGGACGACAACAGCCCGAAGATCACCGGTTCGGCGCTCGCCGGATCGACCGTCTCGCTGTACGCGGGCTCGGCCTGCGCCGGCTCGCCGATCGCGTCCGGCACCGCCGCGCAGTTCGCCTCGCCCGGTTTCTCGGTGAGCGTCGCCGACAACTCGAGCAACGCGTTCAGCGCGAAGGCGACCAACGAGGGCGGCGACTCGCCGTGTTCCTCGCCCTACACCTACAACGAGGTCACGGTCACGCCGCCGTCGATCTCGACGACCACGCTGAGCGTGGGACAGGTCGGAGTCGGCTTGATCGGACCGGTCAAGACGATCACGATCACGGCCGGTTCACTCGCCTTCACGATCGGTGACTCGAGCCTCTCGGGCGATGTCGATGACGTCTTCGTGACCGGCGACACCTGCTCGAACAAGACGATCGCCGCCGGGCAGACCTGCAGCTACCGCCTGCGCTTCGCCCCGAGCGAGCTCGGCGCGCGCAGCGTCACGCTGACGATCGAGGGCAGCTCGCCGGCCGAGACCTTCGTGGTCAGCGTGACCGGCACGGGCGCGGCCCCGGCGGTCGGAGCCACCGGGGCGACCGGGGCGCAGGGCGCGACGGGCGCTGCTGGTTCGACTGGCGCAGCTGGTGCGACTGGCTCGACCGGCGCGGCGGGATCCACCGGTGCGGCCGGATCGACTGGTGCTGCTGGTGCCACCGGCGCTGCTGGTTCGACGGGAGCAGCTGGTGAGACCGGGGCGCAGGGCGCGACCGGAGCTGCTGGCGCCACTGGCGCTGCTGGCGCCGCCGGGGCGCAAGGCCCGCAGGGAATCCAGGGCGCGACCGGCGCGCAGGGACCGGCAGGCAAGAACGCCAAGGTCACCTGCACGGTCAAGGGCGGCAAGAAGCCCAAGGTGACCTGCAAGGTCAAGCTCAGTTCGAGCAGCGCAAAGACCAGCTCGACGCTCACGCGCAAGGGCAAGATCTACGCGCGCGGAAACGGCCGCTCGCTGAAGGCCGTCCGCAAGCTGACCGACGGCAACTACACGCTGCGCATCGGTCACGGCGAGGGAGCCGTCAAGCTCGCCGTTCAGATCGGCTGAGCCGGTAGAAACATGTTGCGACGCGCCCGGGCGAACAGATGTTCCGTCCGGGCGCTCTGCAACGATTCTGGGACGGTTGCAACAGGTCTGTAAATAATCAGGCCAGTTTCCGTAAAACATCGCGGCTCTCCGCCCACGCGGGGCGATCGAGCCGCTAAACATGGTCATTGCACTGAATGACCGGGCCTTCCGGTCCGGCACCCTCAACAAGGCACGAAAGGAAAACACCATGGCTCAGAACATCAACCGCGTCACGGTCACCGGCAACCTCACCGCCGAGCCTCAGCTCAACCACCTTCCCTCAGGCACCCCCGTCTGCGACCTGCGCGTCGCCGTCAACGGCCGCCGCAAGGACAACGAGTCGGGCCAGTGGGTCGACAAACCCAATTACTTCAACGTCAAGGTCTGGGGTGCCCAGGGCGAGAACGCCGCCAAGTACCTCTCCAAGGGCCGTCCCGTCGCGATCGACGGCCGGCTCGACTGGCGTGAGTGGCAGGACAAAGAAGGCAACAAGCGCCAGGCCGTCGATATAATCGCCGACACTGTCCAGTTCCTGGGAGGTCGCGACGACGCGTCCTCCGGTGGGAATGGCGGCGGTTATGCGCCTCCGGCCAACGCCGGATACTCAGGCGGAGTCGATCAGTCCGACTTCCAGCCCGTTGGTGCAGCGCCTTCGAGCGCGCCGTCCGAGGACGACATTCCGTTCTAGAGACCTTTCGGCCGCAAGGCAGTTGGTTCTTCCAGCGCGGAAACCAACTTGATTACGCAGGATCCCGGGTGTGAGCATCGGCTCATGCCCGGCTCCCGTGTTTTACGGCCAGACCACAAAGGACCAGAACTTCAAAATGCCCAAGCCCAAGCCACGCACAGCGTCCAAGCGCGACCGCCGCGACAGCCGCGGAGGCCGCCGCAAGTCGTGCTCGCTCTGCCAGAACAAGGTCGACCAGATCGACTACAAGGACGTCGAGACGCTGCGCAAGTTCGTCAGCGAGCGCGGCAAGCTCAAGGGCCGCGGCAACACCGGTAGCTGCCGCCGTCACCAGACGCAGATCGCCCGCGCCGTCAAGCGCGCCCGTGAGATCGCGCTGCTTCCCTATGTGGCCGAAGGCCGTCCGGGGGCCAAGCAGTAATGGCCCAGGCGATTCTCCTGCAGGACGTCGAGAACCTCGGCGAGAAGGGCGACGTCGTCGACGTCGCTCCGGGCTACCTGCGCAACTTCCTGGCGCCGCGCCAGCTGGCCGCGACGGCCAACCAGAAGACCATCGAGCAGGCCCAGCGCCTGATGGCCGAAGCCGAACAGGCCGCGGTCGAGCGCGCTGAGAAGGCCGGCGACATCGCTGCGCTTCTGAACAAGACGGTGCTCACGATCGAAGAAGAGGCCGGCCCCGAGGGTCGCCTGTTCGGATCGGTGACCCCGAAGGAGATCGTCGAAGCGATCAAGGACGCTCGTGGCATCCGCCTCGACCGCAAGGACGTCCACATCGCCGAGCCGATCCGTGAGGTCGGCACCTACACGATCACGGTCGATGTTCACGACGGCGTCACGGCCGACGTGAAGACGATCGTCTCCGCCAAAGACTCGAAGGAGTAAGCGGCTTAGGCCGCGGTGATGCGGCTTGGCTGACCCGGCTGCAAGTCCGGGCGCTGCCGGTGGGCCGATGCCCGGCGGCGGTGCTCCTCCCCACGACGAGGAGGCCGAATCGTCGGTCCTCGGCGCGATCATGCTCGCCGATCGCTGGCTCGACACGATCTCGGTCGACGTCCGCCTGCAGGCCGCCGATTTCTATCGCCCACGCCATCGCGTGATCTTCGAGGCGATGCTGGCGCTGAACGTCGACAGCGAGCCGATCGACACTCTCACCGTCGCCAACCGCCTGTCCGAGCGCGGCGCGCTCGAGGAGGCCGGCGGCAAGGACTACATCGAGACGCTGGTCACGCGGATCCCCGCGATCGGCAACACCAAGCAGTACGCCCAGATCGTCAAGGAGCAGGCACTGCTGCGTGGTCTGATCCAAGCCAGCCAGGACATCCAGGCCGCGGTCGCGCTGCGCGAAGGCGACCCGCAGGAGCTCGTCGAGCGCGCGCAGCAGATGGTCTTCGAGGTCGCGCAGGACACCCACAGCGGCGAGCTCGTACAGCTCGCCTCGATCCTCACCGAGCAGATCGACGCGCTCGAGAAGCAGGCGCTCCACGGCAGCCTCGTCACCGGCACGCCCACGGGCTTCCGCGACATCGACGAGCTCACGGGTGGCCTGCAGCCGGGCAACCTGATCATCGTCGCCGCGCGTCCGGCGATGGGCAAATCGGCGCTGGTGGCGAACATCGCCGAGAACACCGCGCTGGCCGGCTACCCCGTCGCGATCTTCTCGATGGAAATGTCCAAGACCGAGCTCTCGCAGCGCTTCATCTCGTCGCAGGCGCGCATCTCCGGCGACGACATGCGCAAGGGCCGCATCAAGCAGACCGACTGGCCGAAGGTGCTCGAGGCCGCCCAGGCCTTCGACAGCGCCCCGATCTGGATCGACGATTCTTCAGACATCAACATCACCGAACTGCGCGCCAAGGCTCGCCGCCTGCACGGCCGCTACGCGAATGTGAAGATGGGCGACACCGAGAAAACCGGCCTCGGCCTGATCATCGTCGACTACCTCCAGCTGCTGCGCGCCAACGACGGCCGCGACAGCCGCGTCGAACAGGTCGCCCAGATGAGCCGTGGCTTGAAGATCCTCGCGCGCGAGCTGAGCGTTCCAGTCATCGCGGTCTCCCAGCTCTCACGAGCAGTCGAGAGCCGTCAGCCGCCGAAGCCGCAGCTTGCCGACCTTCGTGAATCGGGCCAGATCGAGCAGGACGCAGATGTCGTCTGCTTCATCTATCGCGAGGAGTACTACATGCGCGAGGAGTCCGAGCGCCCCGGCGAGGCCGACGTGATCTTCGCAAAGCACAGGAACGGCCCGGTCGGCGACGTCGCGTTGACATTTCTCAAGCACTATCCGAAGTTCGGCAACATGCCCAAGAACCGCGGCCGCGGCGAATACGACGAGGGCGACAGCTACCCCGCCGGCACCGTCAGCGGCGGCGACCCGTATGCCGAGGAAGAGGTCTTCTAGGCCGTGGCCGAGTTCATCTGCAAGCACTGCGGCGGCACCACCTGGGTGCTCGATGAAGACGGCGAGTCGGTCCCCTGCGTCTGCCGCGAAGAGACCATCCGCCGCGCCCAGACCCGCGGCCTGATCACGACGATTCCACGCCGCTACGCCGGGATCGCAGTCTCCGACGACGGCCAGCACGTCGCCGACTCCGGTCGCACGCTCGACTTCCCGCCGGCCGTCACGCGGAGCGTCCTGCGCTACGTGCGCACGATCGACGACCAACTCGCCGCCGGCAAGGGCATCTGGTTCACCGGCGACACCGGCACGGGCAAGACGACACTCGCGATGCTGGTCAGCCGCGAGGCGCTGCGCGCCGGACACACGGTTGCGATCTACTCGGTGCCGCGCTTGCTCGCCGAGATACGCAACACCTTCGATGCGGCCTCCGACTCTTCATACGCCCAGCTGTTCGAAAAACTCACGCGCGTCGACCTGCTGCACCTCGACGACCTCGGCGCCGAGCAACAGACCGAGTGGGTGCTCGAGCAGCTCTACGCGATCGTCAACGAGCGTTACGAGGACGGCAAGGCGCTGGCCGTCACCACGAACCTCGATGAGTCCGCGCTCAAGGCACAGATCGGTGAGCGCACGGTTTCTCGGCTCGTCGAGATCTGCGGCGATCCGCTACCGCTCTTCGGCACCGATCGGCGTATCGAGCACCCGGAATCGCTGCGCTCCGCCTAGCCACTCCTACACTCAATCGCGATGCCAGCAACAGTCATAGTCGGGGCCCAGTGGGGCGATGAAGGAAAGGGCAAGGTCACCGACCTCCTGGCCGACAAGGCCGAGGTCACCGTGCGCTTCCAGGGCGGTAACAACGCCGGCCACACGATCATCCACGGCGAAGAGGTCTTCAAGCTCAACCTGATCCCGTCGGGGATTCTGCACGCCAACAACACGTGCATCATCGGCAACGGCGTCGTCGTCGACCCGAGCGTGCTGATCGGCGAGCTCGACGATCTGAAGAAGCGCGGCGTCGACACCTCGGCCCTCAAGATCAGCGCAAACGCCCACCTGATCATGCCGTACCACCTGATGCTCGACCACGAGGGCGAGGCCAAGCTCGGCTCGCTGAAGATCGGCACGACCAAGCGCGGCATCGGCCCGTGTTACGCCGACAAGGCCGACCGCCTCGGCATCCGCATGCAGGACCTGCTCGACGAAAAGATCCTGCGCAAGAAGATCATGACCGCGATGGAGCCCAAGCGGCAGCAGCTGCGCCCGTGGGCCAAGGACCCCGAGCTCGACCTGCACACGATGGTCGAGGAGTACCTGCGCTACGGAAGCCGTCTCGAGCAGCACATCGCAGAGACCTCGCTGATCGTGCACGACTCGATCAAGGCCGGCAAGGAAGTCGTCTTCGAGGGAGCGCAGGGCGCCCTGCTCGACATCGACCACGGCACCTACCCCTTCGTCACGTCGTCGAACCCGATCGCCGGCGCGGCCTGCGTGGGTGCCGGCATCGGTCCAACCCTGATCGACGAGGTCTGGGGGATCGCCAAGGCTTACACCACGCGCGTCGGCAGCGGCCCGTTTCCGTCAGAGATCGACGACGAAGTCGGCGACAAGATCCGCGAGGTCGGCGCCGAGTTCGGCACGACCACCGGCCGCGCCCGCCGCATCGGCTGGCTCGATCTCGTCGCACTGCGATACGCCGCACGCATCAACGGCCTGACCGGTCTCTGCATCACCAAGCTCGACGTCCTCTCCGGCATCGAGACGTTGCGTGTCGCCACGCAGTACAGCAACGCCGACGGCGCCGTCTTCGACGAGTTCCCGTACCACCAGAGCGTGTTGCACCACTCGAAGGCCGAATACGTCGACCTCCCCGGCTGGAGCGAGGACATCAGCGGCGCTCGCTCGCTCGAGGAACTGCCCGAGAGCTGTCGCAACTACCTGAACTTCATCAGCGATTTCCTCGACGTGCCGATCGTGCTCGTCGGAGTCGGCCCCGAGCGTTCGCAGGTGATCCTCTCCGGCGACCGCGCCGCAGAGCTCGCCTAGTTCAAGCCCGATTTACTCCAAGGTCTGTCCTTCAGGGAGAGACCTTGGAAGATTTCTGGCTTGAAACCGCCTAGTTGTCTTCCGGCACCGGGTTGTCGAATCCCGGCGGCGGCGTGTAGGGCACCGGATTGCCGGGTGCCTGAGGCTGGGCAGGCTGGGCCGGCGGCGGAGGCTGCGGCGGGCGCGGCGCCTGGTACGGGTTGTGCGGCGGCGGAGCCGACGGGCGAGCCGGAGGCGGCGGAGCCGGCGCAGGAGGTGCGGGCGCAGGCGGAGCGGGCGGTTGCGGGGCCGGAGGCTGAGGTGGCGCAGGCGGCTGCTGCGCGGGCGGAGCCACCGGCGGAGCGAACGGGTCCGGAGGAACCACGGGTACCGCCGGCTGCTGGACCGGCGGCGCGAACGGATCCGGCGGCACGACCGGGACGGCCGGCTGCTGCGCGGGCGGCGGGGCGTACGGACCGGCCGGGTATTGCGGCGGCGGGTACTGGGCCGCCGGCACTCCGTAGTACGGCTGCGGCGGCGCATGCGGCATCGGCGCGACCTGATCGGCAAGCACCACCCGTGAATTCACGCACTTGTCGTGGAGCGCCTGATTCTTGTCGTCCCAGAGTGGCCAGAGGTAGTCGATCAGGATCGGCAGGTTGAAGAGGATGATCCCGCCGAGGAAGCTGAAGACGATCGAGATCCAGAAGATCTGTCGGCGGAACGCGAAGCCTGCCGTGATCGGCGCGCCGTCTTCGCGAACGACTCGGATGCCCGCGACCTTCTTGCCGGGCGTTTGGCCGTTCGTCTTGGACATCGACCAGCAGTAGTAGACAGTCGGGACCACGAAGAGCCCGAGCAACAAGATCGGCAGGAAGATCCCGACGACAAGATCGTCCTCGTTGTCGATCGACCCGCCGCTCATCGCGACAAACGGAACGGCGAGAGCAACAATGATCAAGCCGATCAGGAGTTGATCGATTATCAGCGCGCCGCCGCGCGAAAGCCAGCTGGCAAGCTGCCAGACCGGAGCCGGCTGTGGCGGTTGAGCGAATCCCGCGTAGTTCATACCTGCCCGATCCTAGGCGCAGAGCCGGAGGAGCGAACTCCTCCGGCTTTTGCGGATCCTCCTACTGCTGGGGGAGCTGACCCTGCGCGGCGGTCTGGGCCGGCGGCGGCATGATCTGCTCGGGAGCTTGCGCGGGGGTCGCGGCCGCGGCGTAGGCAGGGTCCTGGGAACCCTGGCCTCCGAAGTCGGCCGGGTATCCCCCCGGGAAGGGTGTGGGTTGCGCAGCAGGCGCCTGCGGAACGGGCACGGGCTGGTATGCCTGTTGTACGCCCGCAACTGGCTGCGGCGCATACGGCGCTGCCGGCGGCTGCGCGAGCGCGGCGGCCTGCGGGTCGACCTGTTGCTCGACCTGACCCGGAAGCGCGCCGGGAGCGCCGAATTTGATGCCCAGGAACGAGCGGCGCTCGCCGGGCTTGGCGACCCCGAAGATGTGGTCGGCGACCGACTTGCCCTGCTTGGGCGGCTTCGGCGCCTTGGCTGCCTTGGGAGCCTTCTGCTTCTTGCCGCGCTTCTTCGAGTTCGCGTGGGCCGCGGCCTCAGCGCTCTCGATCACCTGAGCCTGCTGCGGAACCTCCGGAACGGCCGGGGCTGCAGGTGCGGCCATCTGCTGCTCAGGCGCCGGGACGTACTGGTCGGGCGCGGTCGGCATTGCGGTCGCCTGCATCTCAGGCGCCGATCCGGGGACCTCGCCGGGCTTGCCGAACTTGATGCCCAGGAACGAGCGACGCTCGCCGGGCTTCGCCTCACCGAACAGGTGGTCGGCGGCAGACTTCTTCTTGACGGCCACGGCCGCTGCCGGAACCGCTGCGGCCGCGGCGACCGCCGCTGCGACGGGGACTGCGGGGGCCTGCTGCTCGGAGGCCGGGGCGTAAGCCTCGGGGGTCGGGGCGAACTGCTGCTCGGGGACCGGGGCGAACTGCTGGTCCGGCGCGGCGGGCATCGCCGGAGCCGGCATCACGGGTGCCTGCATCTCCGGTGCCTGCATCTCCGGTGCCTGCATCTCAGGCGCGGCGCCAGGCACCGTCCCGGGCTTGCCGAACTTGATGCCCAAGAACGAGCGACGCTCGCCAGGCTTGGCCTCGCCGAAGAGGTGGTCGGCGGCGGACTTCTTCGTCTTGACCGGCTCGACCGCGAGCTCCGGCGCACCGGGCGCAGGAGGCGAAGCCACCGGCATCTCGCCGGCCGGAGCAATCACGGGAGCCGTGACACCGGGAACCTCGGGGACCGGCGCGTACGGCTGAACCGGCTGCGTCTGCTGGATCGGCTGACCCAGATGGTCGACGACCTGCGCCGGGTCGGGCGCATAAGGAACTTCGGGGACATACGGCGCGGCAGGTGCTGGTGCCGGCGCCGCCATCTGCTCGGCGAACTCCTCGGCTGCGGACTCCTGCTTCTTCTTCTTGCCAAAGGAGAGTCCGCCGCGCTTCTTCTTTCCAGCAGTCGGCACAGCTGCACTAGCGGCCGCGCCCGTGGCTGCCGCGAGGCCACCGAACGTGCGGTTCTCCATGCCAGGCGGAGCGACGCTGACGGTACGTCCGACATCCGGCGCGGTCATTCCCTCTGAGGGCACGATGCTGTAGTTCGGATCGACGCCTGGCTGCTCCGGCGCAGGCGGGAGGGCTGCGTACTCGTCGAGCGCGGGGGTCGCGTAACGATCTTCAGCGACGGGCATTTCGTAGGCCGGTGCCTGTTCGACCGGCGCCTCGTAAGCAGGCGCTCCAGGCGCAGAGGCGTAAGGGTTTGAGACTGCGTCCTGAACCTCGGGCGCCGGGGGCAGAGCATCGTCGGCAGCCGCGTACGGGTTCACTGCGGTCGTGTCGGCGGGAGCTTCCGGAGCGACCTCTTCGGCCGCGGCGGCGTACGGGTTGGCGATCTCGGCGACCGGTTCGGGCGCTGCGATCGGAGTCTCCGGGTCGGAGGCGTACGGGTTGGCGATCGGCGCAGGGGCTTCGTCGACAGGCTGCTCAAAAGCGGGAGCCTCGACGACGGGCTCTTCGAACGCGGGAACTTCGGCGATCGGCTGCTCGAACGCCGGCGCTTCGGCGACGGGCTGCTCGAAGGCGGGAGCCTCCGCGACGGGCTCTTCAAACGCGGGCGCCTCGGCGACAGGCTGTTCGAAGGCCGGTTCCGGAGCGATGGGTTCCAGATCGGCCGGCGGCGCCGGGATCTCGGGGACGGGCTCGAACGCGGGAGCTTCCTCGATCGCAGCGATCGGTTCGGGCTCGGGGATCGGCTCAGGTTCCGGGATCGGCTCGGCTGCCGGAATCGGTTCAGCGGCCGGAATCGGGTCGACCGCCGCGAGCGGCTCGGGGGCGGCCAAAGGCTCGGGGGCGGCGAGCGGCTCTGGCATGGCGAGCGGCTCAGACTGGGCGACCGGCTCGGCGGGCGGCTCGTCCATCAAGTCGTCGACCGAGAACATGTCGCCGCCGGTCGGTGCCGCGGGCTGGATCGCAGAGATCGGCTCAGGTGCTGCGAGCGGCTCAGGTGCTGCAAGTGGTTCGGGCATCGCAAGCGGCTCGGGAGCAGCCAGCGGCTCGGGAGCAGCGAACGCCTCGGCTGCAGGATCCTGCGCCGCGGCGGGCTCGCCATCCATCAGATCATCGACGCTGAACATGTCGCCGCCGGTGTCTGCCGAGGCGAAGGCATCGGGCGCTGCCGACACAGGGTCGATCGAGACCTCGCCCAGGGCCGGGGCGTCATCGACGCTGAACATGTCATCGGGATACGCCCCGCCAGCAGGCAGAATCACTCCGGCATCCGCCGGATCGCCGATCGGCGCGAGTCCGGGCGCATCGGAAAGATTGAGTTCGTCTGAGCTTTCGGGGGCGTTGCTCGGGTCCTGCGGAGACTCGGGCGGGAACTGGTCTGACATGGGTCCACCTCAACGATTGTTGTACCGCCGTTGTATCGGCAGCTACGCGCGGAACTTCAACCGTCCTGAATATTCAGGTGAGGCGTTCTGCAGAATCCGTTGCACGAACCTCGCGCGCCGGCGAGCCCATCACAAGCATTCCGGGAGCCACATCGCGCGTCACCAGCGAGCCCGCGGCGACGAACGCCTCCTCCCCGATCTCGACTCCGGGGAGCAGAATCGAGCCCGCGCCGACGCGGCAGGCACGGCGCAGCACCGGGCCCTTGTTCTGGTGATCGGCCCCGTGCCTGCCCATCGTGTTGTCGTTCGTCGTGACCACGGCAGGCGCGATGAAGACGTCATCCTCGACGATCATGTGCGCGGTCACGTAGGCGCCGGTCTGAATCTTCACGCGATCACCGACCACGGTGTCGTTCTCGACGACGACCCCCGCGCCGACGATCGAACGCTCTCCGATGCGCACACGCTCGCGCACGACGGCCTTGTCCCCGACGATCGCGCCATCGGCGAGTTCGGCGCCGGCGAAGACGACGGCGCCCGAACAGACTGCGGCGCCCGCGCCGAGCACGGCCGGCGCTGACTCGCCGGCAGCGGTCGAGGTCTTGCCGAGCACGGCCGGTTTTCCGACGACCGCGCCGTCCTGGATCACGCAGTCGTCGCCGATCACGCTGCCGGGGTGTACGACGACGTTCTCGCCGAGCACGACGTTCTCACCGAGCTTTGCGTCGGGTGAGATCTGATCGTGCATCAGACCGTGGCGCGCGCGGCGTCGAGAGAGTGCTGCAGGCCTTGGAGCACGCGCACGGTGCGCAGCCCCGAGCGCGCGTCGGTGCGCGGGGTCTGGCCGGAACGGATGCACTCGACGAAGTGACGGCACTCGATGCGCAGTGGCTCCTCGTTGGAGATCTGCGGCATCGTGATGTCACCCGAGCGGGCGAGGTATTCACCATAGGACTCGTAGGACTCGTCGAAGCCCTTGTCGTAGATGGTGAGCTTGCCTTCGATGCTCATGTCGTCGAACGTCGCCATGCGCTTGGAGCCGACGACGGTGATGCGGCGCTGCTTGTGCGGGTCGAGCCATGAAAGGTGCAGGTGTGAGGCGATCCCCGACGGGAAGCGCATGTAGCCGAACACGACATCCTCGACGCCCTCATTCATGTAGGCCTCGCCGTGTGCGGACATCTCGGTCGGCTCCTCGCCGATCAGCGCCAGCGCCACGGAGACGTCGTGCGGGCCGAGGCTCCACAGGGCGTTCTCATCCGTGCGCAGCTTGCCGAGGTTCAGTCGAGTCGAATAGACGTAGCGGACCTCACCGAGCTCGCCGTCGTCGATCAGGCCCTTGAGCTTCTCGACGGCCGGGTGGTACTCGAGCAGATGACCGACCATCGCGATCCTTCCAGAGGCGTCCGCCGCCGCGACGACGCGCTCGGCGTCCTCGTAGGTCTGGGCCAGCGGCTTCTCGATGAAGACGTGCTTGCCGGCCTCGAGCGCGGCGATGCCGAGCTCTGCATGCAGCGGCACCGGGGCGGCGATCACGATCGCGTCGAGCTCGGGGTCGCTCAGGAGCTCATTGATGTCGCCGGTCAGGCGCGCCGACGGGTGGCCGGCCTTCTGACGCTCGAGCGCGGCAGCGTTGCCGTCGCAGAGCCAACGCACCTCGGCGTCGGCGAGGGCGGCGAAGTTGCGAGCGAGGTTCGGGCCCCAATAGCCGAGACCGACGATGCCGATTTGAGTTGCGTCAGCCACCGACTAGAGCCTGACGACCTTTTCGGACTCCACTTCGAGCCCGCGCGTGACGCCGCGGAAGTCGAGCACCTGGCGCGCCTGTCTGATCACCTCTGCGTAGTCGACGCTGCTGTGCGCCGTGACGATCAGAGCGAGATCGGCGCGGCCGAGGATCGCGCTCAGCGGCTCGGAGCTGAGTCCGAAGCCGGGCAGTTCGTCGACATGCGGATCGTGATAGCTGAGGGTCGCGCCGAGCTCCTTGAGGTGCTCCATGATCTCAAGCGCGGGCGATTCGCGCAGGTCGCCGACATCAGGCTTGTAGGAGACGCCGAGGATCGCGATTTCCGCGTTGACGGTGGCGACTCCACCGCGGTTCAAGGTCTCGATCGTGCGCTCGGTGGCAAAGCGCGGCATGTTCGTGTTCGTGCGACCGGCCAGCTCGACGAACTCTGCCGAGACGCCGTACTCGCGCGCCTTCCAGGCGAGGTAGAACGGATCGACCGGCAGGCAGTGCCCGCCGAGGCCGGGGCCGGGCTTGAAGCTGGCGAAGCCGAAGGGCTTGGTCGCGGCGGCCTCGACGACTTCCCAGACATCGATGCCCATGCGATCGCAGATCACGGCCATCTCGTTCACGAGCGCGATGTTGACCGCGCGGTACGTGTTCTCGAGCAGCTTGGTCATCTCGGCGACCTCGGGGGTGCCGACCTCAACGACGGTGTCGCAGACGACGCCGTAGAGCTGCGCGGCGCGCGAGGACGCTTCGGAGCCGTCGCCGCCGACGACCTTCGGCGTCGTACGCAGGGTGAAATCCTTGCGGCCCGGGTCGATGCGCTCGGGCGAGAAGGCGACGAAGAAGTCGCTTCCGGCCTTCAGGCCCGACTCCTCGAGCAGCGGCACGAGGCGCTCACGCGTGGTGCCGGGGTAGGTGGTCGATTCGAGCACGACCAGTTGGCCCTCGCGCAGCACACCGGCAAGGGCCGAGGCCGAGGCGACCAATGCACCGAGATCGGGCTCGCGGTTCGGGGTCAGCGGTGTGGGGACGGCGATCACCACGGCGTCTGCGTCGGCGAGTGCCGAGTAGTCGCTCGTCCATGTGAAGGCCTCGGAGTTCTCGGCGATCACCGAGGAGGGGACGTCTTCGATATACGAATTGCCGGCAGAGAGCTCGGAGAGCTTCGACTGATCGACGTCGAGGCCGATGACATGCAGGCCCGCCTCGGCGAAGGCGACGGCGAGCGGGAGGCCGACATATCCGAGGCCGATCACGCCGACCGTCTTGAAGCTGTGCTGAGCGGTGTCACTCATCGCGCTGACTCTATCTTCGACTCCAGCGCGGAGACCACCGCCGAGCCTGCATAACCAGCGTTGTAGAGCAGCGGAGGATCGCCGACGGGAGCGGCGGCGAGCGCCGCAGCCGCGCGGTCCGCGTCGAGGTCGACGAGCGTGTTCCAGCCGCCGTCCAGCGTCTCGACCCACTCGGTCGACGGGCGCAGCGTGATGCACTGCGTGCCGAGCCAGACGGCCTCCTTCTGCAGGCCGCCGGAGTCGGTCAGGACGGCGCGGGCGCCCTTGGCGAGGGCCATCGTCTGCGCGTATCCGAGCGGCTGAGTGAGGTTGATGTTCTCGGCGGCCTCAAGCGCGGGGAGCAGTTCGAACTCTTCGAGCCGCGCACGGGTGCGCGGGTGCACCGGGAAGAAAGTCGGAAGCACGAGGCTGAGCAGCAGCTCGACGAGTTGTTCGAGGCGCGCAGCCGTGTCGACATTGGCGGCGCGATGGGCGGTGACGAGGAAGTACTCGCCGGGGGTGGCCGGGAGGTCTGGCATTGAGAAACGATCCTGCATCGAGAGCACGAGGTCGCCCATCACGTCGCCGGTGATCACGACTTCGCCGACGACGCCTTCGCGCGCGAGGTTCTCTGCGGCGACGCGACCTGGAGCGAGCAGGAGGGACGAAACGGAGTCGGTCAGCACGCGATTGACCTCTTCGGGCATCGCGCGGTCGAACGAACGCAGCCCGGCCTCGACGTGGACGAGCGGGATCTTCAGCTGCGCCGCCACGAGCGCGCCGGCCAGCGTGGAGTTCGTATCGCCATAGACCAGCACAGCGTCCGGGGCGGCATCGCTCGCGAGCGGCTCAAGCGCGGCGATCATCGCGGCCGTCTGCTGCGAGTTCGAGCCGCCGGCGATCCCGAGATTATGGTCGGGCTCGGGAAGATCGAGCTGCGCGAAGAAGACGTCGGACATCTGCGCATCGTGGTGCTGGCCAGTGTGGATCAGCGTCTCCTGGTGGCGAGTGCGCAGCAGAGGACTCACGGCCGCGAGCTTGATGAACTGCGGCCGGTTCCCGATGATCGTCAGGACATGCATCGCTCTACGGCGGCCTTGTAGGCGGCCTGCGCCGCTTCAGTGAGAGGACCGGGCGCCGGCATCTGGTGGTCTTCGATGCGATCGATCGCCTGAACCTCGCGGATGCTTGCGCAGAGAAAAGCCTCGGTGGCCGAGAGCAGATCCTCCCGGGTCGCCTCGCGCTCCTCGACCTCGATGTTCTCGAGCAGCGTCGCGCGCGTGATCGAGGCGAGGATCGATTCGCCCAGCGGCGGCGTGACGAGCTTCTCACCGTCGGGCGAGAAGAAGATCGAGGCCGTCGGCGCCTCGAGCACGGCGCCCTCCGGGGTCACGAGCAGAGCCTCGGAAAACCCACGCGACTTGGCCAAACGATTGGCCTGCATGTTCGCGCCGTAGCTGAGGGTCTTCAGGCCGTCGAGAATCACCGTCGTGCGGTACTCGACGAAGCCGAGGGAGATCGAGGGGGCAAAGTCGGGAAGCGTCTCGCTGAGGATCAGGCGGTGGCCACCGCGGGTGACGACGATGCGCATCTGGTAGCTGTGTGGACCGCGCGCGTCGATGAGCGTCGCGACGTCGGAAGCAACTTGCGAAATATCGAGCTCGAGCAGCATCCCCTCCGCGGAGCGCACGAGCCGCTGGAGGTGCTGTTCCAAGCCGAAGGGCTGGCCGTTGTACACGCGGAGCGCCTCGAAGACGCCGTCACCACGAAGCAGCCCGTCATCGGTGGCCGGGATCGTGGCTTCTGCCGAGGGCATCACTTCGCCGTCGAGCACCGCAAGTTCAGTTGATGGGGAGTCGTTCAACCAACGGCCTTTCAAGAAATGTGCCCGATCCGCGCTCTCGGCGGGTCTGAGCGTGGGACTGCCAAGGACGCAGGAGGCGAAGCGTGCACTCGCACGTGAGCCGACGAGGACGCGGGCAGTCGCGCGCTCAGCCCCGTCGAGTGGGCCATGAAGGAATCGAACCTTCAACCTTGGGATTAAGAGTCCCCTGCTCTGCCAATTGAGCTAATGGCCCGTGTGGGAAAGGGTACTACCGCAGGAACGAAAGCTAGTTCGTGCCAGTCGAAGTGCCTGCGCCGCCGAACGGATTCGTCGGGGTCTGGCCCTGCTGCGCCTGCGAGCTGAACTGCTGCTGGATCTGCTTCTGGATCTCGGCGGAACGATCGGCGACCGTCTTCTTGATCTCCTTGATGTTCGCCTTGACTTCCTTGAGCTCATCCTTGCTCGCAAGCTCAAGCGCCTTCGTCTCGGCGCCCGAAGAGACCAGCTGATCGCCGGCGTAAGAGGCAAAGAACATCAGGGCCAGGTAATTCGAGGCCGTCGGCTCCTTTGCGGCGATGAATTGCTGCGCCTGCATCGCGCCCTTGGCGTCGTTCAGCCCCTGGAGACCGCTGACGGCGAAGCGCGAGGTGGCGACCGACGGTTTGTTGTCGGTCAACTTGAGGTAGTCGTTCCAGTCGTCCTTCAACTGATTGAGCTGCGCGGTGCCGGTCTTGTTGAAGGTGTTCTTGGTCTTGTTGTAGTTCGAGGCGTCGGCCGCGTAGGTGTACCGCGCGGCGATCAGGTTCTGGAGCGCCTCTTTGTTCTTCGGGTTCTCCTGGACCTGCTTGGCGTACTTGTTGACGTTGTCCTTGGCAGCGTCAGCGCTGCTGCTGCTGCCGAAGATGTCGGCCAGTCCGCCGTTGACGTTGCTGCCGATTCCGAACAGCACGAGACCGCCCGCCATCAAGATGGCAAGGCCGAGATAGATGACCTTGACGAAGGTCTTGCGAGGTCCCTGAAGATCGAACAGCATTTCCCGGGCGGCAGGCTACCGCATTGCGGTGCCCGGTTCGGGCGATTTCGGCGCAGGCGACTCTTCCCCGGCCGATCGTGGCTTGCCGAACCACACGGTCAGCCAGATCGAAAGCTCGAACAGCAGCAGCAGCGGGACCATCTCGATGAGCATCGAGACGGGATCGACGCCCGGCAGCAACATCGCCACGATCGCGATGATCACGATCGCGTAGCGACGGTTCTCGCGCAGTTGCTGGGCGGTGACCAGGCCCATCCGCGCGGCGATCAGGATCGCCAGCGGCATTTCGAAAAGCAGACCCATCGCCAGCACCGTGAGGCCGAAGAACGAGTAGTAGTCGCTGGCCCGCAGAAGGATGTTGAAGTCCTGGTCGTTGAAGCCGAGCAGGAACGAGAGCGCAGCTGGAAGCACGACGTAGTAGCCGAAGACGCAGCCGCAGATGAACAGGAACGGCGTCAGCAGCACGAGCGGGCGCGCGACGCGCTTCTCCTCTGCGCTGAAAGCGGGTACGACGAAGGCCCACACCTGGTACATGATCAGCGGGCTGGTGATGATCAGCGCAGCGTAGGCCGAGACGGTGAGCGTCGACATGAACGCCTCGGACACCGCGAACGTCGACGGGATCTTGCCGTCGGGCAGCGGGCCGTTGACGATGCTCAGGACGTGGTGGTTCTGCCAGAAGCAGACCGCGAAAATGGCGCAGAAACCGACGAGCAGGATGACGATGCGCGTGCGCAGCTCATCGAGGTGCTCGACGAGGCTCAGCTCGTCGTCGGGCTGGACTGGTCTGATCTTGCCCACGGCGTGAGGGCCCCGCGGCCGCGCCTACGAGCCGGTTGAGGTCTCGCGCGGCTTTTCTTGATCGACGGGCGTCGCGGTGACGCTCGGGCCATCGCCCTTGTCGATCTCGGCGACCGGCTTGTCGTCGTCGTGCTCGCCGTTGATCGAGCCCTTGAATTCGCGAATCCCCTTGCCGAGCGAGCGCCCGAGTTCGGGCAGGCGCTTGGGTCCGAAGATGACGAGCACGATCACAAGCACAACTGCGATCTCGAATGGTCCGACGTTTCCTGGCATGGCTACAGGCTACTTGGAGAAGTTGAGGTGGTAGCTGCTCGGGGTCGGTTCGTCCTGACCCTGGTACTTGCTGGTCAGCTCGCCGGAGCCGTAGGGCTTCTCGACGGGGCGGTCGAGGCGCATGAAGGAGATCTGCCCGATCGGCATGCCGTGGTAGATCGTGATCGGCAGGTTTGCGACGTTCGAGAGCTCGAGCGTGATGTTGCCGGTGAAGCCCGAATCGATGAAGCCGGCCGTCGAGTGGATCAGCAGGCCGAGGCGGCCGAGCGAGCTCTTGCCCTCGAGGCGGGCGACGAGATCGTCGGGGATCGAGACGCGCTCGAGCGTCTGACCGAGAACGAATTCACCCGGGTGAAGGATGAACGGTTCGTCGCCGCTGATCTCGACGCGTTCGGTCAAATCCTCCATCGGCTTGCGCACGTCGATGTACGGGTGGCGGCCGTTGTGGAAGACGCGGAACAGGCGGTCGCAGCGCACATCGATGCTGGCCGGCTGGATGTTGCCGGGCTCGTACGGGTCGATCACGATGCGACCGGCCTCGATCTCGGAGCGGATTGTCCCGTCGGAGAGAACCATCAGCGCTGAAGTCTACGCGCCGACTGGACGTTTCGCGATTTGAAGGACTAAAGGCTTTTTGCGTGACGGTCGATACGAGACCCAAGCCGCAGGAGCGGCAGTGAGTCAAGGCAGACTTCGATGAATCCTTACAACAAGAACATCAAGCGTGCGTCGCGCGGCCGTCGTCTGGAGGACAACGTCGCCACCACGATGGAGCAGGTCGCCAACTGCGCGTACTGCGACTGCGACATGGTCTACCCGATCGACTGGGAACAGGCCGAGGGCACGCTGTGGCACGTCACGCTGCGCTGCCCCAACTGCGAGGACGTCACCGCCGGTGTGATGGACGAAGAGCTGATCGAGAAGTTCGATTGCCTGCTCGACCGCGGCACCGACTCACTGGTGCGCGACCTGCGCAACCTCACCTACGCCAACATGGCGACCGAGATCAACGCTTTCGTCGGAGCCCTCGATGGAGGACACATCCTCCCCGAGGATTTCTAGGGACTTCGTAAGACCAACACCCCCCCCGGGATTACGAAATTGAGAGGGTCGGCTATTGCCGGCCCTTTCTTTTTGGGCCGACCGCCAGTACGACTTCCTATCGCAACCTGCAGCACGGCCGCCACGACCGAACTCACCAGATCAGGGTCGGTTGGTTTCCAGACCCCGACGTGCCGCTGATAGCGAAGCGGAAAGAAACAAACCGCCGGCCACGAGCAAGACTACGGTGAGGCCCGACCAGAACTCGATGCCGTCTCCGAATGCGGCGACGCTGACGACCAGTGCTACCGCCCACCTCGCAAACAGATAACAGATGGCCATCGTCTGGCGCCAGTCCCCCGATTCTTCGCTTTGGCGTCCGTTCCGAATGACCATGAAAGTCGCGAGGGCACCCGCGGCGACCAATGCAAAGCACGCAACAAGGACGAAAGCCATTCCTGGCGACAATGATCGCTCGATTCCGTCGTTCTCAAACGCGTCCATACCGCGTGAGAAATCGAGGACAACGTAGATCCCAGCCGCGGAAATCAGAAGGTCAAAGAGCAGAATCGCCCCGGCGAGTCCGCGCAGTTTTTGAAGTCGTTGAGCCGTCGGCGAAGTCCTCTCTGATCGCACTCGCAAAGTTGACTCAAATCTCCATCAACAATCGCCGACGCAGGGGCGGTGCAGTCGTGATCAGGTCGACAGGGGATAGACGGACCCGAGCTGGGTTTGATGCCGTGCTTCCAATCGATATCGGCCGCAATCCTTGCACTCACATGCACCTTCTCGCGATTGCGGCAGCGAATCGCTGCTTCTGTAGCGCGATGCTCGGAACTGCGATGGGATAAGGGATTGCGGATAGACGATCATTATGTGCTTTGGGGCCCAGAATGCCGCCGATTAAGCCTTCCAATCGAATACGTCACGAGTAGAACCGCCGCGGACGGAATCAGGATGCTGACCGAATCCGACAGACTCCAGAAGCACACCGCTGCAAGCGATGCGCAAAGCATCGCGTACTCCACTCCGGGGCGCGACTTGTTTGAGCGCCTCCCCAATAGGAGCGCGACAGGACCTCCGACAAATGCTGCGAACCCAAAAACCAAATACTGACTGCGATCCGCGGTCCACCAGCCCAGGCTGAACCCCAGCGCCAAGTAGATCAACAATCCAACGGCGTACCGAGGAAGCACGTTGCCCAAGCTGGCTGGTTGCGGGTTCAGTGGTCGAGCCTCATCATTGGTTGCCATGCCATTTGTCTTTCGAAATATTTCAACCCGTTTGCCAAGTCCTGTATCGCGATGTGCCTCGACGATCTTTCGTTCCAGAGCGGTATGTGTTCACCCTCACCGAGTCCGGATCCCCAAGGATTCCGCTAATCACAATATTCGCTCCTCTACCGCCGCATTCCCTAAGTCGGCTCTCAAGTTCGTCCGCGAGTTGTTCTTTTTGGTCAGCCTCGCGGCTTGCAGCGTAGGCACCGTAGATCGCGCCTGCAGTCACAGCGGCCGTCCCCCAAAACGCGATCTTGGATCCCGCGAACTTGATCGTGCCAGAGATTCCATTGCCAAGGCCAGCAACTGCAGAGACAATGCTTTGTACGCTCGCCTTCTCCCGGAGCTTTCGGGCCTCGCGTCGAAGCTTGTCGATCAGCTTGTGCACCTGCCGCGGACCGAATCTCAGTGTGAGCCTGAATCTCGTTGCTTGTCCCGTCAGATCTGACGAGTTCACAGGGTCGCTGGGATATTCATACGGGTTGTCCGTGCCGCCCAGAATCGGATCGGTCTGCAAGAACCGCCCAGTCGCCGGCACATACAGTCGCGCCCCCATCGCAATGGTCCCGCCATCGGTCAGCGTCTGCTTCTGCTTGGTGCCGTGGAATCCGTAGGGCCGGCTTGAGGGCAGCCCGTTCTTGACGAGCCCGAACTCATCGATCTCGCGGACGTTCATCAGGCCCCCGCCGCCGGCTTCGGCGACCATGTCTCCGCGAATGTCGCTGATCGTCCAGGAGAGCGCTCCGGCAGAAGTCTGGGTTGCGGCGACGTCGCCGTCTATGCCAGGCACCCAACGGGTCCAGTTTGTTCCTGTTTGGATCCAGGCCGGGGAGTCTGAGTCACCTGCGTAGGAGTAGGTGTCGGTGCTGCTTGAGCTTCCCGAGGTGGTCTTTGTCGACGGCCTGAGCATCGGGTCGAGTTCCATCGTCTGGGTCTTGCCGTTCTGGGTGACGCTTCGGGCGAGGTCGTTGACGTAGTAGCTGGCCGTCATTGCCCCGGTGCCGCCGGCGTCAGCTTGAGGGACCGTGGTCGTTCGGCCGAAGGCGTCGTAGACGTAGCCGGAGTTCGTGATTCGGTCGGCGTTGTCGAAGGTGTTGGTCTTCGTCGTTGGCGTTCCGGTGGGATTGCAGGCGCCCCCGCTTGCCGGGGCGATCGTCTTGCTTGCCGTGCGGTTGGAGTCGGCGTCGAGCTCGTAGCGGCGGATCGTGCACTGGCCGCCGGAGGTGTCTCTTGCCTCGGTCAGGCGGCCGATGGCGTCATAGGCGTACTTCTGGGTTGCTGTGCCGCCGGCCTGGGCCGGGAGTCCGTCCTGGGAGACCATTTGGCCGTGGATGTTGTATTCGGCGGTGTTGGTCATCCAAGTGCAAGCCGGAGGCGTGCAGTCGACGGTGCGGGTGTAGGTGAGGCTGGTGACGTTGCCGTCGGTGTCGTATGCGGTCGATTTCGTGAGACCGGCCGGGAGCGCTTCCGCAAGGATTCGGCCGTCGGCGTCGTAAGCGGCGGCGAAGGGGCCGGCTGCCGCCAGACCGGAATCTACGAGCACGCTCAGGTCACCCGTGGTCGAGTCGTAGGTGTGGGTCCGCGTCGCTTTTCCGTCATTGGTCGTGACAGGGCGCGAGAGGATGTCGTACGTCGCCGACGACGTGTGACCTTCGGCGTCGGTGTAGCCAGTCTGCCTGCCGAGCGCGTCGAAGCCTCGTGAGACCGTCTTGGCGGTGGTGCCGTTTGTGTTGAGCGAGCGTGTCTCGGTTTCTTGGCCGTACGAGTTGTACACGTGCTGGGTGGTCTTGACTGCGGTCCCGACTGTGCCGGTTACGCCCTCGGTCACGACCCGCCCTGCGGCGTCGTACGTCTTGCTGGACGTGCGTGTCTGCGTGGCGCCCGCCGCATCCGTCACCGTCTCCGCAACGTCGAGCGGCTCACGGTATTTGTTGTAGGTGATCGTCTTCACCGGGAGCTTTGCCAGCCCGCTGGTGGTCGGCTGGGCTCCGGGGACAACCTTGCACGGAAGGCCGCGCCATTCAACGTGATTCGAGCATGCCGAGTCATCGGGCGAGGTGCCGTCAACGTAGTAGTAGGTCTTTGTCGTGCTCGGCTCGCCTGAGGCCTGCGAGCGCGGTTGGTAACGCGCGGTCTCAAGGCCGTCGGAATTGAAATCGGTCTTTCGCTTGATGTTGAGTTTTCCGCTGCCCGGATCGGCGGCTGAGATCTGCGCGAGACCGAGCTTGAGTTCAGCCTGGGTCGAGCCGTAGTAGGCGGCCGTCGATCGACCATCGCTGGTGGTGCCTCCGATTCCGTCGTCGTCGCTACCGGTCAGCGCGGTCGTGCGCGATGACGTGACAAGATCGAAAGGCTCGCTGCTCTCGGTGTCGCTCGGAAGCTTCGAGCTGTTGCACGATCCGTCGAAGGTGCGGGTGCCGATCTCAGTTGGAGTAGTGGCCTCGTCGTAGCAGTATGTCGTCTGGGCTCGAGCCTGAACGAGGCTGCCGCCCTCGAGCCGCACCTGGTGTTCAGGACCAATCGTCCGCATCAGATGAACGCGGCCATTTATCGAGTTCGGGACGTCGTCATAGAAATTCTTCGTCGACCAGCGCTTGGCGTATTTCGTCCTGTCGGCTGCGGTGCCCAGCGCGAGCGCGCGGTCGCGGTTGTCTGCGGTCAGTGTTCGTTTCACGTCGCCGTGCGCGTTGTACTCGGTCGTTGCGATCCGACCTCCCGGCGCGCGGCTGTTGATTTCTCGGCCGAGCGGATCGAGATAGCTCAGCGAAGAGACTCCGTAGTTTGTCGCCGGTGTCCCATTAGGCGGCTGCGCGGCATTGAAGATCGCTGTGGCCGTGAACGGCGGGTGCTCCTGCGCCCACTTCGCAACTTCGCTGGCCGAGAAATCGAACGGCGCCGAGCCGCCCTTCGTCGGAACGGCGTAGCGAAGAGATGTGGTCGCGGTAGCCGAGCCGTCCACGCGACTGACCGTGGAGAGCCGTCCGGATGAGCTGTCCTCTGGAAGTGAGGCGTACGCCAGCGTGAATGCGTTCGTGCCGCCGTTCTTGATTGTCAGGAGCTTGGAATCCGTCTTCGACACGTATGTGTACGTCGTTTTTGTGTCGCTTGGCAGCTGGGGGTTCCATGCCTCGATGAGGCGTTTACCCGCGTCATAGGTGTAACGCGCGAGCTCCGTAACCGTCATGCTCGGCGATGGTGTCGCCTGGGGGTCATAGGTTTTCAGTTCAACCGAAGCGAGCCTCGAACTGCCGGTGTTGTAGTTGAACCGGAGCGCCTGGCAGCCACGCGGAAGTGTGGCGAACGCGTCGTCGGCAGACTCGCCGGTGTCTTGGCATGCAACGCCGCCAGACGGAGCGAATTCATAGGTCGGGTAGGTGCCTATCTCAGCCGAGTACCCATACGCGAAGGTCGGCGAGTAGGAATCACCGCGCGTATAGCTATCCGTCACTTGGTACTCGTAGCTTGGGGCGCCATCTGGTCGCGACTTGAAGGTCGTGATTGAGCCTGAGTCTTTGTCGTAGAGCTTGAAACCCGCGGTCCTTGTGCTGTCGAAAGCATCCGGGATACGAGTGAGCTCGAGCGATTCGAGGCCGGGCTCAGCGATGTACTTGTTGGGATCAACGCTGAGTTCGAACGCAATCACATCGCCATCGATCGTCTCTATGTCGACCCCGGCGTACCGCTCTTCTTCCGGAAGCTCGACACTCGCGTAGTCGACAACCTTCGTATAGAACGCCGAGCTTCCGTCTGAAGGAAGACCGACGCTCCAGCCCGGGCCAAAGACACTGAGATGGTCGGGATCGTTCACATAACGAGAATTGAACGTTCTGGTGAGCGTCAGATCGCTCTTGTAGGCGTCGGCGCTCACATCCGTTGCAGACATCGAGAAGTTTCCGGTGACAAGGTCCACTGATCCGGGTCCGACGGATTGCGTTTCGTCTCCGGTTCCGAGGCCCCCGCGCGAGTAAGTGATCGCGACATCCTCAGATGCTCTTGCTGCCTCCGCGCCCGCGCCAGGGAGAAGTGCACGCACGTACACGATTCCGTCGGCGAGTCGGTCCGACGTGAAGGTGCAAGCCGTCGTCGTGGAGGTCATGCGGAGCGCGTCCAGATCAACAACCACAGTGGATGTCTCGCCGGATCCGTCGAAAGCGAAAGAATTTGAAATTGTGGTGACCGGGTCGTCTTCCGTGTGCAACGCGGTTGTGGGTACATCGCACCAGCTCGCGCTTAGCGCCGTGCGAAACTGAAGACCTGAGGTCGTCGCCGTTTGGCCACCGCTTCGTTTGATTTTGAGCGGCACATATCGGGCGCTTGTCTGACCTTCGGTGACGCTCTCGATCGAAGCCACTCCCACGCCGACCTTGAAAACCTTGTCCGACTGATTTCCGGCCCAGTCAATCGCGGTCACCTTGAAGTAATAGATGCCCGGTGTCATCCCAGACGGATCAAACGTTCCTGAATAATTCAGCTTGCAACTGTCGAGCGCGGCTGGATAGTGGTTCTGATCGCAGTCGGCCGCGGCGGTTGTTTTGGGACCGCCGCCATTGGCTTGGTCGAAGTCGACCTTCACATTGCTGGTGTCAATCGCACCGGTTCCTCCGATCGCGCCATAGAGCTTCGCTGAGATCGACTGGACACCCGACCGGCGGTCCTTTCCGGCTGCAGCAGTGCCATCTGGATTCAACTGCCTCCCATCAAAGGCTTGGATCACAAACGGGGTTTGCTTGACAACGGTCCGCACGCCACCGGCGCCGATTGCTGACTCGTCCAGGGCAAAGGCACCGAGGCGCCCAGAAATGTCGATCTCGGGCCCAGAGTTGTCTGTTTTCAACGTGTAAGTATCGGAAGTCGTCTGGCCGACGATGTCGGATGCCTCGAACCGGAAACTCCTAATTCCCTCGCGGCCGATCCCAAGCGAAGAGATGGTGGATGAGGCCGTGAGCGGACAGCCACCGTTGAATCGACCAGTGCAGTACGGGCCGTCCCCCGTTCCCTCATAGCCTGCCGCCGGGGCGAGCGGCAGCTGCCCCTTCCCGTCCAGAAACATGTTCAGGGCACTCTTGGCGATCATCTGTCGCCCGGAGCCGTCCAAGTAGACAGATCGTCCGAGTCCGACGCCGTTTCCATCGTCAGCACTGAGTGTTATTGAGGAGGAAGCTCTGTTTCGCCAGCCCGTTCCGAGAAGAGTCGGGTCGGAGAGAGTTTTGATCAGCGTGGGTGCGGAGTAATCGCTGTAGTAGATGTACGCGCCGCGCGTACTGATGCTCGATCCCGACGTATTGGACGGCTGGCCTGCCGGCTTGTCGAATGCGAGTTGAAGAAGCGCTTTGTTGTCGACCGAACCGCCCATCGCACATGTCGCACTCGCGCAGGAGTGAACCTCCGATTGAGGCATGCCGGTGTTGTTGCCCAGATAGGTGCCGCCAGCCCAACAGCCGTTCGGATCGCTGCACGTGCCCCCGAACCAGCCGTTCTTCTGGCTCTCCCAAACACCGCCTGGGTTGACGAGGCCCGCGCGCAGAGTTGTGTAGTAAGGATTTGTGTGATCGGTCATCGCGAAATGAACGCGGAAGATCGTTGCCCCATGCGGCGCGTCGTACAGAAGGTTGGCCCAGCCCGAGCTACCGGCCCCGTTGCGGATGGAAATTCGCATGCGGTTTCCGGAGCCTTCCGCAGGATTCGTGTACAGGAAATTGGTCGCGTTGCTCGTGGTGAACGGAAAAGGAGTCTCTGCTCCGTTGTTGCTCAGCGGCTTTGGTGTGCCATCCGAGTTAAGCCCCATGTCATCTCGAAACGCTGCAACTCCGGTGAAGGTGAGCGCGGGATCGACTGCGATCGGATACGCAACATCAAGTGCGGCGTGGTTTACCTTGACCGACACTCTGCCGTCGTCGAGCGTGAGCTCGGCAGCCACCGGTTGTCCCTGTGCATCGTGAGCAGTTGGCGCAGAGATCGTGCCTCTGCCAAGACCAGCCGCGTCAAACGAAATGCTTCCGTCTTCGAGCTTTTTGAAGCCACTGGCCGGACCGTTGAAATCGAGCGGAAGCGAACTCGGACCCCGCGGTGAGCGAATTGCCCACGAGACTTCTGCCCCTGACGGTGTGGCCTCCACGATCGTGTCCGTGTCTTCGAATGTGTTGGCAAAGAACAGTTTTTTGGAGCCGCCCGTGAGGCTGGCCTTCGACTGCGCTCCGCCGAGCCCCAGTCCAATTCGCGCCGGACCGGGGTCTCCAAACCTGAGTTCGCTCGTCGACGTGGACGGAATCTCCACGGGGACCTTCGTGTTCTTCGGAACGAACACTCCGTCCCGCTGCTGCAGCGTCACATCCACGGAGCTGAACCCCCCGCTCTTGTCGGGCGTGGCGATCGGTTCGCCGACGGACTCGACGATGGCGTCGCGAGTGGTACCCGGCATGTCAACGATCGCCTTCGACTCATTCATGTACGCACGGATTTCCTCGCCTGTCTTCAGCGGAGGGGGCGTCCACGCAGGATCGTTGATGAGTTGGGGGAGCTTGTCTGCGGTTGCGCGCTGGGCATGGATTGAATCGAGCGATGCATATGCGGTGCGCGATGCCTTGCGTTCACGGATCATGCGCGGCGACTTCAGGCGTTCCTGCCGGGCCTTGAGTTTCTTTGCGCTCCGTCGCATCTGCGCAGTCGGAGCAGCCTCGCTCGCGACGGCGCCGAGACGCTGATCCCCGATGGTCGCCCCGACTACTCGTGCGGGTCGATCGTCTTGTCCGCCAAGCGCATTCGCGAGCAGTACGGCAGCTGCAAGCGCCAGCACGGCAACGCTTGCGAACATCCTGCCACTCGAGTCAGGGCGCAGCAGTTTCAATGGGACCGTCTCCTTGAGCGAGATTGATTGTTGAGTGGCTGGTCGTGATTTGTGCGTCGCTGGGCAGCTTCGCTGCCGCTGCATTCCCGCTGACTTCAAACCTGGCCTCGGGATCCGTGGGCGAGTCGACCGTCGGCGTGGGTTCACCCTCGGGAAGAAGGACGACCACATACGTGAAGTTTCGGTCGCCAAGGAACGAGAAGCCGTGGCCCTCGCGAATGTCTTGGAGCGTCACGCAGCTGGCTCCGTAGCCGTCAGTCGGATCGGGAATGAACGTGCAGACAGAATCACCGGAAGGGGCGATCCACGCGGGATCCGCCTCGCCGGGGATCGGCACGACGCGGGCGTCCGAGAAGTCGGCTTCAGCGGTCTTCGAGTCGATCGACGGATCCGCGAACTGGGACCGGAGACTGATCAGACGCGAAACGTCATCGGGGCTGGTGGGTGGCTCTCCGAAAGTCGGAAATGCTCGCCTGATCTCGTCGCTTGCGCCATTGGCATCGGCACTGAACAGCACCGCTCGCGTGCCCCCGACCGCCCACACCGTCGCGACTCCCGCAATCAGGACGATCGCCACAAAACAAAGAACGGCGATGATCCGGACGCGAGTGCGCCGGGATGACTCGGAGGGCTCGGGCACCTAGTACGTCCCGTGCGCGTTGTCGCTGACCTGCGCATAGTTGCCCACGCCGTCGTCGAGGATGTTGTTGACGATCATGAAGAGCAGATTTGCGCCCGAGTAGCTGTGCGTGGACTCGCTCCAGCCTTGGGCGTTCAGCCCGTAAGAGTTGTGGTCGACATCATGTGCGCGGACTCCGACCCAGCCACTGCCAGCCGACACCACATGCCCATAGTTCTGCGTATATGAGTGTCTGACGGAGCCCTCCTTCTCCGTCGCCCACGCCAGTACGCAAGGGCTGCAGTAGTGGTACGTCGTGGCAGCAGCTGGGCCGGGAGCGAATCCGGCGAGCAGCCCGGCGAGCATCGCCAGGGTCAGCAGGTTGAGCGAAACGCGCATGGGGCGCATTGAGATGCGAGCAATCATCACCCCTTACTTGGCCGAAGCTCCAGATTTGTGACGCCGACTTCGAAAAAAGTTCTTCCGAAGTCATAATCTCGGGCCTGCCGCGTCACCGCGCGAAGCAACGATGGGACTCAAGGACGAAGAGCTAACCGCGCTGTTTGACGATCACGCCGGTGATCTGTTTCGCTACCTGGCGCGACGAACGTTCGACGTGGAAGTCGCCCGCGACCTTCTCGGCGAGACGTATGCGGCAGCAGTCGCTTCTCGAAACAAGTTTCGTGGCGATGCGAGAACCGAGGGACGACAATGGTTGTTCGGAATCGCCTCGAATGTTCTCCATGGGAGTTACCGCGACAGCAAGCGCCGGCGCGCAGCGATGAGTCGATTTGCACTCGAGCGTCGTCCGCTGCACCAAGATGACATCGCGGAACTCGAAGAGTTCGCCGAGCTCGACGAACTGCGGTCAAAGATGAAATCAAGCATCGAGCGACTCCCCGAGGCACAAGCGGAGGTTCTGCGCATGAAACTTGTTGAAGAGCTCGACTACGGCGAAATCGCGACTCGGCTCGGGATACCGGAGACGGCCGTTCGCGCACGCGTGAGTCGCGCCGTCAAGTCGCTTCGTGAATCCCTCGCGGACGATCCTTCCGCTGAAGATCGGAACCAGGCATGAGCGAGCGCGAACTCCCCTCGGCACTTCAGCAGCTCGGTGAGAGTTACGAGCGCGTGATCGCAGAAGAACGTCGCCGCGTCGACCGTCGACGCACTCTGGTCCGACGGACCTGCGTCGCGGTCGGAGCGGTGATTCTTATTTCAGTTGGCGCGCTCGTGGGAGTGAACTGGCTTGGTCACTCATCGGTCGAAACGACTCAGGCAGTGGATCAATTGACCAATGCCGCGCTACACGCCCAGCCGCTTCCGGACGGAAAGTTCGCGTACTCGAAGTCGATTGTCACGGCCGGGTACGCCGCTGGCAATGGTCGGATCCGCCACGCACAGATCACAACGAAATCGTGGCTGAGCAACTCCCAGCCGGGTCTGAAGCAGTTCAGCATCTCGGGCGATCGATACGCCAACGGCAAGTCGAGCCAGCGGAGTGAGACGGTCGATTCATTCTCGATCGGCGATCATCGGTACACCGCGTCAGAACTCGCGGACCTGGCGGACAACCCCGAGCAGGCCGTGGCGGATGTGCGATCCGCGACGCAGTCGGTACGCCTTCACGAGCGCGCGGAGACACAGTGGCAGTTGACCATTGCGCCGCTTCGGTCGTTTGCGCCGCTGCTTCCCGGTTCCGTCAGGGCCGCGCTGATCGAGAGCTTGGAAAGCATCGACGGAGTCGCGGTTCCCGCCGCGGCGGAAGGGAGCGGGCGCCAACAGGTCGAGTTCACGACTTCAGGACTGCGGTCAGTTGTGGATTTCTCTCTCGACGGTGCGACGCTCGTGGCCTCGCGGGCGACGGTGGCCGCGGGCGCGCGGGGAGCCCGGGCTAAATGGCCAATCGGATCTACGGTCGAAGACTTTCGCCTGATCGCAAGTGGGTTTACAGACTCCGCCGGCGAGTTGCCCGTCCACTCGAAGGGTGACTGACGACGACACCCTCGCCCGAAGTCGCGCCGCTCAGAAGCTCCGACCGACCGCCTGATCGGCGATCGATTCGAACACCTGTCGCTCGGCCGGCGAAACGTTTTCGCCGAGCAACTCCTTGGCCTCGGCAACCAGCGCGCGGGCTTCTGCGCTGACGTCATCGACTGCGCCGGTGGCGATGATCTGTTCGCAGACAAGCTCCGCCTCGCCCGGGGTGTTGATGCTGACGAGGTTCAGCTCGCGCAGCTGCGGGTCTCTTTCGGCGGCGACGATCAACGGAAGGTTGACGGTGCCGTCGAGCAGGTCGGCGCCGCGCGTCTTGCCTGTCTGCTCGGTGGGAGCGATCACGTCGAGAACGTCGTCGGCGAGCTGAAAGGCCAGGCCGACCTTCGAACCGAACGCGCCGAGCGAATCGGCCAGTTCCGGGCGGCCGCCGGCGTGTGCACCGAGCTGGGCCGCGGCTTCGAACAGGCGGGCGGTCTTGAGCGTGCAGCGCAGCAGGTAGCGCTCGCGCGTGACGCTGGCGTCCCAGGCGTCTTCGCGTTGGAGCAGCTCGCCCTGGGCGAGGCCGGATGACGCGGCCGAAAGCGCGCGCACCTGAGCTTCGTCGCCCGAACGCGTCAGCTCTTCGAAGGCGAGCGCAAAAAGCATGTCGCCGGTCTGGAGCGCGGTGTCGCGACCGTCGCTGGCGTAGACGGTGGGGCGACCTCGGCGCAGCTCGGCATCGTCGAGCACGTCGTCGTGGACGAGCGTCGCCATGTGCACCAGTTCGACCGCGGCTCCAGCGCTGATCAGTTGGGCCGCCTGCTCAGGACTCGCGTGGTCGATCGAGCCGCAGGTCAGGACGAGCAGCGGACGCAGGCGCTTGCCGCCGGCGCGCAGGGTGGTCAGCGACGGACCGGTCGCGTCGGGGTGGCGGGCGTCGACGATCTCGAGTAGGCGCTGCTCGACATCTGCCAGGCGACCGACGATCTGGTCACCGACGGTCGCCGTCAGAGCCTGGAACGCACGCGTGTCCCCGCTCATATTCTTCGCCTCTCAGCTGACGACGCCGTGGTGGATCGTGATGATCCCGCCCGCGAGAGAGAGCCAGCCGACCTGCTCGGTGCCGGCATCGTGCAGCACGCCGGCGAGCTCCTGTGGCTTGGCGAAGCGCTTGACCGAGTTCGGCAGGTAGGTGTAGGCGGAATCCTCGCCGGCGAACTTGCCGATCACCGGCACGAGGCCGTCGAACCACGCCTTGTAGAAGTAGGAGAGCGGACCCTTCTGCGGCTGCGAGATTTCGAGGATCACGAACTTGCCGCCAGGACGCACGACTCGGGCCATCTCGGTGAGACCCGCGGCCAGGTCGGAGAAGTTGCGTACTCCGAAGCCGACTGTGACCGCATCGAAGGTGTCGTCGTCGTAGGCGAGGTCGAGTGCATTGCCGCGCTCGAAAATGACTTCGGCGTCGACGCCGGCGAGCGTCTCGGCCTGCTTCTTGCGCGCGACCTCGAGCATCTCTTCGGAGAAGTCGGCGCCGGTGACGCTGCCCCCGGGCGCAACGGCCTTGGCGAGTTCGAAGGCGAGGTCGCCGGTGCCGGTGGCGATGTCGAGCACGTGGTCGCCGGGACCGACGCCCGCGACCTTGACCGCGCGACGACGCCACTCGTCGTGGAGCCCTGCGGTCATGACTGTGTTCATCAGGTCATAGCGCTTGGCGATGCGGTCGAACATCGCCTCGACCTGCTGCTCGGGCAGCGTGCCTTTTTGCGCCGCTTTGCCTGGGGCTGCGGAGTCGCTCATGGTTGTGAGACTAGATCAATCGGCGTCTCGTGTCAGGTCTGGCCCCGAGCGATCGCAAGCGCGGAAACGTACTACGGACCATCCCTCGGGACGGCCCGTGGCACGAAATCGGGCTTGTTCATCGGCGACCGTGGCCGAGTTCTGCGTCGATCGCTCTTTTGGCGTCGAATTTGGCCAAGTAGGCGATGTAGCCGTCGGCTTCGCCGAACTCTGCGAGCCCGATGGTGGGATCAAGCCATCCGGGCCTTTGCTGCGAGTCGACCCATGCACGGTGGCTGGAGAACTCGTAGTTCTCATCACCCCGGTGGTTCTTGTGGACGTAGGCGACGAGCCACCTGAGGTATTCGCGCGAGTCGATCCGCTTTGCCTGGACCGGCCCGTTGAAGAGCGGTCGGGTGTTGCCGTACTTGCGGTTGAAGTACTTCGTGTATTCGCACTTCACGCGATTCATCAGCTCAGCGATCCCGCCTGGATCTCGCTGCCAGACGATCAGGTGGAAGTGGGTGATCATCACGCAATAGGCCAGCAGGACTATCAGCGGGCGAAGATGTAGATAGTCGCGGCCGGCGCGCCTTTCGACAGGGCGGTTGCCGAGGTGGCGTGCAAGCAGCTCGAGGAAGTGGCGCTTGTCCTCTCTGTCATTGAAAACCGCACGCGGCCTCTGGCCCGCCCCCTTCCAGCCCTGGTTGTAGAGGTGGTACCAGCCGGTAGCCCTGCGATCTCTGATGTGCGCACGCGGCATGCACCCCACTCAACCGCTCCGCACGTGACGAATCAAGACTCAAAAGCAAAATCTCTGCGACGGAACTGCAAATTCTCACGTCACAGGGAGCGTCGCAAGCGAAAAAAACTGCCACGGGCTGTCCCCCGGGATGGCCCGTGGCACGTTTTCGCGCTTACAGAGGAGCGCGGCGGATCCGCGAGGCGAGCTGGGCTAGCGCAACTGCGCGAGGAAGTCGACGAGCGCCTGCTTCTGCTCGGTCGGCATCTCACGGAAGCTCGGCATCGGCGCAGTCGGGTTGTTCAGCGTGCGCTCGATCGCCTGTTTGGGCAGACGGGCGCCGATCTTGGTCAGGTTCGGACCAGGACCATCGTTGCCGTTCTCACCGAACTTGTGACAACCGAGGCAGCCAGAGTTGGCGGCGACTTCCTTGCCGTAGTTGTATTCGGCCGGGACCTTCATATCGATCTCGGTCGGCGAACCGGCCAGCGAGCCGAGCAGCGTGAGGTAGGTCATCGCGACGATCGTCAGGACCATGCAGGTCATGGCAATCGGACGACGCTCGGGACGACGCTCGGGGCCGCGATCGAAGAACGGCAGCAGCACGAGCAGGCCGATCGCGATGTTCGGGATGCCGAGCGTCGCGACGAACACGAGGTCCGGCGGCTTGATCACACGCAGCAGCTCGAACAGGAAGAAGAAGTACCACTCGGGACGCGGGACGTACGAGGTGGTGGTCGGGTCGGCCTTGGGGCCGAGCTCGGCGCCGAGGATCAGCGACATGAAGATGATGACGATCAGGACGACACATGCCATCAGGCCGTCCTTGCCGACGGCGTAGGGGAAGAACGGCTTGCCCTTGCCCTTGAGGTAGCTGTATTCGCGGAGGTATTGCTCTTTCTCGTAACGATCCATCAGCTACACCCGGGTCTCGTCCTTGCGGGAGGCGTCCTCGACCTTCATCCACGGCGGAGCGGAAGTGCCCAGCTTGGCGACGAGGTAGAGGTGGGCGCCGATAAGCGCGCCGATCAGGCCCGGCACCAGCATCATGTGGATCGCATAGAAGCGCGAGAGCGTGGTGGCCGTGAAGTCGGAGCCGCCGCGCAGGAAGTCTGCGAGGAACGGGCCGATGATCGGGCCCGTGCCGTTGAGGTTCACGCCCACGACCGTTGCCCAGAACGAACGCTGGTCGAACGGCAGCAGGTAGCCGGTGAAGCCCATCATCATGGTCATCATCAGCAGCAGCACGCCGACGACCCAGTTGAGCTCGCGCGGGTACTTGTAGGCGCCGAACACAAACGTGCGCGCCATGTGCACGAAGACGAGGACGGTCATCACCGTGGCGCCCCACTTGTGCATGCCATGCACGAATTCGCCGAGGAACACGTCGTTGTTGACGTGGCGCATCGAGTCGTAGGCCTCGGTGGGGCTGGGCGTGTAGTACATCGCCAGGAAGACGCCGGTGAAGGCCTGGCTGATGAAAGCGAACATCGTGGCCGAACCGAGCGTGTACCACCAGTTGATGCCCTTGGGCACCTTGCGGAAGAGAAAGCCGCGCAGGAACCCCGAGCCGCTCGTGCGCTCGTCGATCCAGGCGACGACGCCCGTTCCACCCGCGGCGGCGGCGTCGCCGACGGTCGTCTCGCTGGCCGGACCCGGCTTCGGGTTCGGACGCATGCTCGGCGGCAGCGGCGGCATCGGCGGCTTGGGAAGGTCGCTGACCTTCTTGTTGAGCGGGTTTGAAAGCTTGGGCATCAGCAGGCTCAGGTGGTCGGGCGCGGCGGGTAGAGGATCTGCCAGACGCCGTCGACGTGCTCACCCGGGTCGCGCAGCGGCACCCGCTCGAGCTGAGAGTTGACGGAGAACTTGGCGCCGAGCATCACACGACCGTCGACGACGTAGGTCTCAAAGCGGTCGAGTGGGCGAACCGGCGGGCCGCCGGTGACTTCGCCCTCGAAGTTGTAGGTGCCGCCGTGGCACGGGCAGATGAACGACTTGGCGGCATCGATGTAGCGGACCGGGCAGCCGAGGTGGGCGCAGCGGTTCGAGATCGCGACGTACGGCCACGGCTGCTTGGCCGTCGGCTCGTCGTTCTTGCGGACGTAGACGAGCTGCTTGCCGACTTCGCCGATGCCCGCGGTGGTCGTGACGACCTGCGGAGTGAAGATGTCCGCGACGAAGTCGTCGGTCGCGCCGACGTCGAGCAGCGAACGATGCTCGGTCTTCTCGAAGATCGGACCCAGCGCGAAACCAAGCGCAGGCAGCGCGAACATCGCGCTCGCAACTCCGCCCGCACCGAGCGCCACTGCGGTCATGAAGTGGCGGCGGTTGACGGTCTCGCCCTCGAAGGCACCGGGCCAACCACGGTCGGCGGTGAACTTCGACTTCGGCTGCTTGGCCGGGGCTGTCTGAGTTTCGGTCTTCGGGGGCATCGAGAAGTGAAATGTGCGGATCAGATCAAGGAAGAATCAGTCCGAACCGGGCGCAAGCATAGCCAATGTGGACTGCCACAAATGGTCCGCACGCGCGCTCTCACCAAGTGCGTGAGCTTCCGCACAACCTGCGATCAGCAGTGCCAGCGCCCTGACGGCCTCGATGTCGCCCGCATCAGCCAGTACGGCGAGGCCGGCCGCATACATCCGGTCGCCCGCCAGCAGGGCAAGGTCGCGATCCTCGATCGAGTACCAGCGGGGCTGGCCGTAGTGCAGGAGATAGCCCTCACGGACGACCTCGGCCGCGCCTATGCGCAGGCTCGGCGCATCCTCGAGTTCAGCGGTCGGGACGTCGTTGCGCCTTTCGGCGATGAGTCGCTCGGCCGGAAGCAGTTCGTTGGATGCAGCGGGCACGCTCATGCAGCCACCGCTTCGAACGCGCCGCGCGCGGCGTCGATCGTCCGCGCGATCGCCGCGTCGTCATGGACCAGCGACGGAAACCACGCCTCGAACTGAGACGCAGGCGGGTAGACGCCGCGAGCGAGCAGCTCGCGGCACCAGGCCGCGTGCCGCTCGAGGTCGCAGGCCTTGGCGCCCTCGTAGTCGCGTGGCGCGGCGGAAGCGAAGAAGACGGTGAGCAGCCCGCACTCGCTGACGACGCTCACCTCGACACCGGCCTCGTCGGCGGCGTCGGCGAGTCCATGCGCGAGATCGCGCGTGCGCAGTTCGAGAGTCGAGTAGGCGGTCGCATCGAGCTTGGCCAGTGTCGCAAGTCCGGCGGCCATCGCCAGCGGATTGCCGCTGAGTGTGCCGGCCTGGTAGACGTCGCCGGCCGGAGAAACGCGCTCCATCAGGTCGCGTCGCCCTGCGTAGACCGCGGCAGGGAGGCCGCCGCCGACGATCTTGCCGAACATCGTGAGGTCGGGCGTGACGCCGGCGAGTTGCTGATAGCCACCGGCGGCGACGCGGAAACCACTGATCACCTCGTCGAGGATCAGCAGCGCGCCGTTCGCGTCGGACTGCTCCCGCAGGAATGTCAAAAACCCATGGTCGGGCGGGACCAAGCCCATGTTCGCCGGGCAGGGCTCGGCGATGATCGCGGCGAGCGTGTGCTCGGCGCAGGCCTGCGCGACAGCGTCCCGGTCATTCCAGGGGACGACGATCGTGTCGTGAGAGGCGCCCTCGGTCACTCCGGGGCTGCCGGGCACCGCGAGCGTCGCGAGTCCCGAGCCAGCGTCGACCAGCAGAGCGTCGCTGTGGCCGTGGTAGGCCCCGGCAAACTTGAGGATCTTCTCGCGACCTGTCGCGGCGCGCGCGAGCCGGACCACCGACATACCGGCCTCGGTGCCGGACGAGGTCATGCGCACCATCTCGCAGCTGGGCACGCGCTTTGCGATCTCCTCGGCGAGTTGAACCTCGACTTCGGTCGGGGCCCCATAGGAGGTGCCGAGCTCGGCAGCGTCCTCGATCGCCACAAGCACATCGCGGTCGGCGTGGCCAAGGATCATCGGACCCCAGGAGCAGACGTAGTCGAGGTAGGTGTTGCCGTCGACATCGGTGATGTGCGGCCCCTTGGCCGAGGCGATGAAGATCGGGTCGCGGCCGATCGACCGCATCGCGCGCACCGGCGAGTTGACCCCGCCGGGAAGCACCTTCAGGGCGCGTGCGTATAGATCGTCTGACTTGCTCAAGAGTTACGAGTGCGCGGCTTCCCACTCGGCGTAATCAGGGGTGAAGTAGCGCAGCCGGATCTTCTTGTATTCGGTGGACGAGTAGAGCGTCGCACGATCGTGGATTCCGGTCTCCTCGGCGATCTGGTCGAGGATCGCGTCGCACTCCTCCTTGCTGCGGCCGTGGGCCATCGTGAAGACGCTGTAGGGCCAATCCTCGTAGGTCGGGCGCTGGTAGCAATGGGAGATGCCGCGGAAGGCCGCCATCTGCGGACCGATCGTCGCGATCTGATCCTCGGGCACTTTCCAGACGCCCATGCCGTTGGCCGAGAAGCCCGCACGGCGGTGGAAGAGGATCGCGGCGACGCGGCGCAGCAGGCCGCGGTCGATCATTCCGCGCGCGTGATCGAGCAGCTCGTCGACGCTGATGCCGATCGCGTCGGCGGCCGGGGCGTAGACGTCGCGCTGAACCGGCAGCGCGCCCTGGAGGTGCTTGATCACCTCGTGGTCGCGTTCGGTCAGGTTCGCGGCGTCGAGCGGGCGCTCCTTCGACTCGCCGCCGGGCGCGGCCAGTGTGTCGGTGCCCTTCTCCATCTCGAGGTTCATGTTGATCTTGAACAGCTTGATCGTGGGGAGCGAGCGCACTGATGTGGCGCCGGCCTCCTCGGCCAGGACCTTCAGCGTGCCGTCGAGCCCGAGCTTCGAATCGGGCGGCGTGGCGATCGTGAACCAGAGGTTGAACTCGTGGTTGCGCAGGTAGTTGTGGCTGACGCCCGGATGGGCGTTGATCACCTCGGCGGCGCGGTGCGGATACTCCGGGTCGACGGCCGCGGCGACGAGCATCGACTGGTAGCCGAGCGCACGGGTGTCGAAGATCGGCGTGATCTCGCGGATGATCCGGTCGTCGAGCAGCTCCTGGGTGCGGGTGAGCACCCACTCGAGGTCCTCGCCGAGCTCTTCGGCGACGGAGTCGAACGGATACGGCTCGAGCGGGAAGCTGCCTTGGAGCAGGTTCAAGAGTTGCTTGTCGCGCTCGTCGAGCGGGACGGCGGCGCCGTCCTTGCGCGAGCGCAGCTTGGGCTGGTTGCGGCCGTAGCCGATTTCTTTTATGCCGTCAGCCACTGTGCGAAGTCCTTGGCGTGGTAGGTGAAGATGATGTCCGCGCCGGCTCGGCGCAGCGAGAGAAGAGTCTCAGAAACGGCCGCGCGCTCGTCCAGCTGACCAGCAGCCACGGCCGCCTTGATCATCGAGTACTCGCCACTGACGTTGTAGACGGCGACCGGCGTGGGCACGGCGTCGCGCACCTGGCGCACGATGTCGAGGTAGGGCAGACCGGGCTTGACCATCACGATGTCGGCGCCTTCTTCCACGTCGAGCAGCGCTTCGCGCACGGCCTCGCGGGCATTCGCGGGATCCATCTGGTACCCGCGGCGGTCGGAACGGATGTGGCCGTCGGGCTGCGGCGCGGAGTCGGCGGCGTCACGGAACGGGCCGTAGAAGGCGCTGGCGTACTTCGCGCTGTAGGCGATGATCGCGGTGTCGGTGAAGTCCTCTTCGTCGAGCGCCGCGCGCAGGTGGCCGACGCGGCCGTCCATCATGTCTGATGGAGCCACGGCGTCTGCGCCGGCTGCGGCGTGCGAGATCGCGGTACGGGCAAGCAGCTCTAGCGTCTCGTCGTTGTCGACGTCGCCGCTCGGGCCGATCACGCCGCAGTGACCGTGGGTGGTGTATTCGCACATGCAGACGTCGGTGACGACGGTCAGCTCGGGCGCCGCCTGCTTGATCGCCTGCGTCGCGAGCTGCACCGGACCGTCAGGATCCCAGGCGCTGCTGCCCTCATCGTCCTTGTGGTCGGGCAGGCCGAAGAGCAGCACGCCGGCGATGCCTAGGTCTTGGAGCTGCCTCGCCTCTTCAACCATCAGGTCGACGGAGAGGCGGTCGATTCCGGGCATCGAGTCGATCGGTTCGCGGCGGTTCGCGCCCGTGACGATGAAGTGGGGCGCGATCAGCTGCGACGGCGTGACGTCGTTCTCCTTGACGAGATCGCGGATCGACCTCGTGGTGCGCAGGCGGCGGAGCCTTGTGGCTGGAAAAGCCATGTTTCGACTGTATCCGTCAAACGGCGATCAACCAACCGTCGCCGCCGTGAATTGCAAAGCATTCCTTTGCAACCGCGGGGCGGGGCAATTCGGCGCTTGTTCAAGGGGTTTTCTTTGCAGAGCATTCCTTTGCAAGAAAAACCGCATGAACAAGGGGTCCGCGCGTGGGAATTTCTCTTGCAAAGGAAAGCTTTGCAAGCGGGGGCGTGAGCGGCTGGGTCAGGTGGCGACGCGGCGCTTGATCGCGAATCCTGCAATCAGGCAGTACGCCGCGATCAGCAGCGCGAGGTGCAGGCCGGGTACGAGCGCGTCGTATCCGGGCGAAAGCCCCGCGCGCACGAAGTCGAGTGCCGGCTTGAACGGGAAGACCGAGTTGATCACCTGCAAAACGCCCCACAGCCCTTCCGAGACCGCGCCCTTGGGCACGAGCGCCGCAGCCGTCAGCGGCAGGCCGATCATGAACGATGCCAGCGAGGCCGCGCGCACGTCGCCACTGGCCGCGCCGATCATCACGCCGGCAGCGCCGAAGGCCAGCCCCGCGAGGACGATCGCCGGCCACCACGCCCAGACGCGCTCCCAGCGGATGTCCACGAAGAAGCCGAAGGCGATCACCATCACCGTCCCGACGACCATCGCACAGAGACCCGCGAGCAGAGTCTTCTCGGTCACGATCGTCCAACGCGAAGCGAGTCCGCGCAAGAGACGCGTGAGCATCTGATCCTCGGACTCATAGGCGAGCATGCCTGCTCCGAGCAGCAGCGCGACGAACATCGCCGAGACCGCTACGGCCACCGCGACAGCGAGCGATGAGAGCGAGGAGTTCGTGCCGACAGGTTTGTTCTCGAGCTTGATCGGCTGACCGACGCGCTTCAGCAGCGACTGCGCAAACGTCGCTCCCTGCTTCGCACCCTCGGAGAGCTGGGCGAAATCCTCGAGTTCCTTGCGCTGATCGGCCGGCACGTACGGCAGCACCTGCTTGATCAGATCCCCGCCGTTGGCCAGACCCTTGATCGTGCGCTCCTTGCCACCGAAGGTGATCTTGCCGCCGTTGACGATGATGTCGATGTAGTCGAGCGAGACATCTGTGAAACGGTTGGTCAGCTCGTTGTTGGTGTCGACGAGCAGGCCCTTGATCGTGTTCTCGACGTAGCTCTTCCTCGTCGGATCGGTCGAGTCGTAGATCGCGGTGATCACACCCTGACTGCTCGATGACTCGAGCTGCTGGACGATGTCCTCGGGAATGATCACTGCAGCGACCGCGTCGCCCGAGCGCACATCCTGCAGCGCCTCACCGGGCGTCGCGACGTCGTAGCCGTCGACGTTGTCGTAGAGCGCCTTTGTCAGCTTGTCGAGGTTGAAGTCCTTGCCGCCGATGTGCAGCGTGCGCTCATTCGCCGGAACCTGGTTGACGATCGCGACGCGCGGTTTGGTCGGCGGGCGGCCGACCGCCAGACCGACGAGCACGGCGACCAGCGCCGGGTAGAGCGCGAGCAGCACGACGATCGTCGGTGTGCGCCGCAACAGGCGCAGGTCTTTGCCGAGCATGTAGCGCAGGCGGCGCATCAGGAGTCGTCCCGATCGGCCGACTTGCCACGGCGCTCGCGCAGGAAATTGATGAAGGCCAGTTCGAAGTGGTCGCCCGGCCCGATTCCGGAAGGTGGCCCGTCGAAGAGCAACCGGCCACCGTCGAGCACGAGTACACGATCGGCGTGACCTTCCACCTCACCGGCCGAGTGGGTCGAGAAGACGATGCCGATTCCCGATTCGGCCAACGAGCCGAGCAGCTCCCAGAGCCGCTCACGCTGGAGCGGATCGAGCGCGGCCGACGGCTCGTCGAGCAGCAGCACCGCCGGGTCGGAGATCATGCCCATACCGATCGAGAGGCGCTGGCGCATCCCGCCGGAGAGATCCTCCGCACGATCGGAAGCGCGATGGCCGAGTTCGATGCGGTCCATCATCCGCGTGGCCGAGCCGAACACATCGTCGACCTTCTCGAGCCGCGCGAACAGCTCGAGGTTCTCACGCACGGTCAACTTGCCGTAGACGGCCGCGCGCTGGGGCACCCAGCCGAGCTTGCCGCTCGGCAGCTCGACGCTTCCGCTGGTGGGGGCGACGACACCCGAGAGCATTGAGAGCAGGGTCGTCTTGCCGGCCCCGTTGGGCCCGGCGATCGCGACGCTCTCCCCTGCGTCGACCTTGAAAGAAACTCCACTGAGCGCCACGCGGTCGTCGTACTGCTTGACGAGGTCGCGGCCTTCGAGGACCGGCATGGGCGGAGAGTCTAAGGGTCGTCACACATTTGGCGCACACTTATTGCGAATCGGTCTTGTTTCGTCACACCGGTTCTGGTTGGGTTGGGGTGTGAGCCAGCACGAACGACTGATCACGACACTGCATGCGTTGCTTGCGCGCGGCGATCTCGCGGTGGAGATCCGCAGCGCGGTCGATCGTGATGTCGCCTCTCAGAAGAGCGCTCGTCGACGACGCGCTGTTTCTCTTGGCGGAGGAGTACTCGATCTCGAACATGGTGATCGCCGCGCGTACGATCCTTGCTGCGGGAGGTGACCTGGCTTCGGTCGCGGAGCAACTCGCCATCGCCTTCCGAAACGGGCTCGAAACCGGGCTTGCGGTCGGGATTTACACCTGCCCCGAACGGTCGAATCCGGGTAGGCTGTGACCGATGGAACTCGGAGCGAGAATGTGGCGCGACGCACGCCTGGAGCTTGTAGCGAAGCTCAGGGCTGAAGGCCGTATCTTCGAAGCGAACATGTACGCGCGGCACCTCGACAGGATGGAAGAGCGCCCCGTGCGGATCCCTGACGAAATTCGCCGCGAGTGGGAACCGATCCGCCGGAAGTACTTCCCGGAGACCCCGGGCCACTGATTCCCCCGCGCGAGCCGTAGACTCGCGCCATGCCTTCGATCCTCTTCATCGGTGACGTTGTGGCCGAACCCGGTCGCCGCGCGCTGGCCGGAGTCTTGCCGCGGCTGCGCGAGGAGCACGAGCCCGACTTCGTCGTCGTCAACGGAGAGAACGTCGCCGGCGGCGTCGGCATCACGCCGAAGACCGCCGACGAGATCTACGCGCTCGGCGTCGACGCGATCACGCTCGGCAACCACAGCTACCGCCACCGCGAGATCTTCCCGTACCTCGACTCGGGCAAGCCGATCGTGCGCTGCGCAAATCAGCACCCGAGCCTGCCGGGCAAAGGGTCGACGATCGTCGAATCGGGCAACCTGCGACTCGGCGTGGTCAACCTGATCGGGCAGTTCGGACTCGACAACGACGGCAACCCCTACGACGTCGCCGACGTGCTCGTGCGCGAGCTGACCGGCAGCGTCGATCTGATCCTCGTCGACTTTCACGCCGAGCTGACCAGCGAGAAGGTCGCGATGGGCTGGCACCTCGATGGCCGCGTCACCGCGGTCGTCGGCACGCACACCCACGTGCCGACTGCGGACGCCCGCGTGCTGCCGGGCGGCACCGCCTACTGCACCGACGTGGGGATGACCGGCTCGCGGGCGGGGGTGATCGGGGTGGTGAAAGAGACGATCATCACCAAACTGCGCACCGGGATGCCTGGCCGTTTCGACAGCGCGACCGGCGATGAGCACCTGATGGGCGTGCTCGTGGAAGCCGGCCGTGACGGCCGCGCGACCGACGTCACCCAGCTGATCGTCCCGCTCGAGGGCTAGCCCGCGGGCTCGCGCTGCGGCGCCTTGCCGTGGCCGCGAAAGCTCCACAGCTTGTTGCCGACAAAGTTGATCGGCGTGACGCAGATCACCGCGATCGCCTGGGCGGGAAGCTCGCCGAGGCCGGCCGCCACGAGACCCTTGAGGAAAGCGAGGTTGAACCCGAGTGCGACGAGACTGACCACGAAGAAACGCGTCGCCTGGAAGCCCGCGTGTCCGTCCTTCGCGTCGAACGTCCAGTGGCGGTTCCAGTAGAAGTTGTTCAGCACCGCCACGCAGAACGCGATCACCGCCGCAAGCATGTAGTGGATCCCGAGCTGCTGGCGCGCCAGCTCGTAGACCACAAGATTCACGACATAGCCGCTGGCGCCGACTGCGCCGAACTTGATCAGCTGGATCCAGTTGTGCGGCTCTTTCATGCCGCTGCCGACGCGGCGATGCAGCCGGTCCTGACTCAGACCGTCCTGGCTCACGGCCTCACGGCGCGAACGACGATCGCGTGACCGCCGCCGGCGTGACCGTGCTCCCACTCGTCCTCGAAGTCGACGTTGAATTCCTTCAGCCACTCGTAGAGCTGAGCCTTGGTGATCTCGTGCGGCTCGGCCGGGGTCGGCGCGGCGTCGAGATCGACGTTGAGGATCAGGATGCCGCCGGGCTTCAGCGTGCGGTGGATCTCGGACATCACGACCACCGGGTCTTCCACATGGTCCAGAGCGTTGCGGCAGACGACGACGTCGAGAAAATCGGAGAGCAGCGGGATCGTCTCGGCGAGTGAGTTCAGGTAGATCGCCTTGGTGTCTTCGAGCAGGAGGTCGTGGTCCTTGTATTCCTGGGCGAGCGGGTCGAGCCCGAAGCCGAGGTTGGCCTGCTCAGCGACGGCGTCGGGGAAGCCGACGCAGCCGGGGCCGATGTCGAGGACGTTCTTGCCCTTGAAGTAGTCCTTGTCCTCGATGCCGGCCTCGTCGAGGATGCGATTCACCTCTGCTCGCGCGGCCTGCCAACGGCGACCGAGGTAGTCCTCGGCGACCTCGGTGTCGCCGGCGTATTCAAGAGTGTTCGGACCCCACAACTTGCCGGCGCGAATGCCCGCGTCCCAGTCGTTGATCCAGAAGGACATTTCGTCCTCTTCCTTCGTCGGCAGCGCGACGCGCTTGAGCTTTCCGGCGACTTTCCTGAGCTTTGACATGGCGGAGACTGTAGTCGCGGACCGCGCCGAGAATGTTGCGGGCGGGCTACGCCGGCGAGGCGACGATCACGATCGCCTGACCGCCACCGGCGTGACCACGCTCGTCGATGCGTTCTGAGTCGATCGTCCAGCCCTCGAGCCACTTGCCGAGCTGCTTGTGCGAAATCTCGTGCGGCTCGGTCGGGCTGGGCGGGTGGTCGAGATCGACGTTGAGAATGAGCTTGCCGTCGGCGCTGAGCACGCGTCGGATCTCGGCGACGACGCCGACGGGGTCGACCACATGGTCGAGCGCGTTGCGGCAGACCACCACATCAATCGTGTCGCCCAGCAACGGGATCGTCTCGGCGCCCGAGTGCAGGTAGATCGCTCTCGAATCTTCGAGCAGCAGACCGGCGCGCGCGTAGTCGTCGGCGATCGGGTCGAGCCCGAAGCTGATCTGCGCCTGCTCGGCCGCGGCGTCGGGGAAGCCCACGCAACCGGGCCCGATGTCGAGCACACGCTTGCCGGCGAAGAAGTTCTTGTCCTCGATGCCGGCCTCTTCGAGGACACGGTTCACTTCCGCGCGCGCCTGCTGCCAGCGGCGGCCGTTGTAGTCGGCGGCGACTTCTGCGTCGCCCGAGAGCTCGAGGGTGCCGATTCCCCAGAGCGCGCCATCGCGGATCTGCTTGTCCCAGATGTCGACCCAGAAGGCGAGTTCCTCCTCGCCCTTCTTGCCTTCGCCCCCGAAGCGGTGCATCGCCTTGACGGCCACGCGACGAGCGATTCTGCGCGGATTGTTCGAGCCGGACACGGCGGGCAAGCTATCAGTCTGCCGCAAGTCCGAAGTGCTCGAGCACCAGGCTGTGCACGTCGGCGATCGACCAAGCGCGCTGTGCTGCGCGCGCCTCCCCGGTGCCGGTGACGATCAGCTGCGCGGCCGAGTCGGCCTTGTGCAACGAGCCATGTGTGCCGCCGCCGATGTGCGCCGAGGAGCCCCAGTCGAAGAACTCGTAGCCGAGCTCCGGCGTGGCGATCAGGTCGCCGCTCCCAGGGCAGTGCAGCGCCGACCACACGCGTGCGAGCGCATCGGGGTACTCCTCGCTGTGGATCTCATCGCCGGAGGCGAACAGGTCGAGCACCACGAGATCACCCTCGACGTCCCAGCTCAAGCCCCGACGGTCGACGTACTGCGTGCCCGGCTTGAAGTGCAGCTCGGCCTCGCCGAGGCAGCACCAGGCTTCGTCGTCCTCGAGCCAGAAGAGCTGCTCGATAGTCGCCTCGCGGCGCAGGTCCTCGACGAGCAGCGGCAGGCGGCCGCCGCGGTGCACCGGGTCGAGCACGTAGATGTTCGCCGCACGCGCCGCAGGGCTGACTGCGATCTCGGCGTCGCCCGGGCGCTTGCCCTTGCGCGGCTCGAGCACCGACCAGTCGTGGTCCTTGAGCAACTCCACGAGATCGACGCCCTCATGCACCGTGCTGTGCGAGTGGTCGGATACGACGATCACCGCGTGTTCGTCCATGAAGCGGCGGTAGCCACCGGCCGCGTCGATCACGCGCTGGAACTGCTGGTCGGCGTTCGCGATCGAGACGGGCTGCTCGTCGGGGCCCATGCGGTGCGAGTAGTTGTCGTTGTCCGGGAAGCTGAGCAGCATGAACTCGTAGTCGCCGTTGAGCACGAGTTCGATCCCCGCGCAGGCGGTGTGCTGATCGCGCTTGCCCGGCACGCCGTAGCTCGAGCGACACTCGGTGCCCAGCGAATCGAAGATGTCGCCATAGAGCAGCTCGCTCGGTCCGTACCCCGGCCGCGCCATCCCGGTGACGCCGGCGACCGCGCCGGCCACCCCGCCGCCGACGAACTTGTGCTCGTGCGGTCCGCGGTAGATCATGTAGGTCGTACAGGCGCAGCGAATCCCCTCGGCTTCGAGCGTCTCGAAGAACGTCGGGGTGCTGCTCGAGAGATGCTCCTCGTTGATCCGATAGACGAGGTCCTTGAGCACAGCGATGACGCCGCTGCGGCGCGCCGACGGGAAGCTGATGCCGTAGTCGACGTAGCGCTTCTCGTCACGCTTGTACCAGTTCATCGATGGCACCCCGTGCTCACCCGGGCCCTTGCCGGTGACGATCGTCGAGGTCGCGACCGGAGTCAGCGACGGAAAGGCCGAGATGCACTCACCGGTCTCGTAGCCCTCGCGGATCAGACGTGCGAAGGTCGGCGCGGTTCCGTCGGCGATCGCCTTCTGCAGCGAGGCGGGGCGCATGCCGTCGACGACGGCGAGGCAGAGCTTCTTACGAGCGACTGTCTCGTTAGGACAAAACACGGAGGCCCTCGTGCTTCTTGGCCTCGCGGCGGCGAGAACCGAAGATCAGCGCGAGCGCAACGATCGGAAGAACGAGCCCGGTCACGGGAATCAGCAGCGGGATCACCACGGCGATGATCGTCACGAGGTCGACGCCGAACGCAAGGATGCGGCGTGAAGCATCGGTGTCGGCCTTGGCGGCCTTGGCTTCATCGCGACTCGCGCCCTTGAGCTGGCGTTTCTCGCCGGCTTCGAGTCGCTCGCCGACGCCCTTGAGCAGTCCGCCCGACGAGTAGGCGACGAGCGCGGCCGGGATGGCGCCGAAGACGGCCCCGATCCAGACTGCGTCGTTCTGCGTGCCGAACACGACCGCGCCTCCGAGTCCGCCGAGGATCACCGCGAGCAGCACATGCAACGGCATCACGCGCGGTCGATCGGCGGAGATGCGCGCGACCATTCCGCCCGGCACGACGATCAGCGCGAGCGACTGCAGCAGCACGACGATCGCGACGATCACCGCGGCAGTCGAGGCGAGGAAGTCATAGTCCTTGTTCGAGCTGTCCAGCCCGAGGCTGACGGCGACGCAGACAACGACCGCGGCGAGGGCGACGAGCGGCGAAAGTCCGGCGGCGGCGCCGACGCCAATCGCCTGGCAGATGTTCCAGATCGTGTCCATGCTGGATACGGTAGGTGGGAATCTAGATGGTGAAACCCGAATAACAAACGATGGACCGTAAGCGCAGCAGCAAGCACGACCTCGAGCGCTATGCGCGACTCTTCGCCGAGCGCTCCGAGAAGGTGAAGACGAGCGCTATGCGCGACATGATGTCGATCACCGATCGGCCCGAGGTGATCAGCCTCGCATCGGGCATGCCGGACACCAAGAGCTTCCCGAAGGACCTGCTCGAGAGCGTCTTCGTCGACATGGCACGCCACCACAGCGCCGAGCTGCTGCAGTACACACCGACCGAGGGCATCACCCCGGTCAAGGCGCGCATCGCCGAAGTGATGGCGGCCGAGAACATCAAGGCCGACGTCGACAACATCCTCGTCACCACCGGCGGTCAGCAGGCGATCGACCTGATCACGCGCGTGCTGGTCAACCCCGGCGACACGATCATCACCGAGGCGCCGACCTACCCCGGCGCCGTCCCGAGCTTCCTCTCATTCCAGGCAGAGGCCGTGCAGATCGACATCGACGACGCCGGCATCCGGGTCGACCTGCTCGAGCAGGAGCTCGATCGCCTCGCCGCCGAGGGCGTCACACCGAAGTTCATCTACACCGTGCCGACCTTCCAGAACCCGGCCGGCGTGACCATGTCGCTCGAGCGCAGAAAGCGCCTCGTCGAGATCGCGAGTGAGCGCGAGCTGCTCGTGCTCGAGGACAACCCCTACGGCATGTTGCGCTACTCAGGCGAGCCGCTGCCCACACTGCGCGAACTCGACGGCGGCAACTTCGTGATCTATCTCGGCACCTTCAGCAAGATCTTCGCGCCCGGCCTGCGAATGGGCTGGATCGAGGGTCCCTCGCCGGTGATCGAAAAGTGCAACATCGCCAAGGCCGCCGCCGACCTCAACTCATCGGGTCCGGCGCAGTATCTGATCGAGAGTTACTTCGAGCAGGCGGACTGGCGCGACTGGGTGAAGACCGCGAACGGCATCTACAAGTCGCGACGCGACGCGATGCTGACCGCGCTCGAACGCTACTTCCCGGCCGAGGCGAGCTGGACGAAGCCCGAGGGCGGACTCTTCATCTGGGCGACGCTCCCCGAGCAGATCGACACGACCGACCTCCTGACCAAGGCGCTGCGCTCGAACGTCGCGTTCGTCCCCGGTGCCGGCGCATTCCTCGGCAGCACCCCGGATCCGCGCGGTCGCAACACGATGCGGCTGAACTTCAGTGGTGTGCCGGAAGACCGGATCACCGAGGGCATCCGGCGCATCGGCGAAGTGATCGAGGAGCAACTCGAGCTCTGGCGCACGATGACCGGCGAGCACCGCACCGTCAAGACCGATGCGGTCGCCGCACCCGAGGAGTCGAGCGTCTCCTGGCTCGCCGGCCGCAAGATGAAACGACAGGCGGGATGAAAGTCGCTGTATTGAAGGGCGGCGCGTCGATGGAGCGCCAGGTGTCGCTCCGCAGCGGCGCGCGGATCGCTGAGGCGCTGCGCGCCGGCGGTCATGAAGTCGTCGAGATCGACGTCGATCAAAGCTTGGTCCTGAACCTGCGAGAGGCCGCGCCGGACGCCGCGTTCATCGCGCTGCATGGCCGCGGCGGCGAAGACGGCACCGTCCAGGAACTGCTCGAGATCGTCGGGATCCCCTACACCGGCTGCGGCGTGCTCAGCTCGGCATGGACGATGGACAAGTCCCTAACCAAATCGCTGCTGCAGAAGCACGGCGTGCCCACCCCGCGCTTTGTCGCGTTCGGCGAATCGGCGTTCAAGAGCCTCGGAGCCTCCGATGCGCTCGATCAGATCGAATCGCTGCTCGGCTTTCCAGTCGTCGTCAAGCCCGCGCGTCAGGGCTCGGCGCTCGGCGTGAACTTCGCAGCCGATCACTCCGAGATGCCGCCGGCGATCCTCAGCGCATTCAGCTACGACGACAAGCTGCTGATCGAACAGTTCGTCAAGGGCCGCGAAGTCGCAGTCAGCGTGCTCGATGGCGAGGCATTGCCAGCCGTCGAGGCGATCGTCCGCGGCGGCGACTTCTACGACTTCGAGAGTCGCTACGAGATCGGCAAGACCGATTACGTCTGCCCGGCCGAGATCGACGACGCCGTCGCCAAACGCCTCTCGGCGATCGCAGTCGAAACCTTCACCCTGCTCGGCTGCCACGGTTTCGCACGCGTCGACTTCATGCTCCCCGAGAACGGTGAGCCGCAGGTGCTCGAGGTCAACTCGATCCCCGGCCTCACGCAGACCAGCCTGATGCCGATGGCCGCCGAGGCCGCGGGGATCAGCTTCGAGCAACTCGCCGAGCGACTGCTCGCGACGGCGCAGTCGCGCCAGGCGTACCCGATCGGCTGAACGTCAACTCGCGGCCAGGCGCTCCTGCTCGGTCTTGATCACGAAGTCCGGGGCCGGCCACTTCAACTTCAACGAGCGCAGCTCGTCGAGCAGCAGTTGATTGACCGCGAGGCGCGCGAACCATTTCTTGTCGGCGGGGATCACGTGCCACGGCGCGTGTTCGGTGTTCGTCTTGTCGAGCACGGCTTGGTAGGCCTCCATGTAGGCATCCCACTTCATCCGCTCATCCACGTCGCCGGGGTTGTACTTCCAGTACTTGTCCTCGCGAGCGAGGCGTTCGGCGAGACGGGCCCTCTGCTCATCGCGCGAAATGTGCAGCATCACTTTGACGATGTGTGTGTCCGACGCGGCGACCTTCTGCTCGAAGTTGTTGATCTGCGCGTACCGGCGACTCCACACCGCCCGGGGCACGAGATCGTGGACGCGTACGACGAGCACGTCCTCGTACTGCGAGCGGTCAAACACGCCGATGTAGCCGGGACGCGGCAGCGCGTTCCTGATCCTCCAGAGGAACGGGTGCGCGAGTTCTTCCCTGGTCGGCGCCTTGAAGGCTTTGAGCATCACGCCCTGCGGGTCGACCTCGCCGACCACGTGGCGCATGATCCCGCCTTTGCCCGCGGTATCCATCGCCTGCACGATCAGCAGGATCGACGGACCCGAGCCGTCCCTGCCGTTTGCGAAGAGGCGCTCTTGAAGGTCCGACAACTCTTCAGCCCCGGCAGCCATGATCTTCGCGGCGCGCTTCTTGTCGCCCTTGAAGCCCGGCGTCGAGGCCGGGTCGAGCTTGGAGAGATCGAAGCCGCTCCCGATCCGGACCGCTGCGGGAATCTTGTCTGCTGAGTGTTTGGACACGCCGGGAGTATCCCCGATCGCGACGTCAGTTGTCTTCGCCGGGCGTCAGTTCGGTCAGCGCCATCACGGCGCCGGCCGGGTCCTGCACGACGCACCAGCGGCCCATCATTTCCGACTCACGCGGGCCGAAGACGACCTTGCCGCCGAGTCGGTTCGCGGCTTCTATCGAATCATCGAGATCCTCGACCGTGACGTAGACCATCCACTGCGCAGGCATGCCTTCGATGTCTCCGGCCTGTTGGCAGATTCCGGCGGCTGTGTCGCCGGTCTCGGAGTGCGACATCACATAGTCGGTGCGGTCGGGCATCTCGTAGGCGGCGGCGTTCCAGCCGACGACGCCCTGGTAGAAGTCGACGACCTCTTCGATGTTCGGGACGGTCAGATCGGCCCATTTGATCAGGCCGGTGCGCGGGGCGGTCATCCTTCGGCTCCGAAATCCTCGGGCGAAACCTCGTCGAGGAATTTGCGGAACTTGCCGACGACCTCCTCGGTGTCCTCGACCTCGTGTTCGAACTCGATCGCCGACTCGGCGATGACCTCCTCGGCCACGAAGATCGGCGCCTCGGTGCGCACAGCCAACGCGATCGCGTCGGAGGGTCGGGCATCGACCTCGAGTTCGCGATCACCCTGCTTGAAGGTGATCGTCGCGTAAAACGTGTTGTCGCGGAGTTCGGTGACCGCGATCTGCGTGCACTCGAGCTCGAGCTCTTCGAAGACCGCGGCCATCAGGTCGTGGGTCATCGGGCGCGGCGTGTCGGCACCCTGCAGCTTCATCAGGATCGCGGCGGCCTCGGGGTGACCGATCCAGATCGGCAGGAACTCGTTGCCGTCGACGGACTTCAGAAGGATGATCGGCTGCTTGCCGACCATGTCGAACGAGACCCCATAGATGACCATTTCGCGCATACGGACCAAGTATGGCGAAACAAGGCGAAATCCTGCACACAGACTGCGTACTCGCGGGGCTGGATCGTGCGAGCCAGACCCGCGAGTGGGCGATCCAGGATTCGAACCTGGGACCTCATCCTTATCAGAGATGCGCTCTAACCGACTGAGCTAATCGCCCGAGGGCTGCAAAGAGTAGCGCTGAATACTTCAGCGCAGCTTGTCCACCGCGGCCAACGCCTCTTCCACCGAAGCGAAGTCAAGTGTGACTTTGACTCCGCGGTCGGAGACCTTCACGCGGGGGTCGATTCCGAAGGCGCGGGCGAAACGGCCTTCGAGTTCACCGGCGGCTTCATGTGCCTCAGCCTTGGCGATCTCCTTCTCGCGTGAACCCTCAACCTTGGATTGAGGGTTGGCGGTTTCGGCAGCGGCCTCCGAGCGGCGTTCGGTCTCTCGGACCGACCAGCCGTTGGCAGCGGCTTCGTGGGCCAGTCGACGGATCGCGTAGTGGTCACCAGCGCGCAGCAGTGCGCGGCCGTGGCCCTCGCTGAGCATCCCGTCCTCGAGCATCTGGATCACTTCGTCGGGAAGATTGAGCAGGCGGATCAGGTTCGAAACCGCGACTCGACTCTTGCCGACGCGCCTGGCGACCTCTTCCTTGGTCAGACCGAGCTCGTCGACGAGCGCTGCGCATGCACGCGCGGCGTCGACAGGATTGAGGTCGACACGGGCCATGTTCTCGACAAGCGCGAGCTCGAGCGTGTTGGCCTCGAGGTCCGCGCGAACGTATGCAGGAACGGTCTCGACCTCGGCGAGCTTGGATGCACGAAGACGGCGCTCACCGGCGACGAGCTCGTAGCGGCCGGCGCCGATCGGCTTGACCAGCAGCGGCTGGATCACCCCGTTGGCGGCTATCGAGTCGGCGAGCGCCTTCAGCTGGGCGTCGTCGAACGACTTGCGTGGTTGGTTCGGGTTGACGTCGATCGCAGCGGTCGGGACCTGGCGCAGTTCGTCCTGGGTCAGGTCGGTGTGCGTCGTCGGCAGGATCGCCGAGAGACCGCGGCCCATGCCTCGACGGCCGGCGCGGGAGGGCTCGGGGGCTTGCGTGTTTTCAGCCACGGAGGGCCACCTCTTTCGCGAGTTCAAAGTACGCGCCTGCGCCAGTCGGCACCGCGTGGATCTTTTTTGTGTTCAGACTTGGGTTTTGCTCAGCCACGGAGGGCGACCTCTTTTGCCAATTCAAAGTACGCGCCTGCGCCCGCACTGTGGGGATCATGGTGAGTGACTGGCTTGCCGAAGCTCGGCGCCTCCGCCACGCGCACGTTGCGCGGGATCACGGCTTCGAACAGCAGGCCAGGGAAATGCTCTCGCAGCTCATTTTCGACGTCGGTCGAAAGCCGCGTGCGCCCGTCATGCATCGTCATCACGAGTCCGCCGATCGTGAGCTGAGGATTGAGCTCACGCTGGATCAGACCTACCGTGTCGAGCAAGTCGGCGAGCCCCTCAAGCGCGTAGTACTCGGTCTGGACCGGGACTATCACGCGATCGGCCGCCGCCAGCGCGTTGACGGTCAGTGGACCGAGCGACGGCGGACAGTCGAAGAAGATGAAGCGATACTTCTGGCGCTGTGAAGCGAGCGCGTCGCGCAGGAGGTACTCGGACCCGGCGACACGGGGCAACTCGACCGTCGCGCCGGCGAGGTCAGGAGTCGACGGAATGATCGAGAGGTTCTCGATGTCGGTCGGAAGCGTCGCCTGGTCGATCGTCGCCTCGCCAACGAGCACCTCGTAGATCGTGTGCTCCTCGTTCTTGGCGCGTCCGAGTCCGACCGTTGCGTTGGCCTGCGGATCGATGTCGATCAGCAGCGTCGGATAACCGGCTTCGGCGACACATGCGGCGAGGTTCACGGCCGTCGTGGTCTTGCCCACCCCGCCCTTCTGGTTGGCGATCGCGTAGATCGTCGCGGGCTGATTCGAGGTTGCGGCTTCCATCACGGGAAAGACTACGCCCGGATTCGGACCGCGCACGCCTTGTTGCAAGCGGTTTTTTGCGGATTTTGCGACCGGACTCAGCCGAGCGGACGCTTTAGCGCCATGCCTGGGCGGCGGGGGTAACCCTGCGGAGTCCCGCTGAGCTTTTCGGCCACATAGAAGTGGCGGGTACGTGAGTCGCTGAACGGCTTGGTCTCGATCAACTCGCCCTCACCGAACCCGAGCTTCGCGGCAGTACCGGCCGCAGCTTCGAGCTCTCCACGCTCGGGAGCGCCCTTCCACGCGACGAGGTGGCCACCGGTAGCGAGCAGCGGGTTTGAATATTCGAGCAAGATGTTCAACTGTGCAAGCGCCCGAGCTGTGACGACATCGAAACTCTCGCGCTGCGGACTGCCGAGCTCGGCGATCTCCTCGGCCCTCCCCCAGACACACTCAACATTCTCAAGCTCGAGTTCACGCGCAATCTTGGCTGCAGCTTCCATCTTCTTGCGCACGCTGTCCACCAGAACGACCTCGGTCTCTGGGAGAGCGACTGCCAGAACCAGTCCCGGAAAACCGGCTCCAGAGCCGATGTCGACGATTCTGGCTGCGTCGCGCACGGGCGCGACGTCGACTCCGGCGAGGCTGTCAGCGATATGGATGTCGCGTGCCTGGGCGGCGTCAGTGATCGCCGTACCCGAGATCTCAAGACCCACGCTCCACTCCGCGAGCCGCTGAAGCTTCTCGTCCATGACGAGCGAGCGTAAAACGTGAAACGCCCGAAGACGCCTAGGACGGTGTGACGACGATACGGCGGTCGGGCTCTTCACCCACGCTGTGCGTATCGACGTCGCCGTTGTCCATCAGGTACTGGTGGACGCTCCGACGCTCGTTTGCAGTCATCGGCTTGAGCTCGACTGCGTTGCCCGACGCCAGCGCGTCACTCACGGCGCGGTCAGCGAGGTCGAAAAGTTCCTCCTCGCGGGCGGCGCGATATTCGTCGATGTCGACCGAGACGCGGCGGCGCTCGTCGGGATCGACGGCCTTCGCGCTGACGAGGTAAGCGATCAACTGGATCGCGTCGAGCGTCTGGGCGCGGCGACCGATCGCAAAGCCGAGGTCTTCACCGGTGACATCGATGCTGATGTCGTCGTCTTCCTGGCTGAAGGAGACGTCGGCGTCGAGGCCGGCTCCGGCGAGGATGTCTCGGACGATCCCCGTGGCCACTTCGGCCTGACGGGTGTCGTCACTGGAAATCGTGTTGGTGGTCTCGGTGTCGGTCATTGGTTTCCCCTGTGGATAAGCCGATCAGCGCCTGCGCCCGGAGCGCTTCTTCTTCTGACGCGGCGGTGGCGGCGGTGCCTTGGTCGACTTCTTCTCCACGACGGCTGCGCCGCCGGAAGTTACCACCGCATCATCATCGCTGGAATTGACAAGAATCGGATCGCCCTGGCGGATGCGCAGCCACTTCACCACGAACGACTGGCCCAGGGTCCAGAAGTTGGTCGTGATCCAGTACAGGATCAGGCCGGCCGGGAAGTGGATGATGAACGGAACGAAGATGAACGGCAGCGCGAGCATCAGACGGCGCTGCATCGGATCGGTCGCCGTGGAAAGCGACACCAGCGTCGATCCGAGCTGCGATCCGACATAGAGGATCAACAGAATCACCAACTCGGTGCCGTGCGGATCCGCGGTCAGGTTCGGGATGAAGAACCAGCTCGGGTCGTTGGCGTTGATCGTCGCCTGCAGCGACGGATCGCGCAGCGCGTAGAACATCGCAATGAAGAACGGCATCTGCAGCAGCAGTGGGAAGCAGGAGGCGAGCGGATTGATTCCGTGCTCCTTGAAGAACTTCATCAGTTCCTGCTGCTTGCGCTGCGGGTCGTCCTTGTATTTCTCGTTGAGCTCCTTGATCTGCGGCTGGTACTGCTGCATGTGCAGCATGCTCGTGACCTGTTTGTAGGTCAGCGGGAGCAGCAGCAGCCGGACGCAGACCGTGAGCAGGATGATTCCCCAGCCCCACGGGATCCCCCATGTGTAGAACTGACGGAGGATCTCGTCGAGCAGGTGCGAGATCGGCGACGTGATGTCCTGGAGAATGTTCGCGATCGGCAGCGCGTTGATCATGCGGCAGCTCCATGCGAATGATTGTGACGATCATCACAAGTATGTGGGTGAGCGGCGCGGCTCTTGAACAGCGTCTGGTCCTCGACGTAGTCGAAGCCTCCGTCGCTGAACGGGTTGCAACGAACCAGTCGCCAGGCCGCCAGAATCGATCCCTTGATAGGGCCGTGAGCCTTCAGGGCGTCGACGGCGTAGGTCGAGCAACTCGGGTAGTAGCGGCAGCGCGGCGCGATGAACGGAGAAACCAACTTGCGGTAGGCCCAGATCGGCAGCAGCAATGGGAATGCGGCAACTTTGCGCAGGCGCGTCCCGGGGTTCGGGTGGGTGCTGGACTGGTTCACGAGAGAAAGCAGGATCTGGCTACTGGCCGGGGACGATCAACTCGGCGAGCTGATCGCGCACTCCGCGCATCCCCTCGCGGTCGAGCAGTTCGACCACGTCCGGGCGTGCGAGCACGACGTAGTCTAGGCCGTCGGCGAGTTGGGGAGCCAGTTCGTCGAGCGCCTCACGAATCGAACGCTTGACGCGATTGCGAACGACGGCGTTGCCGACCTTGCGACCGACCGACACACCGAAGCGAGAATCGTCGGACGCGCCGTCTCCGCGGGAGAAGGAGTAGAGGACGAGGTAACGATTGGCCTTCGAGCGTCCCTGGCGATACACACGCTGGAACTCGGTGCTTCTAGAGAGGCGCCGGCCCTTGCTGCGAGTGGGACTGGCCAAGGCCTGAGCCACTGCGTCAGACAGTCAGCCGCTTGCGGCCCTTGGCGCGGCGGCGCTTCAGGACATTGCGTCCGGCGGCACTGCTCATGCGGGCGCGGAACCCGTGTGTGCGGGCGCGCTTGCGTTTCTTGGGCTGGTAGGTGCGCTTCATCAGTAATTCCGATCGAAAAAGTCTGGGCGGCAATTGTAGACGCCCGAAACGTTTTCTTGCGAGTTTGCGACCTTGGACCTGCAAGCCTGCCCCCGCTCGATCCTGCCTTGGTTATAGTCGGCAACCACGGCACCGGAGCACTCGACTGACAGCTCGTTGCCGCCTCATCCAATGTTCGACCGGCGCGGTCAAGCCGGCCTGGAGTCTGCAATGCGGATCGACCAACTCTGGTCAAAAATCGATGCCGTTTTCCGTCGCGACGTCTCTGACGACGTCTCTGACATCTGGCTCTCGCAGCTCACTCCAGCCGCCCTCGAAGATGGCGTCCTCTATCTGACCGGGTCTGATCGTGCACGCAGCTGGATCGAGCTTCGCTACAGCCGCGCACTGACCGAGTGCGCCTGCGCCGCTGCCGATTCGCAACTGCGAATCGAGCTGGTCGCCGACCACGCTCTGCCGAGTGTGAGCGAGTCGGCGCCGACAGCGCAGCCGGCCACAGCCGACTGGCACACCTCGCCGCTCCACCCGCGCTACACGTTCGATCAATTCGTGATCGGCCGGTCGAATCACATCGCACACGCTTCCGCGCTCGCTGTCGCCGAGCAGCCTGCCCAGGCATTCAACCCCTTGTTCATCTATGGAGAGCCGGGGGTCGGAAAGACCCACCTGCTCCACGCAATCGGCAACTACCTGACCGAGCAGGCTCCCGAGCTCGCGGTCCGCTTCATGACCGCAGAGAACTTCGCCGCCGTCTTCCGCAGCGTCGTGATGAACAACACAGTCCAGGAGTTCAAGGAAGACCTACGCCGCACGGACGTCCTGCTGATCGACGACGTGCAGTTCCTGCAGAACAAGGTCAAGACCGAGGAAGAGTTCTTCCACACCTTCAACCACCTCCACGAGTCGGGTCGTCAGCTCGTGATCACTTGTGACCGCACACCACGCGAGCTCGAAAGCCTCGCCGATCGGCTGCGTGAACGATTTGAATCGGGGCTCGTGGTGGAAGTCGAACAGCCCGACGATCGTCTCCGCCGCGCGATCCTCACGAAGCGGGTCAGTGTCGACAACATCCACGTCGACGACGACCTGGCCCTCGATCGCATCGCTCAGCGCGTACCGGCAAACGTCCGCTCACTGGAAGGCGCACTGATCCGCGTCAGCGCGTTCGCGTCGATGCGCGGTGAGCCGGTCACGAGCGAACTGGTCGACGAACTGCTCTCCGCGCTTCATCCGCACACCGCGGGTCAGGCGACCGAACACTCGCGACCGACAGTCCCGATCGAAAAGATCCAGCAGACCGTCGCCGACCACTTCGACCTCTCGGTCGACGACCTGCTCAGCGCGAGCCGCGCGCGCAACATCGCCGGTCCAAGACAGATCGCGATGTTCCTGGCCTGCGAGTACAGCGGCCAGACCCTTCCGATGATCGCTCGCGCATTCGGACGCGACCACTCGACCGTCGTGCACGCGCGTGACAAGCTCCGAGCCGCCAATAGAGAAGATCCCGCTGCTGCCGCGGCTGTGGATAGTCTGAAGACGGTTCTCCACAGCGCCGCAGGCGGTGTGGATGATCCATCAACACACTGAGTTGCGCAAACCCGGCTCCAGAGCGAACTTGCCGAATTTGTCCACAGCTCCAACAGATCAACAGAAACAAGAACAAAACACTTGAATTCAGAAGTTTCAGCTGGGATCACCACGTCCGCCCTTCGTTTGAACGTCGACCGCACGGCGCTTGTCGATGCGCTCAGTTCTGTCTCGAGGGCTGTCTCGACGCGATCGATCATCCCCGCGCTCTCGGGTATCCAACTCCAGGCCGAGACCGGTTCACTCACACTGACCGCCACGGACGGCGACATCTCGATCCGCTCGAAGATCGCGGCCGAGGTCGAGGCCGGCGGAGAAATCGTCGTGCCGGGCCGATTGCTCGCCGACGTCGTTCGTCAACTTCCGGCCGGGGACGTCTCGCTGATCGTCGGTGACGGCGGACTGCTCGCGATCGACTGCGGCTCGGCTTCCTTCAGACTTCGACTGCTCGCCGCCGACGACTTCCCGAACGTCCAGCCGATCGAGGGCCAGACGGTGGCGCTACCGACCGGTGAATTCACCGAGACGATCGAACAGGTTGCTCGTTCAGCCTCGCGCGATGAGACGCGCCCACATCTGACCGGAATTCTGCTTTCGGTTGACGGAGACAAGCTGCGTTCGGTCGCAACGGATTCGTATCGCCTGGCCGTGCGCACCACGAAGATCGATCCGCCGGTCTCGGAGCGCATCGAGGCCAACGTACCTGCGCGTGCTCTCCAGGAGGCGGTGCGGGTGGCCGACGGGCATGAGACGATCACCCTCACACTCGGCGAGCGTCAGATCGCGTTCTCCGCTGGAGAGACGCTGCTCGTCTCTCGGCTGATCGACGGTCAGTTCCCAGACTTCGAGCAACTGCTACCCGACAGCTACGAGCACATCCTCGACATCGACGTCTCAGAATTGCACGACGCCGTAAAGCGCGTGAGTCTGCTCGCCCAGCGCAACACGCCGCTCAAGGTTTCACTGTCTGAGGGTGAACTTGAGGTTTCAGCTCAGACCACCGATGTCGGTGAGGGTCGTGAGACGCTCCCTGCCCCAGACTTTTCCGGCGAGCCGCTCGAGATCGGGTTCAACCCAGACTTCCTGCGCGACGGACTCGACAGCGCCCACACCGAACGCGCGAAATTCAAGCTGATCAGCGCGTTCCGGCCGGGCCTGATCGTCGCGGGCGATGACGAGGAGTTCATGTACCTCGTCATGCCGATCCGTCTGAACACCTGATCGCCGAAAGGGCGCAGGCGGGTTCGTGATCGTCCAGACGCTGAAGCTCCGCGACTTCCGTAGTTACGAGCGTGCCGACGTCGATCTTGGTGAGTCGGTCACTGTTGTCACCGGCGACAACGGCGCCGGCAAGACAAATTTGCTCGAGGCGCTCTACTGCGGCTGTGTGGGACGATCGTGCCGGACCCGCATCGACACCCAGGCCGTGCGCTTCGACCAGCCTGTCGCTCGAGTTGAGGTTCACGGTGATGAAGCGGGAGAGCAGCATCAAGTAGCGGTGGCGATCGATCGCAAGGAGGGCAAGACCTACTTCGCCGACGGCGCCCGCGCCGATTCGCTCGAACCGTTCGACTGGCGACCCCCTACCGCGGTCTTCATGCCCGACCGGCTCGAGCTGATCAAAGGCGCTCCGGGCGTGAGGCGCGGCCACCTCGACCAGTTTGTCGCGGCGCTGTGGCCGGCGCGGCGGGCGAACCGTCGCGGCTACGCCGAGGCGCTCGCCCAGCGCAACGCTTTGATCGCCCGCGGTCTCGGAGGTGGACAGCTCGACACATGGGATCGCGAACTGGCCAGACATGCTCGCGCACTGATCGCAGACCGACGCGCCGGGATCGAGGCGCTCGATCAGCGTTTTGCGGTGATAGGCGCTGAACTCGGCCTCGAGCCGGGCCCGACGCTGCGCTATCGAACCGTCGCAGACGTCGACCCTGAGGATGAGGACGCCTACGTCTCAGCTCTGGCTGAACGTCGAGACGCCGATCTGCAGCGCGGCTTCACGACCTTTGGCCCCCACCGCGATGAACTTGTGATCAAGCACGACGGCCGTGAAGTCCGCACGTACGGATCGCAGGGGCAGCAGCGCATCTCGTTGCTCGCCCTGCTGCTCGCCGAGTGTGAGGCGATCGCCGAGCTGACCGATCGCCGCCCACTGATCCTGCTTGACGATGTGATGAGCGAACTCGATGCGACCCGCCGCCGCCTGCTCGTCGAACGCGTCGCCGGGATCGGCCAGGTGATGATCACCGCGACAGAGATCGAGCATGTGCCCGGCGAGGCGCCGGTCGATGTCGTGCTGGCGGTCTCCGGCGGTCAGGTGACCAGGGCGACCTGATCTACTACGACGAGATGGCACGCAACCGTGATTTCAGTTCGATCGGCGACGCCCTGTCCGATCTCACAGGCGAGATGCAGCCGCAGACATCGATCGCGCGGATCCAGTCGGCCTGGCCCGAGGCGGTCGGTGAGACCGTTGCGAGGTGGGCCGTACCGGTCTCGGAACGAGGTGGTCTTGTGACCTTCGCATGCACCGATTCGATGGTCGCCCATGAGCTCGAGATGATGAAGCCGGAGCTGCTCAAAAAGCTCGAAAAAACGCTTGATGGACAGCCCGTTTCCGACCTGCGCTTCACAATCCGTTGACGAACTTCACATAACTGTCATTTTCCGCATAACCATGCGGGTTTGCGCGGCTCCAAAACGGCAAATTCCGCCGCTTGGAATGCTACTCTCAGAGGTACACAAGAGGGCCTTCGACCGGGCCTCTTTTTTGTGTTGAAGAGCAAGGAGTTTTATGGCTGACGAAGCCACCAAGAAGAACGCCGGAAATGCGGATTACGGCGCGCAGGACATCACCGTTCTCGAGGGCCTTGAGGCAGTCCGCAAGCGCCCCGGAATGTACATCGGATCGACGGGACCGCGAGGCCTTCACCACCTCGTCTACGAGATCGTCGACAACTCCGTGGATGAGGCCCTCGCCGGCTTCGCCACATCGATCGACGTCACGATCCACCCCGACAACTCCGTCACCGTCAAGGACGACGGCCGCGGCATCCCAGTCGACATCCAGAAGCAGACCGGCCGCCCAGCGGCCGAGACGGTCCTGACCGTCCTCCACGCGGGAGGCAAGTTCGGCGATGGCGGCGGCTACAAGGTGTCGGGTGGTCTGCACGGTGTCGGCAGCTCTGTCGTCAACGCGCTGTCCGAGTGGCTCGAGCTCGAGATTCACCTGAACGGAAAGATCCACACCCAGTCCTACGAGCGCGGTGTCCCGAAGGCCGACCTCAAGGCCAGCGGATCGGTCGCTGACACCGGCACCTCGATCACGTTCATGCCCGACGACGAGATCTTCGAGACGCTCGAGTTCGACTACACCACTCTCCAGACCCGGCTGCGCGAGATGGCCTTCCTCACCAAGGGCTTGAAGATCACCCTGATCGACGAGCGTGGTGAGGGCCGCACCGACACCTTCCAGTTCGAGAACGGCATCCGCGACTTCATCGAGTACCTCCACTCGACCGGCACGAAGGATCCGATCCACAAGAAGATCGTCTACTTCACAGAGGACAACGGCAGCGAAGAGGTCGAGATCGCTCTGCAGTGGAACGACTCCTTCCAGGAGTCCCTGCTCTCGTTCGCCAACAACATCAACACACACGACGGCGGTACGCACCTCTCTGGTTTTCGCAGCGCGCTGACGCGCACGATGAACTCCTACGCCCGCGAGAAGGGTCTGCTCAAGGAGAAAGACAAAAACCTCGAGGGCGAGGACATTCGCGAAGGCATCACCGCGATCGTCTCGGTCAAGCTGCAGGAACCGCAGTTCGAGGGCCAGACCAAGGGCAAGCTCGGCAACCCGCAGATCGAGGGCTTCGTCCAGAAGGCGACGAATGAGAAGCTCGCCGAGTTCCTCGAAGAGAATCCCAAAGAGGCGAAGGACGTCCTCACCAAGGCGATCGACGCCGCCCGCGCCCGCGTCGCCGCCCGCAAGGCCCGCGACCTCACGCGCCGCAAGAGCGCGCTCGAGAACTCCTCACTTCCCGGCAAGCTCGCCGACTGCTCGGTCCGCGATCCCGCGCTCGCCGAACTGTTCATCGTCGAGGGTGACTCGGCAGGTGGTTCGGGCAAGCAGGGCAGGGATCGCAACACCCAGGCGATCTTGCCGCTCCGCGGAAAGATCATCAACGTCGAGAAGGCACGCGTCGACAAGGTGCTCGCCAACAACGAGATTCAAGCGCTGATCACCGCGATCGGCACCGGCATCGGCGGCGAGTTCGACATGGAGTCGCTGCGCTACCACAAGATCATCCTGATGACCGACGCCGATGTCGACGGTGCGCACATCCGCACCCTCGCGCTGACCTTTCTGTTCCGGCATACGCCGGAACTGATCAACAACGGCCACGTGTTCATCGCGAAGCCGCCGCTCTACAAGGTCAAGATCAGCGGCAAGGATCGTTACGTCGAGAAGGAGCACGAGCTCGAGGACGTCCTGCTCACGAACAAGTACGAAAAGTTCAAGATCCACGAGGTCGTCGACCAGGTCGAAGGCAAAGCTGCCACGAAGAAGAAGCCGAAGACGCTCGAACTCACCGAGACGCGCTGGCACCGCTTCACCAAGCTGCTCAAGCAGCACGACGGTTGGTCGACCGTGCTGCGCGCCGACTACGGCCACGAGGCCGTCGAGTTCCTCGAGCGCTCGAGCATCGTCGCCGACGGTCTCACCGACGCCGAAGACGTGATCAAGTTCGCCCAGAACGGCAAGGACGACACCGCGTCGGTCGCGGTCGAGTTCGTGCGCGAGGATCCGATCGAGCTGACCCTGCGCGGTGTCGAGCTCGAGACCGGCCACGCGCAGGTCCACCGGCTCTCGCGCTCGCTGTTCGAGAGCAGGGAGTTCCGTGAGTTCGTCAAGGTGCAGGGCGCACTGACCGAGTTGGTCGGAGAGCTGCCCGTCGAGGTCGAGTACGACGGCTCGTTCGAGAAGGCCCGTTCCTACGAGGAGCTGCGCGCGAAGGTGATCAAACTCGCCGGCAAGGGCGTGCAGATCTCGCGCTTCAAGGGACTCGGCGAGATGAACGCCGAGCAGCTGGCCGAGACGACGATGAACCGTGAGACGCGCACGCTCGCGCAGGTGACCATCGAGGACGCGCTGGCCGCCGAAGAGATGTTCTCCACGCTGATGGGCGACAAGGTCGAACCACGAAAAGCGTTCATCGACGAGCACGCCAAGGAAGCGGTGAATATTGATGTCTAGTCAGAACCCACTCGAAGGCCGCTTGGAGGAGCGCACACTCGAAGACGAGATGCGCTCGTCATACATCGATTACGCGATGAGCGTGATCGTCGGCCGCGCGCTGCCCGATGTGCGCGATGGCCTGAAGCCCGTGCATCGCAGAGTGATCTACGCGATGAACGAGCTGAACCTCGGCCCGACGCGTCCATACCGCAAGTGCGCGACTGTCGTCGGCGAGGTGATGGGCAACTACCACCCCCACGGCGACCAGTCGATCTACGACACGCTGGCCCGTCTTGCGCAGGACTTCGCGATCCGCGCTCCGATGGTCGACGGCCAGGGCAACTTCGGATCGGTCGACGGCGACAAGCCGGCCGCGATGCGTTACACCGAGGCCCGCATGACGCGCGTCGCCGGCGAGATGGTGCGCGACATCGATGAAGACACCGTCAACTTCATGCCCAATTTCGACGGCAGCAAGATCGAGCCGGCGGTGCTGCCGAGCCGGTTCCCGAACCTGCTCGTCAACGGCAGCACCGGCATCGCTGTCGGTATGGCGACGAACATCCCGCCGCACAACCTCGGCGAGGTGATCGATGCCACGGTCGCGGTGATCGACAATCCCGAGATCGACCTCGACGGGTTGATGGAGTACATCGAGGGTCCCGACTTCCCGACCGGCGCGCACATCCTCGGGCGCTCTGGTATTCGCCAGGCGTTCGAGACCGGCCGTGGCCGTGTGCGCATGCAGGCGGTCTGCCACGTCGAGCCGATCCAGCAGGGCAAGGAGGCGTTGATCGTCACCGAGCTTCCCTACATGGTTCGCAAGGGCGGCGAGGACGGCCTGATCACGAAGATCGCCGCGCTCGCCCGCGACAAGAAGATTCCCGAGATCTCCGATCTGCGCGACGAGTCCGACCGCAACGGCATGCGTTTGGTGATCGAGCTCAAGCGCGACGCGATCCCCGATGTGGTGAAGAACAAGCTGTTCAAGCACACACCGATGCAGCAGACCTTCGGCGTCAACACTGTCGCGCTGGTCGACGGCGTGCCGCAGACGCTTTCGCTCAAGGACACGCTGGTGCATTACCTCGCGCACCAGAAAGAGGTCATCACGAGGCGGACCAAGTACCGCCTGCGCAAGGCCGAGGCCCGCGCGCACATCCTCGCCGGCCTGCTGATCGCGGTCGGCAACATCGACGAGGTCGTCGCGCTGATCCGCGCGTCGAATGACCCCGACGAGGCCCGCGAAGGCCTGATGACCAAGTTCGAGCTTTCGCGCGAGCAGGCACAGGCGATCCTCGACCTCAGGCTCCAGCGCCTGACGGCGATGGAAGCCGACAAGATCCAGGCCGAGTACGACGACCTGATCGAGCAGATCAAGGAGCTGCGTGAACTGCTCGGCGATGAAGCCAAGATCTTCGCGGTTATCCGCGAGGAGCTGCTCGAGATCAAGGACGCGCACGCCGACGAGCGGCGCACGAAGATCCTCGATCAGGAGGGCGACATTCCGCTCGAGGATCTGATCGCTGACCGCCAGATGGTCATCTCGATCACCAATGGCGGATACATCAAGTCGCTGCCGCTCGACACCTACCGCTCGCAGCGCCGCGGTGGCAAGGGCATCAAGGGCATGGACACGAAGGACGACGACTACATCGAGCATCTCTTCGTCACCTCGACGCACGACTACCTGTTGTTCTTCACGAACGTCGGCAAGGTCTACCGCCAGAAGGTCTACGAACTGCCCGAGATGGCGCGCACGGCGAAGGGCCGCGCGCTCGTCAACCTCCTTCCCCTCCGTGAGGGCGAACGCGTGCAGGCTGTGATCGCCACGCGCGACTTCAAGGAGGCCAAGTACCTGGCGTTCGCCACCAAGAAGGGACAGGTCAAAAAGACCGAGTTCCTCGACTACAACACGCCGATCAAGGCCGACGGAATCATCGCGATCAAGATCGCCGACGATGACGAGCTCGTCGCCGTGCGCCTCACGACCGGTGACGACGACGTGATCATGATCTCCCGCTCCGGCAACGCCGTGCGCTTCAAAGAGGAGCAGGCGCGTCCGATGGGTCGCGCCACGGGCGGCGTGCGCGGCATGAACGTCTCGCAGAAAGGCAATGAGGTGATCGCGATGGTCGTCGCCCGCGACGAGGCCGACCTGCTGGTCGTGACCGAGTCGGGTTACGGCAAGCGCACCGCGATCAGCGAATACCCCGTCAAGGGCCGCGGCACGATGGGTGTCCAGACGATCAAGCTGACTGACAAGAAGGGCGAGCTGGCTGCCGCCCTGATCGTCCAGGAATCCGACGAGTTGCTCTTCATGTCGCAGAACGGCATGGTCCAGCGCACCAGTGCGGGCGAGATATCGCAGTACAAGCGAGCCAGCCAAGGTGTTCGTGTGATGAATATCAACGACGAAGACTCAGTCTCGGCCGTGGCGCGCGTGGTCGACGGTTCATCTGAAGACGAAGTCGTCGATGCTGCCGCTGCCGCGGAAGACACCGCTCCTGCCGCTGAGCAGCCCTCGCTCGAGGCTGCAGAGTCGCCCGCGTCCGGGGATGTTCCTGGTGACGCCGAGTAGTTCGGCCGCGCGCAGTTCGTAGCGGAGAATCTTCCAACCGGCCACCCCTCGGGGCGGGCGGTTGGAAGGAATTCCGCATTCCAAGGGGGGCGCGGCACGTCCAAATTCGCCGTCTCAACTAATGATCGTGGGGTCGGGACCCGATATCGCGGTCTGACAGCCACCACTTTTCTTGGAGAGCCCCCCAATGAAGATGTTCCGACCCCGATTCACTCGCCCGGCCCTGCTCATGGTGCTGGCGTTGACGGCCTGCACATGTTTTGCAACGAGCGCCGGCGCCGCGACCCCGCAGGTCGTCCCCGGCTACTACCACGGCTGCGCGCTCGAGGCCTCAGGCACGGTCAAGTGCTTCGGGTACAACACCTACGGTGAGTCTGCGGGGAACACGAACGATGCTTACGCCGCTCCGTCCACGATTGATCTCGGCGGCAAGGCGATCAGCGTCTCTGCGAACGGCTATTCCTCATGCGCCGTGCTCGAGTCGGGAGTGGTCAAGTGTTGGGGCTACAACGGTTACGGCGTGCTTGGCGATGGGACCACAAATGACTCTCCGACTCCGGTCACGGTGAATCTCACGGGCGCAGCGATCGCGGTTGCCGTCAGCTACTACAGCGTTTGTGCCGTGATGCAGGACGGCGGTGTCAAATGCTGGGGATATGGAGGCTACGGAGGTTTGGGGAACGGTTCGACCGCAGACCAGCTGATTCCGGTCAGCGCAGATCTCGGAGGGCACACCGCGACTTCCATCACAGCCGGCTACTCGAAGACCTGCGTCCTCGTCGAAGGGGGCCAGGCGATGTGCTGGGGTGACAACTATGGACAGGACATCGACGATTCAGCTGGAAGCTACGTGTCGACTCCGACGGTGCTCGACGACACCGGAGGAACGGTGACGCAGGTCGCCGGCGACTACGAGCACGTTTGCATCCTGCTCGCGGGCGGAACCGTGAAGTGCCGTGGTTATGGCGGCTATTCGCAACTCGGAAACGGGACCTATGACAACTCGACGACCTGGGTCAGTGTTCCGCTGACCGAAGCCGCCACTTCCGTGACCGTCGGCTGGTACCACTCCTGCGCCCAGTTGCAGAGCGGCGCAGTCAAATGCTGGGGCTACAACGACTATGGGCAGATCTCATCTGACACGTCTGTCGAGTACTACACAGAGCCTCAGGACTACGACGCCGGCGGAACGATCCGTAGCGTTCATGTGGGTGCCGGAGCGACCTGCGTGATCATGGTCTCCGGCGACCTCAATTGCTCGGGCTATAACGTGC
>JASGFX010000002.1:0-133971 GCA_047605325.1 Solirubrobacterales bacterium | reverse complement strand
GGCTCGGTGTTCGAGGCGCGGACGTTGAAGTGCCAATCGTCGTAGTCGACGTTGATGCCGTCGAGCTTCGTGATCTCGCCGTCCGAGTACTTGGCCTCGATCGCGTCCATCACCGCCTGCGCGTCATCGACGGTGGAGTTGATCTCGCCGGTGATGAAGTACTTCTCGCGGTACTTGTCGAGCAGCTCGCCCATCGTCACGCCCTTCTCGCCGAGCAGCTCGAGGATCAGCAGCGCGGGGAGGGTGCCCGAATCGATGCAGCCGAAGTCGCGGAAGTAGTAGTGACCAGAGACCTCGCCGCCGAAGATCGCGCCGTTCTCGTGCATCCGCGCCTTGAAGAAGGCGTGGCCGACGCGGTTGATCACCGGCCGACCGCCGGCGGCGAGCACGGTGTCGGCGACGGCGCGGCTGGCGCGCACGTCGTAGAGGATCGTCTCGCCGGGGTACTTGACAAGCAGCGACTCCGCCAGCATCGCCGTGAGGAAGTCGCCGTCGACGAAGCGGCCTTGCTCATCGATGAAGAAGCAGCGGTCGGCGTCGCCGTCCCAGGCGATCCCGAGCTCAGCGCCCTCGCTCTTGACGGCGTTGATGATGAACTCGCGGTTCTCCGGGAGCAGAGGGTTCGGTTCGTGGTCGGGGAACTCGCCGTCTGGCTCCCAGTAGTAGGTCTTCAGATCGACGACTGACAGCTCACCGAGCACCGGACCGACCATCGGCCCGGCCATGCCGTTGCCGCCGTCGGCAACGACCTTGATCGGTTTCACGGCCTCGGGGTTGATGAACCCGAGCGCGTGCAGCTGGAACTCGGCCATGACGTCTTCCTGGACGACGAGTCCGGGCGCAGGGGCGACCGGCAGCCCGCCGGCGACGACGAGGTCGCGGATCTCTCCGATCCCGGAATCGCCGGAGAGCGGGAGGGACTTCGCGCGCACCATCTTCGCGCCGGTGTAGGCCTTGGGGTTGTGGCTGGCCGTGCACATCAGGCCACCATCGAGGTCGCGGTGGTTGACGATCCAGTAGAGCACCTCGGTGCCGACCTGGCCGATGCTGAGCACATCCGCTCCGCCGTCCGTGATGCCCTTGATGTACGACTCGGCCATTCCCGGCGCGGAGAGCCGCATGTCGCGCCCGACCGCGATCGAAAGCTCGGCAGCGGGTTTGCCCGACTCCTGGCTCAGAAACTCGCAGAGCGAGCGTCCGATCGCGTAGGCGACCTCTTCATCGAGTTGGTCGGGATAAGTGCCGCGTACGTCGTAGGCCTTGAAAACTGACTGGTCGACCGACATTCGGTAAAGGACCTCGCAAATGGTGGGGAAGGGGCGAACGATCGTGCGGCGGAATCCTATCGGCCGGCCGCGGGCGCCACCGCCCCCCGGCAAGCGCCATTTCGCTCCAACTCTGCGCATTGAGCGCAGACCTGGAGGACGTTGGCCGCTTGGTCGCCGTGGATCAGCTGGTTGCGGCCCTGAAGCCGGCCGCGATCTTCTCGTAGCTGCCGCCGAGCGCCTCTGGGAGCACGCGCACGTCGGCCACGACCGGCATGAAGTTCGTGTCGCCGACCCAGCGGGGGACGATGTGCTGATGCAGGTGCGCACCGATGCCCGCGCCGGCCGCGTCGCCCTGGTTGATGCCGATGTTGAAGCCTTCGGGGTGGTAGATCGATTCCAGCACCGTCAGCGAGAGCTGCGTCAGTTCTGTGATCTCCCGCGCCGTCTCGGCGGGCAGAGCGTGCAGCTGCGAGTTGTGTTCGTAGGGCACGACCATCACGTGACCGTTGTTGTAGGGAAAACCGTTGAGAATCACGTATGCAAGCTCGCCGCGGTGAGCGATCAGGTTCTTTGCGTCGTTGTCTTCCCGCGGGAAGTCGCAGAAGATGCAGCCGCTCTTGCCCTCGGATTCGTCGGGCGGGTGATGCTCCACGTATTGCATGCGCCAAGGCGCCCAGAGGCGATCCTTGGGGCTCATCCCTGGACCTTCTGGAAGACGAAGTCCTCGGCGGTCGGAAGATTGAGATCGCGCTCGCTGACGACCGGCTCGGTGCCTTCGGCGATGTACGGCCATTCGAGTCCGACCGAATCCCAGCGCACGCCGTGCTCGTCGGTCGGGTCGTAGACCTCGCTGAGCAGGTAGATCATCTCTAGGTCGGAGAGTGCGTAGTAGCCGTGCGCGACTCCGGGCGGAATTCCTACCGCCGTCGGCTCGTCGGGATTGATCTCGAAGAGCATCGTCGCCCCGTAGGTCGGCGAGTCCGGTCGTGCGTCGTAGAGGCCGACCAGCATGCGACCGGTCACGACGCGCCACCAGTCCCACTGCTTGTAATGGAGATGGAGGCCCTTGAGCACGCCTTCCTGGGCGCGCCCCTCGGTCAGCTGGCGCACTGTGAACGGCACCCATTCTTCGCGCCAGCCCTCCATCACGCGCCCACGATGGTCGCCATGGACGACAAGCTTGCGGACGATCACGTCGGCGATCGGCTGGGACTCCTGTGCGTCTGACATCCGGGCGACAATAGCCGAAAGCGGGGCCGCTGGAGGGCGTCTGGACGCGCTGCTCAGGGCGACGGGACAATGCAATCGAAATACCGCACAACAGGCCCGCCATAAGGCCCGAAAACCGCTTGCCGATGGGGTTGTAACCCCAATACGCCCGTCTAGACATTCATATGAATGAAGGCGGCCGCGGCGCAGGATGCGCCGATATCTGGGGTATCGAATTCCATGGACGGAATGAACGCGAACAGTGACACTCACCGATCTGGCGGCCAGGCCGCACTCGACGCGCGCATGCGCATCGATCACGACATCCGAAACCGGTCGATCACCGGTGCGGTGTTGTGGGCGCTCCAGGCCGCGATCGGCGCGATCCAGCAGTACGGACCGGCGGGCCAGTCGATCACGCACGAGGCCTTCTACGCGTACCTCGCGCTGACGGCGACGATGTCCCTGCTGTGCCTGTTCGTCGGCCCGCTCCTCAAGGGCCGCGTCTTCCGTGCCGCCGAGGAATTCGTCGTCGCCTGCGGCTGGCTTGCGACCACAGCGCTGGTCGCGGCCACCGGAGGCGCAACGAGCGCAGACATCGGCCTGTTCGCCAACGTGATGTTCTACTGCGCGTACTTCATGCCGCCGTCCCAGATGGTGCGCCAGGTCGCAGTCGGCAGCGCATTGATGTGGGCGCCGCTGGTCTACGACTTCGGTTCGCTCGCGGGGACCAACTTCGTGGCCCGCGCGTTGGTGATGACGGCCGTGCTCTGGGCGATGGTCGTGCTGATCGCGCGCAACCGTCATCTGACGAAAACAGCGGAGCTGACTGCGCGCAGACTGGCCCTGACCGACCCGCTCACCGGGGTCGCCAATCTCCACACCTTCACCGAGGAGCTGCAGACGACCGTCGCGGCGGCCGAGCGAGGGCGGGGGAGGCTCGGGGTCGCGTTCGTGGATGTCAACGGCCTGAAGGCCGCAAACACTGTCCACGGCCACGCCGGAGGGGACCAACTGATCCGCCGTACTGCAGAAGCTTTGCTCTCGGTCTCCGGCCTTGGCGATCAGGTCGCGCGCGTCGGTGGCGACGAATTCGCGGTTCTGGTGCCCGACGCCGACGCCGCGCGAATGAAGGCGTTCGAGAGCGACTTCGCGCTGGCGCTGAGTGAGCAGGGCGCGGCGATCGCGGGCAAGGCCGTCGAACTTTCGGCGAGCATCGGCACCGCGACTTTTCCCGAGGACGGCCGCACGCTCGACGAGCTGATGGAAGTCGCCGACGGCCGCATGTACGACAGCAAGGCTGCGCTGCCACCGCGTATTCCGACTCCCGGAACCTCGGGCGGCCGGACGCTCTCCGACCAGCCGGCCGAGTCCACTTCACGGATCGCGTCACTGCTCACGGCCGGCGCACCGGCCGCGTCGATCGCCTGGCTGCTTGCGGCGGCGCTGATCGGCGCCGGCGGCTCGATGGTTTCGGGCGCCGACGTACATCCGCGACTGGCCTTCGCGCTGGCCGGAATCTGCATGGCCGTCGCCGGAACGCTCGCACTGGTCGGTGAGGGGCGCCGCCGTCGCGCAGAGAACCTCTCGAACGCGCTCGCGGTGGCGATCGCGATTCCCGCGATCTATGCCACCGGCGGCGCCGCGACCCCGATTCTGCCGCTCGCGTATCTCGTGGTGGCTCACGCCGCCTACGCGCTTTCTGCGCGCGGCGCGGCTCTGCGCACCGCAGCGATGCTCGCGATACTCATGGCGACGCTGCTCTACAACATGCGCACCGCCAACTTCACCGGAGTTTCGGTGATCTTCGGAGAGGTGCTGGTGATCGCCGGTCTGCTGCGCTACAACCGCGTACGCGCCGAAGCGGCCGAGCGCAAGGCGCTCGAGATCTCACGCACCGACGCTTTGACCCGGATCGCGAACCGCCGCGTGTTCGAGCACACGCTGGCGTTGACGGCCGCGCGCCGTCCCAGCTCGCACCCCGGCGGCTACGACTTCGGCGGCTTGATCCTGGCCGATGTCGACGATTTCAAGGCGATCAATTCATCTGGCGGACACAAGGCCGGGGACGAGGTGCTGAGGATGATCGCCTCGGTGCTCGAGGGCGCCGTGGGCCAAGACACGGTCGTCTGCAGGATCGGCGGCGACGAGTTCGCGGTGATCGTGCCGAAGGGCAACTCCGCTTCGCTGATGCGCACGGCCGCCAAGGCGCGCGCCGCGATCGGCGCGGTTGACTGGCACGTCCTCTGCGAGCCTGAGGTCACGCTCTCGATCGGCTACGCGACGTGGGAGCAGGTCGGCGAGTGGAAGGACATCGTGGTCGCCGCGGACCTCGCGATGCGGATGAGCAAGGACGCCGGCAAGGACACGGTCAGCACCGTGCAGCCGCGGCCCGGTGGCTCTAGAGCCAGCCGCGCTTCCTGAAGTAGAACCACATCGCGCCGACGATCGCGACCATTCCGCCGATCACGACCCAGAAGCCCAGCGCGGACTGCTCGCCGGGAATCAGGTTGTTCATTCCGAAGATTCCACTGATCAGCGTCAGTGGCAGAAAGAAGACGGAGAAGATCGTGAGAACTCGCAGGACGTCGTTGACGTTGTGACTGATGACCGATTCGTTCGTGGCCTCGAGTGCCTCGACGACTTCCTTGTAGTTCTCGAGCATGTCCCACATGCGCTCGGAGGCGTCGACGATGTCCTCGAAATAGATCTCGAGGTCTTCGGAGAGGAAGCGCGACTTGACCCGCTCGAGGTCGCGCAGAACAGCACGCTGCGGGCGGATGATCTTGCGGAAGTTGATGATCTCCTGCTTGACGTTGGAGATGTCGCGGACGACCTCGCGCGAGCGGCCCTCCTCGAAGATGTCCGCCTCGATCGAGTCGAGCTTCAGCCCGATCTTGCGCAGCATCGGGAAGAAGCTCGCGAAGGCGTCATCGACGATCGTGTAGAGCAGGAAGCCCGTGCCCTGGCCCATCCGCGACTCGCGCGTCTCCTCGTGGCTCTTGCAGCGCTCGAAGAGGTATTCGACGGGCTTGAGTTCCTCGTTGGGCAGGGTGATGACGAAGTCGGGTCCGACGAACATGTCGAGTTCGGCTGCGTTGAGCCTGCCGACGCGCTTGTCGAAGATCGCGAGGTGGAGGACGATGAAGAGGTAGTCGTCGTACTCGTCGATCTTCGGGCGCTGGTTGCGCGAGCGGACGTCCTCGAGATCGAGCTCGTGGAAGTCGAAGTTCTCCTTGAGCCAGGCCTCTTCGGTCGGACCGGGGCGCTCGATGTTGATCCAGCGGATGCCGCCGTGGTCGATCTGTTCGACGCGCGGCTCGAGGTTGATCTCGGGTACGAGGTCTTCTACCGACGCGGCAGTTCCACGACGGCGAATCCGCCCAGGCATGTTGCGAATGCGCGCCATGGCGAACTCGGAGGCTCATCGGGTGTCGTGGAAACCGGCATGGTGCAGCCATTTTATCGGCTCACCGGTGAAAAACCTGTTGATTGCAAGCGCTGACCCGCGAATGCGGCGAGGACCCCCGTTTTCCACGGGTTCGCGTCAGAGCCTGTAACGGTGTGGAGTCACGATCGCTTGCGCGAGGGGGTCCGGACTCCCCCCGCGCCTCAGCGGGATGCCCGCGCTGCCGAGTACTCGTGCAACATCTCGGCGGCGACCTCATCCGATGGCGCCGTGCGGTCGTCGTACCAGGTTCCGATCAGGGCCATCCCGTCGGCGTGGTCCTCGTCGCGTGCGGTCGAAACAACCTGCTCGTAGCCCTGCGGACGCTCGTCGGGTACGGCCGGGGTCACCAGCAACAGCGTGTCGACGTTGTGGCGTGCAAGGGCGACGGCGACGGCCTCGAGCGAAGGTGTGGTGGCAGATCCGTCATCGACCACGATCACCGGCCGCCCATCGGCATCGGCGAGGCTGCCGAACTCGCCGCGATACAACCGTGAGAGTCGCGCGATCCGCGCGGTCGCCTCGGCGACGCGCACGGCGAGCGAATCCTCGGTGACGCCAAGCGCCGCCAGCGCGTCGGCGTCGATCACGTGGATCGCGTTTTCCGCGACGGCCCCGACGATGTATTCGGGGTTTCCCGGGGTGGCGACGTCCTCGACCGGCATCACGAAGAGCGGCGCGTCCAGAGCGCGGGCGATCTCGACGCCGACGACCACCGCGCCGCGCGGCAACGCGACGACCAGCGGCGAGCAGAGCTCCTTCAGCTGCGAGGATTCGGAGAGTTCGACTCCAGCGTGCTTTCGATCCTTGAATGGCACCTTGCCAGCGTAGGCCCGGGCCGGCGGGGATGCAAGCTATACTGGAGCCACATAGCTGTACGCATCCAGAGGAGTGGAGGGACTGGCCCCGTGAAACTCCGGCAACCTGTCAACAAGGTGCCAATTCCAGAGCCGACTGACGGCTAGAGATGTGGACAAGGAACCTCCTCGCAGAGCAACCTTCGATCCCATCCGGTCGGAGGTTTTTTCGTTAAGCAGCAAGAAGCACGCAGAGAGACAAGAGGTTCCCCCAAATGGCTGTAGATGCGCTGAAATGCAAAGAATGCGGCACCGAATATCCGCTCGAGGCGAAGTTCGTCTGTGAGCACTGCTTCGGTCCGCTCGAAGTCTCGTACAACTTCTCCGACGTCGACGCCGAAGAGGCGCGCCGCAAGATCCAGGCCGGCCCGAGCAGCATCTGGCGCTACTGGGACTTCCTGCCGTTCGAGCAGCGCCCCGAGTCACGCCTCTCGACGGGCCTCTCGCCGCTGATCCACGCCCCCCGTCTGGGCGAATACCTCGGCGGCCTGAAGAACGTCTACATCAAGAACGAGGCCTCGAACCCGACCCACTCGTTCAAGGACCGCGTCGTCTCCGTCGCGATGGCGAAGGCTCAGGAGCTCGGCTATCAGGTGATCGCCTGCGCCTCCACCGGCAACCTCGCCAACGCCGTCGCGGCGCACGCCGCCGCCGCAGGCCTTGACAGCTACGTCTTCATCCCGACCGACCTCGAGGAGCAGAAGATTCTCGCGACCGGTGTCTACGGCACCGAGCTGGTTGGCGTCAAGGGCAACTACGACGACGTCAACCGCCTCTGCACGGAGCTCTCGGCCGACAAGGACTGGGCCTTTGTGAACATCAACATGAGGCCGTACTACAGCGAGGGCTCGAAGACTTTGGCCTACGAGGTCGCCGAAGAACTCGGCTGGAAGGCGCCCGACCGCGTCGTGGCCCCGATCGCTTCGGGTTCGCTCTTCACCAAGCTGCACAAGGGCTTCGGCGAGTGGCTCGACCTCGGCATCGCGACCGGCCCCGTGCCGGTCTTCCACGGAGCCCAGGCCACTGGCTGCAACCCCGTCGCCACCGCGTTCGAGGAGGACCGTGACTTCATCAAGCCGGTCAAGCCCGACACGATCGCCAAGTCGCTGGCGATCGGCAACCCGGCCGACGGCCCGTACGCGGTCGACGTCGCCAAGGGCACAGGCGGCACGATCGAGCAGGTGACCGACGATGAGATCCGCGCCGGCATCAAGCTGCTCGCGCACACCACGGGCGTCTTCACCGAGACGGCCGGCGGCGTGACGATCGCAAGCCTCAAGAAGGTCGCCGACAAGGGTTTGATCGACCCCGACGAAACCGTCGTCGCATACGTCACCGGCGAGGGCCTCAAGACCCTCGACGCGGCCCGCGGCACCTTCGAGAAGTACGAGATCGAGCCGACCGTCGACGCGTTCAACGAGCTCGTCCCAGTTCCGGTCGAAGCCTGATTCCCCCAACGTCCCAAGGAGAACCGAAGTCCCAATGGCAGTAACCGTCAAGATCCCCGCCCAACTGCGTCCCGTCGTCGGCGGCCAGGCGACCGTCGAGGTCGCCAGCGCCGGCACCGTTTCCGACGTGCTCGACTCGCTCTACACCGAGTTTCCCGAGCTCCAAGACCGCATCAGCGAGAACGGCGAGCTGCGCCGTTTCGTGAACGTCTACGTCGCCGACGAGGACATTCGCTTCGGCGAGGGTCTCGAGACCGCCGTCGCCGACGGCACCGAAGTGACGATTCTGCCGGCCGTCGCCGGCGGCTGCTGAGCCGCGGCCGCCAACGTGGCCGAGACGGCAAAGCCGCGTGTCGCGATCCTCTGCGGAGGGCGCGGAACACGCATCGCACGTGGCGATGAGGATCTGCCAAAGCCGCTTGTCGAGGTGGGCGAGAGGCCGATCCTCTGGCACGTCATGGCGCTCTATGCAGCCCAGGGCTTCGACGATTTCCTGCTGCTGACCGGCTGGCGCGCGGATCAGGTCCAGCGCGCGGTGGCCGGGTTCGGAGAGATCGCTTCCGGAGCGTGGACCGCCGAGTGCGTGGACACCGGAGTCGAGACCCCGACCGGCGGGCGTGTCGACGCCGTCCGGCAGCGGCTCGCTGGGGCGACCTTCGCCCTGACATACGCCGACGGCGTCGCCGACATCGACCTCGCCGCCGCGCTCGAGTTCCACCGCGCGCAGGGTGGTCTGGCGACGATCACGGTCGCAAAGCCGCGCAGCCCGTGGGGCGAGGCGCAGCTGACCGAAGCGGGGCAGGTCACAGGCTTCGTGGAGAAGCCGGCGCTCGAGAACTGGATCAACGGAGGCTTCATGTTCCTCGAGGAGGGCGCGCTCGACTTCATTGGGCCCGACGACGTTCTCGAGCAGCGACCGCTCGAGAATCTCGCTGCTTCGGGCGAGTTGTACGCCTGGCGCCACGACGGCTTCTGGGACTGCATGGACACCTTCAAGGACGCTCTCGAGTTGAACCGTCTGTGCGCCGAGGGCGAACCTCCGTGGCTCGCCAGCAGGCAGACTGCGTCGGAGGGCGCGCGATGAGCCGCCGCGGTGAGATCGCGTTCGTCACCGGCGCCTACGGCTTCATCGGAGGCCACCTGACCAAGCGGCTGCTCGCCGAGGGCGCGCAGGTCGTTGTGCTTCGGCGCGATCGTCCGGCGCACTCCCTGATCGTCCTCGAGCGCGACGAGGTCCGCTGTGACATCGCCGACGGCGACCTCTCCGATCACAACTCCCTCTTGCGGATACTCAACGAATACGGCGTGACGACGATCTTCCACCTCGCCGCGCAGGCGATCGTCGCCGTCGCCAATCGCTCGCCGCTCTCGACCTTCGAGACGAACATCCGCGGCACCTACAACCTGCTCGAGGCCGCACGTCTCGCTCCGACCGTCAATCGCGTGGTCGTCGCGTCGAGCGACAAGGCGTACGGCCAGCATGAAGATCTGCCCTACCGCGAGGACGCGAAGCTCCAGCCGACCTTTCCATATGACACATCGAAGGCCGCCGCAGACCTTGTGGCGCGTTCCTACGCCGAGACGTACGGTCTGCCCGTCGCGGTCACGCGTCTGGCGAACGTCTACGGAGGCGGCGACTTCAACTTCTCACGTCTTGTCCCGGAGACCGCGCGCGCGATCCATGCCGGCGAGGCGCCGGTGATCCGTTCAGACGGTTCACCCGAGCGCGACTTCATCTACGCCGACGACGCCGTCGACGCCTATCTCACGATCGCCGACGGACTTGCAGATCCGGCCAACCACGGCCTCGCCTTCAACGCCGGCGCCGGTCGACCGTGGTCGGTGCTCGAGCTCGTGCGGACGATGCTTGATACGGCAGGCAGTCAGCTTGAACCCGACATCCGGGGCAAGGGCGTGCCGGCCGGCGAGATCGATCGCCAATACCTCGACTCCACTCTGATCGAGCGGCGGCTCGGCTGGACGCCGAACTGGTCGCTGGCCGAGGGTCTCGCCGCGACGTGGGCGTGGTACGCCCGTGCGTTACCTGAGGCGCTCGCGACTGAAGCCGGCTGATTGCCGATCGAACCGCGCGTCGCTGCGCTGCAGAAAGAACAGCAGCAGGCCGTAGATCAGTGCGGCAATCGCCGCGAACACGGCGATGGCGACGATCACGCCGGTCGCGGTTGCAAGGGTTACGAGGGCCAACATCGCTACATCGGGGGATCTACCCCGGGAGATCTCTGACGAAACGCCGGACTGCCTACTGGTAGGTTGTTCGCAGATGAACTCCCCCGCCGAACGCGAAGGACAGTTTGAGGTTTCCGCTTCGACCGCTCCGGGCGTCGCGACCTTCACCCTGCGCGGTGAACTCGACATCGCCACGGCCGATCAGCTCACCGCCGAGCTCGACGCGCTCGAATCCGCCGCCGGATCTCGCCGCGTGATCGACCTGTCGGCGGTCAGCTTCATGGATTCGACTGGCCTGCGCGTGCTGATCGCGGCGAATCGCGCGGCAGAGGGAGGCGAATACGAACTGATCGTCGTCACCGGCGACTCTCCCGCCCGACGTGTGCTCGAACTCACCCGCATGGATGAGCACATGAGCGTCGTCGACGCACTCGCCTAGCGGGCTCACCTATAGCGGACGCTCGCGACGAGGATCGCGACGTCGTCGCGATTGGGTTCGAGCTGCGAATCGACTGCCGCCCGATCGACCGCCGCAGCGATGTCTCCGTTGACGTTGAGGTTCGTGCGTCCGACCAGTTCGAGTGCGTAGAGCGTGTCGTCGGTGGTCTGACCGGCTGACAGGCCGTCGGTGTAGAGCAGCAGTGATTCGCCGCGCGTCAAGGTGGAGCGCTCGACCGGGAGGTCTGGCGAGTCGACGACGCCGAGCAGCGTCCCCGGCCGGCCGACCGCGCGCGGTTCGCCGGGCCCGAGCACGAGGGGGAGGGGGTGGCCAGCCGAGATCGCCTCGACCTCGAGTTCGCCCTCGGGACTGCCGCTGACGCGAACGAAGGCGACTGTGCAGAAGCGGCCGTCGGTGACCTGGTCGAGCAGCGCGGCGTTGAGCTGGGTCAGAATCGTCTGCGGGTTCGTCTCGTTCATCGCGCAGGTGCGGATCGTGTATCGCGCCAGCGCCGTGAGCGCCGCGGCCTCGGGCCCCTTCCCGCAGACGTCGCCGATCACGAGGGCGCTGCTGCCGTCGGGCAGTTCGAATGCGTCGTAGAAGTCGCCGCCGACCTCGGCGTCGCGCTCGGCCGGGCGGAAGGTCGCGGTGAGATCGAGGTGGTCCAGATGCGGCAGCTCGGCGGGGATCAGGCTCTTCTGCAGGCTCGCGAGCATGCGCATGCGTTCGGTGTGCATGCGCGCGTTGTCGAGTGCGATTCCCGCGCGCCGCCCCAGTTCGACGATCGTGTCGAGGTCGTACTTGGTGAAGCGCGCGCCCGGCCGCGAGATCGCGAGCATGATCGAGCCGATCGGCTCGCCGCGCACGACGATCGGCGCCGTCAGTGAGGAGCGCGTACGGATCTCCGCGACGGCCTGCTCGCGGGCCGTGTCGTGGTAGAGCTCGCGCAGTCGTTCCTCGTCGACCTGCTCATAGAGTGACGGCTCGCCCCTCGTGATCGCGCGGGCGGGGCCGTAGTCGTCGTCGCGCCGGATCGGAAAGTCATCGCGGAACTTGCGGACTGTCGCAACCTTCGCCGGATCCGCATGGGCGACGGCGACGGTCTCGATCGCTCCTCCCGGTCCGGCCAGCTCGACGGTGCACCAGTCGGCGATCGTCGGGATCGCCGCGTTTGCGATCGCATGCACGACACTGTCGAAATCGAGCGAGACCGCGAGTTTCGCACTGGCATCGGCGAGGAAGGCCTGTGAGAGCTCGGTGCGCTTGCGCTCGGTGTTGTCCTCGATCACTGCGATCGCGAGCGCCGGGTCGCCCTTGTGATCGAAGATCGCGGTCGAACGGACGAACATCCAAAGCTCTTCGCCAGTCGACTTGACGATGTAGCGGAACAGGTCGGTTGGGTGATCCTCGCCGCGCAACGCGCGTCTGCTGGGAACGGCGTCTGGGTCGAACGGGCGGCCGTCTTCATGACGCAGCACGAGACGGTTGATCACCTCGCCGAAATTCGAGCCGATCATCTCATCGGCCGAGGCCCAGTCGAGCATCTCGGCGGCGACGTCGTTGGCGTAGACGATCTCGCCGTCCGGGCGCTGGGCGACGATTCCGCTCGCGATTCCACCGATGATCGCGTTGATCTCGTCGCGCGACTCCTGCAGCTCTCCCTGCGCGTGGGTGATCCGGTCGATCAGCTGATCCGATCGTGCACGCTGTGCGGCCTGCCTTGTCAGCGAGCCGACCTGTGTCACCTCGGCCGCGCCCCACGGCGGGTGGGGGTCGGGGCAGATCAAGTGGTAGAAGCCGCGCAGTTCGCCCACGCTGACTCCCATGATCATGCTGTTGGGTCTGGTCAGAGATTCTCCGGGACCGGTCTCGAACAGGTCGTCGACGAGATCTCTTGGCGCGTCGCGCAGAAGGATCGGTCCGCCGCGCTCGACGTCGGACTCGTAGGCGATCGTCGCCGCGCCGGGGCGCTCGCGCACGGCGATGTCGAGGTGGTCGGCCTTCTCGCTCTGCTCGACGATTCGGAGTCGCTCGCCGTCGGGCAGGCGCAGATCGAGCACGGCCCATTCGGCGAACTCGGCGGCGACGGCCGCCCGACAGAAACTGGTGAGCGCCTCTTCGACACCCTGGGCGGCTTCGAGTTGATCGCGGCTCGCATTGATCAGGAGGAGCCTGCGCCGCGTGCGCTGGTCGCGCTCACGCAGGATCGCTGTCTGCACAGAGAGGGCCGCGACGAGCGTGACGACACCGATCCGCAGCATCAGCGCGGTTGTGATCGCCGAAGTGTCGTGGAGCACGCCGAGGCTCACGGCGGCGGCGACCGACAGCGCCGATACGAGCGCAGTGCGCCGCGGCGTCGTGCCGAGGCCGGCGATCAGGGGCGGAACGACGAGCGTCGAGATGATTCGCGTGTCATCGCCGAGCGTGATCGAGACGACGCATGCCGCGACGAGCAGGGCCAGGCTGATCGCGGTCCAGAGCTTGTAGTTGTTCGACTTCACCGGAGGCGCTCCATCGCGGCCCGCGGATCAGCCGAGCGTCAAGGTCAGGGCGGGCTCGGCGCCGTCCTGCTCGATCTCGATCGCGCTCGTGGTGCGCGCCATCACGTCGCCGACACCGGGCAACACGCCGGCCTCACGTACGCGCGCGAGCTGGTCGGATGAAAGCCCGATGACGCTGAGCGTCACGCTTCCGGGAGAGATACCGATCAGAAGCGTGCGGACGCGATCTGCGAGCACGGTGTCGAGCGCGTGATTGAGGCAGTCGATCGCCGCCATCGCGTCGAACATCCGGTCGACCGGCATGTCGGCTCGGGCCGCCGCCGCCGAGACGAGGCGTTCGAGCACCGGGCCGCCGAGGTCGCGGCGCCCGATCGTCACCTCGACGGTCTGCCTGGCCTGTGGGTCGGTCATTCGCCCGCGCCGGGGTCCGGGGCCGGATCGACGCGGGGATCGCCGCGCTCGAGATCGAACTCGAGCGTGAGTCGCGTGCCCGTGCCGTCCGAGACGATCGTGAAGGATCGCGTGACCGCCTCCATGAGCGGAATTCCGAGCCCGCCGCCGGCCTGATCGCCGTCGTCCGGTTCGAGCCAACTGCCGTGGTCGGCGATCGTCACGATGAATCCGTCCGATAGCGGATCGAGCGCGACCTCGAGTTCGCCGGGTCGGCCGCGATATGCGTACTTCACGACGTTCGAGCAGCCCTCCGTGACGGCCAGCTTGAGGTCGTCGATCACCTCGTCGGAAGCGCCGAGAGTGTGAGCGGCGCCGTCGACAGCGCGGCGCACGAGCATGACATTCTCGGGCACCGCCTCAAGGCGAATCTGCAGCGCGCTGACCGAGTTCATTCGCTCGGGTGATGAAACTTCACTCATCGTTCGCTTTCGTCCAAACCGCGGTTGCTGAGCACCTTACCCGTTGCGGTTACCCGCGTGTCACCGCGCACAAACGAATTGCGTCTGCGCACAGCGAAACGGCCCGCTGCGTGCTGGCGGGCCGTTTCGTGAGATCGCGGCAAGAGTTGACTGCGTTGCTCGTCGGAGCCACTCCGGGGGCCGCGCGCCGACGTTCGAGGCGCGCGGTCTGTGCACCGCGATCCTTGGTTGTCTACCCCGCGCGAAATGACTTCAAACATCTCGATCGAGACTTCCTGATCCGAGGGTTTCGCGTGCCGAATTGAGCGCCGCGCGCAGGATGCGTGACACCTGCATCTGGGAGACGCCGATTCGATCGGCGATCTCGGACTGCGTCAGGTCCTGATAGAAGCGCATGTGCACGATCTCGCGATCGCGATCGGAAAGATCAGCGAAGCTCGCGCCGAGGCTCTGCAGCAACTCGGCGCGGCGCAGGCCGGCGTCGTCGGTTGCCAGCGCCTTGCTCTCGATCTGGCTGGAATCTTCCGAGTCCTCGTGCACGAGCGGGGCGGTGTCGTATCCGCCGCCCGCGTGCATGGCTTCGAGCACCTGCTCATCGGAGATGTTCAGATAGCCGGCGATCTCACTGACCTTCGGAGAGTGCTGCAGTTCGGTCGAAAGGATGTCGATCGCGCGCATCACCTCGGCGTTCTGCTCCTGCAGATCGCGCGGCGGGCGCACGCTCCAGCCGTGGTCGCGGAAGAAACGCTTGATCTCACCGGTCACATTCGGCTCGGCGAATGTGGTCAGCCGCACGCCGCGGTCGAAGTCGAAGCGCTCGATCGCCTTGAGCAGGCCGACCGAGCCGACCTGGATCAAGTCGTCGGGATCCTGGCCCCGGTTGGAGTAGCGCATGGCGACGCGTCGTACCCAGGGCAACATCATTGCCACGAGCTCGTCGCGGGCGTGTTCGTCGCCATCGATGCGATAGCGGCGAAGAAGTGCGAGCTCTTCCTGCGCGCGGAGTGCAGAGTCTTTCTTTGCGTCGTTCAAATCGTTGCCCAGGGTGCACACTATGCAGAATCCGTGTGACGGTTCCCCGCGGCGGTCCGTAGTTCACTCAGATGCAGCAGCTCACCGAACATTCCGCGGAACAACAGGCGGCCGGCGAAGCGCCCAAACCGAGCGGCGACGACTTCGCGATTCTGTTCGCCGATTCGCGCGATGACCTCTTCGCCTATCTGGCATACCTGACAGGAGATCGCGGCCTCGCCGAAGAGCTCACGGCGGCGGCATTCGAGAAGGCGTTTCGCAAACGTGGACTGTTTCGCCCGGGACGCGGGGACCTGCGTGGCTGGATCTTCGGGATTGCTCGCAACATGGCGATCGACGCCCTGCGCAGCGGTAGTCGCGAATCAGCGCTCGACCTGCAACCGGAGACGGCTGACGGTCGTGACGAGCATGGCGATGTCGACGAGCGACTGGCACTCATCAGGGCGATGCGCACGCTGCAGGCGCGCGATCGCGAATTGATCGCGCTGAAGTTCTTCGCCGGCCTCGACAACGACGAGATCGCCCGCGTCATGAAAATCTCGCGCAGCAACGCCGGTACGCAGCTGCACCGCGCGATGTCGCGCCTGCGAACGCAGATGGAGGGAACACGCGATGAAGCTTGAGACCAAAAACGCGAGAACCGAGCACGAGCTCGCCGTGATCGACGCTGTGGTGCGCGGCGGAGGTCAGGCGCGCCCCGAAGACGCAGAGTTGGTCGACTTCGCACTGCTGCTTCGCGGCGTTCGGCCGCTGCCCGATCGCGGCGCGGCCGTGCGCATCGACGAGCGCGTGGAGTCTGCAGCCGCCGCGAGGCGCGAGCGCAGATATCCGGTTGCGCAGTTCGGCGCTGCGTTCGCCTGCTTGATTCTGGTGCTCGGGGTTGTCGCCGCGACTCAGCTCGGTGGCGGCCACGACATGAAGAACATCAACACCGATGCGCCTGCGGGTGCATCTGGGGCGGCGGCGGAATCTGGCGTGGAGGGGAGCGGCGCCACGCATGCCGAAGGCAACGAACGATCACTTCAGGAGTTCGGCAAGGGCACGCAGAAAGAGTTTCTGCCGATGGGCGCCGAGCCGGCCGGCGTCAAGCAGGCTCCTTACGACGCTGCGACGCCGCGAAAGCAGGAGCGCAGCGCTTCGCTTTCGCTCGTCACGACGCCGGGCAGGTTCGACGCGGCGGCAGACCGCATCGCCGAAATCGCGCGCGCAGCCGGCGGCTACGTGCAGAGCGCGAGCACCAAGGTCACGGATCGCGATCGCGCGCGCGGAAACTTCCTGGTGATGGTCCCGGTTGCCGGCTATCGCGACGCCCTCGCTGCGTTCTCGAAGCTGGGGCACGTGCGTACCCAGTCGGAGGGGAGTCAGGACATCACGAGCGAGTACGACTCCGCGCAGCGCACGCTGACCGGGCGTCGCTCGCGTACTGATCGGATCAAGGACCAACTCGCGCAAACGACCGACCCAGCTCAGCGCGCAAGCCTGCGCCGCCGCCTGAATCGCGCTCGCATCGCCGAGCATCAGGCCGCGCAGCGGGCCCGCTCCACGCGGTACCGCGCCAACTATGTTCCCGTGTCGGTGGTGCTCGGAGTCGCACGTGACGCCGAGCGGGATGAGAGCGGACCGATCGCTCGAGCCTTCGACAGAGCGGGGGAGATCCTCGAAAGGTTGCTCGCCGCCGTGATCGTGTTGCTCGCAGTGGCGCTGCCGGTCGGCGCGGCTCTGCTCGCGGTCTGGTGGGTCACTCGCCTCGTACGCAGGTCACGCGCCGACCGCGCTGTCGCCGGCGCGGCGACTCAGCCGGAGTAACGGTAGGGACGAAAGTCGTCCGGGCCGATCAGGCCCGTGTGCAGGGCCAGCACCAGACAATCGAGTTCGTCGCGGAAGTTTTCGTCGGCGAGTTCGGCGTAGGTTTGGCGCAGTGCCGCGCGCCCGCGGGCGAAGCTGCGGCCAAACTCACGTGCCTCGTCCCAGGTGCATTCGCCGGTGCGTACGTGATGGCACTCCGGGCAGCGGAGAGTCATGCGGACCGAGTCTGCGCCGACCGACTTGGCGTCCATCGGCTGGACGAGATCGGAGAAGCAGCACTCACAGACAGCAGGCGGAATCGAGTCGGTGGCCGGCTGGTGTACCTGCTTGGAATTTTCAATGCGGTGCATGAATTCCATCCCCCTCGCAAGCGAGTAAGCGCAGAGTACGCAGGTTCGCGGACGATTCTCGTGGTTACCGGAGAGTCACCAAACAAGAACCCGCAAACTGGCGAATTGGCGTGTGCGCTCCGCCGGGCGGCGGGGGAGACTTGACAGATGGGAGCTGCGTTCTTCTGGGGATTCGTCGGCGGCGCCGCGCTTTTGATGGGCGCGGCGATAGCCTGGTTCTGGGCGATGCCTCCGAAAGTGCTCGGAGCGATCATGGCCTTCGGCTCCGGCGTGCTGATCAGCGCGGTGGCGTTCGAACTCGTCGACGAGGCGAACGACACGACCGACGGAAAGTGGGCGGTAGCTGTCGGACTGCTCGCCGGCGCGCTGGTCTTCTATGTCGGCGACAGGTGGATCGACGGACGCGGAGGCGCGGCGCGTAAATCGAGCGACGCACAGGAGAGCGACGAGGGCGGCGCGGCGATCCTGCTCGGCACCATTCTCGACGGTGTTCCCGAATCGATCGTGATCGGACTCGGGCTGATCGGTGGGCAGGGGGTCAGCGCGGCGATGGTCGCCGCTGTGTTCCTGTCGAACCTGCCGGAGGCGATCGGATCTACCAGCGGTCTCAAGGCGACCGGCTGGAGCGCCGGCAGACTGTTCACGATGTGGGGCGCCGTCGCGCTCGTGGCCGGCGTCTCGTCGCTGCTCGGCTACGCGTTGTTCGATCAGGCTTCCGACGAGGCGGTGGCGCTCGTGCTCGCGTTCGCCGGCGGGGCGCTGCTGACCATGTTGGTCGACACGATGGTGCCGGAGGCCTTCAAGCTCAACGGCGCTGTCACCGGGCTGCTGACGACGATCGGCTTCGGGATCGCATACGCGATCAGCGCCTTCTAGGCGACGCTGTAATGTGGGCGTCACCCAGGCGCCCGTAGCTCAGTGGATAGAGCGCTTCCCTCCGGAGGAAGAAGTCGCAGGTTCGAATCCTGCCGGGCGCGTTTTGAGGGCCCCGCGCATCGACGATTTCGCACGGTTCAGCGCCTCAAAAGAGGCCAGTCTGTTGATGACTGGGAGTCGTCGGCTTGATCAGCCGACCATCGAGCGCTTCTGGTCGCCGTCCTCGTCGACGGCCTTGACGCGGCTGGCGACTTGGTTCTGGCGGCGCTGGCGGCGGCGTTTGCCGAGGTGTTCCTGTTCTTCGCGCTGGCGCTCTTCGTTGTGGCCGTCGCGGATGCTCAGAACCTCCACGATCGAGTCGAAGAACACATCCAGGAGTTCGGGGTCGAAGTGTGATCCGCGGCCCTCCGACATGATCGCGAGCGCGCGCTCGACGGTCATCGCCGGGCGGTAGATGCGGTCGCTGGTCAGCGCGTCGAAGACATCGGCGATCGCGGCGATGCGGCCTTCGACCGGGATCTCCTCGCCCTTCAGGCCGTTCGGGTAGCCGGAGCCGTCCCACTGCTCGTGGTGGCTGAGGGCGATCCGCGCGGCGAGGTCGAGCAGGGGGCTGTCCGAACCGGCGAGGATCTCGTGCCCGATCTCGGCGTGCTTCTCCATCTCGTCGCGCTCTTCGGGGGTCAGTGCGCCGGGCTTCAAGAGGATTGCGTCTGGGATCGCGATCTTCCCGACGTCGTGCAGCGGAGAGGCGACGCGCAGCAGCTCGCAGCGCTCGTCACTCCAGCCGATTTTCTGGGCGAGCAACTGGCAGTAGCGTCCCATGCGCTCGATGTGGTCTCCGGTCTCCTGGTCGCGGGTCTCCACGGCCATCGAAAGGCGCATGATCGTCTCGGTCTGGGAGTGTGTCAGCGCGTTCTCGGAACGCTCGAGATCTTCGATCGTCTCGCGCAGTCGCTGCTCGATCGCGGCGCGTTCGATCAGGTTGTCGTTGAGGTCCTCGGCGCGCCGGCGCAGCTCGTCGTTGGTGTACGAGAGCTGGCGGGTGGTCCGCCGGAGGATCGGGACCAGCGCGAGGTACAGCAGGAGGAAAACCAGGAGGATCGCGCCGGCCAGCGGCAGCGCCTGACTGCGCAGCGTGCCGGTCGCGTCGGAGTAGGAGCGGTAGGCGACCAGGACGCCGGCCGGCTCATCCGAGTCGGGATAGACGACCGAGGCGAACGTGCCGATCGCCTTGACGTCCTTCTGCTGGAAGGTGTCACGCACATTCGAGACGTCGGTCACGGTCTCACCGGCGAGTGCGGCGCGGACCTTCTCGAGGTCGGCCCCTGCGGCGTCTCCCTGCTTGGGATTGGTCGCGAACAGCACGTGCCCGTTGGCGTCGTACAACCGCACGTCGATGCCGCCGAGCGACCCGAGGTTGGCTCCGACGATCTTGTCGGCGTTTGCCAGAAGCGTGCCGGCGAGTGGCTTGTTCCAGCCGTCCTCGGGTACGAGGGTCGGAACGATCAGCCGCGCGGCCAGCGCCGTCTGGTCGGCGGTGTGCTGCTTGGCGCCCTCCTCGACGTTGTGACGAACGAAGTAGAGGATGATTCCCGCGGCCAGAATCAGTGCCAATGCCATATAGATCGCGAATGCACGCATGACCCTGGGCGGTCGGGCATCCGTGCCCGACAAACCCAGATTCAGCGATCCCCCGCGGAGGCCGTGCGACTCGCGTCCATGCGAATGCATAGATGTGATTTCGGGTGCTGGGCTCGTCTTCTTGAGCGAAAAGACGACACAAAATGAGGTATTTCACGTGTAGGTAGAGTCCGCGCCGTGAACCTTTCTCTCGTTTTTGTCGGCACGGCGGGCTCGACGCCCACGCCGAGGCGCGGTCTCGCGTCGGTGCTCGTGCGTCGTGGCGGCGACCAGTTGTTGTTCGACTGCGGCGAGGGCACCCAGCGGCAGTTGCTGCGTTCGGTAGGTCTCGCGGACCTCGAACATGTCTTCATCACCCACTTCCACGCCGACCACATCCTTGGCCTGCCGGGGATGCTCAAAACGTTTGCGCTGCGTGGCCGAGAAGTACCGATCACGATCTATGGACCGCCAGGACTGGAGCGCCTGGTCGCCGATTTCGGTTCGCTGATCGGGCGGCTTCCCTACGATCTCGACATCTACGAACTCGCTCCCGGCGAGGAACTCGGATTCAAGGGCTATCGCGTCAGCGCGTTCGAGGTCGACCACCGAGCGCGCGCCTATGGCTACGCGTTGATCGAGCATGATCGGCCGGGGACGTTCGACGAAGCGGCGGCGAGAGGTCTCGGCGTGACGCCCGGCCCCGACTACGGGACGCTCCAGCGCGGTGGCGACGTGACGCTCGCGGACGGCACGCTTGTCCGCTCGGAACAGGTTGTCGGTGAGACTCGCCGAGGGCGGAGGATCGTGATCACCGGCGACACGGCCCCCTGCGACTCGACGGTCGAAGCGGCCCGCGGCGCGGACGTTCTTGTGCACGAGGCGACCTTCGGCGACGACGAGGAGGCGCGGGCGGCCGAGACCCACCACAGCACGGCGCGTCAAGCGGCCGAGGTCGCGCGCGACGCGGGCGTTGAACTTCTGTGCCTCACGCACCTCTCGAGTCGCTACTTCGGCAAGGAACTGCGCGCTGAGGCACGCGAGGTGTTCGAGAACAGCGAGTTTCCGCGTGACTTCGACGTGATCGAGGTGCCGTTTCCCGAGCGCGGAACGCCGTATTTGGTCAAAGACGTTTCCTGAAGTGCGCGCTCGGGCGCCCCGCCTGCTGGTAGGGTGCTCACAACAGCAGTTCACTGCCCTTTAACTGTGGTCCAGAGAGGCCAAGAAGGAGCCAGATCCTGTCGGACAATCCGACATCCCAGCCCGCAAAGGTCGTGTTCGATCGTGCCGATTTGTCGCGCACGATCGTTCGCATCGCGCATGAGATCGTTGAGCGCAACGGCGACCGTCCGTTCGCGATCGTCGGGATCCACAGTCGCGGCGTGCCGGTTGCCCGCCGGATCGCCGGGCAGATCGCCGAGTTCGAGGGGCGCGACGTCCCCGTCGGCGAGATCGACATCTCGTTCCACCGCGATGACATCGGCCAGCCGCGCGAGCGCCAGCCGGTCGTCCACAGCTCGAATCTCGACTTTCCCGTCGATGATCACGTGATCGTCCTGGTCGATGACGTTCTCTACACCGGCCGCACGGTGCGCGCCGCGATCGACGCGCTGTTCGATTTCGGCCGGCCGCCGGCCGTCCAGCTCGCGGTGCTCGCCGACCGCGGACACCGCGAACTTCCGATCCGCCCCGACTTCGTGGGCAAGAACCTGCCGACCAGCAGCGAGGAGCGAGTGAACGTGAGACTTGATGAGACCGACGGCATCGACGAGATCGCGATCGTGCCGACGCAGGCGGCAGGGGCGGGGGCGGCCTGATGCGCAACCTGCTCGGAATCGAAGGCCTCTCACGTGAGCAGATCGAACGCCTGCTCGATCGCGCCGAGTCGCTCTCCCAGCTGGCCGAGCGCGAGAACAAGAAGTTGCCGACGCTCTCTGGCCGCACGATCGTCAATCTCTTCTTCGAGAACTCGACGCGTACGCGTTCGTCGTTCGACCTCGCCGCCAAGCGTCTCTCGGCCGACACGGTGACGATCCAGGCCAGCGGCTCGAGCGTAGAGAAGGGAGAATCTCTTCGCGACACGGTGCAGACCCTCTCGGCCTACGAACCCTCGGCGATCGTCGTGCGCAGTCCGCACGTCGGCGCGCCCGGAATGATCACCCGCTGGACCGATGCTGCGGTGATCAACGCGGGCGATGGCAAGCACGAACACCCCACCCAGGCCCTGCTCGACGCCTTCACGCTGCGCCGCCGCCTCGGCGAGCTCGACGGGCGCAGGGTCTGGATCATCGGTGACGTCCTGCACAGCCGTGTCGCTCGCTCGAACATCATCGCGCTCTCGACGCTCGGGGCGGAGGTGACCGTCTGCGGTCCGCCGACGCTGATCCCGCGCGAGATCGAGACGCTCGGCTGCAAGGTCTCCTACACGCTCGACGGTTCGAATGCGGCCGATGTCCTCTACGTGCTGCGGATGCAGAACGAGCGAATGAGCGAAGACCAGAGCTTCATCCCGTCGGTCCGCGAATACGCGCGCTACTTCCAGATCAACGGTAAGCGCCTTGGGGCGGGTCAGTTGCTGATGCATCCGGGCCCCGTGAATCGCGGCGTCGAGCTCTCACCTGACGTCGTCGACGCGCCGCAGTCGCTGATCACCGAACAGGTGGCCGCCGGCGTCGCAGTGCGGATGGCCGTTTTCTACGAACTGCTCGCAGGGCGCGCACCGGATGGTGGCGCGGCGCGCGAGCCCGAAGGCCAGATCGCCGAGGCGCGTGCGATCGGGCCAGAAGGAGTTGTGCGATGAGTCCGGCGGATCTCACCCTGCTTGCGCCGCTCCCGCCTGAGCCGATCGGGCCTCCGGCCGATGACTGCCTGAGCTTCCGTGGCGGCGCGCCGGCCGACCTGCTGATCCGTGGTGGCCACGTGCTCGATCCCGCGGCAGGACACGACCGCGTGCTCGACGTGGTCGTCAAGGGCGGCGTGATCGCCGCCGTCGGAGAGAATCTCGATGCTCCGGAGGGTGCTGAGCTGATCGACGCCACCGGAAAGCACGTCTTCGCGGGCTTCGTCGACCCGCACGTACACCTGCGCACACCGGGCTTTGAATACAAGGAGAACCTCGAGTCGGGCACGCGCTCTGCCGCGGCCGGCGGCTTCACGGCGATCATCGCGATGGCGAACACGAATCCGCCGGTCGATTCGGCTGCGGCGATCCAGTCGCTGCGCACGCGCGCCGAGACCGACGCGCAGGTTCCCGTCGCGTTCAGCGCGACGGTGACGCGCGGGATGAAGGGCAAGCAGCTCTCTGAGATGGCAGAACTCGCCGAGGCCGGGGCGATCTGCTTCACCGATGATGGGCTACCGATCGCCGACGCCGGCCTGATGCGTCAGGCGCTCCAGTACCAGCGTCTCGCCGGCCGGCCGATCGCCCTGCATGAGGAGGACCCGCGGTTGACGCGCGGCGGGGTGATGAACGAGGGCGCTGTGAGCGCTCGACTCGGGTTTGCGGGCTATCCGGGCACCTCCGAGAGCACGATGATCGCCCGAGACGCGCTGCTCGCCGAGTACGAGGGGGGCAGCATCCACGTCCAGCACCTCTCCTGCGTCGGCTCGATCGAGGCCGTCGCCGAAGCCAAGGCGCGCGGCGTGCAGATCACGACCGAGGTCACGCCGCACCATCTGACACTGACGGACGAGGCCGTGGGTGACGGCACAGATGCCAACTTCAAGATGAACCCACCGCTGCGGACCGAGGCCGATCGCCAAGCGTTGATCGAGGCGTTGAGAAGCGGTGTGGTCGACATCATCGCCACCGACCACGCGCCGCATGCGGCCCACGAGAAGGAAGTTCCGTTCGAGCAGGCGGCGATGGGCGTGACGGGCCTCGAAACGTCTTTCCCCGTCGTCTACAGCGACCTCGTGCGAACCGGCGTGCTCGACCTCTCGCTGGTCGTCGATCGCCTCACCAAGGGCGCCGAACTCTTCGGGCTGACCCGTCCGACGATCGCCGAAGGTCAACCGGCCAACTTGAATCTGATCGATCTCGACGACACCTGGATCGTCGGGGAGGAGGGCTACATGAGCCGCTCGACCAACAGCTGTTTTGCCGGGCGCGAACTGCATGGCAAGGTTCTGATGACGATCGCAGCCGGAGTCGTCGCATTCCGCGCACGCAGCATCGCTGTCCAGGAGGTCGGCGCATGAGCGGTCGTTCCGCGGCATATCTGTTGCTCGAAGACGGCAGCCGCTTTGACGGCTACGCCGCCGGCGCGGAGGGCCCGGTCACGGGCGAGGTTGTGTTCAACACGTCGATGTCCGGCTACCAGGAGGCACTGACCGATCCGAGTTATCGCGGGCAGATCGTCACCTACACCTATCCGATGGTCGGCAACTACGGCGTCGCCGAGGCCTTCATGGAGTCGAGTGCTCCGCACGCTCGCGCGGTCGTGATGCGCGAGATCGCGCCGTCGGGTACTCCCGGTCGTCAGGGCGATTGGGAGCGGTGGCTTGTCGAACAGGGCGTCCCCGGCATCACCGGTGTCAACACGCGCGCTCTCGTCCGCCACATCCGCGACAAGGGCGCGATGCGCGGCGGTATCTTCGCAGCATCGATTGCTGAGAGTGAGGCGCGCGAGCGCGTGGGCGCCGAACCGTCGATGTCCGGGGCTGACTTCGCCAAAGAGGTCACGCCGTCCGAGCCGCTGGTATTCGGCGAGGGCAGCGCCGCGCACATCGTCGCAATCGACACGGGAATCAAGCGATCGATCGTTGACAACTTCGTCGCCCGTGGCGCGAAGATCGAACTTCATCCCTGCGGCACGCCGGCCGAGACGCTGCTGGCGCGGAACCCCGACTTCTTCTTCCTGGCCAACGGTCCTGGCGATCCGGCGGCGCTCGACTACGTTGTCGAGAACGTCCGCCAGCTGATCGGCAAGAAGCCGGTCTTCGGAATCTGCATGGGGCACCAGTTGCTCTGCCGCGCCGTCGGCCTCGATACCTACAAGCTCCCGTTCGGCCACCGTGGCGCCAACCACCCGGTCAAGGACCTCGCGACCGGAAAGATCGACATCACTTCCCAGAATCACGGCTTTGCGGTGCAGACCCCGGACGGATCTGGCACCGTCGACGCGGACGAACCGATCCGCTGGGAGACCGATTTTGGCTCGGCCGAGCTGAGCCACGTGAATCTCTACGACCGCACCGTGGAAGGTCTCGTGCTGAACGATGTTGTCGGTGCGACGGTCCAGTACCACCCCGAAGCGGGCCCCGGTCCGCACGACGCCCGTTACCTGTTCGACCGATTCCTGGAGCTCGCAAGCTGATGCCCCGCCGCGACGACATCAAAAAGATCTGCATCCTCGGCTCGGGACCGATCATCATCGGCCAGGCCGCGGAGTTCGACTACTCAGGCGTCCAGGCCTGCCGCGTGCTGCAGGATGAGGGCTACGAAGTGGTCCTGATCAACAGCAATCCGGCGACGATCATGACCGACCCCGAATTCGCCGCTCGTACCTACATCGAGCCGCTGACGACCCGGTCGGTCACCGCGGTGCTCGAGAAGGAGCGTCCCGACGCTCTGCTCGCGACGCTCGGGGGCGGGACGGCCCTGAACCTCGCGCGCGATCTCTCAGAGACCGGAGTGCTCGAGCGCCTGAACATCGAGATGATCGGCGCGAACTACGAGTCGATGCGCAAGGCCGAGGAGCGCGAACTCTTCCGCGAGGTCGTGCACTCGATCGGACTCAAGTGTGCCGGCTCGGTCGTGGTTCACGACGTCAACGGCGACGGCAGCATCTCTGACGAAGAACTGGACCGGGTGATCGAGTCGGTTGGGATCCCGTCGATCATCCGCCCGGGTTACACGATGGGCGGCTTCGGCGGCGGCATCGCGTACTCGCGCGACGAACTGCGCACGATGTTGGGCGCCGCGCTGGCGGCCAGTCCGATCGGCGAGACGCTCGTAGAACAATCGCTGCTCGGCTGGGGCGAGTTCGAACTCGAGGTGATGCGCGACAAGAACGACAATGTCGTGATCATCGCCTCGATCGAGAACATCGATCCGATGGGCGTGCACACCGGCGACTCCGTGACCGTCGCGCCGCAGCAGAGCTTGACCGACGGCAAATACCAGGAGCTGCGCGATCAGGCGATCGCGATCATTCGCGCGATCGGTGTCGAGACCGGCGGGTCGAACGTGCAGTTCTCGGTCAACCCCGAGGACGGCGACATCGTCGTGATCGAGATGAATCCGCGCGTTTCGCGCTCGTCGGCGCTCGCGTCGAAGGCGACGGGATTCCCGATCGCGAAGATCGCCGCACGACTCGCCGTCGGATACTCGCTCGAAGAGATTCCGAACGACATCACCGGCAAGACCGTCGCGTCGTTCGAGCCGGCGCTCGACTACGTGGTCGTCAAATGGCCACGCTTCGCGTTCGAGAAGTTTCCCGGCTCAGACGACGGCTTGACCAGCCAGATGAAGTCGGTCGGAGAAGCGATGTCGATCGCCCCGACCTTCAAGCAGGCCTTCGAGAAGGCATGGCGCTCACGCGAGCTGGACAAGCCGCCGGTGATCGACATGGGCAAGGACGAACTGCTCGAAGTCATCAAGCGACCGACCGCAGATCGTTTTGAACTCGTGTTCGAGGCCTTCAGGCAGGGGGCGAGTGTCGATGAGATCAATGCGTCGACCCACATCGACCCGTGGTATCTGCGTCAGTTCGAGGAACTGATCGCGGCCGGAACGGCCGTCGAAGAGGGCGAGCAGCGGGTCTACCGAGCCGTCGACACCTGCGCCGCCGAATTCGAGGCGAAGACGCCGTATTTCTACTCCGGCCACGAGCGCGTCGGACCCGATGGGCCCCAGCACGAGATCGAGCGCGGCGACAACGCGAGCGTGATGATCCTCGGATCCGGGCCAAACCGCATCGGCCAGGGCATCGAGTTCGACTATTGCTGCGTACATGCTGCGATGACGGTGCGCGAGAGTGGCCGCGACGCCGTGATCGTCAACTGCAACCCGGAGACGGTCTCGACCGACTACGACATCTCCGATCGTCTCTACTTCGAGCCGCTGACGCTCGAGGACGTGCTCGCGATCGTCGAGGTCGAGAAGCCCGAGGGAGTGATCGTGCAGTTCGGCGGCCAGACCCCGCTGAAGCTCGCGCAAGGCCTTGCCGAGGCCGGCGTTCCGTTGCTCGGGACCGGCGTCGACGCGATCGATCACGCCGAGGACCGCGAACGCTTCGGCGACTTGCTTGACCGCAACAAGATCGCGTGTCCGCCGTACGGGATCGCCAAGAGCTCCGATGAGGCGCGGATCACCGCAGAGCGTGTCGGTTTCCCGCTGTTGATCCGCCCGTCGTATGTGCTTGGCGGCCGCGCGATGACGATTTGTTACTCGCACGAACAGCTCGAGCAGTATCTCGCCACTGAAGCGGCGGCGCTCGGCCTCGACCGCCCGGCGGTTGAAGGTGAACGCGACCAGGTCCTGCTGCTCGACCGCTTTCTCGAGGATGCCATCGAGATCGATGTCGACGCGCTCTGCGACGGCGAGACAGTCAAGATCGGCGCAGTGATGCAGCATGTCGAGGAAGCCGGGGTCCACTCGGGCGACTCGGCCTGCGTGATCCCGGCGATGTCGATCGGTCCCGAGGCCTACGAGACGATCCTTGCGCACACGCGCACGATCGCGCTGGAGCTCGGGGTCGTCGGGCTGATCAACGTGCAGTACGCCGTGGTTGGCGATGAGGTCTACGTGATCGAGGCCAATCCGCGCGCCTCCCGCACCGTGCCGTTCGTCTCGAAGGCGACCGGCGTCTCGCTGGCGAAGATCGCCTGCCGACTGATGCTCGGGGAGAAGCTCGCCGACATCGATCTGCCCGAGGGCGGAACCGACCATGTCTCCGTCAAGGAGGCGGTGCTTCCGTTCCAGCGGTTCCCGGGCGCCGACGCCGTCCTCGGCCCTGAGATGCGCTCGACCGGCGAGGTGATGGGCATCGCAGACGATTTCCCAACGGCCTTCGGCAAGGCCCAGGCCGCCGCCGGCGCAGCGCTGCCGGATTCGGGAACCGTGTTCATCACAGTCCACGACCGCGACAAACCCGCCGCGACTCAGCTGGCCGCCAATCTCCATGACCTCGGCTTCAAGATCATTGCGACCGGCGGCACGGCCAGGTCGATCCGTCGCATGGGAATTCCCGTCGAGGCGATCAACAAGATCGGCGAGGGCTCGAACAACGTCGTCGAGTGGATCGAGCGCGGTGACGTCGAGATGGTCGTCAACACACCATCCGGCAGTGGCGCGCGCGCTGACGGTTACGAGATTCGCATCGCCGCGACGGCGCGGGGCATCCCCTGCATCACCACGATGACCGGCGCCTCCGCCGCGGCGCGCGCGATCGGCGCCATGCGCATCCACGGCGACGAGGTGCGCTCACTGCAGGAGCTCCACGCAGGCACGGGCGCCGCGGCCGAAGGGGCAACGGCTTGAGCGGCTCCGCGCTCGAGCGTCCGCAGGCGCTCTTCGGCACTCGGCTTGCTCACGTCACGGCCCGCCGTGAGGCTGGGCCATACGTCGCTCTGACCGCGCTCGACCGCGGCGGCCCCGAGCCGATCGCCGGGCAGTTCTACATGTTGCGTACTCCCGAGCGCTGGGGCGGGGGTGAGGATGGCCGCCCATACCTGCCACGGGCTCTCTCATTCGCCCGCGCCGTGCAGACCGCCGACGGCGTCGAGCTGGACTTCCTGTTCGAGGCCGTCGGCCCCGGCACCGCGCGGCTTTCGGACGTCGCCCCGGGCGAGGAGCTGGTGCTGACCGGCCCGTTCGGGAATGGTTTCGCGCTCGATGCCGAGCGCTGGCCGGTGCTCGTCGCCGGAGGGATCGGGCTCGCCCCGATAGTCGCGCTCGACGACGAGCTCCGCCTGCTCGACGGCGTACGTTCGACCGCATTCGTCGGTATGCGCTCGGCCGAGCACGCCTCTGCCGCGGGGCTCTACGAGCTCGACCACTCGCTCGCGACCGACGACGGATCGTCCGGACACCATGGCTTCGTGACCGAGTTGCTCGCCGGGCATCTCGACGAACAGCCTGAGTCCACCGTCTACGCCTGCGGACCTCCGGGGATGCTCGAGTCGGTGCGCGCGCTCTGCGAGGCGCGCGACGTGCCGTCTCAGCTCGCCCTCGAATCGGGGATGGCCTGCGGGTTCGGTGCCTGCTTCGGCTGCGTCGTGCCGACAAAAAGCGGCTATCTGAGGCTCTGCGTCGACGGCCCGGTGCTGGCTGGCGACGTGCTCGACACCGCGATCACCCCGGGACCGCACTGATGGCCGTCGAGTTCTGCGGAATCGAGCTTGAGCATCCGATCATCAACGGTTCGGGGACCTACGACGCGCTCGCTGCTCGCCGCGTCTTCGGCGAAGCTCTCGACCGCAACTTCCCGTTCTCGGCGTACGTCTCGAAGACGATCACGCTCGAGCCCCGAGCGGGCAATCCGCCGCCGCGACTGTGGGAGCTCGGTCAGGGGATGATCAATTCGATCGGCCTGCCGAACAAAGGCCTCGTGCGCTTCATCGACGAAGACCTGCCCGAGTACGCGACGTTGCCGGCGCCGCTGATCGTCTCGGTCATGGGCTTCGCTGCCGAGGAGTTGGTGACGATCCTCGAGACGCTTGGCCCGCGCGACGAAATCGCCGCATTCGAATTGAACTTCTCCTGCCCGAACGTAAAGACCGGCAATATCGTCGGCTCGGATCCCGTCGAATGCGAGGCGATGATGAGTCAGCTCCGAGTGCACTCGAACAAGCCGATGATCGCGAAGCTCGCTCCCTCGACATCGCGTCCCGACCTTGTCGCCCTGGCGGCCGAGAGTGCCGGGGCCGACGCGATCTCACTGATCAACACGTTGCCCGGGATGGCCTACAAGCCGGGCAGCGCCGAGCCGTGGCTCGGGGCCGGCAGCGGAGGTATCTCCGGTCCGGCACTGAGACCCGTTGCGCTCGGTCAGGTCGTACGGGTGTCCGCTGCTGTGAGGATCCCGGTGGTTGGAATGGGCGGAGTCGAATCGGGGGCCGACGCGCAGGCTCTGCTCGACGCCGGGGCGACGCTCGTGGCGGTCGGGACAGAGAGTTTTCGCGATCCAGCCGCTGGCAATCGCATTGCGGCTGAACTCTCAAATAGTCCTTTTTGAACCCTGTGGTACCTGCGGGTAACCACCCGAACTGGTGAGTCGGGGGGTCAAGCAACGGTGAACTCGAGTGAACCTCAACCTTAGGTCGAGGTGAATCGCGAAATTTCCTGTTGTCACCCCGTGCAAACCTGCCTATTATTCCCGCCATGCCGCAACCCGCCACCAAGCCTCAGAAGACCGAAAGCGCCCCCTCGAAGGCGCAGGCCGAGGCTCTGGCGGAGACCCCGGACCGCTCGCCCTCGCAGCGTCTGGAGGCCCTCAAGCTCGCGAATGCAGTGCGTACGGAACGCGCCACGCTGAAGCGTGACCTCAAGGCCGGCCGCGTCCGCATCGAGCAGGTTCTCGCCGATCCGCCGGAGTGCGTTCATTCCGCAAAGGTCGCCGACATCATGCTCGCCGTGCCGCGCTACGGCCGCGTCAAGGTCACCAAGATCCTCCAGCGTTGCCGCATCTCTCCGAGCAAGACCGTGATCGGTCTGTCCGAGCGTCAGCGCGGCGAGCTGATCGAAGCGCTGCGCCGCCCGTAGGTGTGAGATGACCGCCGGTCCTGTCGATCAGGCACCGTCCGTCTACGTGATCACGGGTCCGTCGGGTGTCGGAAAGGGCACGGTCATCCGCGCGCTGCGCGAACGTCATCCGGGTCTCGGACTCTCTGTTTCCGCGACGACGCGTGCCCCGCGCGAGGGCGAGTCCGACGGCCAGCACTACCACTTCCTCACGCCGACCGATTTCCATCGCCGCGTCGCGGCCGGCGAGTTTGTCGAGCACGCTGCCTACAGCGGCAACCAGTACGGCACTCTGCGCAGTGAGCTGGAACGCAACGCGGCAAAGGGGGGAGTTGTCCTCGAGATCGAGTTGCAGGGCGCGCGGCAGATTCGCGAGACGATGCCCGAGGCGACGCAGATCTTCATCGCTCCGCCGACGCCCGAGACCCTGCGTGAGCGTCTGGTCGGCCGCGCGACCGATACGGCGGAGGCGATCGAGCGCCGACTGAAGGTCGCCGAAGAGGAACTCGCTGCGCAGCACGAGTTCGAGCACGTGGTCGTCAATGACGACCTCGATCGCGCCGTCGATGAGCTCGACGCGATCATCTCGGCGCGGTAGGCCCGGCGCCTCACGCGTCGAAGGCTCTACAATCCTCCGTTCCAACCAGTTTTTGAAGGAGACCCCGTGGTCGAACCCCGTGTAGACAAGTTGCTTGAGAAGATCGATTCGCAGTATGCGTCGGTGATCGTCGCCGCCAAGCGTGCGCGCCAGATCAGCTCGTACTACCACGGCCTCGGTGAGGGCCACTTCGGCGAGTACGTTCCGCCGATGGTCGACACTCGCTCGAAGAACTACCTCACGATCGCGCTCGAAGAGATCGAGGCCGACAAGCTGAAGTACCAGTACCGCTGAGAGCGAGCTGATTGCTCAGTCCTTGCACTGCCCGCCTCTTGGCGGGCAGTTTGCGTTTTGGGGGCGGCGGATTGTGGTGTCTGGCGGGGAGTCGCCGATTTGCCCAGAGGCTTGTTCGAGCGGAGGATCTTCCATCGTCCTGTCCGCGGGGCAAGACGATGGGTCGTTTGCGCCCTGAACAAGCCAGATCCTGTTGCCGTGCCGGGCTGGAGGCTTGGCAACGTCGTTGCAGGCGGGGTGGAAGCTGCCGAAACCGTCGATAATCATCCCGATGGCCCGCATTCTTCTAGGAGTCAGCGGCGGGATCGCCGCATACAAAACGCTCGAGTTCACCCGCCTTGCGATCAAGGCGGGCCACTTCGTACGCGTCGTGCAGACTCCCGACAGTCTCAACTTCGTCGGTCGGTCCTCGTTTGAGGGGATCGCCGGCGCGCCGGTGCTGATCGACCAGTTCGAGACCGATCCGGCCGGCGGCGTCTTCCAGGACCAGCAACGTCCCGCGCACGATCCGATCGCCCACCTGGAGCTCGCCGCCAATTGCGACGTCTTCCTCGTCGCGCCTGCGACAGCCAACACGATCGCGAAGATTGCTGCCGGCCAAGCCGACAACATGGTCACTGCGCTCGCCCTGACCTGCAGGAAGCCGCTGATCGTCGCGCCGGCGATGAACAACGACATGTACACGAGTGCGGCCACGCGCACGAACGTCGAGACGCTGCGCGCACGCGGCGTCACCGTGCTCGACCCTGGTACCGGCGAGCTTGCGTCCAAGGGCGAATACGGCGTCGGCCGGCTGCCCGAGCCGCAGGAACTGCTCGGAGCGGTGGAGCGCGCCCTGACCGGCGATCAGAACTTCGCGCCGCGTTCGCTGGACGGCCTCAAGCTGCTCGTCAGCGCCGGTGGCACACGCGAGCCGATCGATGAGGTCCGCTACGTCGGCAACCGCTCGAGCGGCAAGATGGGCTTCGCGATCGCCGACGAGGCGGCCGCGCGGGGGGCGGAGGTCACGGTCGTCGCCGCCAACGTCGCGCTGCCACGCAATCCCGCAATCGACTACGTGGACGTCTCGAGCGCCGCTGAACTCGAAAGCGCGGTCCGCGAACACTTCACGTCAACCGACGCGCTGATCATGGCGGCAGCCGTCGCCGACTTCACCCCGGCCAGGCCCGCCGAGGGCAAGATCAAGAAGGCTGGCAGGCAGGGCATGGAGATCGAACTAGTCGCCACCAACGACGTCCTCAAAGGCCTCAAAGACCTGCGCAGGCCCGGTCAGATCGTCGTCGGTTTCGCCGCCGAGGCAGGCGACGCATTGTTGCCGGAAGCACAGCGCAAGCTCGAATCCAAGGGGCTCGACATGATCGTCGCCAACGACATCGCCGACCCGACGATCGGCTTCGAAGTCGACGGCAACGAAGTCACGCTCCTGACTCGCGGCGCCGAACCCGAGCGCCCTCCGCGTGGCACCAAGGCGCAGGTCGCGGGCGTGATCCTCGATCGTGTCGGCGCATTGCTGCGCCCGCACAGCGCAGAACCGGCTGCGAGGGGCGACCGCCCGGTATAATTCAGAGCGCTGACCTCCTCGTCATTTCGGATTGCGGCCCTCGGGCGGCATCCGCGCAGTCTCGAAGTGGGCCCTCCGGCTCACTTTTTTATTGGGGAGTTACGCGACCAGCGCATGAACACCGAGAAGATCCAAACCGAAATAGAGACCGAACTGGCGGCTTCCGAGCCCCAGGTCGAGCTTTTGCTCTGCGAGCTCAACGGCGGGACCGTGCGGATCTTCATCGATCACCCGGATGGGGTCGATCTCGATCTCTGCGAGCGCGTCACCCGCGCACTTCGCGCGCTCCGGGAGCAGTACGCGCTGGAGGTTTCGTCTCCGGGCCCGAAGCGTCCGCTGACCAAGCCCGACCACTTCCGCCGCTTTGTCGGTCGCCGCGCAAAGATCCGCACACGCAGCGACCACGAGGGACGTCGCAACTTCACCGGCGAGCTGATCGCCGCGGATGACGCCGGCGTCACGATCGGCTCCGACGGGACGATCGTCACTCTGCCGTACTCCGACATCAGCAAGTCGAATCTGGTGCCCTGAGCTGCAGCTCAAACGGCGCCATCAACTGAATAACAACAGAAAAGGCAATTCACCAAATGTCACAGGAAATCGTCGACGCAATCAAGATGCTCGAGCGCGAAAAGGGGATCGAGAGCGAGACCCTCATGACCGCGCTCGAAGACGCCCTGCTCTCGGCCTACAAGAAGTCGCCGGGATCGGCCAAGTACGCGCGCGTCGAACTCGACCGTGAATCCGGCGATTTCCGCGTCTTCGAACTGCTCGTCCCGGAGGACCTCGAGGACGAGCTGCTCGACGAGGTCTACGAGCAGGAGTCGACGATCGATCCGGAGACCGGCGAGCGCCGCATCATCGAGGAGCCCGACATCGCTCCCGAGAAGCTCGCCGAGTATCGCGACCAAATTCCCGAGCGCGACGTCACCCCGGAGAACTTCGGCCGCATCGCCGCCCAGACCGCCAAGCAGGTGATCTACCAGCGGATCCGCGAGGCCGAGCGCCAGATGATGTACGACGAGTACCACGACCGGGTGGGCGAGTTGATCACCGGAATCGTGCAGCAGACCGACCATCGCTACACGCTTGTCCAGCTGCGTGAGCGCGTCGAGGCGCTGCTGCCCAAGAGCGAGCAGGTGCCGCGCGAGCGCTACGAGCACGGCGCGCGCATCAAGGCCGTGATCACCGACGTCTCGGCCGAGAGCAAGGGTCCGAGCATCGTCGTCTCGCGCCGCAACCCCGAGCTGATCCGCAAGCTGTTCGAGCTGGAAGTGCCAGAGGTGGCCGACGGCCTCGTCGAGATCCAGAACGTCGCGCGTGAGCCGGGTTTCCGCAGCAAGATCGCGGTCGTCAGCCACGCCGACGGCGTCGACCCTGTCGGCGCCTGCGTCGGCCCGCGTGGGTCGCGTGTGCGCATGGTCGTCTCAGAGTTGCGCGGCGAGAAGATCGACATCATCCCCTTCAACGAGGAGCCCGCGCGCTTCGTCGCCAAGGCGCTCGCGCCGGCGCGTGTGCGTGAGGTGCTCGTCGACGATGAGAATCAGCAGGCCACCGTCATCGTGCCCGACGACCAGCTCTCGCTGGCGATCGGCCGTGAAGGCCAGAACGCTCGCCTCGCGGCCCGTCTGACCGGCTGGCGCATCGATATCCGCTCCGAGAGCGACTTCGCAGTCGACGACGACGGAGGCGGCGAAGGCGGCGAGGGCGAGGTCGAGAACGCCGGCCGTTGCCACGCGATCCTGACCAACGGCCGCCTCTGCCCGAACGCCGCTCTGCCGGGTTCACGCTACTGCGGTCTCGACGCCCACCAGGCACTGATCGACCAGGAGACCGACTACGTCGACCCGTCTATGGCCGACGCGATCGAGGCCGCCGACGAGGGCGAAGGTCCGGAGCCGGCGATCGAGAGCGACGCCGAAGCCGAGGCCGACAACGAGACCGTCGAGGAAGTCGTCGACGGCGACGAGCGCCCCGAGGCTCCGATCGAGGAGTCGCTCGAAGAGCTCGCCGCCGACGGCGAAGTGAGCATCGACGCCGAAGCGGCCGGCGCCGCTGACGCAGAGGAGGGCGAGATCGAGACCGAATCGATCGTTGAGGCGATCGAGAACGCTCCGGTCGCGGACGAAGACGCCGAGGAGGCGATCGACGAGGCCGAGGCCGCCTCAGCGGACGAGTTCGTCGAAGATTCAGACACTCCGGAAGCCGAGGTCGCCGACGGCGATGACGACGCGACCGCCGACTCCTCCGTGGCGACGGGTTCGCCCGAGGACACCGAGTAGGGGCGCGCTCACCAGATGGCGAAAGTCCGAGTACACGAACTGGCGAAGAACGCCGGCCTGACCAGCAAGGAGATGCTGGCGCTGCTCCAGAAGGCGGGGATCGAAGTCAAGACGGCCTCGTCCGGAGTCAGCGATGAGGTCGCCGAAAAGGTCATGAAGGCCGTGAACCGTCCGGTCGGCGCGCGCGCCGCGTCGGCACAGCAGGCGCAGGGCGGAGGTCAGTCCTCCGGTGGTCAGTCGCGCCCGCAGCAGCGCGGTTACTCGGCCGGACCGAACGATTCTCCGCCGCGCCGCGGTCCCGGGGCCTCCGGGTCCGCGCCCGGCGGGACGCCCCGGACCCGTGCCGGGCGGGGGTGGCGGCCAGGGCAAGATGCGCCGCGTCGTGATCGACTCGCAGGCCTCGCGTCGCGGGCCGGGCGGTCCGCCGCAGGGCCAGCCCGCACCCAAGCGTCGCGGCGGACGCAGGCGCAAGCCCGTCTTCGAGGAGCCCGTCGAGCAGGTAAACGTCGAGCCGGAGGTCGAAGACAAGACAGTCCGCATCAATTCCGGCGCGACGGTCAAGGAGGTCTCCGAGTCACTCGGCGTGCCCGCGCCTGAAGTGATCAAGAAGCTGATGGGCCTAGGCGAGATGGCCTCGCTGACCCAGACTCTCTCCGACGAGACGATCGCCGTGCTCGTCGGCGAGTTCGACCGCGAACTCGACCTTCGCTCGGTCGCCGACGAGGCCGAAGAAGCACCCGAGGCACAGGACACCGACGCGGATCTCGCAGAGCGCCCGCCGGTCGTCACGATCATGGGTCACGTCGACCACGGAAAGACCTCGCTGCTCGACGCGATCCGCGAGGCCGACGTCGTCGCCGGAGAGGCCGGAGGTATCACCCAGCACATCGGTGCCTACCAGGTGCATCGCGGAGACAAGCTCATCACCTTCATCGACACGCCGGGTCACGAAGCCTTCACGGCGATGCGTGCTCGCGGAGCCGAGGTCACCGACATCGCGGTGATCGTGGTCGCGGCCGACGACGGCGTCATGCCGCAGACCGAAGAGGCGATCGACCACGCGAAGGCGGCCGGAGTGCCGATCGTGATCGCAGTCAACAAGATCGACAAGGAGGGCGCAGACCCGATGCGCGCTCGCACCGAACTCGCCGCCCTCGGCCTGCAGCCCGAGGACTGGGGGGGATCGACGATCTTCTGCGATGTCTCGGCCAAACAGCGTGAGGGTCTCGACAACCTGCTCGACATGCTCCTGCTGGTCGCCGAGGTCGAAGAGTTCAAGGGCAACCCGACGGCCGAGGCCTCCGGCACGGTCATCGAGTCGCAGCTCGACCCTGGTCGTGGCCCGGTCGCGACGCTGCTGCTCCAGCGTGGTCAGCTGAAGATCGGCGACGCGGTGGTCGCCGGTTCTCAGTGGGGCCGCGTGCGCGCGATGCACGACTACAACGGACACCGGATCGAGCTCGCCGAGCTCGGTGCCCCGGTGGAGGTGCTGGGCTTTGACGGCGTTCCCGAGGCCGGCAACAACTTCCGCGTGGTCGAAAGTGATCGCGCGGCTCGTACGCAGGCCGCCGATCGCGCCAACCGTCTGAAGAATGAGGCGATCGCCCGTCGCGCCCGCCTGAAGGTCTCCTTCGAGGACGCCTTCGCCCGCGCGCAGGAGGGTGAGCTCAGCTCACTCAACCTGATCCTCAAGGGCGACGTCGCCGGTTCCGTCGGCGCGCTCGAGGACGAGATCGCGAAGCTCCCGCAGAGCGAGATCCAGGTCAACGTGATCCATCACGGTGTCGGCGGAATCAACGAGAGCGACATCATGCTCGCCTCCGCCTCCGACGCGATCGTGATCGGTTTCAACGTCCGTCCGGTCGGCGACTCTCGTCTGATCGCCGACCGTGAAGGCGTCGAGATCCGCACTTACACGGTGATCTACAAGGCGATCGAAGAGCTTCGCGCCGCCATGCAGGGTCTGCTCGCGCCCGATCAGGTCGAAGAGGCGGTCGGCACACTCACGGTGCGCCAGACCTTCAAGGCCTCGAAGATCGGCACGATCGCCGGCTGTCACGTCGACACCGGCAAGGTCACGCGCGGCGCGCAGGTCCGACTGGTCCGCGACGGAACCGTCGTGTACGAGGGCAAGATCGGCACGCTGCGTCGTTTCGACGACGACGTCCGTGAAGTCACCGTCGGTATGGAGTGCGGAATCGTGCTCGAGAACTACGCCGATGTCAAGGACGACGACGTGATCGAGGTCTTCGAGACCAAGAGCGTCGAGCGCGAGCTCGTCTAGTCGCGGTGCGAGAGGGTCGGATTTGAGTCAGGGTGAGCGCATGCGCAGGGTCGATGAGGGCGTCCGAGAGGTCGTCTCAAGCGCCCTGACCGGAGCCGCTCGCGATCGTCTCGACGGTTTCGTGACGATCACCGACGTCCAGACCTCTCCCGACCTGCACCACGCGACGGTGTTCGTCAGCGTGTTCGGCAGCGAAGCGGAGCGCGCTGCGACGTTTGAGGCGCTCGAAGACCTGCGCATCGACTTGCAGGGCGAGATCGCCGCTCACCTGCGCATGAAGTACACACCGATATTGAAGTTCGAGTACGACGAGAGCGTTGAGCGTGCATCGCACATCAACGAACTGATCAACGAGGAAGCCGAGCAATTTGATGAGCGATCGAGCTGAGATCCTGGGGCGTCTGAAGGGCGACCAGAAGTTTCTGCTGACCACCCACGAGAATCCCGATGGCGACGCCCTCGGCTCATTGGTGGGCATGAACGCGATCCTCACGGAGTTGGGCAAGGACACCGTCATGTTCATGCGCGAGACTGAGTTTCCGCTGCCCTTCGAGTACCGCTATCTCCTCGCCGAAGACGGCGCTATCCATTTCGCCCCCGACGACCTGTCCGAGCGCACGATCGTCTATCTCGACTGCGGCTCGTTCGAACGCATGAACGTCGATTTCCTCAAGAGCGACGAGCTCACGCTGATCAACATCGATCACCACCACGACAACACGCTCTTCGGCGATCTCAACATGGTCGAATCCACGCGCTCGTCGACGGCCGAGATTGTCTACTCGATCGCAAAGGAACTCAGCGTCGAGCTGACGCCGTTCCTCTCGGACGCGCTCTACGTCGGACTGGTCACCGACACCGGCAGGTTCATGTACCAGAACACCGGTCCCGAGGCGCACGAGATGGCCGCTGACCTCCTGCGCAACGGGGTCGACGTCCACGCGGCCTACACACGTCTCTACGAGGACCAGCCTGTCGGCAAGGTCGAACTGCTCGGTCGCGCGCTGAACACTCTCCAGCAATTCGACGACGGACTGCTCTCGATCGTCAACTTGACGAAGGCCGACTTCGACGAGACCAGTTCTGAAGAGACCTACACCGAGGGCATCGTCGACTTCGCCCGTGCGATCAAGGGCACCGTCGTGGGGGCGATGTATCGGCAGTTGACCGGTGAGGGGCGCGAGCACCTCGCGAAGATCTCGCTGCGGTCGTCCGACGACCGCGTGGACGTTTCGGCGATCGCTCGCAGTTTCAGCGGTGGAGGCCACCGCCAGGCAGCCGGTGCAACGACGGACAAGTCGCTTGATGAAGCGATCGAGCTGATCCGCGCGGGCATCCGCGACCAGCTCGGCGACCGCCAGGCCACCGCCGCCTGAACAAGGGTTCGCGCGTGGCCCAGAGTGGTTCGATCGAGTGCGGCGTCGTGCTCGTCGACAAACCTGCGGGAATCACCTCGCACGACGTTGTGTACGACGTCCGGCGCAGACTCTCCAGGGCCGCGGGCAAAAAGGTGAAGATCGGCCACGCCGGCACGCTCGATCCGTTCGCGACCGGGCTGCTCACGATCCTGGTTGGTCGCGCGACTCGATTGCAGCGCTACCTGCTTCACCAACCGAAGACATACCTCGTGACGGCTCGGCTCGGATGGACCTCGGACAGTGGAGACAGCGACGGCGAGCTCACCCACACCGGCCGCGTTCCCGCGGACCCGCAGATTCCGACCGGGGATCTGCTGCTTCCCGTTCCGAAGCTCTCGGCGATCAAGGTCGATGGGCAGCGGCTCTACGCGAAGGCGCGCCGGGGCGAAGATTTCACCCCCCCGACGAGAGAGATGACCGTCTATCGTGCGGAGCGCATGTCGCTCGACGGTGAAGAAGCGGTGTTCGAGATCGATTGTGCGGGTGGCACGTACATCCGCAGCGTCGTCGCAACTCTTGAAGACGCGTACTGCGCGCAGTTGCGCCGCACGCGCGTCGGCGAGCTCAGGCTGGAGGATGCTGATCCAGAGCGAATTCTCGACCCGCTCGACGCGCTCTCTCACATCGACCGTCGCGACCTGTCCGAGCGGCAGGCACAAGCTCTGATCAACGGCCGTCGCGTCGACGTATCCGATGACGACGCCGGTCCGTTGCGACTGGTCGTCGGCGATCGGCTGCTCGGTGTCGGGAACATTGCTGCCGGCCGACTCGTCTCGGAGACGATCCTCGCCGGCTCGCTCGAGGAACTGCGCGCGCGATGAGCATCAAGATTCTCACCGTCGACCAGGTCGAGCGCCGTGACCGCCGCGTGGCGATCGGTGTGTTCGACGGGGTGCACCTCGGTCATCGAAAGGTGATCGAAGGGGCCGAGACGGTGCTCACATTCGACCCGCACCCGCTCTTCGTTCTGCGCCACGACGCCGCGCCGAAGATCCTCACGCCGCGGCCGCTCAAGGCGCGCCTGCTCGAAGAGATCGGCGTCGAGGAGATGGTTCTGATCGAGTTCGACAAAGATTTCGCCCAGAAGAGCGCTGAGGACTTTGTCCGTGAGGTGCTGATCGGCAAGCTCGGCGCGACTCATGTGTCGGTCGGGGAGAACTTCCGTTTCGGGGCGAGGGCCCAGGGTGACCCGGAATATCTCAAGACCTTCGGCGAGTTCGAGACTACGGTGGTTCCGCTGGTCGAGAGCGGAGGGGAGATCGTCTCCTCGTCGCAGATCCGTGGCCTGATCTCGGCCGGTGAGATCGGACGCGCCAATCAACTGCTCGGCTACCCGTTCACGATGATCGGCGAGGTGATCCACGGCGACAAACGCGGACGCACGCTCGGATTTCCGACTGCCAATGTGGCCCCCGACGAGCACGACTGCGTGCCCGGACACGGCGTCTATGCCGCACTCACCAACGGCGTGGCCTCGGCCGTCAACGTCGGCGTGCGTCCGACCTTCCAGACCGGTCGCGGGGTGCTGGTCGAGAGTTTCTTGATCGACTGGGAGGGCGACCTCTACGGCACCGACGCCGAGATTCAGTTTCTCGAGCGACTGCGTGGAGAGAAGCGCTTCGAGAGCGTCGACGAACTCATCGAGCACATGCACGGCGACGTCGACCGCGCGCGCGAGATCTGCGCCGGTTCCTGAGCGGGGCGCGCCCCGCTGAGACGCCGCGCGGCGTCGCGCGGTCAGTCGCTCAGCAGGGCGCGGCCGATTGCCTCGGTGATCGACAGCGGCAGATAGCCGATGCGATCCGGATTCGCCGAGTCAAGATCGTCCACGATGTTGCGGAAAGTGTTGGCGACGGGTCGCAACTGGTCAGTCGCGACCTTGTCCAGCGTGTCCTGCTCGTCGTACATGTACATCGGTCCTGAGATCAGGCTGACCGTGGGCACACCCGCGATCATCAGCCCGCAGACGTCGGTCGGGATTCCGCCAACCGCCTGAAGGAGGTTCGAGCTGAGCACTGCGGTGCGGCGCAGGTCGTTTTCGCGGACGGCGTCGTTCACGACCGAACCAAGTGATGAATTGAGGTTTTCGAAGATGCCGCGCGGCTCGGGCTGATCGCTGACGACGAGGTTGCCGTTCCTGTCGATCGACGCGGCCTTCCCGATGTGTTCGATCGCGACCACCGCGACGAGTCGCTGGGGGTCGGTCAGCGGATCGCGCTGGAGGACGTGCCTGCGGATGAAGGCGGCGTGCGCCTGGTACCCCGAGAAGTGCGAGTCGTCGGTCATGAACATCAGGGTCTTCTTGCGCGAGCGGGTCGGAAGTGACGCGTAGTGCTTGGCGAGCGCAAGCACCTCTGCCGTGCCGGAGCCGTCCTCGACCGCGCCCTGCCAGACCGAGTCGTGGTGCGAGGTGATCAGGATCGTGTCGTTGGTCTGGCCCGGGACGATGCCCATGACGGAGTGCGCCGGCGCCGGTCGGCGGTCGACCTGCAGCGAGAGCACGGCCTTTGCTGCGGGGCTGGAGGCGAGCTTCGCGCGTATCGACGCCCCGACCTTCTTGGTCACCCACATCCCGGGCTGCGGATTGGTCGCGCGGCTGTAGTACTCGTTGAAGTATTTGTTCGAGTCGAAGTAGTCGGCCAGAACCCCGACGAAGCCGGCAGCGCCGTTGTCCTGCGCGTTCTTCAGGGCCGTCCGGTAGTTGGTCATGTACGGGTTGGCCGTGAAGAGGGTCTTCCAGTTCAGCATCGTGAGGCCCGGGTCGTAGAGGTACTCCATGACCGGGAGCAGGCCAGCCAGCGGCAGCTGGAAGCGCAGGTTGAAGAGCACGATCTTGCCCTTGACGTCCTTGCCCTTGTAGTCGGAGGCGGCTCCGTCGCCGACGTCGACGAGCGGTGCGCTCAGCCCCTCGCCGGAGGTGCCGAACGAGCCGGCCGCGTTGCCGCCGGGGTCGTTCGAGAAAGCTGCCGGGAAGGCGTCGATCGGCGTCCCGCCGTAGGTCAGGGAACTGCTTGTCGCCTTCCAGGCGTTGGTCGTCGAGGTCTCGACGTGGACGTCGCTGAGGCCGTACGAGCGCATCTTGTCCGCCACATAGGAAACTGCGAACTCGCCCGCCGCCGTTCCCGGACGCCGTGGTCCCTGTGAGACGAGGTCCTGGATCGTCGAGAAGATCTCGGCCGTGGAGGGAACGGTCGAGGGGATCGGCGCGGTGCTACGCGCCTGACTCGAAGCGACCGACGCGAAGAGCGCGGCTGCGGCGATCAGGACGATGGCTGCGGCGTGCTGGGCGCGGCGGCGGATGTGCTCGTTTTCCATGCCGCGAGCCTAGGCGTGAGTTTTGTGTGATGCCAGACACACAAAATGAGGAATGGTTGTGGAGTCCCACAATGCGGCTGTGGTTCAGTCGACCTGCGCGCGCAGCAGCGCGAGGTGCACTTCCGCGCAGGTGGTGACCGAGCGCAGCGATGTACCGGTTGCCTGCTCGAAGCGACGCTGGCGGTTGCGCACGGTGTTCGGGTGCACGAAAAGCGCGGTCGCGGCGCGCTCGGCGCTGAGGTCGTGCTCGATCAGCGCCTGCACGGTCAGCAGGCACTCGCGCCCCGACACGGTGCCAGGCTCGAGCGGGCGGACGTAGCGGTCGACGAGCGCGTCTCCGAGTGCGCTGTCCGACCGGGCAAGCGATTCGAGCGCGAGATCCTCGACACCGAACACCCCGGTGCGGTCGTAAGCGCGTGCCGTGTCGAGTATTCGCGACGCGACGGTGAACGACCGCGGCAGCTCGTGCAGACGACCGGAGGGACCGACCGCGAGGATCACGTCTGCGGACTCCGAGAGCCGGGGGGTGGAGGCCGAAAACCCGATCACATCGCCCTCGTGGGGCGCAACCAGACCGTTGTCCAGTGCATCCGGGAGCTTGAGATCGAGCAGCAGGCGTCGCGTGTCGCCGTCGATGCGCTGAGCGCGAAAGGCCATGTACTCGCCGCGTGGGTCGAGCCCGAGGCCGGCGACGTCGCTGCTCTCACCGTCGGTCGGTGTGTGCAGCAGCGTATGGACGAGCGCGGAAAGCCGCTGGCTGTCGGCCACGGCAAGTTCAAGTTGCTCGCTGTAGTACGCGCGAACCGCCACCTCGATCATCGGTCCGACCAGTCTCCACGCCGAGCGCGCCACCTCAAACACCTGCTCGGCCGTGAGATCGCCCTGTTCAAGCGTCGACCAGAGCTCGCTGAAGACCTCGTCGACGGTGATCCAATAGACCTGGAGCATCGCCTCCAGCGGCAGGCCCTGCTGGGCGCGTGTGTGCCCGATGATCCCCATCGACTCGCGATCGGACTCGCTGAGGTCGCGACCCTCGGTCAGCGCGCCCACAGCCAGGGCCAGATCGCGGGCGATTCCGTCGGAGACGTCGGTCGCCGGCATGTCCGCGTACCCGGGGACTTCGTCGATCGCGCGAGCGGCGGCGCGCTCGATCACGCCGGGAATTCGCCCGGCAATCAGCCCAATCGTCTCCGCCTCGCGCGTCCCCATGAATCTCGGCTGAGCCTAGTCCGACAAGCGAAATTGCGCCACGCAACAGACCGATGCGACCCGCTACCATCACCCACCGCATGTCAGAACCAAAAGGAAACACCGCTGAAATCGTCAGCAAGTTCGGCAAGAGTGCCGCGGACACCGGTTCCACCGAAGTCCAGGTCGCACTCCTGACCGACCGCATCAATCACCTCACCGAGCACCTCCGCGAGCACAAGAAGGACCACCACTCGCGTCGCGGTCTGCTCAAGCTCGTCGGCAAGCGCCGTCGTCTGCTCGACTACCACAAGTCGCGCGACCTCGACGGCTACCGCAAGCTGATCGCCGAACTCGGCCTCCGTCGATAGTGGCCGCGACCGGCGACAAAGTCCCGGACTTCAAGCTGAGCACCTTCGAGGGTGACGAGATCACCCCTGAGTCGCTCGCCGGCAAGCGCTCGATCATCTGCTTCTACCCGTTCGCCTTCTCGGGCGTCTGCACGGAGCAGTTCGGCGTCTACCAGGCCGACATCGACAAGTTCAAGGAGCGCGGCGTCGACATCTACGCCGTCTCCGTCGATTCAACCTTCGCCCAGAACGAATTCAAGAACAAGCTCGGAGTCACGGACATCACGTTCGCAGCCGACTTCGAGCCCAAGGGCGCAGTCGCCCAGGCTTTCGATACCTATCGTGAGCAGGGCTTTTCCGATCGTTCCGTCTACGAGATCAAGCCTGATGGCACGATCGGCTGGGCGATCAAGATGGACACCCCAGGTGAGTTTCCGGACACGGAAACCGTCCTTGCGGGTCTCGACGCCTGACCAGCTCCTGCTGGTAGGTTTTCTCTCAGTAGCTATCGCCAGATAGACGTAAACACACGCCCCAACCGGGGGCGAAAGGACAAAAAACTTCATGAGCCGTTTTGATGAGCGCCGCGTCGCGGTGCAGGTCGGTGACAACGAGATTTCGTTCACCACCGGAAAGCTGGCCAAGCAGGCCGGCGGCTCCGTCGTCGTCCAGACCGGTGACACCGTGGTCCTCGTGACCGCGACCGCCGGCGGAGACCGCGGTATGGACTTCCTTCCTCTGACCGTCGATGTCGAGGAGCGCATGTACGCCAAGGGCAAGATCCCTGGCTCTTTCTTCAAGCGCGAGGGCCGTTCGGGCGAGAAGGCCACTCTGGTCGCCCGCATGATCGATCGCCCGCTGCGCCCGCTGTTCCCCGACGGCTGGACCCGTGACACCCAGGTCGTCGCGATGCCGCTTTCGGTCGACGAGATCAACCCGTACGACATCCTCGCGATGAACGGCGCTTCCGCGGCGCTGATGATCAGCGACATCCCGTTCACGACCCCGATCGGCGCAGTCCGCATCGGCCTGGTCGAGGGCAACTTCGTCGTCAACCCCGACGAAGACTCCCTCCTCCTCGAGGGTGAGAGCAAGCTCGACCTCGTGGTCGCCGGATCCGAAGAGGCCATCCTGATGGTCGAGGCCGGCGCCGATGAGGTCTCCGAGCAGCAGGTGCTCGACGCACTCGCGATCGCCCACGAGGAGATCAAGAAGATTTGCGCCGCCCAGCACGACCTGCGCGCGCAGAAGGGCAAAGACAAGATCGAGGGCTTCGCGCCGGCGCCGGCCGACCCGGCCGTCTACGCCGCGGTCGAGAGCGCCTTCACCGAGAAGATGACCGCCGCGGTCACGGTCCCCGAGAAGCTCGAGCGCTACGCCAAGATCGACGAGATCAAGGCCGAGATCAAGGAGCAGTTCCAGCCGGCTTCAGAGCTCGACGAGGACGCCGCTGCCAAGTACAGCTCCGACGTCGCCGCCGCCGCCAAAGACCTCGAGAAGAACATCACCCGCAAGCTGATCGCGGTCGACAAGAAGCGCCCGGACGGCCGCGCCTCCACCGAGGTGCGCCCGATCGAGACCGAGGCCGGGATCATCCCGCGCACGCACGGCTCGGGCCTCTTCACCCGCGGTGAGACCCAGATCCTCTCGCTCGCCTCGCTCGGCACCACGCGCGAGGAGATGCGCCTGGACACTCTGGGCCTCGAGACCAGCAAGCGCTACTTCCACCACTACAACTTCCCGCCGTTCTCGGTTGGCGAGGCCGGCTTCATGCGCGGCCCGAAGCGCCGCGACATCGGTCACGGTGCGCTCGCCGAGCGCGCGCTCGTGCCGGTGATCCCGAGCACAGAGGAGTTCCCGTACACGATCCGCGTCGTCTCCGAGACGCTCGAGTCGAACGGTTCGTCCTCGATGGGCAGCGTCTGTGGCTCGACGATGAGCCTGATGGACGCCGGCGTGCCGATCAAGAAGCCGGTCTCCGGAATCGCGATGGGTCTGATCAAGGAAGGCGATGACTACATCGTGCTCTCCGACATCGCCGGCGTCGAGGACCACCTCGGCGACATGGACTTCAAGGTCGCGGGTACTCCCGACGGCATCACCGCGCTGCAAATGGACATCAAGATCACCGGCGTGACGATCGAGATCCTGAAGGACGCCCTGGCCCAGGCCAACGAGGGACGCGCCTTCATCCTCAGCAAGATGTTCGAGGCGATCGACCGTCCGCGCGAGGAGATGTCCGAGTACGCCCCGCGCATCAGCTCGATCAAGATCGACCAGGACAAGATCGGCGTCGTCATCGGCAAGGGCGGCGAGACGATCCGCGCGCTGTGCGAGGAGTTCGAGTCTGAGATCAACGTCGAGGACGACGGCACAATCCAGGTCTACAGCGTCTCCGGTGCTCAGGGCGAGCGCCTGATCGACCGCATCCGCTCGATGACCAAGGACGTCGAGCTCGGTGATTCGTTCACCGGCACGGTCGTCAAGACCACCACGTTCGGCGCATTCGTCGAGCTGACCAAGGGCACCGACGGCCTGCTGCACATCAGCAACGTCAAGCCCGGCGAGCGCGTCGAGACCGTCGAGGACGTCCTCGAGCGCGGCCAGCAGCTGGAGGTCCGTGTCGTCGAAGTCGACGCCGACCGCGGCCGCATCGGCCTGCGCCTCGCCGACGACCCGGCGATCCAGGGCAAGAGCGCTTCTGAGCTCGCCGAGATCGGCGCCGGTGGCAATGGCGGTGGCGGTGGAGACCGCGGCAGCCGTGGCGGAGACCGTGGTGGCCGAGGTGGCGACCGCGGAGGTCGCGGCGGAGACCGTGGTGGACGCGGGGGTGAGCGTCGCCCGCGCGAACGCAACCGCGACTAGCGCCCCGCCAAACCAAGCAATTCTCGAACGGGCCGTGGTTCTTCCGCGGCCCGTTCGCGTTTAATGCAGGCCATGGATCTGCTGAGCGAACGACTCAAACTGCACGAAACGAAGGTCAAGGATCTCCCGAGCCTGCGCGAAATCATCCAGAAGCCGGGCACCGCGGAGTGGTGGGGCGTCTTCGAGGGCAGTGAGGATGACGACGAATTGCTCGAGGGCTGGACGATCCGGATGGGCGAGACGATCATCGGCTGGATCGGCGCGCACGAGGAGACGGCCAAGAAGTATCCGTTCGTCGCGCTCGACATCATGATCGACCCCGACTTCCATGGCAACGGCTACGGCCCCGAGGCGCTGCGCTGCGTGATCGAACATTTCGCATCGCGTGGACACCACCGCTTCACGATCGATCCCAGTGTCGACAATGCGCGGGCGATCCGCGCATACGAAAAGACCGGTTTCAGACGGATCGGTGTCGCGCGACGCTACGAGCAGCTCAGGCCGGGCGAGTGGAGCGACGGGCTGCTGATGGATCTGCTCGTCTCCGACCTCGCGTAGGATGCTGCCCACTTTGGCTGACTCAACACACAAGATCACGACGCTCGACAACGGCCTCCGCATCGTCACCGAGCGCTTCGACAACGTCCGTTCAATCGCCCTCTCGATCATGATCGGAGTCGGCTCGCGCAACGAGCAGCTCGATCAGGCGGGGCTTTCGCACTTCCTCGAGCACCTGCTTTTCAAGGGCACTGACAAGTACTCCTCGAGCGACATCGACGAGTTCTTCGACGGCATCGGGGCCGAGGTCAACGCCTCGACCAACAAGGAAGTCACGACTGTCTACGCACGGTTCCTGGACCGCCACCTGCCCGACGCGTTCGACCACATCGCTGAGATGGTCGCCAAATCGACTTTCCAGGACGTCGACGCCGAACGTCAGGTCGTGATCGAAGAGATCGCGATGTACGAGGATGAGCCTTCTGACATCGTCTTCGACCTGCTCGGTCGCCGCGTCTTCGGCGACACGCCGCTCGGCCGCCGGATCATCGGCACCGAAGAAGTCGTCGGCGGAGTCTCGGTCGAGCGCATCGCCGCATACCGCGACAGCCAGTACGTGCCCGGCAACCTCGTGATCGCCGCGGCCGGCGCCGTCGACCACGACCAGATCGTCGAGCTGGCGCGTGCGTTTGGTTTTGATCGACCGGGCAGCGCGCCCGGATATGAGGCAGCGACACCGCCCGGCGCCCCGACGCTCGGTTTCTTCCAGAAGGAGACCGAGCAGGTCAACGTCGCGCTCGGCGCCCCGAGTATCCCGCGTGGCGACGACCGCCGCTTCGCCTTCATGGTGCTGAACACGATCTTCGGCAGCAGCACCACTTCGCGACTCTTCCAGGAGGTGCGCGAAAAGCGTGGTCTGGCATATTCCGTCTACAGCTACAACCAGCTCTACCGTGATACCGGGGAGATCGGCCTCTATGTCGGCACGCGCCCTGACCGCATTGCCGAGTCGATCGAGATCTTTGCGCGTGAACTCGCGCATCTCGGCGAAGAGCCGGCGACGCCCGACGAATTCAAGCGCGCCAAGGAGAACCTCAAGGGCCGCACTGCGCTCTCGATGGAGTCGCCGATGGGCCGCATGATGCAGCTCGGCGGATCGGTCTTGTTCGATGTGCCGATCCTCTCGCTCGACGAGATCGAGGAGCGCATCGAGGCTGTGACGCTCGACGACCTGCACCAGATTGCCACTCAGTTCTATGCGCCGACTCGTTTCAATGTCGCCGCCGTCGGGACCGACGAATCGCAGATTCGCAAGGCACTCGAGGTTCTCAACCCGGAGCTTGCCGCCGCTCCGCTGGCCGCATGATCCGCGTCGCTGTCTCCGGCGCGGCCGGAAAGATGGGTCAGGCAGTGGTCGCCGCCGTCAATGGCGCCGACGACATGGAGTTGACCGGCCAAGCCGATCCGGCGCTCGGCACTTCGCTCGAGGATGTGCTGGGCGACGCGGATGTCGTAGTCGACTTCACACGGCCCGACACGGCGCTCGAGAACGCTCGCAAGATCATTGAATCGGGCACGCACTGCGTGATCGGCACGACGGGCGTCGATTTCAGCCAGCTCGCCGGCGCTGGAGAGGGCAAGCTGTTCTTCGCTCCGAACTTCGCGATCGGCGCGGTGATGCTGATGGAACTCTCGAAGTCTGCCGCGAAGTTCATGCCGGAGTGCGAGATCATCGAGCTGCACCATCCGGCCAAGCTTGATGCTCCGAGCGGCACGGCAATTCGTACCAAGCAGTTGATCGAGGAGGCCGGAGGCAACGTCCACGAACCGATCCACTCGATTCGCCTCCCAGGCGTGATCGCCTCCCAAGAGGTGACGTTCGGAGAGACCGGTCAGACGCTGAGCATCCGCCATGAGACCTACTCGCGCGAGTCGTTCATGCCTGGCGTGCTGCTCGCGGTGCGCAGGGTGGGCGAGCTGACCGAACCGGTGACCGTCGGCCTCGAGAGCCTTTTCTAGTACGGATCGTCGAAGCGCGGAGAGCCGGCTCGCTCGCGACGGCTGTGCGTTGTGCTGTGCGAGGTCGGTGGTTGAGTCGGCTCGTCGGCCGAGGTCTGGTCGACCGTGTTGTAGATCGTGCCGGGCGCCGGCGCCACCGGACCGTGGCGAAGCGGATCGTCGGTGCGCTCCATCCAGTCCGCAAGCCGAGCGCGCAGATCTGAAGCCACCTCGGCGAGGGTCGGATCGTCAATCAGATTGACGCCCTCGGCAGGGTCGAGCGCAAGGTCGTAGAGCGCTTCGCGGGGCGGGATCGACTCGCCCCAGCCGAGTTCCAGCAAAAGCCGCTTGGTCGGACTGTCGTCGATGTTGGGGAGTACGCGTCCGAGATGCGTTTTGTCGAAACGGCGGGCGTACTTGTAGCGTGGCGTGCGTACGGCGCGCTGAGGCTCGTACGCAGCATGGAAAGTGACCTCGGCGAAGAGCGCGTCGTGCAGCTCGCCTTCGGCTCCGCCGGCCAGCGGGAGCAGTGAGGCGCCTTCGAGCCAGGCCGGGGCGTCGATCCCGGCAAGATCGCAGATCGTCGGGTAGAGATCGAGATGTGAGACCATCTGGTCGAACACGCGCCCGCCTTGGAACCCGCCCGGTCCGCGCAGCATCAACATCACACCGAGCCCACGGTCGAACATCGTGCATTTGGCGCCCGGGAAGGGAAGACCGTGGTCGGTCGTGAGGATCACGAGCGTGTCGTCGTTCAGTCCGTGCTCGTCGATCGCGTTGAGCACGGCCCCGACGCCGTGGTCGAGTGAGCGGGCGCTGGCCTTGAACGAGGCCATGTCGCGGCGGGTCTCGGGGGCGTCGATGATGTTCTCCGGCGGACGCGAGTACAGCGCGTCGCGCACCGACGACGGCTCGAAGTATTCGCGGTGTGTCTCGAAGAAGCCGACAGAGAGAAAGAATGGCTTGTCTTCGGCGGCGCGTGAAGCGATCATCTCGGTAGCGGCTGGCGCCACGTCGCGCACCTTGGTCGAGTCGAGTTCGACCACGTGGTCATATCCGACTTCGTGCGGCGACGCGGAGACGTGCTGCTCGCCGATCAGACCCGACCAGTACCCGGCGTCACGCAGAACGTGGACGATATGGCGTTCGGGCGCGGACAGCCTGTACCCGCGATGGGCGAGGCCGAGCATGCCCGATCCATGGGCCGATTGGCCCGTGAGCAGCGCGGCGCGTGAGCCCGAGCAGACGGGCGCCGCACAGAATGCGTTGCGGAAGAGCGCGCCCTGATCCGCGAGATGTTGGATGTTCGGTGTCGGCACCGGGTAGCCGTAGGGCTGCACGTAACGACCGGTGTCGTGCGAGTTCAGGTAGACAATGTTTGGTTTGTTGCGTGTCATCGTCGCGAAAAACCGGACTGATATGGTGCTGAATCCATGAGCGAAACGTTTCCGCGTGCAGAAGGCATTTCGTACCTGGTCTGCGCCACTCAGCGCAGTGGCAGCACTCTACTTTGCGAGTTGCTCAAAGGAACCGAAGTCGCGGGCGTGCCCGACGAGTTCTTCGAGAGCCTGCGCGAGACCAGTCTTCCGCGCCAGCCACGCGAGTACTTCGAGGCTCCGGAGGTCGCTGACATCGCCGAGCGTCTCGCTCCGACGGACCCCGGCCACAGCGAGACACCGGCCGATTTTGCGGGATGGTTCCCATATGTGCTGCAGCGGGGGACATCCCGAAACGGCGTCTTCGGCTCGAAGATGATGTGGAACTACTTCGGTGACTTCCGTGAGCGGTTGCTGTCGCTTCCAGGATTGGGCGACCTCACACTTGATGCCGCTCTCGACGAGGTATTTCCGGATCTGCGCATCATCTTCGTCCGCCGTCGCGACAAGGTGGCTCAGGCTGTCTCACTGTGGAAGGCGATACAGACGCAGCAGTGGCGCGGCGCGACCGAGAACACCGGCGATGAGCCGCAGGTCGAATACGACTACCGCGCACTCAGGTATCTCGTCGACGAACTCCACCGCTGGGATGCGCGGTGGGAGGACTGGTTCCACGGAACGGGCCGCGAGCCGATCCGTGTGATCTACGAGGACTTCGCGCAGTCGCGCGCGGCGACGGTCGGACGCGTGCTCGATGAGCTGGGTGTCGACCCGCCCGAGCCCGAACACGAGCATGGACCGATGAAGCGCCAGTCGGACGATCTCTCCAAGGACTGGGTCGCCCGTTTCCGCGAAGAGTCGCGGCCGCTGATCTCCTGACCGATGCTCTATCTGCGCACTTTGAGCGTCGCTCTCATGCCGCGCGAGCGATGGTCGGCGATCGTGCACCAGAGCATGTAGGTGCCGGCCTTGACGGTGTAACGACCGACCGAACGCTTGCCCGGCAAAGTGGTTCCGACGTTGCGGACCGTGCTGGTGCCGACCCGGCGGATCGCGAGGTCGTGTGTGTCTTCTCCATAGTTGACGAACTCGAGCCGTAACCTGCCCGGCTTGATCTTCGTTCGCGAGAGGCTGATGCGGAATTCGGTGCCCTGCGCCTGTACCGCGGTCTGATTGGTGGTTGCAGCAGAGGCGCCGGCGCCGATCGCCAGCGCCGCCATCGCGGCGAGGATCCACAGAGCGTGCCTGATCATGTCAGGATGCTCGGCAGGCTGAACTTGCGGATGTTCGGCATCACGCGCGCAGCGTCGAACCCGAACCATTGATCGAGGATTGCGCCGTGCAGGGCTCGGTAGTCGAGGCTGGCACGCATGTTGTCGTCGGCGTCGAGCTGAGTGAGACCGGTCCACTCGCCGAGCAGCTGACGCTTCACGCGCGAGCCGATCAGCATCGCGGCGCCGGCGGCGCCGTGGTCGGTGCCGCCTGATCCGTTCTGCTCGGGGCGGCGGCCGAACTCTGACCAGACCTCGATCAGCACGCGGTCCTGCAGCCCTCGCGCCTCGAGGTCGCGCTGGAACGCCAGCAGCGTGTCGGCGGTCATCTTGATGTCCTCGTTGAAGCTCTTGACCTGATCGTCGTGCGTGTCGTATCCGCCACTGGCCGGCACCGCGACGCAGCGCAGCGGCAGGCCCACGGCGAGCATCGCCGCGAGTGCCTGCATGCGAGCGGGGAAATCGGAGTCGCCGGTCGGGTAGGTCGCCTTGGGTTTGAGGATGTCGGGCTTTTCGTCGTCGTCGACCGCGAAGGGGAGGAGTTGCTCGCGCAGGCGCATCGACTGGGCCGAGGCGAATGCGGCGCTGCGCAGGGCCTTGTCCTTGGAGTTGATGCTTGCCTGGCCCATACCGCCGAGCGCATCGATCATCGACTGATTGATGTCGTCGCCCCAGACGCCCTGGTGCCAGAAACGGTACGAGTCGGGGGCGGAAATCGCCGCGACGGGAGCGCTCGCCGGTGCGAGTGACGGACTGAGGCTCCAGTCCAGTGAGAGGCCCTGCAGCGGATTGTTCAGGTCGCCCACGACATCGAGATAACGCCCGAGCCACCCGGTGGTGGCGCGCGGGTCGAGGTCTCCGACCTCCCAGTAGTGTCGCGATGTGAAGTGCGACTGGTCGGGGTGGTCGTAGCCGATCGACGGGGCGACCGAGAGCTTGTTCTCCTCGTGCAGCACTCGAAGCGAGTCGGCAGAGGGATTCCAGCGCAGGCGGTTGTCGTCGGCGAACACCGTGCCGGCGTCGGGCGAGAGTGCAAGCGTCGGGCGGAGCTTGCGGTACGTGGAATCCTCGACCGGTGCCAGCAGCGAGAGCGCGTCGGCCCCGCCCTCGAGATAAACCGAGACGAGCACCGGATCGGGTGGTCCGGCAGCGGCTTCGGCGATCGCCTCGCCGAGGCGCAGTGGATCGAGGTGCATCGCTCCGTAGACCGTCAGCATGAACGCGCCGCTTCGCAACAGGAAACTGCGGCGCGAGAGCCCAGTACCAGCAGGCGCGGGCATGCCGGCTTCGATCGCAGGCAGGCCGCTCCCGGCTGTGGCCGCGGCGTTCCGCAGCAGGCGAGCGCGGTTGAACTCGTCGCAGGCTTGCTTGGCGGTGCGTTCGTTCATGAAGTCTGGTGGTCGGGGCTCATTGCGAAAAGCGTCCGCATCGCGTTCTGGCGCATCACCCGGTAGGACTGCTTCTTCCAGTTGGCGCTGTCGGCCTGCCGACCGGTCTTGGTCGCGAAGTCGAGCAGTTGGGCGCGCGTGGCGCCGCTGACGCTCGGGCTGCCCCAGAAGGCGATCACTTTTTCAAGCGCCTGTTCGGGGGTTTCGTCGGCCGGATACGCGTCGACCAGTTCGTCTTTGCCGGGGTCGATGATCGCGTCATCGCAGGCCTGCCGCGTGACGTCCCAGCGCCCGCGGAACGTGCCCGTGTCGAGCCAGGCATTGTCATTCCAGCCCGCCACGTTCGGCGGGTGGAAGAGGCGTTGACCGGTCGCCTCCGACATCCACGCCCATGCGTCGGAGGTGATCCCGACGCCCTGCGCGCGCATCAGGCCCGCCGTGAAGACGATCGGCGGTTTGACCATCGCCGGACCTTTGTAGAGCGCTGGGTGCATAAGGATCGCGCGCACAACCGGCTTGATCCGGTAGCCGCTCTTGACGTAGAGGCGTTTGAACGCGCGCAGATCCTTGCCCTTGAGTTCGACGGGAATGAAATAGCTCCAGAGCTTCTTCACGAAGAACGTCGCGTGGTCGGAGTGCCTCAGGCAGAGGTTGCAGGAGTCCTCCCAATCGAAATTTCCGCGCTTGCCGAAGATTTTCTTCGTGCCGGTGTCGTGGAACTGCTTCTTGAAACGGAAATTGACGTAGCCGGGGCCGTCGAGCCAATCGTTGGTCCAACCGGTCAGGGCGCGCGCTTGCTCGCGCACGTCCTGTTCGGTGTATTTCGCGCCGGCGCCCAGCGTGAAGAGCTCCATCAGTTCGCGGCCGTAGTTTTCGTTGGGCGACCACTTCGTGCTCTGGTTGCCTGAGAGCCAGATCAGCATCGCCGGATCCTTGGTCACGCCGAGCAGCATCGTGCGGAAAGACCCGAGCGAGTTCTTCCGCAGGGTCTGGTTCTGCCGGAGCATCAGTTTCTGGCTGCCGACGCCGTCGTCGGAGGTCGCGAACCAGTCGTGCCAGATCAACGTCATCCGCTCCTGGAGCGGGTTGTTGCTGCGCACCATGCGGTCGAGCCACCAGATGTGGTCGTGGCCCCAGATGTCCTTCGGGCTCAAGGGATCGTCAAGCTTCGGCGCGGGCCCGACGAGTTTTGTTGCGCCGCGGTGGCTGACAAGACTGTCGACCGCGCGCTTCATTCCAAGCTTCTTCAGGCGTCTGACGTCACCCGGACGCGGCCCGAAGCCGGCGCGCCACAGCAGTCGCTCGGCCTGGGCCTGGCCGAACCTGCCTTTGTAGACAGGCGTCTTGACGATCGAGCTGCTTTTGCTGGTGGTTGTTCGCGACAACGTGCGGGGCTCCGTCGCGTTTGGGAGACATTGAGCGATCTGCTCTGCGACTCATTGAACCAACCCGGCCGGATCGCGCGTGATGCGCATCGGACATCAGTCCACGCGTAGTTTTCGTGGGACGACGAAACGGATTGCGGAGTGTTCCTCGTCGACCGAGCAGATCTTGTTGTCGACGAGGTCGAATGACTTCGCGAGCGGCATCAGGTCTTCCTGCTTGACGTAGTCGGGGTGGCCTTTCTTCCGCGTGACGATCCAGATCGCGCCGTGACCGGGCAGGGTCGGGCGCAGGGATTCAAATGCCCGCTCGGCCGTTTGTTCGCTGTCCACGCCGATGATCGCGACGTCGAGTTCGCTGCGGCGCCGGATGCTTCCGCCGACGCGTTCGGCGGCGTCGAGCGGGAGCTGCTCGCCGACATCGCCGCTGACGCGGACGCGCATCCCCGGCTTGAGACCGAGTTTGTCGGCGAGGGTGCGATGTGAGTAGTCGCGCTCTGTCACGACGAAGATTCTGCACGAACGCGCGGCGCGTATGCTTGTGGAATGCCCGAACTTGGAACAGTCATCACGGCGATCGTCACTCCGTTCGACGCCGAAGGCGCGGTTGATGAGGCCGCGTTCGTAGAGATTCTCGAGCACCTTGCGGCAAACGGCAGCGATGGTGTGGTCGTCGCTGGGACCACTGGTGAGGCTTCGACAATGACCGACGCTGAGCATCTTGGTGTGATCGATCTCGCGGTCAAGGAGCGCCCGGAGGGGCTCAAGGTCATCGCCGGGACTGGCTCGAACGACACGCACCACGCGTGCACCCTGACCGCCCGCGCGAGCGAGCTCGGCGTCGACGGGATCCTCTCAGTCAACCCTTACTACAACCGCCCGCCGCGCGCCGGCATCGTTCGCCACTACGAAGAGATCGCCACCTCGACCGAGCTGCCGATCCTGCTGTACAACATCCCGCAGCGCACCGGCAGTGACATGCCCAACGATCTGCTCGCGGAGCTGGCCCAGAAGCTGGGCAACGTCGTTGGTGTCAAGCAGGCCAACAACGACAATCTCGAGATGATCGACGGCCTCCAGCTCTACGCGGGCAATGACGACGTCTTCGCCAAGGTTCTCGACCTCGGAGGATCGGGAGGCATCCTCACGGCCAGTCATGTCGCCGGCACTGAATTCCGCCGCATGGTCGATGAGCCGGACAATCGCCAGGAGATCCACGAGTCGTTGCTGCCGCTGTTCGACGCACTCGCGATCGCGCCAGCCGCGACCTCGAGCAAAGCCGCGCTCACGCTCCAGGGGCTGCCAGGTGGACACGTTCGCCTCCCGTACGTCGATGCCACCGACGAAGAAGTCTCCAAGATCCGCGCAGCACTCGAGGCGCGCGGCCTGCTCGGGGCGGTCGCTTCGTGAGTTCGAAGCTGAAGGTCCTTCCGCTCGGCGGACTGGGCGAGATCGGAAAGAACATGACGGTCGTCGAGCAGGACGGCCGCATCGTGATCATCGACACGGGGCTGATGTTTCCGACCGCCGAAATGCTCGGCATCGATCTCGTGCTGCCCGACTTCGACTATCTGCGCGGCCGCGCAGACGACATCGAAGCGGTCGTGATCACCCACGGTCACGAGGACCACATCGGCGCGCTGCCGTACGTGATCCGCGAGCTCTTCCCCGAAGAAACGCCTCCGGTCTACGCGGCGCCCCTGACGGCGGAGATGGCCCGCTCGAAGCTCGAAGAGCACAAGCTGCTCGACGCCGTCGAAGTGATCGAGCGCGAAACGCTCGAGCCCTGGGATGCGGGTCCGTTCACGCTCGAACTCGTGCACGTGTCGCACTCGATCCCCGACGCCTGCGGCGTCATCGTCGGCACCGAGCACGGAAACGTCTTTCTGACCGGCGACTACAAATTCGATCAGACTCCGGTCGACGGCCAACCAACCGATATGTCCCGCCTTGCCGAGCTGGGCTCCGAGGGCCTGCTGCTGCTCTGCGGCGACTCGACCAACGCTGATCGTCCGGGCATCGCCCCGAGCGAGTCCTCGATCGGCCCGCACCTCGAAGAGGCCTTCGCCCACTGTGAAGGCCGCATCCTCGTCACCAGCTTTGCATCGAACATCCACCGCGTCCAGCAGGTGATCGACGCCGCCGCCGTCCACGGCCGCAAGGTCGCTCTGGTCGGCCGCTCGATGCGTCGCAACTTTGCGATCGGCCGCAAGCTCGGTCACATCTACGCCGCGGAGGGCCAGATCATCAAGATCAAGGAGGTCGACGACTTCCCCGACGACGAAGTCACGATCATCTGCACCGGAAGTCAGGGCGAGCCGCTCTCGGCTCTGCGCCGGATGGCAAACAACGACCACCCGCAGATCACCCTGCACTCGGGCGACACCGTGATGTTCTCGGCGTCGCCGGTCCCCGGCAACGAGCGCGCTGTGAACGAGACGATCGACCGCCTCTTCCACATCGGCGCCACGGTCGTCACCGCCAAGGACGCCCCGATCCATGCTTCAGGTCACGGTTACCGCGAAGAGCTGAAGATGATGATCAATCTCACCAAGCCACGCTATGTGATGCCGATCCACGGAGATTTTCAGCGGCTGGTGCTGCATTCGCGCCTCGCAGAAGAGGTCGGGGTCGATCCTGACGACATTTTCAGGCTCGAGAACGGCCTGCCGCTGGAAATCGACGAGAACGGCGCCCGCATCGGCGAGCGCGTCAAGAGCGGCATGATCTTCGTGGACGGACTCGAGGTTGGAGACGTTGAGGACGTCGCGCTGCGCGACCGCCGCACGCTGAGCAACGACGGCGTGTTCATCGTGGTGGCAACCGTTTCCGAGACGTCCGGTCAGTCGGTCGGCGATCCCGAAGTGATCTTCCGCGGCGTCCCGTTCATGGACGACGCCGACGACATGATCGACGATCTGCGGCTCACTGTTGAGAGTTCGATTTCGGACCTCGCCAAGAAGGTCCAGGGCAGCGAAGGGGTCGCCGAGTCGGAGCTGCGCGAGAAGCTGCACAACAACGTCGCCCGCCTTGTCTACGAGCGCACCAAGCGTCGCCCGATGGTGCTGCCGGTCGTCGTGGAGGTTTAGCGACCGGTCCGTCGAAGCAAGTCGCCAGGTACCTATGGCGACAAAAGTGAAGAAGAACACCGGCAAGGCGCGTCCCACGGCCAAGACGAGGGCTGCGACGCGCAAACCCGCTCCGCGCAAGGCTCCGGCCAAAAAGGCTCCGGCGAGACCGGCGCCGGCACGCCACACGTCTGAGTTGACTCCGCAGCAGCGTCTCGACGCGATCGGCCTGGGGCTGATGGCTGCGGCGGTGTTCTTCGCATTTGTCCTCTACTTCGGCTGGCAGGGAGGCAAGCTCGGCGACGGAATCGCCACCGGCTTCGAGTACCTGATCGGTCGCGGCGCCTATCTGGTGCCACTCGGTCTCGCGGCTGCGGGTTTTGTCGCGATCCTGCGCTCGGCGCTTCCCGAGAACTCCTTCCGCTGGCCCGCAGTGACGATGCTCTCGGCCGGTGCCCTGCTGCTTCTTGCGACCGGAGCCGGCGGCCTCGGCGGCCAAGCGCCGGCGCATCACGTTGCGTTCGATCCCGCCTGGTACCGCGGACACGGCGGATTGATCGGCGAGGCGCTGTATTGGCCGGCCGCGAAGCTGACCGGCGGAGTCGGTGCCGTGTTGATCTCACTCGCCCTGATCGTGATCGGCGGTCTTCAGCTCACCGGCGTTCCGCTGGTCGAGATGGGCAGGGGGGTGCTGGACGCGATCGACCGGTTCCGAAACCCCGTCGCCTCGCCACGCGCCGAGACGCCGGCCGCGCGGAAGATGCGACAGCCGGCGGAAGCTGTACTGCCGCCAGAGCCGGACGGAGTTGAGCCGGTGGTGCGGGCCACGCACATCGAGGCCGCACCGGTGCAGGACGAATTGCCGCTCGGACGGGACCTCGGCGAGCCCGAGCCAGAGTTTGATGCGGGAGAGGTCGAGCTGGTCGTGCCAGACGTCGAGCCTGAGCCGGTCATCGTCCCCGAGATCGACGAGGAACAGACCCCGATCCGCGTTGGCCGCGCGGCGAACGTCACGGAGTCGGAAGAGTTCGTCTACAAGATGCCGAGCGCCAAGGTGCTCGAGCGCTCCAGCAACAAGCCGCAGAAGAGCAACAAGGCCGAGCAGGACAAGCTTTCCGCTCAGTTGATCGAGGCGCTCGCCCACTTCGGCATCGAGTCGCAGCTCGTCGGAACGGTCGCTGGTCCGCATGTCACGCGCTTCGAGTTGCGCCTCGCGCCGGGCACGAAGATGTCGAAGGTCGCGAACCTCAAGGACGACCTCGCGTACGCGCTCGCCAGCACCGACATCCGCATCCTCGCGCCGATCCCCGGCAAGCAGGCTGTCGGCGTCGAGGTTCCGAACGTCAATCGCGCGATGGTGCGTCTGGGCGACGTCTATCAACCGCTGCCGAAGGATTGGTCACCGGTCTCGGTCTGGCTCGGCAAGGACATCGCCGGCAAGGCGATCGGCACCGACATCGCGAAGATGCCACACATGCTCGTCGCCGGAACCACCGGTGCCGGTAAGTCCGGCTGCATCAACACGTTGCTCTGTTCGATCCTGCTCGGCTCGACTCCGAACGAGGTCAAGCTCGTGCTGGTCGACCCCAAGCAGGTCGAGCTGAACCTGTACGAGCAGATCCCTCACCTGCTGACGCCGGTGGTCACGAGTCCGCGCATGGCCGCCAACGTTCTGAACAACCTGATCCGCGAGATGGAGCAGCGCTACACGCTGATGAGCGCCTACAAGTGCCGCAACATCGTCGAACTGAACGAAAAGCGCAAGAAGGAAGGCGAGGCGACGCTTCCCTACATCCTCTGCGTGATCGACGAGCTCGCCGACCTGATGATGGTCGCGCCGGGCGAAGTCGAAGACGCGATCATCCGCTTGGCGCAGAAGGCTCGCGCGATCGGCATCCATCTGCTGCTCGCGACGCAACGCCCGTCGGCGGACATCATCACGGGCATGATCAAGGCCAACGTGCCGTCCCGAATCGCGTTCGCGGTCTCCAGCCAGATCGACTCGCGCGTGATCCTCGACCAGGGCGGCGCCGAATCGCTGCTCGGGATGGGCGACATGCTTTTCAGCCCGATCGGGTCTTCGAAGCTGCAACGCATTCAGGGTGCGTACGTCACAGAGGAAGAGATCATCAAGCTGACCGACTTCTGGCGCGCGCAGGGTGAGCCGGAGTTCCACGAAGAGTTGCTCGAAGCGCCCGAAGAGGAAGAGGCCGAGGACCGTGACGGACTCGACCCTGACACAGACGATCTGCTCGGTGAAGCGATCAGCACCGTCGTGCAGATGGGCACCGCGTCGACGTCGATGCTCCAGCGCCGCCTGCGCGTCGGTTACACGCGCGCAGGCCGCCTGATCGACATGATGGAGCGGCGCAACGTGATCAGTGGGTACGAGGGCTCCAAGGCCCGTCAGGTGCTGATCACGGAGGCTGATCTTCCCCGCGTGCTGGCGATGCTGAGCGGTCAGGCCGTGCTGCCTGAGGCCGAGGAGGTCCTAACGCAGTCCACCGCCGAGCACACGCTCGAGGGTCCCGCGCTGGAATCTGACTGACAAATTTGCGTAGTCGCTTCTCGATCCGCTTAGATTTCCCCCATGGGTGAGATAGGCGAGACACTCAGAGAGCGCCGAATGTCGCTGAAGATCGACGTCCACGAGGTCGAAGAGGCGACGAAGATCCGCGCGAAATACCTGCGCGCGCTCGAGAACGAGGAATACAACCTGCTCCCTGGCAGCGCATACGTCAAGAGCTTTCTGCGCACCTACGCCGACTACCTCGGACTCGATCCGCGGGCGATGGTCGACATGTACCGCTCGCAGGGCGGGCACATCGAGGAGGAGCCGCTTGTCTATGTGGCGCCAAGCGAGGCTTCGCCGGCGAAATCGCGCCGCTGGTTGCTTGTCGTCGCCGTGATCGTGGTCGTCGCGATCGTGCTTTTTGCGGTCGGCGCGTTCGGCGGCTCCGGCGGGTCCTGAGCGATCAGGGCGTAAGCTCCAGCGCATGGATCAGCTGAGAGCCGGCATCGTCGTCACGGGGACCGAGGTGCTGACGGCCCGGATCGTCGACCGCAATGGCCCGTGGCTTTCGGAGGCGCTGCGTGGCTTCGGTTTCGACGTCGTGCACATCACGATCTGTCGTGATCGCCCAGAGGACATCCGCGCGCAGCTCGAGTTCATGCGCGACCAGCAGATCGACCTGATCTGCACCACCGGTGGCCTGGGTCCCACCGCCGATGACCTCACGGCGACGATCGTCGGCGAGTTCTGCGACCGCGAGATGTACCTCGATGAGCCCACACTCGAGAAGATCAACAAGATCATCGAGGGTTTTTCGATGCGGATGAACTGGGACCCTGAGGCCTTGGAGGCCGGCTCGCGCAAGCAGGCCGTCGTTCCGCGCGATTCGGACATTCTCGGACCCGCCGGCACGGCGCCGGGACTCGTGGTGACCCAGGCGAGCGGGGAGGGGCCGACGGTCGTCGTCCTTCCGGGGCCGCCCGGCGAACTCCAGAAGATCTGGGTCGAGGCGGTCGAGACCGACGCCTTCAAGTCACTCGCCGCCGGCACCTTCGTCTTCGAGGAACAGATGATCCGCATGATCGGTGTGCCGGAAAGCGACATCGCCAAGACGCTGCGCGAGTTTGACGCGGCGCAAGGGCTTGGTGACATGGAGATCACCACGTGTCTGAGAAAGGGCGAGATGGAGATCCTCGTCAGCCACCGCCCCGAGGACCACGCCCGACGCGAAGCGCTGATCGCTGCGTTCTCAGAGCAGTACGGGCGAGCGATCTTCTCCGAGAGTGACGAGACGGTCGATCAACAGATCATTCGGCTGCTTGACGGTCGCACCCTGGCGCTCGCAGAGTCGTGCACCGGAGGCCTGCTCGCCGAGCGCCTCACCGAGGTCCCCGGATCGTCGCTGTACTTCAAAGGCAGCGCCGTGACCTATTCGAACGACGCGAAGGCCCGGATCCTCTCGGTTCCCGAAGCCCAGCTCGAGGAATTCGGCGCAGTCTCGCCCGAGGTCGCAGAGTCGATGGCTGGTGGAGCGCTCGAGGCTTTTGACGCAGACTTCGCCGTCGCGATCACCGGGATCGCCGGACCAGACGGGGGGAGCGAAGGGAAGCCGGTGGGGACCGTCGACTTCCACGCGGTCAGTCGAGACGGACGCAGCCGCAACCTTCACATCGTGCTCCCGGGGCGCCGCCGTGACGTCCAGGAACGCGCAGCTACGGTTGCTCTGCACCTCGTGCGGCAGCTGCTGGTCGACCCCAGCTGAGCGGTTCAGCAGACCGATCGAACGCAAGTTCGCTTGCACGAACGCCTGTTCGTATTGTTCCGTCCGGGGCAGTTGGTTTGCTCTTGTGACTGAAGTTTTTCGATCCCGTCGCAAAGTTTTTGCAAACGGGTCTAGATCCGTCACGTGTTTCCCCGTTCAATCGGGGCATGCACAAAACGAAACAGGAGCACCCCGTGGAACGAGTGGAAATGAACGACAAGCAGAAGGCAGCCGCGCTCGACGGCGCTCTGACACAGATCGAGCGTCAGTTCGGCAAGGGCACCGTCATGCGCATGGGCGACGACAGCGCCCGTCAGAAGATCGGCGCCGTCCCGACCGGCGTTCTCTCGCTCGACCTCGCGCTGGGCATCGGCGGAGTGCCGAAGGGCCGCATCGTCGAGATCTACGGACCTGAGTCTTCCGGTAAAACCACGCTCGTCTACGAGATCATCGCCCAGGCCCAGAAGGCCGGCGGCACCTGCGCCTTCATCGACGCAGAGCACGCGATGGACCCGGAGTACGCGGCCCGCATCGGCGTCGACATCGACAGCCTGCTGGTCTCCCAGCCCGATCACGGCGAGCAGGCGCTCGAGATTGCCGACATGCTGGTCCGTTCGGGCGCTATGTCCGTCGTCGCCGTCGACTCCGTCGCCGCGCTGACGCCTAAGAGCGAGCTCGAGGGCGCGATGGGCGACCAGACTGTCGGCCTGCAGGCGCGCATGATGAGCCAGGCGATGCGCAAGATCGCCGGAAACCTCAACCGCACCGACACCACCTGCATCTTCATCAACCAGATCCGCGAGAAGATCGGCGTGATGTTCGGCTCCCCGGAGACCCAGCCGGGTGGACGCGCGTTGAAGTTCTTCTCCTCGCAGCGCCTCGACATTCGCCGCATCGAGTCGATCAAGGAAGGCACCGAGGTCGTCGGAAACCGCGTCCGCGTCAAGGTCGTAAAGAACAAGGTCGCCCCGCCGTTCCGCCAGGCCGAGTTCGACATCGAGTTCGGTCAGGGCATCTCCTCGGAGGGCTGCCTCGTCGACCTCGGCATCGAGCACAACGTGCTGACGAAATCCGGCTCGTTCTTCTCTTACGGCGAGATCAAACTTGGCCAGGGCCGCAACAACGTCAAGCAGTTCCTCAAGGACAACCCCGAGATCTCCAAGGAGATCGAGGGCAAGGTCTACGCGTCGCTTGGCCTCGATGCCCATGGGCGTCCGATTGCCGTGGATGCCGAGACGGGCGAGGTGCTCGAGGCAGACGTCGAACCTTCGGTCTCGGTTGCTGAAGAGGCTGCTGCGTAGCGCTGTGGTTGAACCGGAGAAGAGATCTCCGTCCTCGCGGCTTACGCCGCTGCGGGCGGGGACCTCTTCCCCTGACCTGCCCGGCGGTCAGATCATTGGAAGATTTGACGCTTGTTCATGGGGTTGCCAACGGCAGAGTTCTCCGGGCGTCTTAAGGCTGCGATGATCGACTGCCCGGCAAAAGCTGCGTGTTGGTCGTGAAGCGACGTTCAGTCACCGCACGCCGGCCGCAAGTACCCTGAACACCCAATGCCGAAGTACCACGTGACAACCTTTGGGTGCCAGATGAACGAGCACGATTCCGAGCGGATGAAGGGGATGCTCGACTCGCTCGGTTACGACGAGGCGCCCGCTCAGGACGAGGCCGATCTGATCCTCTTCAACACCTGTTCGATCCGAGAGGCTGCAGACACGAAATTCGTCGCGCACCTCGGCAACGCCAAGCGCATCAAGACGGAGAACCCCGGCACGGTGATCGGCGTGGGAGGGTGCTGGGCCCAGTCGGTCAAGGACGAAGTCTTCGAGCAGTTTCCCTTCGTCGACGTCGCATTCGGTCCCGGCCAGGTGCACAAGCTCGCCGAGTTTCTGAACTCTGACTCGCTGACGGCACAGGGCTACTTCGAGTTCGAGGGATTCACCGGTGATCTGCCCGCGCGCCGCGAGCGCGAATACTTCGGCTGGACGCAGATCTCGATTGGTTGCCGCGAGGTGTGCTCGTACTGCATCGTGCCTTCAACGCGCGGGCGTGAAGTATCTCGTGATCCCAATGAGGTGATCGCCGACGTCGCTCGCATGGCCGAGGACGGCGTACGTGAGGTGACACTGCTCGGCCAGAACGTGAATTCGTACGGCCGCTCGCTGCCAAAGGAGCAGCGGATGACCTTTGCGCAGCTCTTGCGCGAGGTCGATGCGATCGACGGCATCGAGCGCATCCGTTACACCTCGCCGCACCCGAAGGACATCAAGATCGACGTGATCGAGGCCCATGCCGAGCTTCCAAGTCTCTGCGAGCACATCCACCTTCCGCTGCAGGCGGGCTCCTCGCGAGTGCTCAAGCGCATGCGCCGCACCTACAACCGCGAGCGCTACCTCGACCGCGTCCAGCTGATTCGCGAGCACGTTCCGGACATCTCGCTGAGCACTGACATCATCGTCGGTTTCCCGGGTGAAACCGATGCCGAGTTCGAGGAGACCCTCGAAGTTGTGGATGAGGTGCAGTTCGACTCAGCCTTCACCTTCATCTACTCGCCGCGCCGAGGCACCGAAGCCGCCGAATTTGAAAACCAGCTGCCGCACGCAGTCAAGCGCGAGCGCATGGAGCGGCTGGTCGAGCGGGTGCAGGCACACGCCCACGAGCGCGCCCAACGCTTCGTCGGCCGCGACCTGGAGGTCTTCGTCGAGGGTCGCTCACGCAAGGATCCGAGCAAGCTGCGCGGTCGCTCGCGCCACAACAAGGTCGTCAACTTCAGCGGTCTCGCCGAGGCCGGCGAGTTCACAACCGTGCGCGTCGACTCCGCGACCTCGCAGACACTGGCCGGCGAAGAGCAGTTGCTGGCTCGCGCGCTTGCCTGAGTTCAATGGCTTCCTCAGCCATTCAACGAGGAACCCACTGGCTTCCTCAAGGCCTCACCGAGGAACCCACTGGCTTCCTCAAGGCCCCACTGAGGAACCCACTGGCTTCCTCAGTGAATTTCGGAGGAAGCCATGTTGTCTGAGCCGGGTGTTGTCGCGATCTTCGGGCCTACCGGGATCGGCAAGACTGCAGTCGCGATCGAGCTTGCCGAGCTGGTTCGTGCGCGCGGCGAGGATCCAGTCGCCGTCTCGGTCGACTCGATGCAGGTGTACCGCGAGCTGCCGATCATCACGGGCGCGCCCGACTTCGCCGAGCAGAATGCACTTGAGCACCGCCTGGTCGGGCACATCTCGGTCGCCGATCAGTACGACGTCGCGACCCACGCCAAGCTCGCCCACGCGGAGATCGACCAGCTGCGCGCGCAAGACCGCCGCCCGATCGTCGTCGGTGGCACCGGTCTGTACCTGCGCGCGGCCCTGACCGAACTCGACCTGATGCCCAAACCGCGCGAGGGTGTGCGCGAGCGACTCACGGTGGAGCTGAAGCAGGACGGCCTGGAGGCGCTCTACGCCCGTCTCGAGCGCGAAGCCCCCGATCTGGCAGCGGAGGTCGACCCGAACAACGCACGGCGCGTGATTCGCGCGCTGGAGACGCTTGAGCAGGGCGAAAACCCGGCCGAACGGGCCGAGAACCGCCTCTGGACCGAGGAGACGCGCGTCCCGACCAAACTCTTCGCGCTGGTGATGGACCGCGACGCCCTCTACGCCCAGATCGAGGCTCGGGTCGACGCCATGGTCGCCGCCGGAGCCGAGTCCGAGGTGCTCGGCGCGGCGCCGCTGGCCGGCCGCACGGCACGCCAGGCGCTCGGATTCGAGGAACTGCTCGAAGGCGATGTCGAGCAGATGAAGACGAACACCCGTCGCTACGCCAAACGCCAACTGACCTGGCTGAACAAGCTCGCAGGGGCGACGCCGATCGACGTCACGGACCGCGCGCCGAGCGATGTCGCGGCCGAAATTGCGCACAGCCTCACCGATTAGACTGGCGCGCCGAATGCGAGGAAATCGATGAAGTTCCAGAAGTGGCAGGCGCTCGGCAACGACTACATGGTCGTCGAGCACGACGCGCCCTCGTTCGAGCTGACGCCCGAGCGCATCGAGCACATCTGTCGCTACCACTTCGGTGCCGGCGCCGACGGCATTCTGCTGATCTCGCCGAGCGATGATCCCGAGATCGTCGCCAACGTGAAGATCTTCAATCCCGACGGCTCCGAGGCCGAGCTCTCCGGCAACGGAGTGCGCGAAGCCGTCATGTACCTCCGCCGCAGCGGCGCCACCGACAAGGACGAGTTCGCCGTCAACACGGCTGCGGGCATCATCCGCCCGAAGATCGTCTCGGAGACCGAGTGCGAGGTCGACATGGGGCGCGCCTCGACCACCTCGAAGGACTTCCCGTCGGGTCCAGAGGACGGCCGCGGCGAGATCGAGCTGTACAACGTCATCACCGAGTTCCAGCATGTCTCGATCGGCAACCCGCAGTGCGCCATCGAGATCGCCGGCGACCGGCAGGGGCTGCTCGACCTCGAGCTCCCGAAGATCGGTCCCGCGCTCGAGAACGACTCGCGCTTTCCGAATCGCTCCAATGTCTCGTTCTGGCAGAAGACCGGCGACCAGACGATCGTGGCTCGGATCTTCGAGCGTGGGGTGGGGGAGACGCTCTCCTCCGGCACCGGCGCGACCGGCGCGGCGGTGGCTGCGCACCTGCGCGGCGTGCCCTCGCCGATCACCGTCGAACTCGACGGCGGCGAACTGCTCGTCGGCATCGACGACGAACTCAACATCACTTTGACCGGGTGGGCGAAGCCAGTCTTCGACGGCGAGCTCACCGCCGAATTCATCTCTGAACTGGAGCAGCTGTGACCATCAAGCCGAGCGCACGTCTCGCGCAGATCCCGCCGTATCTATTCGCCGAACTCGAGAAGAAGATCGCCGCCAAGAAGGAGGCCGGCATCGACGTCATCTCGCTCGGCATCGGCGACCCGGACATGCCGACGCCGGCCAACGTCGTCGCCGCAATGCAGCAGGCCGTCGCTGACCCCGGCACGCACCAGTACCCGTCGAACCGTGGCCGCGCGGAGTTCCGCCAGGCCGTCGCCGACTTCTACGAGCGCCGCTTCGGCGTGCAGCTCGACCCCGAGACCGAGGTGATGCCCGGAATCGGTGCAAAGGAGACAATTTTCAACCTGAACCTCGCGTTCCTGGACCCCGGCGATGTCGCGCTGGCCTCGGACCCGGGCTATCCCGTCTACACCGGCGGTCCGATTCTCGTCGGCGCAGAGCCAGTGCTGATGCCGCTCCTTCCCGAACGTGACTTCACGCCCGACCTTTCGGCGATCCCCGCCGACAAGCTCGCCAAGGCGAAGCTGATGTTCATCAACTACCCGAACAACCCGACTGGCGCGATCGTGCCGGATGGTTTCTATGAGGAGGTCGTAGCGTTCGCGCGCGAGCACGACATCCTCGTGGTCAGCGACGCGGCCTATACCGAGACTGCCTATGACGGATACAAGCCGCCGAGCTTCCTCGAGACCCCGGGAGCCAAAGAGGTCGGCGTCGAGGTCTTCTCGCTCTCCAAGGGCTACAACATGACCGGCTGGCGCGCCTCCGCGATCGTCGGCAACGCAGAGGCGATCGCCCAGTACTGGCGTCTGAAGACCAATATCGACTCCGGAAACTTTGAGGCCGTCCAGCTGGCCGCAGTCGAAGCACTCAGCGAGCGCACCGACGCCGACGTCGCGCAGATGAACCAGCTCTACCAGCGCCGTCGCGATCTCGTGTGCGACGCGCTTGGCGAGATTGGCGTCGACGTCAAGCGACCGAAGGCGACGATCTACATCTGGGCCCCGGTGCCGGACGGTTTTGAGAACGCGGCCGCCTACTGCGAGCACGTGCTCGAGGAGTCAGCCGTTGTGATCTCGCCAGGCGGAGCCTACGGCGAGTCTGGCGAGGGCTTCTTCCGTATCTCGCTGACGACCCCCGACGAGCGTCTGTCCGAAGCCGTGGAGCGACTGCGCTCGACGCTCGCGAAGTGATCGCACCGCTCCGCGCGCCGCGCGGTTAGTCTGGGTTCAAGTGCAAGAACGTCGGGAATCCAAATACGGGGAAGGCATCGTCAACCCCCGCGCCAAGCAGCGCGCGCTGTGCATCGCCTCCGCACCCGAAGAGCCCGACCTTGCCGAACTTCGCGAGTTGCTGCGGACCGCCGGGGTGGCGGTGGCGGGGGAAATGATCCAGCGACGTGCTGAGCCCGACCCCAACGCCTACTTCGGAAAGGGCAAGATCGAGGAGCTCAAGGCGTTGATCAAGGAGTCCAACGCCAACGTCGTCGCTTGCGACGACGAACTGCTCCCGCGACAGGCCCGCAACCTCGAGAAGGAGGTCGGAATCTCGGTGGTCGACCGCACCGAGATCATCCTCGACATCTTCGCCGGCCACGCGCGCAGCGCCGAGGGCAAGCTTCAGGTCGAGCTCGCCCAGCTCGAATACAACCTCTCGCGCATGCGCGGCCTCTGGACCCACCTCGAGCGCCTCGGCGCCGGGATCGGAACGCGTGGTCCAGGTGAATCCCAGATCGAAACCGACCGTCGACTCGCTCGCGACCGCATCACCGCGCTGCGCAGGCGTCTCTCCCAGGTTCGCGCGGCGCGCGAGACTCAGCGTCGCGAGCGCGAGCGCAAGAGCATCGGAACGGTCGCGCTGGCCGGGTACACCAACGCCGGCAAATCTTCCCTGCTCAACCGGCTCACCGGGGCCGACGTGATCGTCCGCGATCGGCTCTTCGAGACGCTTGATCCGACGACCCGCACGCTCGAGGTCGAGGGCCGCACCGTTCTGCTGACCGACACCGTCGGGTTCATCCGCAAGCTTCCCCACCAACTCGTCGACGCATTCGCCTCGACCCTGGAGGAGGCACTCTCGGCCGAGCTCGTGCTCCACGTTGTCGATGCCTCGATGGAAGAAGAGGACCTCACGGAGATGATCGCGGCGGTCGACGATGTCCTTGCCGAAATCGGGGTCGTCGAGAAGGACTCGCATCTAGTGCTGAACAAGATCGACCTCGTCGACCACGATCGCAGGCAGGAGCTCGGATTTCGTCATCCCGGCGCCTCGCTCGTCTCCGCAGAGACCGGTGAGGGTCTCGACGAATTGCTCGATCAGATCGGGAAGAAGCTCGCGGCCCGCCTGGTTCCGGTCGATCTGCTCGTGCCGTACACGGACGGCGACGTCCTCGACACCCTGCATCAGCAGGCGGCCGATCTGCACCGCGATGATCGTGCCGACGGCGTGCGCGTGGTCGCCAAGCTCCCGGCGCCGCTCGCCGCGAGGCTCGAGCGATTTCAAATTCCGGCCGCCGCCTGAGTAGGCTGCGCGCTCCTTGGAACTTCGATTCATCAAACTCCGCCACGACGCGATCGTCCCGACCCAGGCACATCCCGGTGACGCCGGCAGCGATCTCTACGCGGTCGAAGGCGTGAAGCTCGAGCCGGGCGAGCGCGCCAAGGTCGCAACCGGCATAGCGATCGCAATCCCCGACGGTCACGCTGGGCTTGTGCTCCCGCGATCCGGCCTCGCCCACAAGCACGGCATCACGCTCACCAACACCCCGGGTTTGATCGACTCGGGCTACCGCGGTGAGCTGCAGGTGCTGATGTTGAATACGGATCGAACCAAGGCCTACGAGGTGACGGCCGGCGAACGCATCGCGCAGCTGGTGATCACCGCCTACGCCGCGCCGGAGTGGACCGAGGTCGAGGATTTCGAGACGACGGTCCGCGGTAGCGGGGGGTTCGGTTCGTCAGGTGCCTGAGCGCGCCGCCGCACGGATCAGGTACGGCGCGATCAGCGTCGTCAGCACAGCCATCGCGACGACCACCGCAAAGATCTCTGCGTCGATCGCGCCCTTCGCGTAGCCGAGTCCGGCGACGATCACGCCGACTTCGCCGCGCGGAATCATTCCGACGCTGACGATTCGGCGATCACGCGCGGAAAGCGAGCGCGCGCCGATCCATGATCCGACGTACTTCGTCAGGACCGCGAGCATGGTGATGCCCGTCAGGAGCAGGAGGGCCTCGCCGTCACCCAGCTCCGAGAGAACCAACTGCGCGCCGATCGACGCGAAGAAGAATGGCGCGAAGAAGGCGTATAGCGGGGCGACTTCATCCTGGATGTTGTTGTGATCGCGGGTCTCGGCGACGATCATGCCGGCAAGGAAAGCACCGATCACCGCGGCCAGCCCGATCTCGGCGGCGAGCACCGCAAGGCCGAGGCAGATCAGCACCGCCGGCAGTAGGGGGGAGTCCGCGAAACGCGGCGCTTCGAGCATCGCTGGACGTGCGCTCAGCAGCTTCTGGCCGCCGAGGCCGAAGAACGCGAGGAATGCGACCGAAAGCACGATCAGCACGACGATCTCGGACACGCTGATGCCGTCGTCGCTTGCGATTCCTGTGGCGATCGCCAGGACGATCAGAGCGAGGATGTCATCGATCACCGCCGCGCCGAGGATCGTGCGGCCGGCCGGACCGCTCTGCAGGCCCAGCTCAAGCAGGATCGCCGAAGTGATCCCGACGCTTGTCGCTGCAAGCGCCGCTCCGATGAACACCGCCGTGGCCGTTGACGACCCGAGCGCGAACGCGCAGCCGATCCCGAGCGCCACAGGGATGACCACGCCGAAAGTTCCGACCAGTGCCGCAGGCCGCCCGACGTTCCGGATGTCGCCGAGTTTCGACTCGAGGCCGACCCAGAACAGCAGGAAGATCACGCCGAGTTCAGCGAACACCTGAATGACATCGTCGATCGCGACCCAGCCCAGCACGGAGGGCCCGACGAGCACGCCGGCGAGGATTTCGCCGATCACCACCGGCTGGCCGATGCGGCGGCAGACCTCCTCACCGAGTTTGGCCGCCAGCAGCAGGAGAAACAGGCTGAGGAGCGCGTTCGATACCGAGTCTGTGCCAGATGCGAGGGGTACGATCATTTGCCGCCGGCCGCTCGTACCGCACTTGCGTGAGCGAGGTCTTCGAGATCGTCGTCGAGCGGTCTGAGATCGATTCCGCCCAGCGCGAGACGAGTGAGATAGTCGGCGAACCAAGCGTTCTTCGGAAGCAGCGGGCCGTGGAGGTAGGTACCGAAGATGTTCCGTTCGCGCACGCCCTCGAATCCGTCTCTGCCGTTGTTGCCGAACCCCTTGAGCACGCGTCCGAGGGGTTCGCACGAGCCGAGATAGGTGCGGCCGCCGTGGTTCTCGAAGCCTGCGAGCACGCGCCGCATGCCGTCGATTTCGAATTCGATCATCACGTTTCCGATCAGTCGTTCGCCGGGCTCGCGTACGGTGCGCAGGTCGACGATTCCGAGACCATCGACGCGATCGTCTCCCAGCTCGTAGTAGTCGCCGAGCAACTGGTATCCGCCGCAGACCGCAAGGATGACTTTGTCGTCCTCGGCTGCCTGCGCGAGAGCTGCCCGTTTCGTCTCGCGCATGTCGGCAGCGATCTGCCGTTGGTCGGAATCCTGGCCGCCCCCGATGTAGAACAAGTCGTGCGCCGCGAAGTCGATCTCGTCGCCGGCCTCCGCGGCGGTCAACTCGAAGCCGATTCCGCGAGCCTCGCAACGCCGCTGGAGCATCAGCATGTTTCCGCGGTCGGCGTAGATGTTCATGCGCGAGGGGTAGAGCGCGCAGACTCGGAGTGTGTGCTCGCCGGCCATCAGCCTCCCCAATAGGTCGGGGCGTCGCCACGTTTTGCGATCGCTGTGCGCAGCTCGAGCAGCGCGGTGTAGGTGGGCAGGGCGAAGATCGGGACAGCGGCTCCCACGGAGCTGGCCACCGCCGCATCGAACGAGCGCTCGATCGCTCCGTCGATCTCGATGCGGGAGCGCTCGACACCCGCGTAGGCCAGACGCAGCGCCATCTCTTCTGCGCGAGTGCCGGAGCACGTGACCTTGCGGACGTTTCCCGCAAGCATCTCGAAGTCGGCGTCCCAGACCCACGAGATGTCTCGGCCGTCGGCGATCTTGTCGTTGAGCGCGATCCAGATGTCGAACGGCGGGGATTCCTCGGCGATCGTGCGCAGCACTTCATTGGCGCCGGTCGGATTCTTGATCAGCAGGATCGCGACCGACTGCCCGGCGATCTGCAGCGTCTCGACGCGACCGAACACCGCGCGGGCCTGGGCCAGTCCTCCGGCGATCGCTCCGGGGGTCAGGTCGAGCGAGAGGGCTGCCGCGGTTGCTGCCACCGCGTTGTAGACGTTGTAGAGACCCGGGATCGGCAACTCGGCTTGGATCTCTCCGTCCGGAGTCGAAATCGTGATCTCGCTGCCGTCCATTCCGTGCGAAGTGATGGCCGTCGCGGACACCTGCGGGGTCGGGCGCTGAAAATCGCCATTCGGACAGCGGTAGATGCCGAGGTGGCCGAGCTGGACCGCTTCGTACTCGAGCGGCGCGCCGCAAATCCGGCAGAACTTCGAATCGGCGGCGTGGCGCGGCTGCTCTTCGGCCTGCGAGCGATCTTCCAGCCCGAAGTACACGGTGTTCTCACGCCCGCGCCCAAGGCCGGCGAGCAGCGGATCGTCGGCGTTCAGGACAACGCGCGTGGAGGCCGGGAGCCTGGCGATCATCTCTTGCCACGAGTCGGCGAGCGTCTCGAGTTCGCCATAGCGGTCGAGTTGATCGCGGAAGAGGTTCGCCAGCACCAGTACACGCGGCTGGACCTCCTCGACGATTCGCGCGGTCCACGCCTCGTCGACCTCAAAGAGCCCGAGCTGCTGATCGACGCGCCCGGCCCTTGAAGCTTCGAGCAGCGACGTGGCAATGCCGCCCGCCATGTTCGCCCCGGCCTTGTTGTGCACGACCGAAATCTTCGACCGTGTGAGCACACTCGCAAGCAGGGAGGCGGTCGTCGTCTTGCCGTTGGTGGCCGAGATCACGACTGACCCGCGCTCGAGGCCGCTGGAGAGGCGCTCGATCGCGTCGGGCTGCAGGCGGAGCAACACCTTGCCGGGCAGCGACGTGCCTCCGCCGCGTCCGCTGACGCGACTCGCAGCGCCCACGCCCTTGGCGACGCCGAGCTTCAACCGAGAAACAGATTCCATGAGCCGCTGATTATCGCGGCTCGGACCGGCGGCTCAGATCACACAGAAACGCTTGCAGCGTCCGAGACGGGCCGTGTGGCGCGTGCGGCGAACTGTTCGGCGAAGTTCGCGGCCCATTCGCCGCGCTCGGCGCCGCGCAGAGAGGCGTCTGGTTCGAGCTTCTCCATGCGCGCAACACCGAGCATGTGGTCGCCCAGCAGACGCTCGGAGATCACCTCTTCTGGATGCTCGGGATCGAGCGTGAGCAGGACGTCCTGCTGTACGGCGTGCCAGCGTTCGTCGGTCAGCGACTCACTCGCGACCATTGCGACCCCGCGACGGGTCGTCCACCACAGCTCGAAGATCCCAAGCTTGTACGCGTAGAGCTTGATCCCATCGCTGAACACGAAATTCAGGCCCGAGAATGTGTGTCCCGCGACGATCGCCGCGACGGTGCTGCGCAGCGACCTGACCGGATCGACTGGGTTGAAGTCGTGCATCAGCCGCATGAAGAAGCACTCTGAGTCGGTCTGTCCACGGGGGAGACCCATCGCCGGGCGCAGCAGGTTGCGAAATCCGAGGATCGTGCCGTTGTGGGCGAAGGTGTAGGGCCCGTACTCGAACGGGTGCGTGTTCTCATCGGAAAGACCTCCGAGCGTCGCGCGTCGCACGTGAACGTTGAACAGCCTCCCGCGCAGTTCGGTGGCCGCGTCGAAGCGATTGTCAGAGTGAGCCGCGAGCGCGAATCGCTCGGAATGCGCTGCCTCCAGGCCGACGTCTCGATAAGCGGCGATACCCCAGCCGGAGTCGTGACTCTCGGACAGACGGATCATCGGGTTGGTCGACTCGACCAGCTCGTGGCGGATCGAGATGGGATCCGCTGCAACCGCTCCGAACACTCGGCACATGGTGAATTCAGATTACAGATTTCGGGAGTGATCGCGCCGCGACCCCGGCGACCTAGGCTGCAGTCCATGAGTATCGACAAGAGAACGCTCGGTGGCGGTGGCTTGGAGGTCGCCGAAATCGGACTTGGATGCATGGGGATGTCGGCCTTCTACGGGTCCACCGACGAGGCGCAGTCATTGGCAACGCTCGATCGCGCGATCGAACTCGGGGTTACGTTTCTCGATACCGCGGAGATGTATGGGCCGTGCCTCAATGAGGAGCTGCTCGGGAAGGCGCTTGCGGGGCGGCGCGAGAAGGTCAAGCTCGCAACCAAGTTCGGACTTGTGTTCCGCGACGGTCAACGCGGAGTCGATGGCTCACCCGAAAACGTCCGCAGGTCGATCGAGGGCTCGCTGGCTCGTCTGGCCACCGACCACGTCGATCTCTACTACCAACACCGCATCGACCCGGGCGTCCCGATCGAGGAGACCGTCGGCGCGCTCGCCGAGTTGGTGGATGAGGGAAAGATTCTCGGAATCGGCCTGAGCGAGGCGGGGCCGGAGACGATTCGACGCGCCCACGCTGTGCACCCGATCACCGCTGTGCAGACCGAGTATTCGCTCTGGTCGCGTGATCCGGAGATCGAGATTCTTCCGACGCTGCGCGAGCTCGGGATCGGTTTCGTCGCATACTCGCCGCTCGGCCGCGGATTTCTCGCCGGACGATTCAAGTCGCGTGATGAGATCGAGGACGGCGACTTCCGCTCGATCAACCCACGCTTCAATGACGAGAATTTCGACCAGAACCTCAAGCTTGTCGCGAAGATCGAAGAGCTCGCCGCCGAGAAGGACGCCACCGCGAGCCAGCTCGCTCTTGCCTGGGTTCTTGCCCAGGGCGAAGACATCGTCCCGATCCCGGGCACGAAGCGCGTGGAATACCTCGAGCAGAACGCGGCCGCCGCAGATCTCGTGCTGACTTCGAACGACCTGGCGCGCATCGACGCCGAGCTTCCGACGGCGGCCGGGGATCGCTACGACGCGAACGGCATGCGCACGGTCAACCGCTGAACGCGGGGATGAAGCGCTCGATCAGTGGATCGAGGAAGAGCACGAACAGCGACCACAGCCCGACGCTGGGAAACACAACGGCGATCAAGAGCGCGAGCGCGAAAAGGGCCGGTGTTTGGGCTCCCGCGAGTCGCGCAGCTTCGGCTTGCTGCGATTTGCCGGCAAGTTCGGGGTGTGAGTTGATGATCCAGCGCTCACCCAGCATCGCAAGCGAGGCCACGAGCATGGTGCCGATGTAGATCGCGTTCGCGGCAACCGATCCGTGCTCGACAGACGCGATCAACGCGGTCGGAAACGGCAGGAACACGATCGCGAGCATCCAGACCAGCATCACGTTTCGAAGCGCCTCGGTGTAGCCCTCGAGAACCTCGAGCATCGAATGCTGGATGCGCCAGAAAGTCGCGATCACGATCCAGCTGACAAAGAACGCGACGAACTGCTGTTGGTTGTCCTTGAGGAAGTCCCCGACCGGCGTCGATCCGATTTCCGACGCAGCGTCCACGAGCGGAAGAATCAGCAACGTGATCGCGATGGCGACGATCGCGTCGTTGAAGGTGACGAGCCGGTCGGCGCCGCGCGCGGTTCCCATGAACAGATCGTTGCGACAGGCCCGGCGGCAGGAATCGGCGTCGTTTGTGCCGAAAAGCACATCTTAGGCACCATTCACCCAAGGGAGTCGAAATGAGTTCAGATATCGACCGCGTGTCTGGTTGGTGGGTATTCGCAGCGGTGTTGCTGCTCATCGCCGGAGTCGCAAATGTCATCTACGGAATCGCAGCGCTCGGCGATTCACGCTTCTTCACCGAGAACGTGACGCTGATCGCGACAGACCTGAACACCTACGGATGGATCATCCTGGTGATCGGGGTCATCCAGCTGACCGCCGGGGCCTCGCTGCTGGGCGGAGGTGGATGGGGCCGATTCGTCGGTGTCGTCGCCGCCGGACTCAACGCGATCGCCTACCTCGTCACGATCAACGCCGCTCCGTTCTGGTCGCTCTGCGCGTTCATCCTGTCGGTAGTGATCCTCTACGAACTGCTCAAGCCGCAGCCGGCCTGAATCGCGCTCCCGCGCGATCCGGCGTCAGACGCGCCGGATCGCCGCGGGGGTGAGTTCCGCGATCGACTTGTAGCCGTCGACCGCCATCAGCAGATCCGTTTCGGCCAGGAGCGAGCGGACGAGATGGACTATCCCGGCCTCGCCGCCGGCGGCCAGGGCGTAGGCGTACGGACGGCCGATCGCCACGGCTCGGGCACCGAGCGCCAGAGCCTTCACGACATGCTCCCCGGAGCGGACGCCCGAGTCGAAGATCACCGGGACGTCACCCGCGGCCTCGACCACTTCAGGCAGGATGTCGATCGCTGCAAGTCCGCCATTGGCCTGCCGCCCGCCGTGGTTCGAGCAGTAGATACCGTCCACGCCGCCGTCAACAGCCTTTCGTACGTCGTCGGTCGAACAGATGCCCTTGAGCAGCAGCGGCAGGTCTGTGAGTGAACGAAGCCATTCGAGATCGTCCCACGAGAGGCCGGCGTCGGAGAATCCGAGCGCCCAGGCGATCGCCGCGGCGATCGGATCCTCTTCTGGCGACTTGTCGAGTTTGTCCGTGAAGACCGGATCGGAGAAGTAGTTCTCGAGACATTGACCCTTCAGCTGGGGGAACGATGCCAGCGCGAGATCGCGCGGCCGCCAGCCGAGAATCTGTGTGTCGAGCGTGACCACGATGCCCTTGTAGCCGGCGATTTCAGCGCGCTTCACGAAGCTCGCCGCCAGCTCGCGATCGGCCGGGGTGTAAAGCTGGAAGAAGCCGGGAGTCTCGCCGGCGAGCGGTGCGACGTCCTCCATCGGGTCCATCGTCAGCGTGGAGGCGATCATCGGTACGCCGGTTGCGGCAGACGCACGCGCAGTCACCTGGTCGCCGTGTCCGTCGGTGTCGCAGAGTCCGATCACTCCGACCGGCGCGAACAGCAGCGGAGTCGGGAGCTCGAGTCCGAACAGCTCGACGGAGAGGTCGCGCTCGGCGGCGCCGCTGAGCATCCGTGGCATCAGCGCGTAGCCGTCGAAGGCCGAGACGTTCGCGCGTTGGGTGTGCTCGTTGCCGGCGCCTCCGGCGACGTACGAGAAGATCTCGGTCGAGAGCGCCTCCTCGGCGCGGCGCTCGAGTTCGTCATAGGTCATCGGGTGGTCTGGCGTCTGCCCGGTGAGTCCGCCGAGATAGATCTCCAGCTGGAAGTCGCCGTAGTTCGGCATCAGTTGTGCTCCTTCTGGCGCTGTTCGTGGCGCTCGAGTATGCGTTCGGCCCAGGCCGAGTTTTCAGTTGAGAATTCCGAGAACAGCCGTGAGAATCCGAAAAGGACCCAGATCGTCATCGCGGCGTAGACGTTGAGCAGCGCGACGGGGATAGAGATGAGAAAGATGACCGAGCAGAACAGGTATTGGAGCGTTCTCACGCGTACGAGAACCCCGTAGGTCTCGTCGCTGCGGACCTCGGGGCTCTCGAGCCTCCACCAGAGCGCCGCCTGCGCCCCCGACGCCATCGTCAGCACGAGCGCATAGAAGATGACCGCCGATTCGGCGACATGACTCTTGGCCAGCACGGCCGTCGGGAAGGGGAGAAGCGCGATCGTGAAGAGGAAGAAGACGTTCATCCGGACGGTGCGGATGTCGATCGTCTTGATCGCATTGAAAAAGAAGAAGTTCGAGATCCAGAATCGCGAGATCAGCCAGAACGAAAACGCGTAGGCGATGAAATTCGGGATCAGGTCCTTGAGCGCATCCCAGACCTCCGCGCTGGTCGCTCCGTTGGCGATCTCCGGACTCAGGTCGAGCACCAGAAGCGTGATCACGATCGCGATCACTGCGTCGTTGAAGGTCGCTACGCGGTTCGGGTCGAAATCGACCCCGGCGTAGCGGTCTCCGCGTGATTGGCGCTCTCCCGGCATCCGGGCCCATCGTATGTTCACGCGCGGTCGGCGGCTCCAATTACAGTGACGCCCCATGAGCGCCAAGGGAGCCCAGCGAGAAGCGATACGCGTCCAGGGCGCGAGAACCAACAACCTCAAAGATGTCAGCGTCGAGATTCCCAAGCGGAAGCTGACCGTGTTCACGGGTGTATCGGGATCTGGCAAGAGTTCGCTCGCCTTCGGCACGATCGCAGCTGAATCACAGCGTCTGATCAACGAGACCTACAGCTCATTCGTCCAAGGCTTCATGCCGACTCTCGACCGCCCCGACGTCGACGTACTCGAAGGACTCACCACCGCGATCGTCGTCGACCAGGAGCGGATGGCCGCCAACGCGCGCTCCACGGTCGGCACGGCCACGGATGCCAACGCGATGCTCCGGCTGCTGTTCAGCCGTCTGGGAAAACCACAGATCGGCTCTCCCAACGCCTATTCGTTCAATGTCCCTTCGGTCAGCGCGAAGGGCGGGATCACGATCGAGAAGGGCAGCAAGAAGACCGTCGCCGTGTCCTTCAATCGCGTCGGCGGAATGTGCCCGACGTGCGAGGGGAGGGGGTCGGTCTCAGACATCGATCTGACCGAGCTCTATGACGAGACGAAGTCGCTCAATGACGGTGCGATCAAGATCCCCGGCTACAAGGCGGACGGCTGGATGGTCAAGGGATACTCGCGTTCGGGATTCGTCGACGGCGACAAGCCGATCGCCAAGTTCACCAAGAAGGAGCTGGACGACTTTCTCTACAAGGAGCCGACGAAGGTCAAGTTCGAGAACTTCAACGGCACCTACGTCGGTCTCGTTCCACGTGTGCAGAAGGCATATTTCTCGAAGGATCCCGACGAGCTGCAGCCGCACATCCGCGCCTTCGTCGAGCGCGCCGCGACCTTCTCGGCCTGTCCCGCTTGCGGCGGAACGCGGCTTGCAGAACCGGCGCGCAAGTCGAAGATCGCAAAGATCAGCATCGCTGACGCCTGCGCGATGGAGGTGCGCGACCTTGCCGATTGGACGCGCGGCCTGAACGAACCGTCCGTGGCGCCGCTGCTCGCCGGCCTCCAGGAGCTGCTCGACTCCTTCGTCGCGATCGGGCTCGGCTACCTGTCATTGGATCGCGCATCGAGTTCGCTTTCCGGGGGTGAGGCGCAGCGCATCAAGATGCTGCGACACCTTGGATCGGCGCTCACCGACGTGACGTATGTGTTCGATGAGCCGACCACGGGTCTGCACCCACACGACATCGAGCGGATGAACAACCTGCTGGTGGAGTTGCGCGCAAAGGGCAACACCGTGCTCGTCGTCGAGCACAAGCCAGAAACGATCGAGATCGCCGAGCACATCATCGACATCGGTCCGCGCGCGGGCGTAAATGGGGGAGAGATCTGTTTCGAGGGAACGGTGTCCGGCCTGCGCAAGAGCAAGACGTTGACTGGACAGCACCTCGGGGACCGCTCCGCTCCGAAGACCGCCGTTCGCGAGCCGACCGGCGCGCTCGAGATCCGCAAGGCCAGGACCAACAACCTGAAGAATGTCAGCGTCGACGTGCCGACCGGCGCGCTGGTCGTGGTCACGGGCGTCGCCGGATCTGGCAAGAGCTCACTGATTCACGGCTCGCTGGCAAAGCGCGACGGCGTCGTGTCGGTCGACCAGAGCGCGATCAAGGGTTCGCGCCGCAGCAATCCGGCGACATACACCGGCATGCTCGAGCCGATTCGCAAGACGTTCGGGAAGATCAACGGCGTCAAACCGGCACTGTTCAGCTCGAACTCGGAGGGCGCGTGCCCGGTCTGCAACGGTGCTGGACAGATCCTCACTGAACTCAGCTTCATGGAGACCGTCGCGACCACATGTGAAGAATGCGGTGGCAAGGGTTTTCAGGCGGCAGTGCTCGAATTCAAGGTCGACGGTCTTGACATCACCGAGGTCCTCGCGATGTCGGTCGACGACGCGCTCGAGTTCTTCGGCGAGGGCGACGCGGCGACACCGGCCGCCGAGAAAATCCTTGCGCGGCTGCGCGATGTCGGACTCGGATATCTGACGATCGGCCAGCCACTGAACACGCTGTCCGGCGGTGAACGCCAACGCCTGAAGCTCGCGGTGCACATGGCCGAGGACGGCGACGTCTACATCCTCGACGAACCGACGACGGGGCTGCATCTCGCCGATGTCGAGCAACTGCTCAGCCTGCTCGACCAGCTCGTCGATTCCGGCAAATCGGTGATCGTGATCGCGCACCACCAGGCCGTGATGGCTCACGCCGACTGGATCATCGACGTCGGTCCCGGCGCCGGACACGACGGTGGTGAAGTCGTCTTCGAGGGGACGCCAGCCCAGTTGATCAAGAAGAAATCGACGCTGACGGGCAAGCACCTCGCGGCATATTGCGCCAAGGCCTGAGCGGATGACCGGCGGGACCGGTATGTTGCGGACAATTCACCCGTTTTGGAGGCCCACCCGATGGAAGCAAGTGTCGAAGACCAACTGAAGACTTTCAACACCGTGTGGTGGATCATGCTCATCCTCGGTCTCATCTCGCTCGCATTCGGCGTCTTTTTCGTCGCCTCGCCGCACGAGACGCTCTCGACCTTCACGGTGATCGCGGGAATCGTGCTGCTCGTCGAAGGCCTGCTCGCCGTCCTCGCGTCGATCTTCGGCAAGGGGGAGGGGCGCGGCCTGCTCGCCACGATGGGCGTGCTCAGCGTGATCGCAGCCCTGATCCTGATCAAGCATCCGTTCTCGGCGCTTGTCGTGTTCGTGATGATCTTCGGAATCTGGCTCGTCGCGGCGGGAATCGTGCGCTTGATTCTCGCATTCAGCGACAGCTACGGACGCGGCGTGAACTTGATCCTCGCGGTGATCGACCTCGCGGCCGGTATCGCGATCCTCGTCTGGCCCGATCTGAGCCTTTCAACGCTCGCCGTGATCATCGGAATCGTCCTGATCGTGCGCGGTATCGCTGACATATATGCCGCCTTCACGCTGCGCGGCGCCCTCAAAGAAGTACGACACGACCTTCAAGGAGCATAAGTAATGATTCGCACAATCCGTAAGACTTCCGCAGCAGAATTCGCGCTGCTTGCGCTCACCGCCGTTATGGCCGTCGCATTCCTGACCGGATGCGGCAAGCCACAGTATTGCTCGGACCTCACGACACTCCAGACATCGGTGAAGGATCTCCCGAGCCAGGCGACCAACAAGGGCGTCAGCGGACTCAAGAGCCAGATCACAACGATCGAGAACAACGCCAAGGCACTCGTGAGCTCTGCGAAGAGCGATTTCCCGACCGAGTCCAGCGCGGTCGAGTCGTCGGTGAACCAGCTGACTTCGTCGGTGTCCGCGGTCGCGTCGACTCCGACGGCATCTCAGGTCACGGCCGTCGCACTGAACGCATCCGCAGTCGTGAAGTCGGTCCAGAGCTTCGCTTCGGCGACGGAGAGCGAGTGCAAGTAGCGCCGCTCTTCCTGGAGAAGTTCACATAACGTCAATTATCGTGCGTAAAGGGAATTTTTCCCCGGTACCGTCCCGCCGATGGATCTGATCCGTCGAATCGAGGCCGGTAGCGGGGAATTCCTGCTTTTCGCGCTCACGCCGCCGTCCCTGACGACGGATCCCAACCGCGCGCAGGAAATCGCAGACGCCATCGTCGCGCGGCTCGACGCGTTTGAGCCCGACGGCGTGATCCTGTACGACATCGACGACGAGAGCGCGCGGAACCCCGCTGAGCGGCCGTTTCCGTTCATGCCGACGATCGATCCGGCCGACTACCTCTCCGAACACCTGACGGCCCTGAAGACCCCAGTCGTGGTTTATCGCGCCGCGAGCAAGTACTCGGCGGAGAGCCTCCAGGGATGGCTCGAACGCCAGGATCCCGGACGGGTTCTCACAGTTCTCGTCGGAGCGCCTTCGCGCGACAAGGTCTCGCGCCTGTCGCTGGCCGACGCACAGGACTTGCGCCGCGAAATCAATCCAGATCTGCTGCTCGGCGGAGTCGCGATCCCCGAACGACACACCCTTCGCGCCGACGAGCATCTGCGACTGCTCTCCAAGCAGGATGCCGGCTGTCGCTTTTTTGTGACACAGGTCGTCTACGACGTCAATGCAGCGAAGAATCTCGTCTCCGACTACCACTACGAGTGCGAGGCTCGCGAACTCGCCCCCGCGCCGCTCGTTTTCACATTCGCCCCGTGCGGCTCGACGAAGACCTTGAACTTCTTGCGCTGGCTCGGCGTCGACGTACCGCGTTGGATCGAGAACGACCTTGCGCACTCCAGTGATCCGCTTGAGGCTTCGTATCAACAGGCCATTGCGATCGCGGCCGAACTGATCGACTACTGCCGGAGCCTCGGAATGCCGTTCGGGCTCAACGTCGAGAGCGTCTCGATCCGCCGCGTCGAGATCGAAACATCGGTGCGCCTCGCACGGCAGCTTCAGAAAATGCTGCGTCGTTAGTGCGCGCCGGCCGCCGGATGCGAATACTGTGGTCCCATGTCTGACACCACATGTCACATGTCGATCTCGCTGGACGGCTTTGTGGCCGGACCGCGCCAGAGCTTTGAGAATCCCCTTGGAGTTCGCGGCAGGGACCTGCACAGATGGCACCTCGGCGACCCGAGGGCGACCGCGGAGAACGCCGCGGCGGCGGAGTGGCTGATGCGCCCTCGCGGCGCGTACGTCATGGGTCGCAACATGTACGGTCCGATCCGTGGCGATTGGGACGATGAATGGACCGGCTGGTGGGGTTCGGAGCCGCCCTACCACGCCCCGGTGTTCGTCCTCACTCATCACCCGCACGAGCCGATCGAGATGGAGGGCGGCACGATCTTCCACTTCGTGACCGACGGATTCGACTCTGCCTACTCCCGGGCCGTCGAGATCTCAGACGGGAAGGGCGTCGACATCGCCGGCGGCGCGTCAACCGTGCGCCAGGCGCTCTCCGCCGGAGTCATCGACGAGCTCACGCTCGATGTCGCTCCGGTTCTGCTCGGATCAGGTGAGCGGATCTTCGACGGTTCGGAAGATTTCCCGTTCGAGCCTGCCGAGGTGCTGCACTCTCCCCTTGCGACGCACATTCGCTACCGCAGAACGGGCTGAGCTCAGGAGCGCTTGATCCCGGGCGGCAACGGCCGCTCGTCGTGAGGATCGACCGCAGTCACCGCTGTCTCGCGGTGATCCGCGTCCTTGAGCTGGCCCTGTCCGGGGAACAGATACCCGGTTCCGGGATTGATCGGACCCGTCGGCATCGGTCCGATCTTCTCGATCTCAGCGCGGCTCAGACGAGGAGAGCGCCGGGCATACAGCGCAATTGCAAGCGCGACGATGAGCAGGAGCAGGAAGAGCAGAATCGCAAAGACCATTGTGTCGAATATACGAGTATTGCGGGGCGGCGTCGCGGCCGCCCTGTGGGGCTAGTCTCAGCCCGATGCAGGAAAAGCGCTCGATACCACCACAGCAACGTCCCTATCTGATCGCCGCCGCGGCCCTGGAGCTGCTGCTCAAGCTTCTCGCTGCGCGTGACATTCACAATCGCGCTCCCGAGGCGATCCGCGGGCCCAAGAAGCTCTGGTACGCGGCGCTCGCGGTGAACTTCTTCGGGCCGGTGGCGTACTTTGCCTTCGGCCGGGTTCGCTCTCACGCATCTCACGCATGAGCCTGCGTGAACGTCCGAATCTGCTTCTGATCATCACCGACCAGGAGCGCCCGCCGATGCATTGGCCGGAAGGGCTCGCCGAGGCGACGATGCCGACGCGCGAGCGCATGCTGCGCCACGGCATCAACTTCAAGAACGCAACGTGCAATTCGGCGATGTGCAGCCCTAGTCGTTCGACGTTCATCTCCGGACTGATGCCGGCGCGGCACCGCGTCGTCGACACGCTCACGGACGATGGCCCCTTTTCGTTCACCGAGACGCAGCTCAGCCCCGAGCTTCCAAACTTCGGCAAGATGCTCAAGGCCGCTGGATACGACGTCCACTGGCGCGGCAAGTGGCATGTCACCAAGGGCGCCGACGGCACATGTCAACCTCAGCCCGCGGACCTCGAAGCCTTTGGCTTCGACGGCTGGATCGCCCCCGATGCCGGCCATGACACGCGGTCGCAGAACTTCGGCGGCGGACGCGCGGACTACGACGCTGCATACATCGAGCAGGCGGTCGAGTTTCTCTCCCAGCGCGCAGCGTCGCCGGGCGAAAGCCCGTTCTGCCTGGTCGTTTCGTTGGTCAACCCGCACGACGTGCTCGGCTTTCCAAACGACTGGTCCGACGATTACGACGCGACAGCACTTGAAGGCTCGGTGCAGCTGCCCGAGACGTTCAACGAGGATCTGCGCGCGAACCTCAAGCCGACTGCACACGCCGCAATGGCTCCCGCGATCGACATGGCGGTGGGCGCCCTCGCAACCGATCGGGACCGCCTGAAGTACCTGAACTTCTACGCCAACCTGACCGCCCAGATCGACCGCCAGACCGGCGTGCTGCTCGATCTCCTCTACGACGAGGCCGGCGAGCCGACTCAGCTCGGCCGCGACACGGTGGTGGTCCGATTTGCAGACCACGGCGAACTGGGCCTTGCTCACGGCGGCCTTCGCCAGAAGGCCTTCAACGTCTACGAAGAGACACTGAGAGTGCCGCTGATCGTCTCGAACCCGGAGCTTTTTCCCGAAGCACGCGAGACCGAGCACCCGGCGTCGCTCGTCGATCTCGTTCCCACCCTTGCCGCACTCGCCGGCACCGAACCGCCAGAAGAGCATTTCGGCACTGACCTCTCCCCCCTGCTCCACGATCCCGCTGCGGGACCGGTGCAGGACCACGTGATGTTCACGTTCGACGACATGCACGCGGGCACCGGCCTCGTCAAGGAGATTCTTCCAGCGTCCGGGCGCATCCGCTGCATTCGCGAATCGCGGTTCAAGTTCGCGCGCTACTTCCATCACGATGGAAGCTTTCCCGTCGAATACGAGATGTACGACCTTCAAGAAGACCCGCTCGAGCTGCACAACCTTGCGCATCCGCGGCACCCACGCTTCAACGAGCCGACGGTGGCTTCTGAGCGTGAGCGCCTCAGGCTCAAGCTCGCCGCGGCCGAGCGAGACCTCTCAGTCATCTGACGGGGGTCTTGTGTGGACCCTCTAGCTGCGAATGATCTGCGGCGCATGCGGCGCCTCCTCGCGATCTGTTTCGCCGTAGTGTTCCTGGACGCGGCGTTCTTCGCCGCGCTCGCACCGATTCTGCCGACACTGACCCGCGAGCTCGATCTCAGTTCAACCAGTGCCGGCGTGCTGACCGGAAGCTACGGCGCCGGGGTGCTGATCTTCGCGATACCGGGTGGCTGGTACGCCGCGAAGCACGGCGCCAAGCCCGCAGTTCTGCTCGGACTGGTCGGGATGGGCCTGTTCAGCGTCGCGTTTGGGGTCGCCGAGGCGGTATGGCTCTTGGACGTTTCCCGGTTCATGCAGGGTGCGAGTGGAGCGCTGCTCTGGGTCGGCGCCATGAGCTGGGTGATCTCGAGCGGACCGGAGGATCGGCGCGGAGAACTGATCGGTGTTCTTGTTGCGGCGGCCACCGTCGGCGAGATGCTTGGTGCGCCGATCGGCGCTCTCGCGCATGCGCTGGGCAAGGACGTCGTGTTCGGAGCGATCGCCCTCGTCTCAGCGGTGATCTTCGCGTGCGCGTTCCCACTCCCGGAGGCGAGACGAATCGGAAGCAGCTCGTTGCGCACCCTTCCGTCGGCGATCCGCGGAACCGGCGTTCTCCCGTCGGTGTGGCTGCTCGGAGCGGCCGCCTTCGCGTTCGGCGTCGTGATCGTGCTGGCGCCGCTCAGGCTCGACTCGCTCGGCGCCAGCGCCGTGATGATTGCGCTTGCATTCGCGGCCGGATCGATCGTCGAGACCTTTGTAGGTCCGCTGACGGGCCGGATCAGCGATCGCGTGGGCAGACAGGCGCCGTTCCAGCTCGGCGCCATACTCGCGACCTTCGCGATTCTCGGCATCGCGACGCTCGATGCGCGCTGGCTCGTGGCAGCCGCGCTGCTCTGCTTCTCGTTCGCAGCAGGGATGGCCTTCGCGCCTGCGCTTGCGCTGACGGCCGACCGGGCGAGCGGTGCCGGGATCGATCAGGGCTACGCCTCCGGTTTCACGAATGTGGCCTTCGGCGGCGGCCAGATGCTCGGCGCTCTGAGCGCCGGGGCACTCGCTGCCTCCAGCGACCTCCTCCCCGCCGCCGTCACCGCGGTCGTCCTGTTGACCGCCGCCGTCCTCGCCGGATCGGTGCTCGGGGGCGATTCAGCCGGCCGTCGCTAGTCTCCGCCGCATGAACAAACTTCTTGGACTCGTGATCGCCGCCACAGGCATCGCGCACTTCATTCAGCCCGACCTGTTCAGAGACATGACGAAGGTCGCATTCCCCCACAACACCGATCAGGCGATCCAACAGAACGGCGCGATCGAGACCGGTGTCGGCCTCGCGATCGCATGCGGCAAGACCCGCAAGCTTGGATTCCTGGGCCTGCTGGCCTATACCGGCTGGCTCGGCTTCAATGCCGCGCAGAATCAGTAATGCCCAGCATCGCTTCGGGAGAGTTCTCGATCGACCTGAAGCCAGGAGAGCCCGACTTCACCGGCACCGGCCGCTTCGACTTCACCAAGGTCTGGACCGGCGCGATCGCCGGTCGCAGCGAAGGCTTCATGGCTTCGGCGGGCGATCCGGCTAGCGGCAATGCTGGCTATGTGGCGATCGAAGTCTTCACCGGGAGTGTCGACGGCGCCGAGGGCGCTTTTGTCTTCCAGCAGTTCGGTCTGGTCAAGGGCGGCGAGCAGGAACTCCGTTACGAGATCGTTCCCGGGTCGGGATCGGGCGCCCTGGCGGGAATCACCGGGACGCTCGATCTCAACCGGGAAGACGGTCAGCACCTGGTGGCGCTGACCTACGAGCTCTAGAGCTTGACGTCGAAGCGGTCGGCGTCCATCACCTTCGCCCACGCCGCGACGAAGTCAGCAACGAACTTCTCGCGGGCGTCATCGCTGGCGTAGACCTCCGCAAGAGCACGCAGCTCGGAGTTGGAGCCGAAGACCAGGTCGACGCGACTGCCGGTCCATCTGCCGTCGCTCGACTTGTAGGTGCCGTTGGATGCCGGCTCCCATCGCGTGTCGAGGTCGAGCAGATTGACGAAGAAATCGTTCGTGAGCTGACCGGGATTGTCGGTGAGTACACCGACGTCGGATCCGCCCTGGTTCGCGCCCAGAACGCGCAGACCGCCGACCAGCACGGTCATCTCGGGTGCCGTGAGGGTGAGCAGATTGGCCCGATCGATCAGCAGGTACTCCGCCGGCAGCGGGTGTCCCTCGCGGATCCAGTTGCGGAAGCCGTCGGCGGCCGGCTCGAGCGCCTCGAAGGATTCAACATCGGTGTCCTCGAGCAGGGCGTCGACGCGGCCCGGCGTGAACGGCACCGTGACATCGACGCCGGCGGCCTTGGCGGCCCGCTCGATGCCGACACCGCCGGCCAACACGATCATGTCGGCAAGCGAGACCTCCTTGCCTGAGGCGGCACGAACGTCTTCGAGCTTCGTGAGCACGCCGGCGAGCTCGTCCGGGTCGTTGACGGCCCAGCCGTTCTGCGGCGCGAAACGCACGCGGGCGCCGTTCGCGCCACCCCGCTTGTCGCTCCCGCGGAAGGAGGCTGCCGATGCCCAAGCGGCCTTGACGAGTTGCGAAACCGACAGTCCCGAAGCCGCGATCGCGGCCTTGAGCTCGTCGATCTGCGCGGCGTCGAGCGGTCCGGAGGTCGGTTCGGGCAGCGGGTCCTGCCAGATCAGCTTCTCGCCGGGAACCTCGGAGCCGAGATAGCGACTGACGGGCCCCATGTCGCGGTGCGTGAGCTTGAACCAAGCGCGTGCGAAGGCGTCCGCGAACTCATCGGGGTTCTCGTAGAAGCGACGCGAGATCTTCTCGTACTCGGGATCGAGGCGCAGTGAGAGGTCTGTTGTGAGCATCGTCGGAAGTCGCTTGGCGGAGTCCGCAGCCGGCCCGGGAATCGTCGCCTCGGCGTCCTTGGCGACCCACTGATGGGCGCCGGCAGGACTCGTCTCGAGTTCCCATTCGTGCTCGAAGAGGTTCTCCCAGAAGTTCTGCGACCACTGCGCGGGCGTGGTGGTCCAGGTCACTTCAAGGCCGGAGGTGATCGCGTCTGCGCCCTTGCCGCCGTTGTAGCTGGAGATCCAGCCGAGCCCCTGCGCCTCGAGCGGTGCCGCTTCTGGCTCCGGACCGACGTATGCGTCCGGGTCGGCGGCGCCGTGGGTCTTGCCGAAGGTGTGCCCGCCGGCGATCAATGCGACCGTCTCTTCGTCGTTCATCGCCATGCGCGCGAAGGTCTCGCGGATGTCGTGAGCGGCGGCGAGCGGATCGGGATCCGCTCCCGGTCCCTCGGGGTTCACGTAGATCAGTCCCATCTGCACGGCGCCGAGAGGACTCTCGAGCGCCGCCGCGTCCTTGATCGCGTTGCGAACGCCCTCGGACCCGCCGTAGCGGTACTGGTCGCCGAGCCACGTCGTCTCGGAGCCCCAGTAGACATCTTCGTCGGGCTCCCACACGTCTGCGCGGCCGCCGGCGAATCCGAAGGTCTTGAATCCCATCGACTCGAGCGCGACGTTTCCAGCGAGGATGATCAGATCGGCCCATGAGAGGTTCTGGCCGTACTTCTTCTTGACCGGCCAGAGCAGGCGCCGTGCCTTGTCGAGGTTGCCGTTGTCGGGCCAGCTGTTGAGTGGAGCGAAGCGCTGCTGACCGGCTCCGCCGCCCCCGCGGCCGTCGGTGACGCGGTACGTACCGGCACTGTGCCAGGCCATGCGGACCATGAACGGCCCGTAGTGACCAAAGTCTGCGGGCCACCAGTCCTGAGAGGTCGTCAGCACCTCGGAAATGTCCTGTTTGACCGCCGCGAGGTCGAGCTGCTCGAAAGCCGCGGCGTAATCGAAGTCTTCGCCGAGCGGGTCGGCCTCGACGGGGTTCTTGGCGAGGATCTTCAGGTTGAGGCGATTCGGCCACCAGGCGGAGTTGCCGCTGCCCTGAGTCGGGTAGGGAATCCGGTCGCCCGCGACGGGGCAACCGCCCGCGGATTCCTCGTTCATTTCGCCTACGACGGCATCGGGCTGATCGGAGTCGGACACAGTGGACCTTTCTGGAAACGGGGTTAGTCGCAGACCTCAGGATAGAACCCGTCCGGTCCGCAGCGCGAGGTCAGAATCCGAGTTCGAGCACGGCCAGCGCGGCCACCGAGGCGAAGATCAGCAACAGCGCCGAACCGGTCGCAATCGCGCCCCAGCGGCCGATCGCGTACTCGCCCATCACGTCCCGGCGACGCGAGACACGATGTATGAATGGGAGAATCGGCAGGAGCAGTACGGCGTTCAACGCCTGCGTCAACACGAGGATGTCGATCAACGGCACTCCGGGAATCAGCACGACTGTCACGCCCACGAGCATCGAGGCGATGAATGCCAAATAGAAACCCTTGGCCTGGCCGAAGGAATCGTCGAGGTCAGCCGGCCGGCCGCGAGCCTCCGACACCGAGTATGCCGTCGAGAGCGGCACGATCGCGGCCGCGAGGATCGCTGCGCCAAGAATCCCAACACCGAAAAGCGTCGCCGCGGCCGTTCCGGCCACTGGTCTGAGTGCCTCGGCTGCGTCGCGTGCGTCGACGATCTCTGTGCCAGAAACGTGAAGCGTCGCTGCGCAGGCGACGACGACGAAGAAGCCGATCACTCCCGTCATGACCGCGCCGGTCACCACGTCGATGTTCTCGAACTTCAGATCCCTCGGTCTCAGACCCTTGTTCACGGCGTAAGACTGAATGAACGCGAGTCCCCACGGCGCAAGCGTCGTCCCGATCGTCGCCACAGTGATCAGAACCGCTTCGCGCGTCAACGGCAGGGATGGCACGATCGCGCCTCGCGCGGCAGCGCCCCAGTCGGGGTGCGAAAGGATTCCGGCTGCCACATAGGCAACGAAAACCGCGCTGATCAGCAGCAGCACGTGTTCGACGTACTTGAAGGAACCGCGCAGCACGAGCAACGACACGATCAACGCGACCAGCGGGACGCTCACGTACTTGCTGACGCCGCCGATCAGGTCCATTCCCGCCGCGACCCCGGCGAACTCTGCGCAAAGCGTGCCGAGGTTTGCGATCACCAATGCGGTCACGACGGTGCGGGCGGCCCGCACCCCGTACTGCTCGCGCAGCAGGGAGACCAGGCCCTTCCGGGTCACCACCCCGATCCGCGCCGACAGCATGTGGAAGGCGATCAGGGCGAGTGTCGAGAGCGTCAGGACCCAGATCATCGAATACCCGTACTTCGCGCCCAGCACCGAATAGGTCGTGATCCCAGCCGGGTCGTCATCGGACAGGCCCGCGAGTACGCCCGGTCCGACCACAGCAAGCAACGCTGCCACGCCGCCGGTGCGCAGGAGCGCCCGGCGCCTGCGAACGAGCGAGTGATGCGGGTGCCTTCCGACTGTTGTGGGCATCTCGCTCGACAGTAGATGCGCCGGCGGAGATACGCTGGGATCAATGACCTCCGACTCGATCAACTTTGAACCCGGCGCACGCGTTCAACTGCCCGACGGGCTCATTCCTCCATTCCAGGTGTTCGTCAACGGCATCGAGCAGACGCGTGGCACCGACTATGTGGTGAACGGCAACCACCTCTTCTTCAGGGCCGTGCTCGTGCGCGAGGAGCGACTTGGCTTCTGGCGCTGGTTCTCGATGTTCCTCGGGATCGGCAACACCTACCGCGCCAACGACGGCGTGGACATCGCGTTTCGCGCCAACGGCCGTCCGCAGATCGTCACCGCTCTGCCGATCGAGACGCTGGGCGATCCGCGCGACGACTTTGGTCAGCGCGGGCCGATCTCGTTCGATCCGGCCGGTCGCTAGACGGCGTGACCCGCCTGGTGCGGGTAGTCGCCTTCAACCTCGAGCAGCGCGCCGGTCTCGTCGAGTTGCGTGCCGGTCGTTTTGATTTCGTCCGGGGCGCGGCCCTTGGGTTGCTTGACCGGCGACGGCGGCGGGATCTCTTCGATCTTGCGCGAGACGGGCGCATCGACGGCGACGACGAGCTGTTCGCCGCAATGGGTTATCGACACGGCCGGTCCGCGCACGACGCTGTAGGTCGCCTCTGTGGGCGTCACGTCGACGCGCAGGGTGCTCTCGCCCAGTCGCAGGTTGAAGGCGAGCCGTGAAAGGTTTTCCGGTAGCCGCGGTGCGAACGTCGGCAGTTCGTAGTAGTCCCTGAAGCCACCGAATCCACAGACCAGGCCTAGCCAGGTGCCGGCCGACGCGGCGAGGTGGAGCCCGTCACTCGTGTTGTGGGCGAGGTTGTGGAGATCGACGAGCGCCGTCTCCTGGAGGTACTTGTACGCAAGTTCGAGGTGGCCGGTCTCGGCGGCCACCACCGCCTGGCCGCAGGCCGAGAGCGATGAATCGCGCACCGTGACGGCCTCGTAGTACTCGAAGTTGCGGCGCTTCTGCTCCGGCGTGAAGTAGTCACCGTTGGTGAACAGAGCGAGCACGAGGTCGGCCTGCTTGATCACCTGCTTGCGGTAGAGGTCGAAGTACGGATAGTTGAGCATCAGCGGGTAGTCCGATGGGGTCATCTCGTCGAACGGCCAGACCTCGTGGTGTGTGAAGTTGTCGGCCTGCGGATGAACCTTGCGTACTTCGTCGTACGGGATGTGAATCGCATCGGCTGCTGCCAGCCACGCCTCGGGCTCTTCAGGCCCGAGATCCAGGGTCGCGGCGGCCTCGGGAAAGCGCACCGCCGCCGCGGCTGCCCCGCGCAGGTTGCGCGCCGCCATCAGGTTCGTGTAGACGTTGTTGTCGACGATCGCGGAGTATTCGTCGGGGCCGGTGACGCCCGCGATGCGGAACTCGCCGCGATTGTCGTACGCGCCGAGCTTGAGCCACATGCGCGCGGTCTCGACGAGAATCGGCACACCGACCTCTTCGTGGAAGTCTTCGTCTCCGGTCGCGCGCACGTATCTGAGAACCGCGTCCGAGACGTCGGCCGATACGTGGAATGCCGCCGTGCTCGCCGGCCAGTAGCCAGAGCACTCGCGCCCGGCGATCGTGCGCCACGGGAACGTCGCCCCATCGAGGCTCAGTTGCTTCGCTCGCTCGCGCGCCATGTCCAGCGTGTTGTGGCGCCAGTGCAGGGCGTCGCGCGCCGCCTGGGGCCAGGTGTAGGTCATCACCGGGAGTACGAACGTCTCTGTGTCCCAGAATGCGTGTCCGTCGTAGCCCGAACCAGTCAGGCCCTTGGCCGGGATCGCACGCCGCTCTCCGCGTGCGCTGGCCTGAAGCAGATGAAAGAGGGCAAAACGCACGGCCTGCTGCATCTCGTCGTCGCCCTCGACGAGCACGTCCGCGTTGTCCCAGAATTCCGCGAGAAACTCCTTTTGTTTGGCGACGAGTCCGTCCCAGCCGGTGTGGCGGGCCTCCGAGAGGCTTCCGCGCACCTGCGCACGAACGGACGAGCGTGAGCGCCGCCCCGACCAACCATAAGCCAGATGCTTGAGCACGGACAGCTTCTGACCGGCCGGTACGCGCGCGGTCACGGTGACGCGGCCGATGTCATCGCCGGTCTCGCTCTCGATGTACATGTCCTCAGGGCCGGTGATCTGGTGATCCATCGCCGATGCCACTCGGATGCCGCTGTTCTTGGTGCGGTGGATCAACATCGCCATCTCGTCATGGAGAAAATGCTCTTCGCTCTGCAACGGACGCTCGAGCACGGCGGCCATACGCGGATCGCTCGGATCGTGATGATCGGCTATTTCTTCGCCGTTGGCGACCAGCTCCGACTGGACCACGAGCTGCATCTCCGCGTTGATCGGAGTGACCTCGTAGAGAATCGCGGCCGAACCTCGCTGGTGCAGCGAGACAAGGCGCTTGGATTCGACGAGCACCTCCTGCCCGGTCGGCGAGCGCCAGTGCATCGTGCGCCTGAGGATCCCGTCACGAAAGTCGAGCACGCGTTCGTGGCGAAGCACCGTGCCGTAGCGCGCGTCCATCAATTCGTCGTCGACGAGCAGACGGATCAATTTGCCGTTGGGCACAGACACGACGGTCTCCCCGGCCTCGGGATAGCCGTAGGCAGTCTCGGCGTGCGGCAGCGGACGGATTTCGTAGACACCGTTCAGGAAGGTGCCGATCTGTCCCGTCGGTTCGCCCTCGTCGAGATTGCCGCGCATGCCGATGTGACCGTTTGAAAGCGCGAAGAGCGACTCGGTCTGGGCCAGTGCGCCGATCCGCAACTCTGTCTCGCGCAGCGCCCAGGCGTCGATCTGCATCGCGGCGAGTTCTGTCATCACTCCGCGATCAGCTCCTCGAGGTCGCCCACGACGATGTCGGCGCCGTGCGCTTTCAGCTCGGCGGACTGTCCGACGCGGTCGACGCCCACCACGAATCCGAACGCGCCCTCGCGTCCGGCCTGAACGCCGGCCAGTGCGTCCTCGAATACGACTGCCTCCCCCACTCCCGCGCCGAGCGCCTCGGCGGCGGCGATGAAGGTGTCCGGGGCCGGCTTCCCCTTTATGTGCCTTTCGGCTGCCACGACTCCGTCCATTATCTCTTCGAAATCGTCAATCAGCCCGCAGCTCTGAAGTATCGCGCGGCAGTTTGCGCTCGACGAGACGACGGCGAGGCGCACACCGCTCTGTTTGGCGATCTCGATGTAGCGCACGGTTCCCGGATACGCCTCCACCCCGTCGCGCGCGATGATCGTCTGGACCAGGTCGTTCTTCCGGTTGCCGAGCCCGCAGACGGTCTGAGCGTCGGGCGGGTCACTCGGATCACCGTCGGGGAGAGTGATGCCGCGCGAGGCGAGTAGCGAGCGCACGCCGTCGTAGCGCGGTTTGCCATCGACGAAACGGTCGTAGTCGGCGCGCGGATCGAATGGAGGTTGGCCGTGCGCGGCGAGGAAAGTGTCGAACATCTCTTTCCATGCGGCGGCGTGGACGACTGCCGTCTTCGTGATCACCCCATCGAGATCGAACAACAGCGTGGTGATCTGCGCAGGCAGGCCGAGGCGCTGCGGCTGTGGTTGCGTGCCTTGCGCTTGCGTCATGGAGTGATGCGGGGGTCGCCTGCGATGCCCGCATTATGCCGCACGATTGGTCAGACTTCGAGCGGTTGAACGAGCTGCAACTGGCGTCCCTGCGCGAGCAGCGTTCCGTCGGTCGCGAACACGAACGAATCGGAGTCGGCGAGACCGTTGCCGACCGCGCGCGAAACGTTGTGCACGAGCAGCGGCTGGTCGGGCAGCCCTTCCGGCGGGATGTCGGCGCGGATGTGCGTCGTGAGATCGAGGGTCGGCGCCATCGTGGGTGTGCGCAGCGGCTGGAGTACCGACGGCCAGAGCGCGTCAACGATCAACGTGAGCCAAGCCGGATCAACCGGCTGCGGCTTCGGTGTGAGGATCCATCCGCCGTTCTCGGTGCCGACGGCCGGATCCACCTCAGGACCGAGAAAAGGCCCATGGCCGAAACGCGGCGCCAGCAGCGTCTGGTTGAAGAATCGCGGAGCGCCTTCCGGCATGGCGAGCCATGCGTTCTCGCCGGCCGCTTCGAGTTCATGTGGCTCGACCTTCACCGCGTCGCGATCGGGAGCCGGCGCGACCACCGGTGCCGGCAGGGACCAGTGGGTGACCTCGGCCATTTCGCGCACCGAGTGGGTGATCAGCGCGGCGATGCAGGGCTTTCCGCCCTGCGAGATCGTCGCTCGCGTCGAGGCGAAGCGACGACCACGTCGCAACGGGTCGACAAACACATCGATCCTGCCGTGTTGCGGCGGGCGCAGGTAATGGCAGGTGATCGAGCGCGCCTGAAAGACATCGGGAGCGCCGAGTTCTGCGTCGACCGCGCGCAACGCGATCGCCTGCAGCAGCCCACCGTGCGTGGTCAGTGGCCCATCCCAGCTCGGGTGGACCTCGGCGGTGTAGTGCCGCTCGCCGCCGCCGACGGCGCTGGCGGTTGTGAAATCGATCTGCTCCGACGGATCTGGCACAGCGCTTTCCATGAGGCGCCAACCTTACCCGTCGGAGCGGAGGATCGAGAGTCGCCTACCGCGTCGCGTACACCGTGCCGGTACTGCCGAAGCCGAGCTTGCGCTTGAGCGCTCCGGTGAGATCCCAGTCGCGCCCGGAGACGTACGGACCGCGGTCGATCACGCGGGCGGTCACTACGCGGTTACCGACCTTGAAGGTGACGCGCGTTCCGCAGGGAAGCGTCTTGTGCGCGACGCCGACGGTGTTGGGCGAGAGGCTTCCGCCGCATGCGAGTCCGCCGCCGTAGAGTCCGGGGCCGTACCACGAGGCGAAGCTCTTCCTGAAGACGTACGCGCGGCCGGTGCGGTCGACGTCGGTCTTGCCGAACTTGCGCACGCTCACGCGAGTCATGTAGCGACCGGCGTTTCCGCCGCGCCAGTGGAGATTGAACTTCTTGCCGGCACGGACGTTCGCGGTCCTGACGATTCGCCACTTCTTCGCGCCGGCGGCGCGAACCGCCATGCGCACATGGGCCTTGCCGCGCCCGACGCCTGCGACGCGTGCGCGCACAGTGATCGCCGAACCGTTGACCGAGCGTGAGCGCAGCAGGCGAGCGCTGATCTTCGGAGTTGTCGAAGCGTTCACGGCGATCGGCGTGGCGGTACCCGATGTGACGGTCTTGCCCGTCACGGCGTCATCACCGGCTGCGCGCGCGAACGGCACGGCCACCAGGACGAGTGTCGCGATCGCGAGCGGCAGCGCGCCGGCCGGCATGCGCGCGGCGAGACTGCTTGATGTTGTCTGGTTGATTGCGCGTGCAGCCATGGCCCGCGCGCGGGTCGAAAATCGCATTCCTTGGAAATGCTCCTTCCAGCGCCTGCGGAGTTAGCTGACGGGCTCGCGAGTGCTCTCCTTGAGTTCGCTACGACCGGAACACCGGTCGATTCGCCCCGCCCGAGGCGGCCATCTGGCCGCTGCGAGAATTGGGTCCCCCGTCCACCTGATTGAGTGGCGGTTCGGCGCCTGATTTGTTGACAGCGGCGAAGAGTAGGTGCAATATGCCCCATTTGTGTGACTTCACGCACACAGCAACTCAGCGACCGCACAATCACCCAATACTGGGCAAAATGCCTGCAAAAAGCCGTGTTTCACGCTCGGCCACACCCTCCCCTTGCAAGCCGTCGGCTTGCAAGTCTCCAGCAGCGTCGCGACCCTGCATAGTCAAGGGGTTTGCGTTGCAAGCCGTCGGCTTGCAGGGAGAAACCACCGCGACGTCCCTACGCGGCGGCCCTAGAAATCGATTGCAAGCCGACGGCTTGCAACAGAAACCGCATGAACAAGCGGCTTCTGACGTCGCAAGATCCTTGCAAGCCGACGGCTTGCAAGAGGCGGAGCTTTGGTTTGGCTATTCGGCTGTGGTCACGCGCGCGGCCTCGGCAAGCGAAATCACTCCTTGCCGGACGCGTTCGAGCGCCGAGTCGGCGAGCGTGACCATCCCGTTCTCACGGGCAGCCTTCTCGATCGCCTTGGCGGGATAGCGCTCGAGCACCATCTCGCGAATCCGCTCGTCCACGGAGAGCACTTCGAAGATTCCCGTGCGGCCACGGTAGCCGGTGTCGGAACAGCGCGCGCAGCCGACGGCCTCGAACGCGTCGAAGCTTTGGTCGGAAACATCGGCATACCCGGCGTCGCGCAGGGTCTGCGCCTCGATCGTCACCGGCTTGCGGCATTCGACGCAGAGCTTTCTGGCGAGCCGGCTGGCGACGACGCACTCGATCGATGAGGCTACGAGATAGCGCTCAACGCCCATCTCGGTCAGACGGTTGACGGCCGACGCGGCATCGTTGGTGTGCAACGTGGTGAGCACGAGCCTGCCGGTAAGCGCCGCCTCGACGGCGATCTTCGCCGTCTCGTGGTCGCGGATCTCGCCGACCATGACCACATCGGGGTCTGAGCGCAGCATCGTGCGCAGCCCCGCCGAGAATGTGAGGCCGCGCTTGTTGTCGACCTGGACCTGGCGCAGCCCGGCCAGCGGGTACTCGACGGGATCCTCGATCGTGATGATCGTGCGTTCGGTCGTGTTGAGCTCTGAGAGCGCTGCGTAGAGCGTGGTCGTCTTTCCCGATCCCGTCGGTCCGGTCGCGAGGATCGCCCCGTGCGGCTTGCGCAGCGCCCGCTCGAATGCGGCGAGTCCGGCCGGGTCGAGGCCGAGCCGGTCGATCGCCGGAACATTCTTCTTGTCGAGCACGCGCACAGCAGCCGATTCGCCGTGGATAGTCGGCAGCGTTGCGACACGCAGGGTCACGTCGTTGCCCTCGTCGCCGAAGACGGCACGGCCGTCCTGCGGGATGTGGCGGATCGCGATGTTCATCCCGGCCATCAGCTTGAGCCGCGCGAACAGCCTCGGGGCAAGCGTCGCACTGACGATCGTGCTGTCGTGCGTAATCCCGTCGATCCGGTAACGCACACGGGCGCTCTTGTTCTCGAGCGTCTCGAAGTGGATGTCGGATGCGCGCTGGCGCAGCGCATTGGTCAGGACCGACTCCAGCAGGTTGGCCGACGCCGCCTCATCTTCTTCCTCGTCCTCCTCGGAGCGCTCGGCGTCCTTGGTCGCACGTTCGATGTCGGTGCGACTGAGCTGAGAGAGCAGCTCTTCGAGCTGATCTTCGGTGGTCAGCGCGGGTCGCACGTTGAGGCCGGTCATCAACGCGATGTCGTCGACCGCGAGAACATTTGACGGCTCGCTGATGGCAACGAGCAGCGTGTCGTCGTCGACGTACTGGACCGGGACGGCTCGGTAACGCGCCGCGGTGTTGGCGTCGATTGCCTTGAGGGCGCGCTCTTCGAGTTCGAGGCTGCGCAGGTCTATGTACGAAAGCTGCGTGCGCGCGGCGATTGCCTGCGCGAGCTGATTCTTGTTGATCGTGCCGCGGTCGAACAGCACCCGGCCCGTTGCGCGGCCACTCTCGCGGCCCTCCTCGACGGCCGACTCGACCTCTTCGGTGGTGGCGAATCCCAACGCGACGACGATCTCCCCGATACGACGCCCGACGAGCGAGGCCGGTACGTGCGCGATCCCCTCGCCGCCCGGCAGGATCTGCGGAATGTGGTCGTCGCCCTCGACCGATTTCAGGTGAGCGCCGATATCTGCCTGTCCCATGTGTTTCTCGTCGGAATTCGGGCCTTGGTCCTTTACTTTCACAAGCGTATGTGGACGCGCGGAAACGCGCCCCGTTCGGCAATAGGCTTCCCAGCACGATGGCCGCCCCAAGCGACAACACAAGCCTCGAACTCGCGCTCTGTCAGGTCAACCCGATCGTCGGAGACCTTGTCGGCAACGCAGACGTCGCGATCTCACAGATCAGCAGGGCCCGTGAGCTCGGCGCGCAGCTCGTGGTCTTCCCCGAACTGGCTCTCTCCGGTTACCCACCCGAAGACCTCGTGCTGCGCGAGGACTTCCTCGTCGCGGCCCGCGCGCAGATCGAGCGCATCGCCGCCGGCTGTACCGGCATCGTCGCGCTCGTCGGATACCCACTCGACCACCCCGAGGGCGTCGCCAATGCCCTCGCTGTGCTGGCCGACGGCGAAGTCGCGGCCAGCTATCGCAAACAGCTCCTACCCAACTACGGCGTCTTCGACGAGCGTCGCTACTTCGCCGCGGGCGATCAGCCGCTGATGATCGACGCCGGCGGGATCCCGGTCGGGCTATCGATCTGCGAGGACGTCTGGTTCGATGATCCCGTCTACTCCGAGTACTCGCGACTCGGCGCGCGCCTGATTCTCAATGCCTCCGCGTCGCCCTTCCACATGGGCAAGGCTCGGGAGCGTGAAGAAATGCTTGCCAGCCGCGCCCAGCGCTTTGATCTGCCGATCGCTTACTGCAACATGGTCGGCGGGCAGGACGAGCTCGTCTTCGATGGTTCGAGCGTCGTGATCGACCACAACGGCCAGACGATTGCACGCGGCCCGGAATTCGAGCCGACGCTGTTGCGCTGCAGCGTCGAGGTCGACGCGCCGCCCACGCGTACAAATCCAGACTCCATCGTGGTCGAGCTGCCCGCTGGATCGCCGGCCAAGGCCCAGATCGCGCCATTGCTCGAATCGCGCGAGCACGAGATCTATGCGGCATTGATGACCGGTATCCACGACTACGTCGAAAAGAACGGCTTTCCGGGTGTGCTCGTGGGAGTGTCGGGCGGTATCGACTCGGCGCTCGTACTCGCGCTCGCCGCCGATGCGCTCGGCGCCGTTCGCGTGAACGCGGTCACGATGCCGTCCCCCTTCAACAGCCCCGAGACGCGAGCCGACGGACAAGAACTGATCGAGCGGATCGGTTGCGCCGCGCATGAATTCTCGATCGAGCCGATGATGCGGGCCTTCGACGGAGCGCTCTCCCCAGTGTTCGAGGGGCGGGACCCCGACCAGACCGAAGAGAACATCCAGGCCCGTATCCGCGGCATTCTGCTCATGGCGCTCTCGAACAAGTTCGGGTCGATCGTGCTCACCACCGGCAACAAGAGTGAGATGGCCGTCGGCTACGCGACGCTGTACGGAGACATGGCCGGTGGTTTCGCCGCGCTCAAGGACGTGCCCAAGCAGGTCGTCTTCGCGCTCTCGCGCTGGCGCAACGGTCACGTGCCTCAAGGGTCGCGCTGCGGCGTCGCAGAGCCGATTCCGCAGGGGATCATCGACCGCCCACCTTCGGCCGAACTGCGCCCTGACCAATCCGACGAGGCGACGCTGGGCAGCTACGAGCAGCTCGACGCGATCATCGAGCAGTACATCGAACAGGACCTCTCGCTCGACGAAATAGTCCAGGCCGGCGCCGACCGCGAGTTCGCCGCGCGCATCCTGCGGATGATCGATATCGCCGAGTACAAGCGGCGCCAGGCACCCCCCGGCGTGAAGATCACCCACCGCGCTTTCGGGCGCGATCGGCGCATGCCGATCACCGCCCGCAGGCGTTATGCGTAGATGAAGCAGACGACTCTGGCGTTTGCAGGACTTCTTCGGCGGGAAGATTGCTGTAGGATGCCGCGCCGTAACGCGGGATCTCTTGGAGGAAACGCAAAAACCCAAGCACCGAGCGCAACTTGCGCAGAGTGATGGGTGTTACACAAGTGGACGATGGCTCCTCCCCCGGAGTCGTCAGCGGCTTTGCTGCAGTCCATCATCAACCAACCGGACCGTCTGCACAAGCCAGACCAACCAAGCAAGCCAGTTTTTGAGGAGGCTGCATGCGTATCAAGCTCATCGCAATCGCCACGGCACTCGTGGCACTTGCCGTCGGGGTCGCCACGTCCCACGCGGCGCTTCAGAACGCCGTAGGCGTCAACGTCAACTTCAAGAAGGCCGGCGGCCCTGGAACACTCCAGGTCCAGCTGATCAACTTCGACGGAAACCTGCTGTCGTCTGGTGGCGGTCCCGCCAACCCGACGAAGGCGCTCTCCGACGCGGACATGCACACCACCCTCTACCAGGGCGGCGGACTTGTCCCGCAGCGCGTCAAGCAGCTGATCGTCAAGTCGACCTCCGCGAAGTTCAACTCGAAGGCCCCGGAAGTCGGCTACTGCAAGCTCGTCAACCCGGACACCGGTGCGACCGGCATCCCGACGCGCGCAACCGGCATGACCGGCGCGGAGACGCTGACCCCGATCAAGGGTGAGACCAACCCCGCCTCGGTCCTGAAGAACTGCCCGCTCAAGACCATGATTGGTTCGGGCACGTTCACCGCAGTCGTCGGTCAGGTCGGCACGGCCTACAACCCGTCGCAGGCAGGTGCCCTCGAAGGCAAGATCTACGTCTACAACTACAAGCCGGCCGCCGGTGACGCGCTGGGCACGATCGCCCTCCTGCACGTCGACAACCCGGTTCCGGCCAATCAGTACCTGTACAACGGCGTGAGCAAGTCGGGCGTCCTGACGGCCAACATCCCGGCCCGTTCGGAGATCCCGACCAACCTCGACGCTTCGATCCCGGCCGGTGAAGTGGTCATGACCAGCCTCAACCTGAAGCTGACCGCTCCGAAGCCGAAGAAGAAGAACGGCAAGCCGATCTTCACGATCAAGTCGTTCTCGAACCTCAACGTCTACGGACGCATGGTTCGCGAGTAGTCAGAATCACCTGACTGCAAGCAGTCGCGAATCAGGCCGGATCCGCCCAGCGGGTCCGGCCTTTTTCATGCCGGTTCGTGCCCTACGCGCGACGTTCGCGCACGGCGATCGTCAGACGGCTGACTGCGCAGAGCCGGCCTTCCTGATCCTTCAGCTCGACGTTCCAGACCCAGGTCGTCGACCCGCGGTGGATCGCCACCGCCTCGGCGATGATCGTCCCTTCGGTCGTGGAGCGCAGAAACGTCGTGTCGTTGTTCATGCCCATCGCGATCTTGCCGTCGGGCGCAACCGCATGAAAGGTCCCGACTGAGGCCAGCGTCTCGGCGAAGGCGGCGTGAGCGCCCCCGTGCACGATGCCGAACGGCTGACGCACACGGTTCTCGACCTCGAAGTGGCCGCTGACGTGCCCGAGTTCGATTTCGTCGACATGGAAGCCGAGCGCGGAGTTGAGGTCTTCGTCGAGCGGAAGGATTGGGCGCGGAGTCTCGTTCATGGCCGCAGAATCTACCGACGCGCGTAGGATCCCTCCCCGATGGAGTCAGCGATGCAAAACGCCGCGCGCAATCCCGAACTCGCGCGCCGCCGTCGGATTCTCTACGGGGCCGCGGCTCTCGGGCTGCTCATCGTCGCCGTGATCGCCGCGCGGCCGCTTTTCACGAGTGACGCGAAGCCCAAGAAGGCCGCGCCGGTGGTGACCCCGGTGATCGTCGCGCGCGTGAAGATGAAGCCGGTCGACGGCTCGAGTTCTCGCGGTCTCGCCGAGGTGCTGCGGCGCGGTCAGGCGGAATCCGTCCGGGTGATCGCCACAAAGCTGAGGCCCAGCGCCAAGAACGAGGCCTACCAGGCCGATCTCGTCGGGGGCACGGGCGAGTTCAAGCTGCTCGGCACCGTGATCGTCGGTGATGAAGGCATCTTCGTGGGCGAATCGAAGACCTCGATCGACGAGCTCGAACAGTTCAAATACATCGAGCTTCGACGCGTCACAGCCGAGCCGAACGCGACAGAGAAGACGATCCTGCGCGGCAGGATCCCGCGCTAACGCGGCTTGCCGACGAGCCTGCGCAGGTCACGCACAAGCAGCAGATGCTTGAGATGCGATGTGACCGCGGTGAGATTCTCGAGTGCCTCGACGGCCTCTCCCCTGGTCTCACGACTGCGCGAGCGCAGCGCTGGAGCGAAGATCTGCTCGAGCAGCGCGGCCTCACGGTCTGCAGAGGTCTTGAAGACGCGCAGATTGCGTCCTGAGACGCCGTAGCGGGACAACTCGGTGACGGCGCGGATGATCTCGCGCTCAGTCTGGTCGAAATAGGTGGCTCCGGCGCGGCTCTGGCCGGTCACGAGACCGAAATCGATCAATTCCTTGACCAGCTCGGGTTGCGCCCCAGTGTCGGCGAGCACGTCGTCGGCGGCATAGAGCGTCTGGGCCTGTTCGTCGGTGAGGCTGAAGCGGCGGTTTCCGCGTGTCTGCTGCGCCGGAGCGGTGGGCGCAGCCTCCTCAGAGCGGCCGGCCGAGAGTTCCTGGCGAATCACCCGCAGCGGGAGGTATTCGTCGCGCTGAAGGCGCAAGATCGTGCGCAGTCGGGCCACATCGTCACTCGAGTAGACGCGGTAGCCGCCCTCGGTGCGCTTGGGCGTGAGGAGCTTCTGATCCTCCAGGTAGCGGATCTTCGAGATCGAGACATCACCGAACTCCTTCTCGAGCGTCTTGCGCACGGCGCCGATCGTGAGCGCCTTCTCGCGCGGGGCGATGACAACGTCCGCCCCGTTGCCGTTTCCGTTGGCGGACGGCTGCTCGAGCGTGGTCTCGGTCGGTTCGATCGCCATCAGCGCTCGAGGTAGGTCAGCTTGAATTTGCCGATCTGCAGTTCGTCGGCGTCGGTCAGCTTGTGCGACTCGATGCGGCGACGATTGACGTAGCTGCCGTTGAGCGAACCGAGATCGTCGATGAACAGCCCATCGGCGCGGCGGACGATCACCGCGTGATTGCGCGAGACGGTCACGTCGTCGAGAAAGACGTCTGAATCGGTGTCGCGGCCGACCGTGAAACGGTCTCCGTCCAGCGTGAAGGAGTCGCCCGCGCGGCCGCCGGTGCGAATCACCAGCGTCGGGCCCTCGGCCGCGTTCTCCGCGTTCGGGTTCACGGCTTCACCCTCGGTCGTCTCGCCGAGGTCATACTGCGCGGTCACGGCTCCCGGAGCGGATTCTTCGGCCAGGTACGCGCCGCACTTCTGGCAGTAGTTGGCCCCGGCCGGGTTGACGAATCCGCATTCAGGACAGTGCAGCGCCACGGGCTACTCCGCCTCCGCCTGCGCGGGAGCCTTGCCCGAGAGGATCTCCGTGAGCTGTTCGATGTCTTCGCCGGTGATCGTCGCCTGGCCCTCTTCGCGCTGTGTGCGAACGCGGTTGACGAGCTCGGCGCGGAGGATGTCGATCTTGCCGTGCAATATGCGGCGCTGGTAGGAGATCTCGCGCTCTTCGTCGGTCAGCTTGCGGATCAGTTCTTTCAGCTCACTGTCGCTGAGCGCGCCGAGATCCGGGAACGGCTCGGATGCGGCGTCGGCGACGGTCTCGGCGGAGTCTGCGCCCTCAGCGAGCTGTCCGCCCGGAGCGGCTTCGCTCTCAGCCGCGGTGATCAGGTCGGTCAGCTTGGCGACGTCGGCGTCGGTGATCGACTCGGTGCCGGCGTCGTGGCGGGCGCGAAGTCGGTTGACGAGCTCGGCGCGGAGGAGATCGATCTTGCCGTGCAAGATGCGTCGCCCGTAGGAGATCTCCTGCTCCTCACCGGCAAGCTCGCCGATCAGCCCTTTCAATTCGGCATCGCTCAACGAGCCGATGTCTGAAACCCATTCCTCCAACGCGGCGCTCCCAACCGATCGAAAACTTGTCGTGTCTCCCAGTTCGCCTGAGGACGCGAATGTCCTTGCCGGAGATGCTTCTGTCGCCCCCCGGAGCGTGAACCGCAGTCTAACGGAAGTTCGGGCTAAGCCTCCACCTTCGGTTGAGGTTTTGCACGCAGCTTGGGCCAGACCTCTTTGAAGTAGAGCCACGACGCGGCGTAGGAACCGATCACACCGATCCAGACCAACGCGTTCACATACCAGCCATCGACGCACAGCGCCAGAAACCCGCCGAGCATGAGCGGCCAGACCGACAGCCGACCGACCCAGTTGACCTTGATCTCGATGCCCTTCATCAGAGCCGGGACCGCCACCACGAGCATCAGGATCTCGCGCAGGAAGATCAGCACCACGAGATAGCGCGGCAGCAGCTCGAACTTGTAGATGATGATTCCGGCGGCGATGATCAGCAGGCGGTCGATCAGCGGGTCGAGCATCGTGCCGAGTCGGCTGAACTGGCCCGTGAGACGCGCCGCGAGACCGTCGAGGTAGTCGCTCGCCCCGCATATGAACATCGCGATATTGGCGGTCGTGTCGCGACCATCGGGCGAGTTCCAGGCGAGCACGAAGAACACTGGGATCAGCAGCAGACGGGCGTAGCCGATGAAGTTGGGGATCGTCCACGGGCGGAGTGGCTCGTCAGAGCGTGTGCGCTCATTCGGTCCGCCCGAACGATCGATACCCGCGATGCGCTTGAAGCCCTTCTCGCGCGCCATCGTTCAGTCCTAGTCGATGGTCTCGAGCTTGGCCGTAATCGCCGCTGCGGCGCCTTCCAACGGCACGGAGCCGTTCTCCCGGCCGCGGCGTACCTGTACCTCGAGCTCGCCGGATTCGAGGCTGCGCCCGCCGAGCGTGATGCGCAGCGGACAGCCCAGCAGTTCGGCGTCGGCAAACTTCGCCCCCGGCCCGCCATTGCGGTCGTCGTAGACGACATCGACGCCAGACGCGCGCAGCTCGTCATAGAGCTTGTCCGCGGCCGTCCGCTCTGGACCGTTCGGGTCCTTGCCGAGCACCACGAGATGAACATCGAACGGTGCGATCGCCTTCGGCCAGACGATTCCGGCGTCGTCGGCGAGCTGTTCCACTGCGGCGGCGGCGACGCGCGCCGGACCGATCCCGTAGCTGCCCATGACGATCGGGTGCTCTTTGCCCTCCTCGTCTAGGAAAGTCGCGCCGAGCGCCTCGCTGTAGCGCGTACCGAGCTTGAAGATGTTGCCGATCTCGATCGCCGGGACGATCTCGATCGCGTCGCCCGACGGAGTGAGATCGCCGGCAACGACGTTGCGCACGTCGGCGAACTCCGTCGTGAAATCGCGCCCGATCTCGACGCCCTTGAGGTGAAGATCGGGCTTGTTGCCACCGGTGATCCACCCGGCGACATCGCCCTCACAGGCGCGGTCGGTCACGACCCGCACGTCTGCCCCGACCGGACCGGTGAAGCCGACCGCGGAGCGGAACTTCTCCGCGATCTCGGCGTCATTGGCTTGACGGAACGGACGCCCGAGGGCATTCTGGAGCTTGATCTCGTTCAGCGTGTGGTCACCGCGGATCATCACAAGGACTGGCGTGCCGTCGAGGTCATCGACCATCGGCATCGCCTTGAGCAGCGTCGACGCGTGAACGTCGAGCGCGTCGGCGACAGCCTCGATCGTGGTCTGGCCCGGGGTCCTCACCTCTTCTGGCGCTGCTGCAGCCGGACCCTGCGCTCGCGGCGCGGGAGTCGCGCTTGCGACTTCGACGTTGGCTGCATAGCCGGGCGCGAGCGCGATGTCGTTCTCGCCTGCCGCACAGGGCGCCATGAATTCGTCGGCGCCAGAACCGCCCATCATCCCGACGTCCGATTCGACCGTGTACCACTCGAGCCCAGCCCGGTCGAAGATCCGCCTGTATGCCTCGGCCTGAGCGTCGTAGGACTTCTGCAGGCCTTCCATGTCGCGGTCGAAGGAGTAGGCGTCCTTCATCGTGAACTCGCGTGTGCGCAGCACTCCGGCTCGCGGGCGCGGCTCGTCGCGGCCCTTGGTCTGAAAGTGGTACAGGGTCAGCGGGAGGTCGCGATAGGAGCGGACCTCGCGCGCGACGTGGTTGGTCACGGCCTCTTCGTGGGTCATCGCAAGGACGAGATCGGCGTCTTTGCGGTCCTTCAGCTTGAACAGCTCCGAAATCTCGTAGCGACCGGTCCTCTCCCAGAGCTCTGCCGGCTGGATCACCGGCATCAGCATCTCGAGCGCGCCCGCCGCGTCCATCTCCTCGCGGATGATTTGTTCGACCTTGCGCTGGACGCGCCAGCCTGCGGGCAGGTAGGTCCAGAGGCCCGCACCCATCTGCCGGATCAGTCCGGCGCGCACCATCAGCTGGTGCGAGAGCGCCTCGGCGTCCGCCGGGGCTTCTTTGACGGTGGGCAGGAGATATTCGGAGAGGCGAGTCATCGGCGGGCATCCTAGTTGGACTTCTCTAGGATCGACCGTTCATTGATCGACGCCCGGCGCAACTTTGTCGCCCGGGCGCGGGTTTCAGATCAAACCGGCAAAACGCAGCTCTCGGACTCGTTCAACCCCGAACACAAAACGATCATGCACACAAAACTCGGTAAGGCCTTTTTCACCATTTTCGCCGCGACGCTCATCGCGGCTGCATTCACACAATCCGCGTTCGCATCCAAGGCACAGCTTTCGGTGATCGAAGATCCTGCGCGCGTGCTCTCGAGTGACCCCTCACAGCGCGCGACATCGCTGGATGAGACGGTCGCCCTCGGCGCCGACGTCGCGAAGATCGCGGTGACGTGGCGCAGTTACGCCCCCGACAGCGGTTCGGCCATCAAGCCCGGCGGCGACCTGACCGACCCGGCCTCCTACCCGGCAGGGGTCTGGGACATCCTCGACGACGCCGTCTCCGGCGCCCAGAGCCGCAACCTCAAGGTCTGGCTGATGATCACCGCTCCCGCCCCGCGCTGGGCCGTCAGCCAGGAAGAGGGCGGCAAGTACATCGGGAACTACCTGCCGAGCGCCGACGACTACAGCGACTTCGTCAAGGCCGTCGGCCGCCGCTATCCGAGCGTCCACATCTTCTCGTTCTGGAACGAGCCGAACCTCAAGCGCTTCCTCGAGCCGCAGACCAAGAGCGGCATCGCCGTGGCCGCCCAGCACTACCGCGATCTCTACCGCGCGGGCTACAGCGCAATTCGCTCGGCCGGTCACACCGGTGACACCCTGCTCTTCGGCGAGCTCGTCGGTCGTCGCTCAAACAAGTTCGACACCAACACGACCCCTCCGGTGGCCTTCCTGCGCGAGTTCTTCTGCCTCGACACCAAAGGCAAGGCGCTCAAGGGCAGCACCGCCAAGAAGCACGGCTGTTCGAGCTTCAAGAAGCTCACGGCCTCGGGCATCGCCTACCACCCCTATCGCCTGAGCGGCGGCCCGCTCGATGCCGACAAGGTCTCGAAGGACAACGCTCCGATCAACTACCTCAAGCGGATCGAGAACGTGCTCGATCAGGCCTACAAGGCCAAACGCATCTCTAAGAGCAAGCTGCCTATCTACAACAGCGAATTCGGCTTCCAGAGCGATCCGCCCGACGAGGACGCCGGCACGCCGATCAGCCGAATCCCCGCCTATCTCAACTACAGCGAATACCTCAGCTGGCTCGACCCACGCGTCTCGACCTACTCGCAGTACGAGATCGTCGACGACGGTGACCTCGCCGGGTTCCAGACCGGCCTGCGCTTTGTCGACGGCACGCTCAAGAGCGGCGTCTACGCGGCCTACCAGACCCCGATGGTCGTGATGACGACCAAGAGCAACAACCGCGTATCGGTCTGGGGCGGCGTGCGCAAGAAGGCTTCGAGCAGCGTGACGATCGAGGTCCAATACAAGAACGGCAGCAGTTGGAAGACGGCGCGGACGATCAGGACCAGCGCAAAGCACGGTTACTTCCTGACCACGGTGGCGGTCACCGGCGCCAAGTCGAAGACCTGGCAGATCGTTTCAGGCGATCTCGCAAGCCGTAGCGCCAAGGCGGTCACTCCGCCCAGGCCGCGCAGTTAGGCACGCCCAGCCCGCCGGCGCGGGGGTTGAAGCGGTATTCCGTCCCAACCTACGTCTTTGGACCCGCTCCGAAGACGGAGGTTGGGGCACTTTTTCGCTTGCGCGTGGAGTGGAGAGATCCAGCTACTTGCGCGCGAAGCGGCGGCCGGCCTGGGGTGAGACCGTTTCGTCGAGTACGACCGGCTGGGCGATCGGCAGTTCGGGACCGGTGAAATCCTCGCTCTCGCGGGCCTTCTCGGCCTCGAGCGCTGCGAGTTTCTCGGGCGTGAGATCTCCGGCGTTCTCTTCCTCGATCTTGCGAATGAACTCGGCGCCTTCGGCCGACGCGGCCTCGTCGAACTCGACCTTGCCCCCAGCTGCCAGCGACTTGTCGATCTCGGCGAACAGCTCGTCGACGAGCTTCGGGGTCGGGACCTTGCGGATCGCCTTGCCCTGCGCGAAGATCACGCCTTCATTCTTGGCGCCGGCGATACCGAAGTCCGCGGCCGCGGCCTCGCCGATGCCGTTGACTGCGCAACCGAGCACGGCCACTTCGATCGGCTCTTCGTAGGCCTCGAGGCGCTGCTCGATCTCGGCGACGACCGTGTCCATGTCGAACTGCAGGCGTCCGCAGGTCGGGCAGGCGATCAGCACCGGGCCCTTCTCGCGCAGCTGGAGAGCCTTCAAAATCTCCCAGGCGACCTTGACTTCCTCTTCGGCGTGAAATGTCGAGAGCGAGATGCGGATCGTGTCACCGATGTTGTCGGCGAGCAGTGTGCCGAGGCCGACGGAGCTTTTCAGCGAGCCGCTCCACTTGGTACCTGACTCGGTGATCCCGAGGTGCAGCGGATATTCGATCTTCTGGCTGAGCAGGCGGTTCGATGCGATCGTGTTGGGCACGTTGGTCGACTTGATCGAGACCTTGAAGTTGTCGAAGTCGAGCTTCTCCATCAGTTCGACGAACTCCGTGGCTGCCGTCACGAGCGCCTCGACGGAGTTCTCCTTCTCGAGCGCGTGAAGGTGCTTGGGCAGCGAACCCGAGTTGACGCCGATACGCATCGGCGTGCCCTTTTCCTTGGCCTTCGCGACCACCTCGGCGACCTTGTCCGGGCCGCCGATGTTGCCGGGGTTGAGGCGGATCGCGTGAGCGCCGGCATCGATCGCCTTCAGGGCGAGCGTGTGATTGAAGTGGATGTCAGCGATCACCGGGATCGGCGAGGCGATGACGATGTCCTTCAGCGCGACCACGTCCTGATCGCGCGGGACGGCGCAGCGGACGATCTCGCAGCCGGCCTCGGCCATGCGGCCGATCTGATCGAGCGTGGCCTGCTTGTTGGCCGTCTCGGTCTTGGTCATCGACTGCACGACGACGGGCGCGCCGCCACCGATCGGCACGTTGCCGACCCAGATCTGCCTTTTTGAAGCCATTGCCTAAGGGTACGCGGTTGACCCGCGCGGGCGTCAAGGACCGAACAGTCCGTTGCGGAAGCGTTCGATGTCGTTGGTCAGGCCGACGAGGAAAAGCATTCCGACGAGCGCCAGCCCGATCAGACTCGCGCGCTCGAGCACGGGCACGGGAATTCGCCGGCCTCGCACCTTCTCGGCGAGCGCCCAGAAAATATGGCCGCCGTCGAGCGGCAGGAATGGGAAGAGGTTGATGATCGCGAGGCTCAGCGAAATCAGCGCGATCGTGCCGATCGCCATTTCGGCGCTGCTCTTGATCGCAGTCTCGGTCTGCTTGTAGCCGCCTGCGACGCTGGATATCTCCTTGCGCTCCTTGGCGACGAACAGCCGCTTGGGCAGCGTGACGGTCAGCTTCGTGATGTACCAGATGCGATCCGCGCTGGTGACGAATGCCTGGCCGACACCCTGGGTCTGGGTCGGCCCCTGCTCCTGGTCGAACGTCATCCCGACGCGCATTCGACCGACGTCTGAGTCGAACTTGGGGGTCAGCTGCGCAGTGTGCTTCACGCCGTCGCGCTCGTAGACGACGGTGACCGGCTTGGTCGCGGCGCATCCCTCGGTCTTCGTGCCCGCGCACTTCGACTGCTGAAGCTCATCGATCAGCACCTGCGGACCGCCGGCCTCACCGTTGACCGAGACGAGCTTGTCGCCCGGACGCAGCACTCCGGAAGCCGGAGTGTCGAGCGAAACCGCCGCGACCCTGTTGGTCGGCGGACCCGCCTCAGAGACGCCGACGAAGGCAAAGAGCACCCACAGCAACAGAAAGGCGATCAGGAAGTTCATTGCGGGGCCGGCGGCGATCACCACGATCCGTCTCCAGACCGGCTGCATGAAGTACGCACGCGGAAGATCCTCGGGAGGGATCTCCTCGTCAGGGTTCATGCCGACGATCTTCACGAATCCGCCTGCCGGGATCGCGCCGATCTCGTAGCGGGTCTCGCTGTTCTTGGGCTGCCACTTGAGCAACGCCGGCGGAAAGAACAGCGAGAAACGTGTGGCTTTCATTCCGACTGCCTTGGCCGCGATGAAGTGCCCCCACTCATGGAGGATCACCAACGCCGCAAACGCGAGAAAAGCCAGAAACCAGGTCACGATTGAAAAACCCGCTCAGTCCAGGACAGTTTCGGCTATCGCGGCGTGGGCCTTGACCCGCGCCTCTTCGTCGACGTCGGCGAGTTGCGAGAAATGGCCGATCTCGGTGTGCTCAACAGAATCAAGCGCGCGATCGATCACCTCGGGAATCGCGAGAAACGGGATCTCTCCACCGAGGAACGCTGCCACGGCGACCTCGTTGGCCGCGTTCATGACGCACGGAGCGGTCCCTCCCGCCCTACCCGCCGCCTCAGCGATCGCGAGACAGGGAAAAGCCTCGCGGTCGGGCTGCTCGAAGGTCAGCGCACCGACCGCGGCGAGATCGAGCCGTTCGAGCGGGACATCACAGCGCTCGGGGTGGTTCAGGGCGTAGGAGATCGGCACACGCATGTCGGGATATCCGAGGTGCGCCATCGTTGCTCCGTCGTTGAGGTCGATCAGCGAGTGGATGATCGACTGCGGGTGGATCACGGCGTCGATCTGCGAGTAGTCGACACCGAAGAGGTGGTGCGCCTCGATGATCTCGAGACCCTTGTTCATGAGCGTCGCGGAGTCGATCGTGATCTTGCCGCCCATGTCCCACGTCGGGTGGGCGAGGGCGTCGTCGATCGTCACGTTCGCGAGCTCTTCGCGCGTACGCCCGCGAAAAGGGCCGCCAGAAGCCGTCAGAACGAGCCGCTCGACCGTGCCCGGACGCTCGGCGCCAACCAGCTGGAACAGCGCTGAATGCTCAGAGTCGACGGGGATCAGCTGCGCACCGGTCGCCTCGGCGAGCTGCATCACGAGTTCGCCCCCGACCACGAGCGACTCCTTGTTGGCGAGCGCGAGGTCGATACCTTCGCCCAGCGCCGCCACGGTCGGACCGAGACCGGCGGATCCGACGACCGCATTGAGCACGATGTCGCACTCAGTCTCGATGACGAGACGGATCAGGCCTTCCCCGCCCGCGAAAACCGTGCCCTCGTCCCACAACTCCGCTGCGCGCGCAGCTGAGTCGGGGTCGGCGAGCGCGATCGTCTCGACACGGTGACGCTTGGCCTGCTCGAGCAGCGCCGCGTGGTCGGATCCGGCCGAGAGGCCGACCGCGATCAGGTCGTTGTTGCGCTCGATCACGTCGAGCGCCTGGCGGCCGATCGAACCGGTCGAGCCGAGTATCAGGACTCTGCGCATCTCTTTGAAAGGTAGGTCAGAGCGGCGCCATCGCGTACCACACGTAGTACCCGACGACAAGGGTGAACAGAACTGCGTCAGCGCGGTCCATCGCCCCGCCGTGTGCGCCGAAGGCCCGCCCGCTGTCCTTGACATCGAAGTCACGCTTGATGTAGCTCTCGAAGACATCGCCGATCGGCGCCGTGACCGCCACGGCGAGACCGAGCAGCAGGGCGTTCGAGCCGGTGATCCAGTCCTGGTAGAGCCCGGCGAACCAGACCGTTGCGGTTGCCCCGAGCATTCCGATCGCCAGCCCCTCAAGGGTTTTGTTCGGCGAAAGCGCCGGAGCCATTTTCGTGCGCCCGAACATCTTTCCGCCGAACATCGCGAAGGTGTCGCCGATGAACGTCCCGAGCAGCACGTCGATGATGATCATCTCGCCGTGCGGCAGCTGCTGCAGCCACAAAGCGTGTGCAAGTGGAATGCCGATCCAGAAGGCGCCGAACAGCGTGGCCGCCATGCCGAAAGTCGCGTTTTCGCGTGGACCGGTGAAAGCGCTCATCAGGAAGACGACCGGGAATGCGGCGGCGATCACCGCTACGAGCTGGAACTGGTCGGCCCACAGCCCGACTCCGACGAGCGCGATCAGCGTGAGGAAGCCGGCCAACCGAATCGGCTGCACGCCGTGGCTCAGGACATAGAACTCATGCAGCGCGATCGCGCCAACTACGAGCGCAAAGATCGCCAGCGTCTCCGGTGAGGTGAGAATGCAGAGCAGTGCGACTATCGCCGCCGGCACCGCGACGGCCACGCGCCCCGCGAGGTTCGTGCCCGACCCTTTGCTCGGGTTCTTGCGCGGCCCCGGATCGGATTGCGGGCGCGACCTGCGCTGCGGTCGTCGGGCTTCGTCAGCGGGCGCCAAAACGCCTCCCTCGCGACTCGAACTCACGCAGCGCGGCGACGAGTTCTTCCTCGCCGAAGTCAGGCCAGAGCACGTCGGTGAAGTGCAGTTCGGAGTAGGCGGTCTGCCAGATCAGGTAGTTCGAGAGGCGGTGTTCACCACTCGTGCGGATGACCAGCTCGGGATCGGTCATGTCCGGGGCGTAGAGCAGGGCCTGGAACTCCTCCTCGGTCTCACCGTCGAAGTGGCGAGCGGCGTCGACAATCTCTGCGCGACCACCGTAATTGAATGCGACATAGAGCTTGAGGCGGTCCTGCTCGGCGGTTTCGGTCGTCGCCCAGTCCATCATGTCGCGCAGCTCCGCCGAAAGTCCCTGCCTGCGGCCGATGAACTGCATGCGCACCCCCTGCTCCTTGAGCTCTGGAGTCTCGCTGCGAATCAGCTCGGCGAACATCTTCATCAGTCCGCTGACCTCGTCGTCGGGCCGTGACCAGTTCTCGGTCGAGAAGGCATAGACCGTGAGTTCAGAAAGCTCGTGGCGAACCGCGTCCTTGACCGTGCGCTTCAGGGCCTGCGCACCCTCGCGATGACCGTCGAGCACTGGCAGACCGCGACGCTCGGCCCAGCGAGCGTTGCCGTCCATGATGATCGCGACATTGCGCGCCTGCTCGGGCGCCTCGGCGGTCATCAGACCTCGAGCAGGTCGGCTTCTTTGTGCTGAAGCTGGGCGTCGACCTCGCCGACGTGCTTGTCGGTCAGCTTCTGCAGGTCGTCCTCGCCGCGCTTCTCTTCATCCTCGCCGACGTCGCCAGAGGTGCGCAATTCCTTCATCTCGTGCATCGTGTCGCGGCGAATGTTCCGGATCGCGACGCGACCCTCCTCGGCCAGATGCTTGGCCTGCTTGACCATCTCGGTGCGGCGCTCCTCGGTCAATTCAGGGATCTGGATGCGCACAACGTTGCCGTCGTTGCTGGGCGTGAGGCCGAGGTCGGAATCGAGGATCGCCTTCTCGATCGCCGGTAGCGCCGACTTGTCGTAGGGCGAGATCGTGAGCAGACGCGCCTCGGTGGCGGCGATGTTCGCCGTCTGGTTGATCGGCGTCTGGGTCCCGTAATAGTCGACCTGGATGCGGTCGAGCAGGGCCGGCGAGGCGCGACCGGTGCGCACGGTGCCGAGCTTCTCGCGCGAGTTCTCGACCGACTTCTTCATGCGCTCGTCCGCCTCGGAGAGGAGGGCTTCAATCAGTTCATCGCTCACGCCTTGACCACCGTTCCCACGCGCTCGCCTTCGATGATGCGCGTGATGTTCTGTTCGTCGTTCATGTTGAAAACATAGATCGGAAGGCGGTTGTCCATGCACAGCGAGAGCGCCGTCACGTCCATCACCTTCAGCTCGCGGGCGATCGCCTCGTGATGGGTGATCTCCTCGATCAGCGCAGCGTCGGGATTCTCGCGCGGGTCTGAATCGAGCACTCCCTCCACACCATTCTTGGCCATCAGGATCGCGTCGGCGTGAATCTCGAGCGCGCGCAGCGCAGCGGCCGTATCGGTCGTGAAGAACGGGTTGCCGGTCCCGGCCGCGAAGATCACGACGCGCCCCTTCTCGAGGTGGCGGATCGCGCGGCGGCGGATGTAGGGCTCTGCAACCTCGGACATCGTGATCGCCGAGAGCACACGGGTGTGCGTGCCCTGGCGCTCGATCGCATCCTGCAGGGCGATCGCGTTGAGCACGGTGGCGATCATGCCCATGTAGTCAGCGGTCGCGCGGTCCATGCCGGCCGCGGCGCCGCTCATGCCGCGGTAGATGTTGCCCGCGCCGACGACGACGGCAAGCTCTACACCGCGGTCAACGATGTCGTGGACCTGCTTGGCGACGGCGTCGAGCTGCTCGGGATCGACGCCGTACTCCCCGGTGCCCTGAAGGGCTTCACCGGAGAGCTTCAGCAATATGCGCTTGAACGAACTCGAGGGCATCCGCGCAGACAATACCTGCGCGGGCGCTACGCGCCGACCTGGAACCGCGCGAAGCGACGGATCACGACGTTCTCGCCGGTCTTGGCGGCGAACTCGGCGCGGATCTCCTCGATCGAGCGGCCGTCGTGCTTCTCGGGGTTTACGTGCGACTGCTTGAGCAGCACGATCTCCTCGAGCCACTTGTTCAGCTTGCCCTCGACGATCTTCTCGCGAATGTTGTCGGGTTTGTCGGCCGCCTGTTCGGCGAAGATCTTCGCCTCGGCGTCCTTGGCCTCCTGGGGCACCTCATCCTCGCTCACGTACAGCGGCGCGGCGGCTGCGATGTGCAACGCGATGTCCTTGGCGAACTCGGAGAAGTCTTCGTTGCGGGCGACGAAGTCGGTCTCGCAGTTGATCTCGACCAACACGCCGATCTTGCCGTTGGCGTGGATGTAGTCGGCCACCAGGCCCTCAGAGGCGTCGCGGTCGCCGCGCTTGGCGGCCGAAGCGGCGCCCTTGACGCGCAAGGCCTCGATCGCCTTGTCGACGTCGCCGTCGGCCTCGACGAGTGCCTTCTTGCAGTCCATCATTGCTGCGCCGGTCTGCTCGCGCAGCGCCTTCACATCTGCGGCGGTGATATCTGCCATTACTCGCTCTTCTCCTCGGTTGAAGCTTCTGGTTTGGCTGCCTCGGCTGCGGGCGCGGCTTCTGCGACCGGCGCCTCTTCAGCGGGCTTCTCGGCCGCCGGGGCGCCTTCGCCCTTGCGGCCTCCGCGTCCTCCGCGGCCACCGCGCGGCGGCAGCTCGGGGTCTTCCTTGGGAGCCTCGCCCTGCCAGGTGGCTTCGGGCAGCTCCTCGGGCTCGGGCTCGCCGGCGGCCTTGGCGGCCTCGCGGCGCGCCTTCTCCTCGGCCTCCTTGGCGGCGCGCGCCTCTTCTTCCTGCTTGCGCTTCTCGGCCTCTGCGGCCTTCTGCGCCTCGAACTCGGTCTTCCACTGACCGTGGCGGTCGCTGATCACTGCGCCGAGCGCACCGAGGATCACCTTGCACGAGCGGATCGCGTCGTCGTTGCCCGGGATCACGTAGTCGATCGGGTCCGGGTCGCAGTTGGTGTCGACGAGTGCGACGACCGGGATGCGCAGGCGGTTGGCCTCCTTGACGGCGATCTCCTCGGCATTGACGTCGACGACGACGACAGCGTCGGGAAGACGGGTCATATCCTTGACGCCGCCGAGGTTGGCGTTGAGCTTCTCAAGCTCCTTGAGGGCCTTGATGCGCTCCTTGGTGGGCAGAAGGTCGAGCTTGCCTTCCTTCTTGAGCCCCTCAAGCTGGTGCAGGCGCTTGATGCGGCCGTTGATCGTCTGGAAGTTCGTGAGCACGCCGCCGAGCCAGCGATGGTTGACGTACGGCATGTTGGCGGTGCCTGCGACCTCGGCGACGGCGTCACGCGCCTGCTTCTTGGTGCCGACGAACAGCACCGTGCCGCCCTTTCGGGCGATGTCGCCGAGGAACTTGCTGGCGTCGGTCAGCAGCTGCTCGGTCTGGATCAGGTCGATGACGTAGATGCCACCGGCCTCGCCGTGGATGTAACGGCGCATTTTCGGGTTCCAGCGACGGGTCTGGTGCCCGTAGTGGACGCCTGCCTGCAGCAGGTCTTTGAGGTCAGGGGCGGTTGCACCTGGCGTTGCCATCTGAATAGCTCCTTGGAATGAAGTTTGAAAGCGGTCCGTGTCGTGCGGTGCACCGGGATTGGTTCCCGGCAGGAGACTCCGCGACTGCCGACCTTCTGTCTGAGATTCAACTCAGGCAGGTGACACGGGTTGATTGAGCGGGAATCTTAGCGTTCTGAGCGCGCCAGCTCGAGCGCGGCGGCGAGATCCGACGGCAGTGCCGATGAGAAGCTGACGGCCTGTCCCGTCTCCGGGTGATGGAAGCTCAGTTCGCTGGCGTGCAGGAACTGCCGCTCGAGTCCGAGGTCTCCGGCGATTCCGTAGGTCGGATCGCCACAGACCGGAAGCCCGATCGCCGAAAGGTGCACGCGGATCTGGTGAGTTCGACCCGTCTCGAGCCAGACGTGCAGCAGCGAGCGTGTGCCGGTCTCCTCTACGACCTCGAAGTGCGTGATCGCCTCGCGGTCGGAATCGTCGCGCACGGCGATGTTCTCGGGATTTCGGCGATCGCGTCCCAGCGGGGCGTCGATCGTGCCCGTCGGAGACTCTGCGCGTCCACGCACCAGCGCCGTGTAGCGGCGTGTGATCTCACGCCGCTGGAGCGCCGTCTGCAGTTTGCGCAGCACCGCGTCCGACTTCGCGACCACGAGCAGTCCGGAAGTCTCCTTGTCGAGCCGGTGCACGATTCCGGGCCGCTCGGGATCTCCCCCTCCCGCGCGTCCGGCGAGCGCCTGGGACAGCGTCCCGCTGCGATTGCCCGGGGCGGGATGCACGACTAGGCCCGACGGCTTGTCGACGACGAGCAGCGAGCCATCCTCGAAAACGACGTCAAACGGCACCGCGGGTGCAGATGGGTCACCCATGCGCGGCGCTTCGAGCGCGACGACGATCAGGTCCCCGACGGCCGGCTGATCGCTCTTCCTGGCTGGGTCTCCGTTGACGGAGACACGACCGGCTTCGATCAACTTCGCGGCCTGAGCGCGCGAGCCGACGGCTTCGAGCGTCGCGATGCAGCGGTCGAGGCGTTCGCCGACGAGATCGCCCTCGACGCGCAGCTCAATCGTCTCCATCAGACGCCCCCAGCGCGCCGTCGTCGTTCTTCTCGACCGTGAGCACCAGGACGATCACGCCGAACGTGATGGCCGTGTCGGCGAGGTTGAATGACGGGAAGTGCGGAAACTCGATGAAGTCGCGCACGTACCCCAGTGAGATTCGGTCGATTGCGTTTCCGATCGCGCCGCCGAGCAGCAGGCCGGTCGCAAGCCAGAGTCCGGGCCTCGTGCGGTTGCGGACATAGAAGATCACGAGCACGATCAGGGCGACCGTCATCAGCGAGTAGACGATCCAGGGGCGCCCGGCGAAAGCGCCGAACGCGATGCCGTCGTTCTCGGTGTGGCCGAGGCTGATGCCGGGCAGGATCGAGATCGACTCCCCCGGCTCGATCGACCGGAACGCGAGCCACTTCGTCCACTGGTCGAGCAGCACCACGATCACTGCTGTGACGATCGCTCGATCAGGGCGCCAGCGCATCCGCCGCCTCCCCCGCGCTGATTCCGGTCACAACCACGACCTTGTCGCGTGAGGCTCCGCCGCTTGCGACCTCGATCGAACTCCTGCTCACGCGCAACGCCTTGGCGAGGAGCTTGGTCACCGCGGCGTTCGCCTTGCCGTCTTCCGGGGCCGCGGTGACGCGCACGCGCAGACGTCCGTTCACCGGCTCACCGATGCGATTGGCGCCGCCCTTGGGCGTGACCCTCAGCGAGATCCGCGCGCCTCCCGGCGCGTCCACGATCCACTCCGGGAGCGAGCCCGCGGTCACGACAGCTACCCCGCGATCGCGCGGGCGACGAGGGCGCCGATCAGCTGAAGCGCGAAGATCGCGATGATCGGACTGAGATCGACCATCCCGGAGCCCGTGCGCAATGCAGGAATCAGCTTGCGCCAGAGGTCGAGGTAGGGGTCGGTCACATCCTCGATGAAACCGACAATCGACCGCATCGCCGGATTCTGCAGGGCCGACACGACCTGCGGCACCATCACGGCCCAGGTGATCAGGATGCGAATCAGGATCAGGATCGTGTAGAGCCAGACGAGCGCGGTCACGTAGGCCGCGGCATCGGTGCGCGTGATGGCGAGGATCATTCGCCGAGGACGGTAGCGACAGCGCGCTCGACCGCGCCCGCAAGACCCGACTCCTCGAAGCTGAGCAGCGCGCGCTCGGTCAGGCCCCCCGGAGACGCGACGGCGGTCATCAGAGCGTCGGGATTGATGCCGTTGGCACGCAGCGCCGTGCCGGTACCACGGAGTGTTTCGTTGACCACCTCGGCGGCCTGCGCGGGATCGAGACCTCGGGCCGTGGCCGCGGCGATCAGGTCGCGGGCAAACAGAGCGAAGAATGCCGGCGCGCAGCCGCCGATTGCGGTCACCAGCTCAAACTGCTCTTCCGGGACCACGACCACGAGCCCGAGCGTGGCAAAGAGGTCGTCGAGCTCCGGGGCCTCGTCGCTCTCTGCGGCGACGGCGAGCACGCCCTCGCCGAATTCGACAGGGATGTTCGGCATGGTCCTGACGATCCTGGCGCTCGGGTAGGCACCGCGCAGCGCCGAAATCGGCGTCGCGGCCAGCACCGAGACGATCGTTCCCGCGAAGTCGCCGACGACTGCCGCGACGTCGCCGAGTTGCTTGGGCTTGTGGCAGAGAAAGATGACGTCGCTGCGTGCGGCGAGATCTGCCGTCGAGACGGATTCGCCCGCGGTCATTTCCGCGAGCAGCTTGGCGCGGCCGGAGCCGCTGTCACTGAAGAGAGCTGGGCGCCCGACTCCGAGCGCGAGCGAGCGCGCCATGTTGCCGGAACCGATGTAGCCGAGCTGCACGACGGGTGGCCGCGCGATCAGGCCTGGTTGAAGAAGCCGCGCTCCATCAGACGCGCACGCTCCTCGGCCGAAAAGTGCACGTTGCGCGGAGTGAGCAGGAAGGTCTTGTCGGCGATCCGCTGCATACCTCCGTCGAGCGCGTACGTGAGCCCGCTGGCGAAGTCGATCAGGCGCTTGGCCATGTCGGTGTCGGTCTCCTGCAGGTTGAGGATGACCGGGACACTGTTCTTGAACTTGTCGGCGATCTGTTGAGCCTCGTTGAAGCTCTGCGGGGCTGAGAAGTGCATCTGCCCGCTGCTCGCTTTCGGACTGACCGACTTCAGTGTGCGTGTCGGCGTGTCGCCGACATCCTCGGCGAAGATGTCGTCGAAGTCGTCGCGCTTGCGGCGCGAATTGATGCGGCGAACGTTCGGACGCTCGGCGTACGACTCCTGAAGCTCGGCTTCAGGTTCGTAGTCGTCGTAACCGTCGTCCTCGTCGTAGTAGTCGTGGTTCGACTCGGCGAGGCCGAAGTAGACGAGTGCTGTGTGCCATTTGTCTTTTACTGACATTTGCAGCGATGTTCGCGCGTTTTACGCGATCTCCTGCCGGCCAGTCTATTTGTTCACCGGGTCGAAAAGCACCGATCCGACGCGAATCAGTGTCGCGCCCTCTTCGACCGCGACCGAAAAGTCCTGAGAAGTGCCGATCGAGAGCTCGTTAAGCCCGTGTTCGGCGGCGAGCCTGGCCAGCTCAGCGAAGTACGGACGAGCGCCTTCCGGGTCGTCCGTGAGCGGCGGCATCGTCATCAGCCCGCTGACCCGCACGGGGCTCGCAGCGATGAAGCGCCCCAGTTCGTCCGGCGCGACTCCCTGCTTGGACTCTTCTCCGGAAACATTGACCTGGACGAGCACGCGCGGCGAAGGGCCGGGAAGATCAGCGAGCTTGTCGCGCGCCGTCTCCGTCGCGAGCGAATGGATCACACTGACGCGACCGGCGATTTCGCGAACCTTGCGCGACTGGATCGCCCCGATGAAGTGCCACTCGAAGTCGTCGAGCAGCGTCTGCTGCTTGGCCGCCATGTCCTGCAGACGGTTCTCGGCGGCGACCCGCACCCCCGCCTGTTCCAGCGCGTTCATCCCCGCGGCATCGACGTACTTTGTCGCCACGCAGATCGTGACAGCGCCGGGGTCACGCCCGGCACGTTCGCAGGCCGATTCGACATCAGCGCGGACACGCTCGAGATTGGCCGAGATCGTCGCGACGTCGGCGGTCAGATGCGCCATGCGATCGCCGCCTGTCGACCGGTCGGATCGCCATCGCGGCGGAACGAGTAGAACAGCTCGGGTTCGCAGTGCGTGCAACGCTCGACCTGATGGATGCTCGCCGCACCCGCCGCATCGAGCCGATGACGAATCAACCCGCGCAGGTCGAACTGCCTGCCTTCGGTGAAGTTCGGACCGTGCGCGCCCATCTGCTCGACAACCTCGGCGCCGACCTCGAAGTGGTCCTGGCAGATTCCGGGACCGATCACGGCCGAAAACCGCTCACCGGCCAGGCGCTCGACCGCCGCCTCGATGATCCCGGCGGCGACGGAGCGCCAGCCGCAGTGCAGGGCCACCAGCCGCTCGCTCGACGCAATCACGACGGCCGGGCAGTCCGCGCCAGAGATCAGCACCGGCAGATTCCGCTCGGTCACCACGGCGCCGTCACCCAGCGGGACGCTGCCGACCGTGTCTCGGTCAATCGAGCGGATGTCTGCCCCGTGGATCTGATGCAGCAGCTGCACCTCGGGCAGACCCAAACCGGCGCGGGTCTCGGCGAGATTCGCGCGGACGACCTCGGGATCGTCCTCGGTCTCTATCCCGAGGTTGCGCGAGGCGTACGCCCCTTTGCTTCCTCCGCCGAGCCTGGTCGTGAAGACGACCCGAGCGCCGGGAAGGTCGACCTCGAACACGGCCCGTCAGTCCCCGGCGCCGCGGGCTGCGGCGAGTGCGAAGTCGAGTTGAGTGCTGCGTCCGTCGAGCTGGCCGTTGAGCGTCGCGGCCAATGTCTCAGAGAGCGCCCGCCCGATTGCCGGCCCCTCGCCCACCCCGGCGTCGCGCAGGTCGGCGCCAGAGATCTCGAGTTTTCCGTTTGAGTGCCCGTCGAGCCACTCGCGCGCCTGGGCTGCGGCGGCGGCATCGGCGCGCGGCAGCGCGAGCGCGAAGACGATCGTCTCCGCGTTCAGGCCGCGCAGCAGTCGATCCCGCCCGGCAGCGTCTGCGGCCTCCGCCAGTTCCGCGAGCAGGCCGGGGCCGCGCAGCACGGCCTCTCGTACGATCGCGGCGTCTCGCGCCGGGAGCTGGAGATGCGCGGTCCATGAATCAAGCGTTTCCCCATCCATAGCGCGCGAACACAACGCAAGCAGCAACAGCTCCTGCCGCAGGCCGTCGATGTGTTCGTTCAGGGCGCGGGCGACGACGTACTCGTCGGCGTCGAACTTTGCGTTGAGAGCACGATCGAGCCCAAGCGCGTACATCGACTCAATCGCAACTACGGCTGAGCGCTCGGCGAGGAGATCGAGCAACTCGTCCCGCACTCGCGGACCGCTGACACTGGATGGCGCGCCGGACTCCACGGCCCGGCGGGCGAGTTCCTCCGTGTGCGGCTCCGCCGTGAAGCCGAGACGCGCGCCGTAACGCAGAAGACGCAACAGACGTGTCGGATCGTCGATGAAACTCTGATCGTGCGTGACGCGGAGCACGCGCGCCATCAGATCGGACTCAGCGTCGGGATAGGCGAAGATCTCACCCAGCGCCTCGCGCCAGATCGCGAGCGCCATCGCGTTGATCGAAAAGTCGCGGCGCGCGAGGTCGTGGTCGAGATCTGACGCCGTGACAACCGGCAGTGCGCCCGGCTCGGGATACTTCTCGGTGCGCGCGCGCGCGATGTCAACCGAAAGCGCGCCGTCGCTCGAGCGGAAGTTTGCCGTCAGGAAACGGTCGTGCCGTCGCACACTGCCCCCGACCACAGACACCAGCTTTTCTGCCGCTTCACCGGGATCGCCCTCGACCATCAGGTCGTAGTCGAACTGCGCGAAACCGAGCATCAGGTCGCGCACGGCGCCGCCGACCAGATAGGTCCCCGGACTCCCTGAAAAGGCGTCGAGCAGGGCGGCCGCCCCGGGCAGGGACTTGAGGGCTTCGATCTTGGCTTCAGGGAGATATGGCATGAATCGCGAAAAGTGAGGCTTGGACATTCGGACCGGCGCGGCACCTATCTTGCGCGGATGCCGAAGAAACGCGTGGACGGTCTCGTGCGCCTCGCCGCACTCGTGCTCGGGCTCGGAGTCCTGGCCGCGATCGCCTTCATCTGGGTCAGCGGCAAGAACGGCGACGTGACCAATTCCGACGTGGAGTTTAAGCCGCCGACGCAGCGCAAAGAGCTGACGATCCGCGAAGAGACCTTCGTCTGGCCGATCTACGGGTTCAAGTCTGCTCGTACACGCGACCTGACGGTCGACCTCGACCCGCCATTCAAGTCGCTCTGGCGCTTCAACGCCAATCAACTGCTCGAGTTCTCACCGATTCTCGTGCGCGGTGTGTTGTATTTCGTGCGCAAGGACGCTCGGGTCTATGCCGTCGACGCCAAGACCGGTCGTCAGCTCTGGACGCACAAGGTCGGCTCGCTCTCGGCGGCCTCACCGGCGTACCACGACGGCAGAATCTTCGTGGTCACGCTCTCCGGCCGCATCGTCGCGTTGAACGCCAAGAACGGTCACATCAAATGGGCCAAGAACCTCGGCTCGCGCACCGAGTCGTCGCCGCTGATCCTCCAGAACAGCGTGATCTTCGGCTCCGAGAGCGGCAAGCTCTACCGCGTCAAGCAGAGCAACGGCAAGACCGAGTGGACCTACAACGCCGGCGGCGCGATCAAGGGCGGGGCGGCGTACGCCAACGGCAAGGTCTACATCGGCGCCTACGGCGGCACGGTGCACGCGGTGCGCGCCAGCAACGGCAAACAGGTCTGGCGCAGCTCGACCAGCGGCGCGCGCTTCGGCTTCGGCTCGGGCAACTTCTACGCCACTCCGGCTGTCGCCTACGGTCGCGTCTACATCGGCAACACCGACGGCAAGATGTACTCGTTCTCCACCGAGACCGGCAAGCTCGGGTGGTCGCGCGGCACCGGCTCCTACGTCTACGGAGCGGCCGCGGTCGACAACGTCAGTGGCCTCGGACCGACCGTCTTCTTCGGCTCTTACTCGGGCAAGTTCTACGCGCTCAACGCCGCCAACGGCAACACCCGTTGGGTCTACAGCTCCGGCGGCGAGATCTCCGGCGCGCCAACGGTGGTCGGCAAGGTTGTCTACTTCTCGACGATCGACACCACCAACACCTATGGCCTCAGCACCCGATCCGGCAAGCGCGTCTTCGCGCGCGGCAGCGGCGCCTACAACCCGGTGATCTCCGACGGCCACCGGATCTACTGGACGGGCTACGAGTCGATCAGCGCGCTGGTCAAATCGAGCAGCTACGAACGCGAGGCCAAGGAACGCCGCGCGGCGCTGCGGCGCAAGGGCGACGACTAGGCGCTGGTCGGGTGCTCTGACTCGACCATGCGGACGCTGATTCCGGCGTCCTGCATCGCGTGCTTGGCCTGCGAGACCGTGTACTCGCCGAAGTGGAAGAGCGAGGCGACGAGCACAGCGTCGGCCTTGGCCTCGGAGACGCCCGCAACCATGTCGTCGAGCGTCCCGGCGCCGCCCGAGGCGATCACCGGCACCGAAACGGCTTCGGCGACCGTGCGCGTCAGCTCGATGTCATAGCCATCCTTCGTGCCGTCGCGGTCCATGCTCGTGAGCAGGATCTCCCCCGCCCCGCGCTCCACGCCTTCGATCGCCCAGGCGACCGCGTCGAGGCCGGTGGCGTTGCGCCCGCCGGCCGTGAAGACCTCCCAGTCCGAACGGCCCTTGCCGGCGGCTGGCGCGCGCTTGGCGTCGATCGCGAGCACGACGCACTGGCTGCCGAAGACCTCAGCCATCTCGCCGATCAGGCCGGGGCGCTTGACCGCCGCCGAGTTGATCGCGACCTTGTCGGCGCCGGCGTCGAGCACGGCCTGGGCGTCCTCGACCGATCGGATCCCGCCGCCGATCGTGAACGGGATGAAGACGTTGTCGGCGGCGCGGCGCGCGAGGTCGACGATCGTCTCGCGGTCATCGGAGGTCGCGGTGATGTCGAGGAAGACGACCTCGTCGGCGCCCTCCTCGTCGTAGCGCTCGGCCAGCTCGACCGGGTCGCCGGCGTCGCGCAGGTCGACGAAGTTGGTGCCCTTGACGACGCGACCGTTGTCGACGTCCAGGCAGGGAATGATGCGCTTGAGCGGCGGCATGGTCAGAGCCTGCGCAGCGCTTCCTCGAGCGTGAACTTCTGCTCGTAGAGCGCCTTTCCGGCGATCACGCCCTCGAGATTGGGCAGGCCCAGCGCAGCGAGCTCCTCGAGATGCGCCAGCGAGCCGACGCCGCCGGAGGCGACGACGTTGCCGCCCGCGGCGGCGGCCCCGACGGCCTTCAGGCCCTCAAAGTCCGGCCCGACCAGCATCCCGTCGCGCGCGATGTCGGTGTAGACGAATGTCTTCACGCCGGCGCCCGAGAGCTCTGCGACGGCGTCGGTCACCGCGATGTCGGTGGCTTCGGTCCAGCCCTGCGCGGCGATGCGCCCGTCGCGGGCGTCGGCTGAGACGACGATCCGATCTCCGAACTGCGCCACGGCGTCGTCGACCAGCTGCCGGTCGCGGAAGGCAGCCGTGCCGATCACGGCGCGCCACGCGCCGGCTCCGATCGCAGCCTCGATCGCGTCGATGTCGCGCAGGCCCCCGCCGTACTGAACCGGCAGGCCCGTCTCGGCGGCGATCCGGCGCAGGTGCTCGAGGTTCCGGCGCTCGCCGCTGAGCGCGCCGTCGAGATCGACGACGTGGATATGCGTCGCCCCCTGGGAGGCCCAGTCCTGGGCGGCGGCGAGCGGGTCGTCGTTGTAAACCTGCTCGCGACCGTAGTCGCCCTGCGTCAGGCGTACCGCGCGCCCGTCGCGGATGTCAACTGCCGGGAAGAGGATCACGCCGAGACGCCGGCCTTGACGTCGAGGCAGATCTTTGCGAAGTTCGCGAGCATCCGCAGTCCGTGGGTGCTCGACTTCTCCGGGTGGAACTGCGCCCCGTAGAGCGGCGCGCGCTCGACCACCGCGGTGAACGGCGCGCCGTAGTCGGACTCGCCGAGCAGGTCGTCACGGCTCACGAGTCGCGCCGAGAACGAGTTGGCAAAGTAGAAATATCCGGGATTCGGCAGGCCATCGGTGAGCGGAGAGTTACGCGTCCAGCGCACCTCGTTCCAGCCGAGCTGCGGAACCTTCAGCTCGCCGGCATCGAGCGCTTCGACGCGACCCTGCAGCAGCCCGAGCCCCCACGCTCCCTCGTGCTCACTCGAACTCTCGAACAGCACCTGCATGCCTAGGCAGATGCCGAGCACCGGTTTGCCACTGGCGAGAAACTCCGGGATCAGTTCGTCGTAGCGCGCCGCGCGGATCTGCCGCATCGCCTCGGGGAAGGCCCCGACGCCCGGCAGGATCAGGCCGTCGGCCGCGTGGGCGGCGTCGGCGTCCGAGACGATCGGCGCGCGAACACCGACGTGTTCGAGGGCCTTCTCGACCGAGCGAAGATTGCCCATCCCGTAGTCGAGGATGGCGATCTCAAGGTCATGGTCTTTCAGCGTGGGAAGCGCGGTCATGGGGCCGGCACGCTGAAAAGTGGGGTCAGTCGGTCAGCGTGCCCTTTGTTGAAGGTACTCCGTGCTGATCGGGATCGATCGCGACGGCCGCCCGCAGCGCGCGGGCGAGCGACTTGAACACGGCCTCAACGATGTGGTGAGCGTTGGTGCCGGCCTCGACCGTCACGTGCAGAGTGAGGTTGGAGTTGTTTGCCAGCGCGCGCAGGAACTCCTCTGTGAGCTCGCTGTCGAAGTCGCCGATCAGTCCGGGTGCGAGGTTGCCACCGTCGAACGCGACGTAGGGCCGGCCGGAGATGTCGATGCTGGTGCTGGCGCGGGCCTCGTCCATCGGGATCGTCGCCGTCGCGTAGCGCGTGATGCCCGAGCGATCGCCGAGCGCCTTGTCGAGCGCCTGCCCGAGCACGATGCCGACATCCTCGACCGTGTGGTGCGCGCCGGTCTTGAGATCGCCGGTCGCGCTGACGGTGAGGTCGAAGTTTCCGTGGCGCGCGAAGAGGTCGAGCATGTGGTCGAGAAAGCCCACGCCGGTTTCACGCGTCCCCTCGCCGCTGCCGTCGAGTCCGAGTTTCAGCGAGACTTCCGTCTCGCCGGTCTTTCGCGTCAGCTCTGCGCTGCGCGCTGCATCAGTCACGTCTACGTGCCTCCATCGATTTGGCGTGCCAGATGAAGCTTTCGCCGCGGGCGATCGTCGCTCCTGCTTCGGCGAGCGTGTCCACAGCCGAGTCGGGCACGCGGATCTCGGCGACGCTGCGCCGGAAGGTGTCGATCGAGAGCGCGCTGGCGTGCCGCGCGGACCCGCCCGTCGGGAGCACGTGATTCGTGCCGATCACGTAGTCTCCGAAGGCCGTGGCGGCGTTGCGCCCCACGAACACAGCACCGGCGCTGCGCACGCCGGCAGCCAGATCGTCGGCGACGGTCTCGGCGACCATCAGCTGGAGGTGCTCGGGCGCGATCGACTCGGCGAGCGCGACGGCCTGCTGGAGGTCGTCGGCGCGCACCAGCGCGAGCTCGGCGCCGATCTCCGCGCATTCGGCCTCGACGGCGTCGATCAAGTCGTCGTCGGTCGCAATCAGACAGACGAGCGAGTCGGGACCGTGCTCGCCCTGAGCCATCAGATCGAGCGCGGCGAGCTGCGCATCTGCGCCGCCGTCGGCCACAATCACCAGCTCGCTCGGCCCGGCGACGGAATCGATACCGATCCGCCCGACCAGCTGGCGCTTGGCCTCCTGCACGAAAGAGTTGCCCGGCCCGACGACCACATCGACCGGCGCGATCGTCTCGGTGCCGAATGCGGCCGCCGCGATCGACTGCGCTCCGCCCACGCGGTAAACCTCCTCGATCCCGAGCAGCGCGCAGACCGCAAGCACCGCAGTGTCGACCTCGCCGTGCTCGCGCGGCGGACTGAAGACGCAGACACCGTCGACGCCGGCGACCACCGCCGTCGTCAGGCACATCACGGCCGTCGAGGGATACGAACCGCGACCGCCCGGGACGTACGCCGCTGCGCGCCTGACCGGCTCGTTGCGGTAGCGCACCTGCTGGCCCTGAGGCAGCGCGATCTCCGGCGCCTCGGAAAGCTTCGCGCCGGCCACGGCGCGCACGTTCGCGATCGCGAGCTTGAGCGCCTCGAGCAGATCGGTCTCGATCTCCGAGGGCGCGGCCGCGATGATCGCGGGGTCGACGGCGAGACCCTTCTCGGGGGCGACACCGAAGCGCGCCTCGAGCTCGAGCAGCGCGGAGTCTCCCCCACCCTTCACCGTCTCGATGATCTCGGCCACTGCCGCCGACGGCGCGTCGGGGCTCAGCGCGCGAATGTCGCCGGCCGTGGCATCGGATGAGAAACGCTTGACCGGCATGATCCGCCCCGTCAGCCGCCTTGCGGCACGATCGCCGAGAGCCGCTCGACGACCGAGTCGATCTCCTGCGACTTCAGGCGGTAGGCGCCGGGATTCACGATCAGTCGCGCCGAACAGTCGACGATGTGCTCGCTGACCACGAGCCCGTTCTCGCGCAACGTGGTGCCGGTCGCGGTGATGTCGACGATCGCGTCGGCGAGGCCGGCGATCGCCGCCAGCTCGACCGATCCCTTCACCTCGACGAGTTCGACCTGACGGCCGGTCTTGCCGAAGTAGTTCTGCGTGATCTTTGGATACTTGGTGGCGACGCGCAGCGTGCCGCGGCGGCGGAGCTGCTCTTCGGTGGCGTGCTCGTCACCCTCGACCACGGCGACGACGAGGCTGCAGCCGCCGAAGTCGAGATCGAGCACCTCGTAGAGATCGCGATCGGACTGCTCCATCAGGACGTCCTTGCCGGCGATACCGATATCGGCGACGCCGCGCTCGACATACGTGGGCACGTCGCTCGGGCGCATCGTGATCATGTTCTGGGCGTCGAAGAAGAGCTTGCGGTCGTTCTCACGCACCTCGGCGACGTCGTAGCCGATCTGCTCGAGCAGATCGAGGCTGCCCTTCATCAGGGTGCCGCGCGGGACGGCTGCGATCACGGGCTGGTCGCTCATCGCTCGCCCTCCTGCTCGGCGAGGATCGCCAGGTGCAGGCGCTCCATGTTCAGCGAGAAGCCGAATGCGGCGAGGTCGCGTCCGAAGCGGCCGACGAGCGTGTCGTAGCGCCCACCGCCGCCGAGCGGGAAGCCGCTGCTGGGCGCGTACACCTCGAGCACCGTGCCGGTGTAGTAGTTCAGCGGGCGAACGAGCCCGAGGTCATAGATCACGCGATCGGCCACGCCGTCTGCGGTCAGGCGATCGTCGAGCGCGATGAGTCCGTCGGCGCCCTCGGCCTCGAGCAGTTCGCGTCCACCACGGGCGACCGCGATGCGCTCGAGCGCCGCCTGCTCGTCGCTCGTGACGTCGCCCGAAGCGAGCTCGCGGCGGAATCCCACGAGATCGCGCGTGTGCAGCTCGTGCAGGACGCGCTCGCCCTGCTCGTTGCTGACGCCCGCGGCGGTCAGGCGGTCGTTGAAGAAGGAGACGTCGCCGACGGCGATCTTGAAGTCCGAGAGGCCGGCGGCGTCGAGCACCTTGACCAGCAGCTCGATGCCCTCGGCGTCGCCCTCCGGAGCGGCGAGACCGAGCAGCTCCATGCCGATCTGCAGGAACTGCCGAGACTGCGCGCGCTTGGGCTCGACGGCGCGGTAGACGTGCTGCATGTAACAGAAGCGCAGCGGCGGCTCGGCCGAGGCGTAGCGCGTCGCGGCGAGGCGGGCGATCGGCACCGTCGAGTCGAAGCGGAGCGTCAGTACCTGGCCGTCCTTGTCGGGCACGCGGTAGACGTTCTCGGTCAGATCGGTTCCGGCCAGGCGCATGACCTCTTCGTACTCGAGCGCGGGCGTGGCGATCTCGCCATAACCCGCCTCGGTGAAGGTCTTCAGGGCACGGCCGCTGATCTCGCGCAGCTCGGCCATCTCTTCGGGCAGCACGTCGCGGGTCCCAGTCGGGACCGGAATCGTCTCGGGCAAGCTCGCGCCGCCCGGCTTTGTCGATTCAGCCGGATTCACAGTGGTGGAAAGACTAGGCGTGGACGGCCGGCTCTGTGGCTACGCGCTCGATATGAGCACCGAGCGCGCGCAGGCGCTCGTCGATCTTCTCGTACCCGCGGTCGATCTGGCGGATGTTGCCGATCTCGGATGTGCCCTTGGCGCAGAGCGCGGCGATCAGCAGGGCCATGCCCGCGCGGATGTCGGGACTCTCGAGGCGCTCGGCGCGCAGCTTCGAGCGGCCGATCACGATCGCGCGGTGCGGATCGCAGAGCGTGATGTTCGCGCCCATCGAGACAAGCTTGTCGACGAAGAAGAGCCGGTTCTCGAACATCTTCTCGTGGATCATGATGCTGCCGTGCGACTGGGTTGCGAGTGCGAGCGCGATGCTCGTCAGGTCGGCCGGAAACGCCGGCCACGGGCCATCTTCGATCTTTGGCATCATCTCGCCGGCGTCGTTCTTGACGATCAGCTCCTGGCCGGCCGGGACGATCGTGTCGTCTCCGTCGAACTCGATGCGCACGCCGAGCCGTTCGAAGCCGAGCCGCGTCATGCGCAGGTCTTCGGTGCCCGAATCCTTGATCCGCATCTCTCCGCCGGTCGCGGCCGCGAGCGCGATGAAGCTGCCGACCTCGATGTGGTCGGGCCCAATTCGGAAGCGCGTGCCGTGGAGCCGCTCGGCCCCCTGCACCCGCATCGTGTTCGAGCCGATGCCCTCGATCTGCGCGCCCATCGAGACCAGCATCCGCGCGAGGTTCTGGACGTGCGGCTCGCTCGCGGCATTACGCATGACCGTCTCGCCCGGTGCGAGAGCGGCGGCGAGCAGGGCGTTCTCGGTTGCCATCACCGAGGGCTCGTCCATCATGAAGTCACTGGCGCGCAAGCCCTGCGGCGCGCTGATCGTGATCCAACGGTCGACTTCCACACCGGCGCCGAGGGCGCGGAACGCGTCGAGGTGCGGATCGAGCCGGCGACGACCGATCACGTCGCCGCCCGGTGGCGGCATCTCGGCGCGGCCGAATCGCGCGACGAGCGGGCCGGCGAGCAGGAACGATGCGCGGATTCGGTTGGCGAGCGTCTCGTCCACGTCCTGATGATCCACACCAGAGGCGTTCATCACCAGTTCGTGGTCGCCGCGCCACTCGACGCTCACGCCAAGATTTTCGAGCAGAGCCAGCATCGCGTCGACGTCGCGAATTCGCGGGACATTCTCGAGCACAACCTCTTCGTCGGTGAGGAGAGCGGCGGCGATGCACGGCAGCGCGGCGTTCTTGTTGCCGGCCGGCACGACGATTCCTGAGAGCGGCTGGCCGCCTTCGATTACGAGCTTCTGCACCTTGCGGTCTCCTTGGCGGACGGTTTGGAGGGAGCTTCGCGTCACGCTCGGCTCGACGTCCACCGAGCTGGCGAGGGCGTCCGTCACGCCTGTTTCAAGTCCATTTTTGAGGCTAACACGCACTGTCTGGGTATTCGGCCAGGCGCAGTGTCAACCCTTTGCGTGTCCACGGAATTCTCACGTCTCGCCCCACAGGCCACCCGCGGAGGCCCATCTGCACAGCTCGTCGGGAGAGTCGAAGGAACGCTCGATCCGTTCGTCGCCCCGGATCCGTGCGAGTTCGATCGGGCCAGTCGCGGCGCGATCCTCGGCTGCCGACTCCCATGGTCGCTCGAGCTGCCACGGCGCGCCGCGCAACACCCACGCGACGATGTGCTCGACACGGCAGAGCTGGGCCTCACCCGCGCCATCAGAGGACGAAATGACGAAGCGATCTGCAAGATCGATTGCAACCCCGCAGCGCGCGCAGATCGCTTGTTCATCGGGTTTTGAGAGGTTCACGGGGGTCAAGCTAGCGCCACGAACAGATGTTCGCTTCTTTCCGTCCGCCATCGGACCAAAGATACGAACATATGTTCTTTCCGCACGACAGCAAAGGAGCTTTCGAAATGAAGGCGTCTCCCGAAAACCGCCTCATCAAGGGCCTCGACCTCGTGATCGATTTCGCCACGCTCGGCGAGTATCGCGTCGTCACCGACGCGCCACGTCGACCGGTCGCCCAGCAGGACATCTGGGCTCGCGACATCGACTGGAGCCAAGGTCCGCGTGGTCGCGAGATCAAGTGCTCCCTCCCTCGCGCCCGCGACCGCAAGCTGGCCCGCGAGCGCGTTCGCGGCTAGACCCGCACTTCGCCGCTCAAAAACGTACGACAGCTGCCGGTGAGGTCGACGCGGCCTTCCTCCCGGCGCCAACGGCATACGAAGAAGCCACCGCGACTCGACACCTGCCAAGAAGTCACCGTCTCGCGACCCAGGCGCGCACACCAGTACGGAGTGAACGCGCAATGCGCCGCTCCCGTCGCAGGATCCTCGGGGATCCCGACGCCGGGCGCAAACACCCGCGTGGCTAAGTCGTACCCCGAGTCTCCCGGCGCACTCACGAACAGATCGCCGCGCGGCAGATCGGTGACCGCACCCTGATCCGGCGTCAGCCGGCGCACAGCCGAAGCCGAATCGAGCACGAGATGCACTCGCCCACCGGCCGTCAGAACTTCACCGTCGTCGACACCGGCAGCGGCGAACACCTGCTCGGCCAGCTCCGGTGCCGGTGTGGAGAGCGCCTCGGGAAAGTCAAGCGTGTAGCCCTCGTCTGCGCGAGTCACTGCGAGCCTGCCGCTCTGCGTCTCGAACTCGATCCGCTCGCGTGGGTCCTCGAGCTCTGCGAACAGCACATGCGCCGTGGCCAACGTGGCGTGGCCGCACAGGTCGATCTCTTCAGTGGGAGTGAACCAGCGCAGTTCCGCCGGCTCGCCGTCGACGAAGAAGGCCGTCTCCGAGAGATTGTTCTGCGCGGCGATCGCCTGGAGCAACGCGTCGTCCGGCCAGCGTTTGAGCGGGACAACAGCCGCCGGATTTCCGGTGAATGGCCCGTTCTCAAAGGCGTTCGCGACAAACTGGCGCTGCATGCGGGCGATCCTAGCCACGGATCTGCGAGGTTGTCTCGCAACACGCCGCCGCCCCGCGTGTTTGAGTAATGAGGGTTCTCGGCCCGTCAACCACATGAAGATCTCCCCCACCACCACTCAGCGGAGCCTCCGCACGCTCTGTGCGGCGACAATCTGCGCCGCTGCGCTGGCCACGGGCTGCTCACACGCGCGCGCGGCCGGCTGGGTGCCAACCGTGGGGATCGCAGACAACGGCGAGGCGATGTTCAGCGATCCCAGCTACCTGGCGCTGAAGACCAGGATCACACGCAAGATCGTCCCCTACGACTTCTATCAACACAAGGACGAACGCGAGAGCTTCGACGAGTGGGTCTCGGCCGCCGCAAAGACCGGGGTCGAGCCCCTGATCGCCTTCAATCACTCGGACCGCTACCCGACCAAGCTGCCGAGCGTCGCCAGTTACCGCAAGACCGTGACCTACCTCCACAAGAATTACCCGAGGATCAAGACGATCTCGGTCTGGAACGAGGCCAATCACCGCTCTCAGCCCACTGCCTACGCGCCGATGCGCGCCGCGCAGTATTACAACGCCGCCCGCCTGATCTGCCGCGGCTGCAAGATCGTCGCGGCCGACGTGCTCGACCAGAAGAACATGATTCCGTGGGTCACAACCTTCAAGCGCTACGCCTACAAGCCGAAGATCTGGGGCCTGCACAGCTATGTCGACGCCAACCACAATATTCCGTGGGCAAAGAGCGCCACTCGATCGCTGCTGAGCTTCGTGACCGGCGAGGTGTGGCTGACCGAGGTCGGCGGCCTCGTCGCCTTCAGCACGACCTACGCATACAACGAGATGCGCGCCGCGCAGGGCGTCAAGTACACCCTGCGCATGGGCCGCCGCGACCCACGCATCAAGCGCATCTATCTCTACAGCTGGTACGGCACGTACTTGGCCAAGAAGCGCAAGCCGTACGCCTGGGATTCAGGTCTCGTCTCCTGGGACGGCAAGACCCGCCGTCCCGGCTACTACACCTTGCGGATCTGGCTGAACGCTTACCCGGCGTCATTGAAGATTCGCTGAGAAACCGCTGCAAACGGGCGCAAAAAAAGGGCCGCCGTGAGGCGACCCTTTGAATGAAGAACCAGCGGCGTCCTACTCTCCCGGACCCTTGCGAGTCAAGTACCATCGGCGCTGTCGGGCTTAACTTCTCTGTTCGGAATGGGAAGAGGTGTTTCCCCGGCGCTATAACCACTGGAAATTGTTCGGAACCGCGCAAACCGTCTGCGCGCACGCAGCCCGCGGGCCCTGAAAACTGCACAGTCCAAGTCTCTGAACGAGTCAGAGCAACAACGAAGCCGAAAAACGCAAACCGCCGGCGATCGTAAAAATATCCGTCAAGCCCTCGAGTGATTAGTACCGGTCAGCTACAAGCGTTACCGCTCTTCCACTGCCGGCCTATCAACCTGGTGGTCTTCCAGGACTCTTACTCTCTTGAAGAGATGGGAGAACTCATCTCGTGGTCGGCTTCCCGCTTAGATGCTTTCAGCGGTTATCCGGTCCAGTCGTAGCTAAGCAGCGATGCTCTTGGCAGAACAACTGCTACACCAGAGGACTGTTCACCCCGGTCCTCTCGTACTAGGGGCAACTCCACTCAATTCTCCAACGCCCACGGTAGATAGGGACCGAACTGTCTCACGACGTTCTGAACCCAGCTCGCGTGCCACTTTA
>JASGFX010000001.1:0-159528 GCA_047605325.1 Solirubrobacterales bacterium | reverse complement strand
GCCGCCCGAGTCGTTGATCTCCTGCTCGGCGAGCTCGGCGCCACCGAGCATGCCCGCGCCGAGCACGGAGAGGTCGCCGGTAAGCGGAGCCTGCAGGCCGATGCGCCAGGTGCCATCGGTGCTCGTGGCGGTCGTCTTCTTGTCTGAACCACCGCAACCGGACAGCGCAGAGATCAGCAGCAGTGACAGCAGCAAAGCAGACAGCGGCTTCAAGCGAGAGCGAACGACAGCGGACATTGGCGAACCTTTCCGACAGCGTGTGAAGTGGGTGATTTTTCGATCGTATTGGTTGGTGCTTGCGGGGCCGTGGCGGGGTCGGGCGTTTGGCTATCGCGTGATTGTGGGACGGATGTTTGGGGGTTGCTTTGGGGGTGATCCCTTAGGCCCGCGCGCGACGTGCGACGCATACTCGCCGCATGAACCAAACAAACACACCCAAATCTCAGCCGGCGCGGATCCGCCTGCGCGTGGCGCAAGTGATCATGGTGCTCCCGCTCGGCGCAGTCGTGCTCTTCGGAGCGATCATCTTCGGATTCGTCTCTCCGACCGAGCCGATGGGCACGGCCGAATACGCGGTCTGCGTCTGGGCGATCGCCCAGGGTCTGCTCGCGGTCTACTTCGGCATTCGCCTGGTTTCCGGTCCGCCGAGCTTTCGCACATTCGCGGTTCTCCTGATGGCCTGCCACTTCCTTTTCGGGGTGGTCAAGCTGGCCTTTTGGCAGGAGAGCGCGGCGGTGCCGTTCATGGTGCTCGACGTGGTTGCCGCTGGGTTGATCGTGTCCGCGGGGCGCGAGTTGCGGCCTGCGGGGTCCGGTGCGGAACTAGCCGCGGATCCGGATCGTCCTCGAAGCGCCCGAGACGCCGTCCCGCACCGGCGTCAAAGACAGGCGCGCTTGGAGCTTCGGGTGCGACCGTAGGTAACGCGTGAGGCGCAGCCGCGTCGCGTGGGCAAGTCGCATGGTCGCGAAAGATCCGTCTGAGCTCAGCTTCGCGGGAGCCAGTCCGCCGATGCGCCTGCTGCCGACGATCAAGCGGGTGCGAATTGCGTCGGCCCCGAGACAGTTGAGCTCGATGTTGATCGAGCTGGTCGAACGGGCGCTTCGCGGAGCTGAAGTGATTTCTGGTTTCTCGCTCTGACAGGCTGCGGCGCTTGCCTGAACCGAGGCATCGGTGTCCGCACCCTTGTCGGGCAGCGTGGGCAAATCCGCGGGCGCGGCGTCGCCGTAGTCGAACGATGGCTCGATCAACGGATCGGCTGCAGCACCGAATTCGTACGCGTCGTACGGAACGTCTGGAACGTATGGCACGTCGGACTCCTCGAGAGTGACGGCGACATACTCCGGTCCATCATTGTCGAGCGACACCGTCGTCGTCTTCGGCTTCAGAAGTGCGCCCGCCGGCGGACGGACCGTGATGTCCGCCATCCCGCCCCAAAGCACGTTCGTCCCGGCAGATCCGCCCCACGCCCTCATCTTCAGACACTGGGTTCCGGTTGTCTCGTCGACGTTCAGGATTGGGAGCCTGATCGGCGTGCACCCGGAGATGAAGGCTCCGTCCACCGGGTGACCAGCCTCGTCCCTGACCGCAATCCCCGTCCAGTCGTAGTCGAGGTTGATCCGCCCCACGTAGCTCCAGTTGGGACCGAAGCCGTGGCTCATGTCGACATCGGGCGCCGTCAGCGAATACCGCACGGATGGATTGAGCACTCCGGCGACGGACACGTCGTACGTGCCAGGACGATCCGACAGCCGGAACTTGCCGTCGGGATCGGTGACGGTGCTTTCGGTCGATCCGTCGGAATCGGTCAGCTTGACCGTCTGCCCTGCAAAGGGGTTGTAAGTGTTGAGGGTCAGTCGGGCGCTGAACGATCTGACCGGGACATCGGCGCGCCGAGCGGCGGCGGACGGGCCGGGCGAGATGCTCGACCACTCCATCCCGGAGTAGAAACCCGGTGACGCAGTTTCAACGTCGGTGACAAACCAAGGTTCGCCGCCGCAGTCGTACATCTGCCAGTTCGGCGAGTGACCATCCGAGATCGCTGCGTCCGGGATTTTCACGGTCATGATCGGGAAGTACGGCCACGACATCGGGCCGGGGCTCGACAGCAGCGGAAACCCCGCGTTCATGTCTGCGCCGGCGCCGCAGGTGACCGGATCGAAGCGGACCGAACCAGCCGGGAGAGGATCGCCCGCGACGCTGCGAAACCGGTTGCGCACCGTCTGCAGCACGGGAAGCCTGAAGACCTTGTCGGTGAAGTCTGCGGTCAGGCTCGTGTAGGCCGAGTAGCTCCAGTCCGACCCGTCGAGGCTGCGGCTGAGGGTGATCGTCACGATTCCGGCCGGCGCATGAAGCTCGAACCGACCGTCAGGCCCGGTCAGCTGAGTATCCGAAGATCCCTGACCCGAGATCGACACCTCCATTCCGCCCACCGGAGATCCGTCGCTGCCCAGCACGCTTCCGGCAAAACTGATGTCGCTTGCAGAGGCAGTCGCGGGCAGCGCGCAGCACAGGGCCGAGAGCAAAGCAAGCGTCGTGAGCAAGACCGCGCGCGGCCAAGGCCTCGTGAGCACTCGCGGTGTTGCCGAGTCACCGATACGAGTCATTCTTCGAGTTACGTTAGTGCGCGGTCGCCCCCGGCGCTACTTGAACTTGTAGCTCTTCGAAGACTTCGTGGCCGAAGCCGCCCCGGTCGGCTTGAAGGCGAACTTCAGCTTCACGCTCGCGCTGCCGTTCTTTGCGATCTTGCGTTTGAGGCTGCTGGTGAGCTTGAGCGAGATCGAGACTTTGCCCGCCTTCTTCACTGTCTTCGAGGTCTGCTTGATGCCGGAGCCGGCGATCGTCAGCTTGCCCGCGTTGGGCAGGGTGAGGCTGAGCTTCGTGCCTGAGAGCTTGCCGGGCTTGATCTTGTTCGCTGCGAAGTTTGCGACCAGCGCGCTACCCGGGTAGGCGACTGCGAACGCGCAGGTCGACTTGCCGCGCGCGCAGCTGCCGCCGCTCCAGCCGGCGAAGCTGCTGCCCTTCTTGGCCTTGGCGGTAAAGCTCGCCGCAGAACCGGGAAGCGGAGTCAGCTGGCATGGAGCCGTACATGGCTGGCCGTCTGCAGTGCCAGAGACCGCCCCCTTGCCCGTTCCGGCGATGCTCACGGAGACGTTCTGGCGGCCGAGCGCCTTGGCGGCGTTGACGGTGAGGCGCGCCCACTGCGAGTCGGAGTCGGCGTAGCTGTTCTGCGCGACGGCGTTGACCGCGACGGCGCGGCCCTTCATGCCGACGGCGACGTATCCGTTCGGGTAATAGAGCAGGCCCGTCGAATTCGCGGAGAGAGCGGTCGGGTACGAGTAGCTCGAGATCAGCGACGAAATCCCGGTGAACAGCGGCGAACTCGGGAACGTGGTGACGGTCTGATTCTCAACTCCCGGTTCATTCTGGTTGGGCAGGAACGGCGCGAGGTTGACGCCCCAGTCTCCGAGGATCGCGTAGCCAGCGTCTTTCGCGGGATCCCAGGAAGTCCAGTTCTGCGCGACGACCACGCCGCCATCGCGCTGGAAGGTGCCGAGCGCATCGCCGAACGCGGTGACCTCGGGTGTGGTGCCGAGCACGCAGTAGGAATCGACGACCACGAGGTCGTAGGGCGCGAGCGCGCTGGCCGCGGGCAGCGTGTTCGCGGCGAGATTCGTGTCGACCGAGGCGACGCCGGGCTCGTTGCGCAGCTGGGTGTCGAACTTCGAAAACTGGTCGTCTGGTGTTGAGCCGCAGGAGGCATAGTGGTAGATCTTCAGCGCGCCGGGGGCGGCGGTGGCTGGGGCGGCCAGGGCGAGGGTGGTGATGGCTGCTGTGGCGAGGGTGAGGAGTAGGTGGCGGGTGGTCATTTGGGGAGTTTGTCAGTTTTGGGGGAGGGAGATGGGAAGCGCTGACATCCCGATCTACGAAACGTCAGCCAAGGTCTTGACGCTACGGACCTCTATATGACCGCAGACGCCGGCAATCGGCGATTCGAATGTCGCCCCTTCGCGAAGGCCAAGCAGCGCGGCGCCGATCGGCGAACTACGCGAGATTTCGCCCGGGCTACCCGTGGGTTTCTCAACGAGCACGAAGTCTCCCGCTATCGCGCCGACCAGCGAGAATTCTGTACCGACATCGATCGAGCGGGATGTCAATGACTTTTCGCAAATTCCAGGGTATTCGCCGTCCACGCGGGCTTGCTGCGACGCCATCCGATGCTTGAGCCTGAGAATTTGCGTTACAACGCGGGATTCGTACAAGCTCTGAATCAGACGGCCAGAGTCACCGCGAAGCTCGACTGATGGGGCCGCGACCGGCAAACCCTCGTCAGCTGCGTGCGGGATTGCCTGATGAAGTAGATCGAGCTGTTGTCGCAAGACCGTCGGATCCGCGATGCCGTTGCTTTGAAGTCTGGCGTCGCAATGCTGCTCGCTGAAGGTGTCTTGCCACCCCCGAGCAAGCCCTTGTTCAACTGCCGGCGGATTGAATAGGTTTCCGTCCATGTACGAAGGCAGGCCGGCAAGGGCAAGGCGCTCGGCGAGCGCGCGCTCTCCCTCGCGGGCAGCCGCGGCCGAGTGAAAACCGCCTATCAACGCGTACAACTCTGGCGCCAGCCGCCGAGCGCATCTGAAAGGAAGCGAGCCGGTCGGGTCATAGAAGCGCCCGGGGATAGGTCCTCCCATGTGCTCCCAGAAGCGAGTTTCAGGCGGAAATGCCGATTGCCCGACGTAATAGCGAGTCTGGCCGACCGGAACCTCTCCTGGCCTAACTTGGCATTCGATCACGTAGAGCCCAAACTCACAGTCTTCAGTAATGCCGCACGAGAAAGGCGATCCTCCCCCAAAGACCAGATCCACGCCGTGTCGAGAAACGAGCACGTTGCTTTCTTGACGAAACCCAAAGCTCATTGACCTTCAGATCGGCATTGGGTAGCTGGAACTTTTGGGCGGTCGGGGTCTTGGGGGCCCTTCTTTACCATTTTGCCTGGGTGTCCAAAGGGGTCTCCTTGAGTCTGGAGGAGGGCTTACCTATGCGGACTTGATTGTCACGATTGTCTCGATGTGACTGGATTTTCGAGCCAGGGTTCGGGCCTTGTTCGTGATCTCGGGGCCCTTCCCTGTGGGGAAAAGTGGCCCATGGCGAACACCGGCGCCGAACGCGTAACGCAATTCGCCAGGGGGCATTCTTCTCGAATCCACGGTCGGACCTCAGCGTGGTTGCGCCCGATCGTGACGGTTCAAAATACTCGCCGAATGGATTGCGGCCAGACAAACGCCCATCCGGAGCGTCGCCGATCCGCCGAAATGGTTTTTCGCCGCAATTTGCGGGTTCCATATGAAGCTGAAGAGCTACTTCCGTTTTTTCAACCTCTGCCTGAGGTATGATTTCCGGAACCAGCATTCGAACCCCCTGGGCTAGACGAGGAGCCGAAATGATTCCAGAGCCTGTTGTCTTTACTTCATCGCAAGGCTTGAGCCAGCGACTACTTGAACTTGGGCTCAGTCGAGAACTGCTTGAGCAAATTGTCCGTGCTGGTGCACAAGAACGCCGCCGTTCCACAAAACTCCACCCTCGAAACCACGCAGGGTTCAACGACTGGTCCGGGTGCATTGCCGAAGCTCGACGACTCCTCGTGCCGGAAGGATGGCGAAGCGAAGATGTCGACGGACTGCCCCTCGTAGTTCACCCCCGGAATCTATTCGCATTCACCGTAGCCACAGGTGACGGCGCAACCGGAGACCCTTCACGGACTCCGAGCACAAAGTACTCGAAGGGTGCGAAGACAATCAAGGAAGTGGCTAGAAACCAACAGCCCTCGCTCCCGGGGCTCGAACCACCGGCACCGCGCTCGCCCCGCGATTTCTGGATTCTGCTGCGGGCACGCCATGGCTCGGCGATACATCTTGAGTTCTCCAAACCGAGCACTTTTTCGGAACTCAACGGGGGCCGCGCGTTCGTGACCGGCTGGTCCGAGCGACTCGTCGTCGAGCCGGTGGCTGTATCCCGTGCAGTGCCAGACGAGTTGATCACGCAGACCACGGGTGAGATCGAAATCCAGATCGACAAGCTCTAGGCAATGGGTAACGGATTTGAGCCGTCTCGGCTGACGATTGCACGAAAACGGAGATCACTAAGTAAGAAGGTGCTCGCTGAGCGCGCCGGCGTCTCTGCCCGCATGCTGACCGACTACGAGAATGGGGTTGCCGAACCGAGCCCGTCAACTATGTGCAATCTCGCGGGTGCGCTCGAATACCCCGAGGCTTTCTTTGCCGGGCCGCCGATTGAAGAGTTGACCGTGGACGCAGTCAGCTTTCGCGCGCTCACGAAGATGAAGGCTGCTCAACGCGATGCCGCCTTGAGCTCGGGGGCCATGGCGGTGTCGCTTCATAGATGGATCCGTTCGCGTTTCGCGCTTCCCGCCACCAACGTGCCGTCTCTCCCCGATTGCAACGATCCAGAAGTCGCCGCCGAGCTCGTTCGCCAGGCCTGGGGGATCGGTCAACGACCTATTCCAAACATGGTTCACCTGCTGGAAGCACACGGGGTACGAGTCTTCACTCTCTCAGAGAAGTGCGTGGAGGTCGACGCCTACTCGTGCTGGGTGGATGACGAAGCCTTTGTCTTCCTGAACACTCAAAAGTCCGGTGAGCGGAGTCGCATGGATGCCGCACACGAACTCGGGCACCTAGTTATGCATCGACTTCGCGAGTCGCCGCAGGGCCGCGACGCCGAACGCGAGGCCAAAGCGTTCGCATCCGCGTTTCTAATGCCGCGCGATGACGTTATCTCCGTGATGCAGGACTATCCCACTCCCGATCTGGACGAGCTTGTGAGACTGAAACTCCGCTGGCAGGTGTCGGTTGCCGCGCTTGTATACCGGCTCAATCGCCTTGGGCTTCTTACCGAGTGGCACAACAGGAACCTCTGGATAGCAATGAGCGCAGCGGAGATGAGATCGCGAGAGCCCGAGGAAATTTCGCGGGAAACGTCACAGGTCCTACGAAAGGTTTTTGAAGCTCTTCGTGCCGACGGCACAGGAATAGGTGACCTCGCAAGGCAGCTAATGGTCCCTACAGACGAGCTCTCATCATTGCTTGTCGGACTAGTGCTAGTTCCGGTCTCCGGCACCGGCGCGAGCGGGACAAGCCAAGGAACGAGCCCTCGACTCCGGTTAGTTTGAGCACACCCCCAAATGCCACAGAAGCAAGTTCCGGAACCAATTAGCTTCGACGAAGCGCTCGCGCATAGCGAAGAGGCTGGCGGCCCACGTCGGATACTCCTTGGTAACGGGTTCAGCGTTGCCTGTCGGCCGGACGCTTTCAGCTACGGCAGGCTCTTCGACACTGCCGACTTCAAGGGTCTTTCGATTTCCGCGGATGAGCTGTTTTCCCGCGAAGGAACGACGGATTTTGAGGTCGTGATCGAGGCGCTTAAAACGGCTGCGCGCATAGTGGAGTTTTACGGAGAATCCCCTGACTTGGCAAGTCGATTGGCATCGGATGGGGAGAAGATAAAGCTAGTGCTAGCGGAGACTCTTGCTGCGAAGCACCCAGAATTTCCAGCCTCATTGACGGAAGCTGAATACAAGTCGGCCAGGGAGTTCCTCGCAAACTTCGAGAAGTTCTACACGGTCAACTACGACCTCCTTCTGTACTGGTCCCTGATGCACGAGGACGAGCTTGGCGCGCCAATTGAGAGTGACGACGGGTTCCGTTCAGACCCGGATGATCCGGACGCTCCATGGGTCACATGGGATCCGTATCGGGATGTAAGTCAAAACGTGTTTTTTCTTCACGGGGGACTTCATCTCTTCGACGCTCAAGACCGGCTCAAGAAGCTCACCTGGTCCAGGACGGGCGAGGCGCTTGTAGGCCAAATCCGTGAGGCCTTGGACAGCTCGTCGTACCCCGTTGTCGTAACTGAAGGGACGAGTGCAGAAAAATGGACTCGAATCATGCACCACCCGTATCTGATGGCTGGCTTTCGCAGTCTCGCGCGCTTGGCAAAAGGCTCACTGTTCATTTATGGCCACTCGATGGCTGCGAACGACTCACACGTTTTTGATGCCGTCGTCAGGGGGAAGATTCCTCAACTCTACGTCGGCTTATACGGCGACCCCGAGTCGCCGGCGAATCGTGCCATTCAACAGCGCGCCCAAGAACTCTCGGAAGTGCGACAAGATCTCTCGCCAGGGTCGCGGCGGAAGCCAATCGCACTCGATGTTCAGTTCTTCGATTCCGGCTCAGCAACAGTCTGGCGCTCGTCTTAGTCGTTGCGGCTAACGACGAAGGCCATCTGCGGGGAAACGGCCGCTCGCTCACCCTTCCGCGTAAAGGTATAGCCACGGTGCGTGGCCGGCAACGACGCCAAAACCGTGCGTCGAGACCGCGAGCCGAATGACTCCAGCAATCTTTCGCACGCTGGGGATCCGCAGATCAACGTCGTCTCCAGTTTGTCCAGATTGGGCAACGAATCCGATCAGGTCGGATTTGGAGAGTCCATGAGGCGGCGGTGCGTGCAGACCCGCCGCCGCGAGCAGCTTTGCTCGCTTTCGCATAGCCAGCCACATCTGCGCCGAGATCCAACTGTCCAGCGCGCGAAGATCGTCCAGGTCATCAACGAGCGGAAAAAATGACATGACTCCCTCAAACGACCGCGGAGGGACAGCGCCTGACTGAAATCGACGGATCTCCCGCTCGCTCAAGGGTCCGTATAGGTACCGGCGGAGCTGCCAAATCAGAATCACATAGTCGCGGTCGACATCCGTAAGTCTGGATGCCTCCTGCGACCCGGCCATCGGCTCGAGCAATAGGTTGGTGAAGATCAAGCGTCCGATCCGCTTCTTGATGCGCTCCACGGCCGCCGGTTTCATGCGCACCGTGCTGAGGCCGATCCGGTGCCCCAAGTAGTCGACGTGCTTGGTAGACGCCATTTCGACGTTTACGGCGTCTCTTCCGGTGAGAATCCGAATGCCAGGACTCTTCTCTGTGTTGATCGGCGAACCGATCTTCCCAGAGGCTTCGTGCAGGATCGCCGCGGCCTCGCCGATTCGGCCGTAGTCGTTGCTCCAGATCAAGGTGTCGTCTGCATATCGCACAAATCCGACCCCGAGCCGCTCAAGTGCACGGTCCAAGTCCGAAGCCGCCAGATTCGCAAGAAAGAGGCTCACGGAGGTTCCTTGCGGAATGCCTCGCGTTCGTCGGGGGCGAACCTCGCCTTTTTCTTCAAGGGAAAGGTAAGGCTCCGGCGCTTCGAGAAATTTCCTCGCGACGAATCTCTCGAGTGGCGTGCTGATAGTCGACTCGATCGCTTCAAGAAGCCGGTCATGCTCGACCGAATCGAAGAACTTCCTGAAGTCGTACTCGGCCACAAAGAGCCTGTGATCGCGCTTGAACTCGGATGCGACATAGTGGATCGCGTCGTGTGGTCCCAAATCCGCGCGATAAGCGTATGCGCGGGCACTAAATCGCGAGATGTTCTTGCGAGTCAACGAGCGGAGAACCAAGTTCGAGACGACCTCGTCGGCAATCTGAAAGCTGCTCACGATCCGCGCTCCCCCCGAGGGACGAGGAATGGAGAATCCTGCCGGCGGTCGCGGCGCATAGCTCCGATCACGCAATCGCTCTGTGATCGCGTGGGCAATTCGCTCGTGGCGTGAGCGAACCAAGTATGGATTGAAGCCAGGTTCGTACGACCACGTGTCCGGTTGCCGAAGTGGAATCGTCTGAGGGTTTCCCGCACTCCGACGGCGTCGGCGCACATTCTCGTCATGCACGAACTTCGCATACGTTTCGTGCTCTCGAACCAATCGCGAAGCAGTGCACCGAATTCGCGTGTCAAGGTTCAACCAAATAAGCAATCTCCTGCATCCCTAAGAAAAGGAGCTGGGGGCAGACTCTCGCCCGCCCCCAGCGACAGCTTCGAACCGATGCAAAACGTGCTTCACGCAGGTCTGCTCTTTGCAAAGCAGACCCCAGGAACGACACACGGCGATCTACCGTGGGATGCCGAAAGAATGGTTCGATGCCTAGTCCCGCTTGGAACCTAGATCAGACTCTACTCGTGGTGGGCTGCTCGCGCTGACGGCGACAGTGAAACGCTCTCGCTTAGAGGATGACTGCGGCCGAGATCGCAGACATTCTCTGCATGGCGCTCCCGACCGCTTCGGCGGTGTTAAAGCGGATCGGTCTTAGTAGGCCGAGCCAGCTCGACCAAATCGGGCCCAACCGCTGCTGAAAGCAGCGCACTGGCGAACTGATCCACCTCGACATCAAGAAGCTCGGGCAGATCGGCACCAGGGGCGCCGCTCACCGGGTGACGAGATACGTCGGGGGGCGCTGGGACCTCGATCGGTTTCCTCAAGCAAGCGATTGCCCGATCGGCGCCAAGCACGCGTTCACGCACCCCGACCGAGCCCCGACACCATTGGCATGTCCGAGCGCTTTATCCAGACACTCAGGGGGCGCTGGGCCCACGGAGGGATACATCGCTCGTCAGCGGGAGCGGACCTCCGCGCTCCCCGGCTGGCGGCCTCACTACAACATCAGACGAAAGCAGCGCGGCCTCAGCTTCAAGACTTCGGGAGTTCGGCTAGGTGAGTTGAACAACGTGGTTGGGAGCTACAGCTAACCGAGCCGCCCGCCAAGCGGATCGAGCACCTCGACTTCCCTACCCAGGTCAACGCGCAATTCTGCACGGCGAAGAACAACCCTTCTGACTGCCGCCGCGGCGCGCTCACGATCAGATGCCGATTTTGGAATCGGAAGCTTCACTTCTAGAGCGCGCCTCCCAAGCGTGTCTATTACGTCGCGTGTGAACTGCCGGGCCCGCATTTGCTTTCGCGCAACTGGTGAGTTGAGCGCACCAAACAGCAGAAACGGGTCCATTTGATCCTCATCGAGCACACGAATGCGGTACATACCGCCGCAGTAAGTGATGGGAAGGTCTTGGTCGACCACCATGCAGGAGGACCCGACCAGGTAAGTGCCGTCACGTACCAGAAAAATGTCGCCAGCACGCACATCCTGTTTTTTCCGAAGATCGTCGAATTCAGCGGCCGAGATCGACTGCTTGGGATTTGACTTCAACTCCCAGTTCGAGAAGTCCGATGTGCGGATGAACGGAAGGTCGCCGGTTCCGTACGCCATCTTGCCGACCTCATCTCCGGTGCTAAGCGCAATGACGCCGTTTTCGGACAGGTCGCCAAGCGTTGGAAACGTGTGTGTTTGCTCCAAGTTGTCCAATCGTTGCTCAATCGACGGCGAGTAGTACTTCGGCATGTAGACGCCATTCTGCACCTGGCTTGAGCGAATACTGGACCCGTACTCCGAAGGAAGTTCGACCTCCGCGAGATCGTCCAGAGCCAATTTCGAGACTTTCGAACCCCGGTTTTCGATCGTGAATGGGATACGTCGCGCATCCTCGCGAAGTCGTGCTCTCTCCTCGGTGATCTCCTTCACCCGACGCGAAATTCGCTCAACTTCTGCCTGCTTCTCGGGAAGAGGCAAGAGCAATTGCTCGTAGCGATTTCCGATCGTGTCGATGATGTCGGCAGTGAACTGCTTGCTTCTGATCTGTCGCTGCACGATCGGCGTGGACATGGCGAGCAACAACATTTCCGCCGTGATCGGCGCATCCTCGTGCACGCGAAACTTGAGTACGTGGGACTGGAAAATGATGTCTTCATCAAGGGAACTCACAAGGGCACAGGTGCCGATGAGGTAAGTCCCGTCGCGCACGAAGAGCATGTCTCCTTCGGAAACGTCTTGGCGCGCCGAGAAGGCATCGAAAATCTCCTGGCTGACGCCCTGCTTGGGATCCGCCTTTATTTCCCAGTTGGCAAGGTCGGAGGTCCTGACAAAAGGATGGCGGCCAGTCCCATAGGCCATCTTGCCGATCTCGTGCCCAGCGCTGACCGTGATTTGGCCTTCATCGATGAGGTCGCCGAGTCGAACGACTCGTTGAGCTTCCGCAAGCTCTCGCAGATACCTCCGCGCCGGCTGATCGTAAAACTTCGGAACATAGACCGAGTTTTCGACCGCGCTTAGACGCTGCGCGAAGCCAAGCGTTTCCGCGCCATCATCCATCAAAAATACCGCGCGGGAAAAGCTCGCGATAGCGATCGGCGATTAGGGGCACGTCGTCGAGCAGCTGCGCGTTGCCATCCGCGTCGATTCGAATCGTGGGATTGCCTCGAGAGTCGTGCCCACACCACTTTGCCTCGGCGAGAAAGATCTCGGGATCTTCGCCCTCGGTCGGAACGCGCTTCTCAATGAGCGCAACACACACTTTTGCGTGAGTCCCGCCTTTGCCGCTCGTCTTGAATAGCGGTTCCGGCATCGAAATCACTCCGCGAATTGTCGCGTGTTGCTCCAAGAACTTGACTACGTATTGATACTTGGGCATTCCAAAAACGGCTTCCGGAAGGACAATCCCCATTCGTCCGCCTGGCTTCAAGAGCTGGAGACAGCGCTCAATGAAGAGGATCTGAGGGGGCTGATCCGCACGCAGCTTGCTCGTTTGCTGCAACTCTCCGGAATCTTTGTCGAGCTTCCACTCGTACCCCATTCGGTACTGAGAAAGCAGCTTCTGACCCCGAATCTTTATTTTCTTTCCGAAGGGAGGATTGGTGAGCAGGACATCTACCTTTTCCATCGCGACACGATCGCGAGTCTTCCCGCTCCATTCAGACGGCGGATTGAGGCTGTTCTCGCAGAAGATCCCTCCACGACCATCGCCAACGATCGCCATGTACGACTTCGTCACCTTCGCCAAGAATGAGTCTTTGTCGATGCCTCGGAAGTACCTCGTCGCGACGTCACGCTTCTTCCTGTCGAGCGCGACGGCATCCCAACCCATCTCCTCCGCTTGGTCTTCGAGCTTGCCCCAGACGTATTCGAGCGCCACGATGAGAAAGCCACCGGAACCGCACGACGGGTCCATGATGACCTCACCCGGCTCTGGATCGAGAATTTCGACCGCCATTTTCACCACATTGCGGGGCGTAAAGAACTGACCTTCTTCGCCTCTAAGGGCAGGCCCGATAAAGACCTCAAACGCGTCGCCGACGGCATCGCGATCAGCTTCCGTGATTGAGTAGTTCTGGAGCTCGCCCACCACGTACGTAAGACTGGCGTCGTCGAGCACCATCACGTCGGTCTCGTCAAACACGTCCGAGTACTCAGACTTCACCTCCTCGAACAGCGAAAGTATTCGTGCCTTGGCGAGCTCCGGGTCTTCATCGACTCCGCATCGGAACTTGACTGTGTCGTTCACCGGGGTGTTCAGCTCGTCATAGATCTTGCAAAAGAGCAGGTTGATGATCTCTCGCGCGAGTGCCTCGTCCCTGGTGACGCCAACAGCGCTTCCCGCCAAGTGATTCCGGATGTCCCTAAACACCGCCTTGAGGTTCGAGGGTTTGACGAGCTCGCCTCTCGTGAAAAGACCAATGTCTTCGATGCGCTGGCCGAATCTCGGGATATTCGGCAATACCTCGTAAGTCCTCGAACCGCCCTTATGATGAATTTTCCGGAGATAGAGGTGATCCTCACCGTTGAACCAAACGCCGACATTCGCTGCAGACATGTCGAGATAAAGCTGGAGTTGCTCTTCACCCTCTTCACGATTGGGGCGTTTGCATTCGATGACCATCTGAATGTTTGACTCCAGATGCTGCTCGCCATCGAAGACCGCTATGTCCACGGGATAGGTCTTTGACTCGTCCGACGGCCGGCTTCGAACACGGTGTTGCGGACGGGTCTGAATGTGGCTAGCGGGATAGCCGTAGTCCTCCACCAGTCGTCGGGCGAAGACCTGGACAGCGCTGACTTCTTCTGGCGTCGCCCTAACTAGCTCACCCGAGATGAAGTCACGAACGACGCCAGCGGAACCTGAAATCTGCTCCTCGACTCTCCCGTCGAGGGCTACTGAGCTATCCATATGTGCTGGCGTTCCCCTCCATCCTAAGTTGGCAGGGTACGTACGCGTACGGACGTTCGTATCGGCAAACATCGAAACTCGAAGCGGAACGGCGCGGCTGTTCTTGCGCAGGTTCGCCCGGCCCACCTAAGTGCAGACGGCGCGCGAAAGCGCGCCACAATCAAGCGCGGTGGGCTGGCGAACCGGAATTGCAGAGCCGACCGAATCGAATTCCGACGATGCCGACCCACATCGAGCAATTTTGGAGCATGAAGACCGACATCATAAAGACAGCAAGAGTGAGCGCAATCCGCTTCTCGGCCATGGCCTTATTCATCGCTGGCTGCGCCGTGCTCGGTCTCTGGATGTTCATCATCCCGCTCGCGATCCTGATCGTCTCGCTGATCTACCGCACGGTCAGCGAAGAGCGCTAGAAGCGCGAGGGAAAGCTCACACGAAGCGCTGAGGCGGGGCGTCCCCAGTAACCGGCCCTGAGGGTCACCTTCTACTGGCCCGCGACCGTGACCGCCAATTGCGACCGAGAGTTGGATGTCGCGCGATCAGCAATATCCGGTAGCCTCACCGCCCTATGGAAGCCAACCCGCGGACCCTCCTCAAAGTCTTTCAGCCTGACATCCAGTACGTGGTCCCGATCTTTCAGCGTCGTTACGTCTGGAACGAAGAAGACCAGTGGGCAGAACTCTGGGAGGACCTGGTCGATGTCATCGCAGACATCGAGAAGGTGGAAGAACTGAATGCAGCTGGTGCGGATCTTCCGTTGCCATCGCACTTCCTCGGCGCAATCGTTTGCGATCAGTCTGTATCCGCCGGATCCGATATCGACGAGCGCCCACTCATCGACGGTCAGCAGAGATTGACCACACTCCAATTACTTCTCGGCGAGGCACTTAGGGCCGCGCGTGAATTCGACGACGAAACAGCGGTCGGTCTTCTCACCAAACTTGTTGAAAACGACGACACGTTGACCGAGAAAAAGCATGAGGTATTCAAGCTCTGGCCTTCGGATCCGGATCGCGAGGCATTCGAGGCGGTGATGTCCGGGCAGCCATCGCCGGAGCCAGACCATCTTGTCTCCAAGGCGTCTGAATTCTTCTCGATGAAAATTCGTGCGTGGGCGGGCGAAACTGAACCCGGCGCGCGGCTGGCCCAGCTGGCTCGAGCACTCAGGAAAAACGTCGAGCTTGTCGTCATCGATCTTCAATCTGGCGACAATGCCCAGGTCATCTTCGAGTCGCTCAACTATGGAGGCCGTGAGCTGACTGCGATAGACCTGACCAAGAACCACGTCTTCTTTCAGGCAACCAAGCAGAACATTGACCTACACAAGATGCACAGCGAAGACTGGGCACCTTTCGACGACGACTGGTGGCGCACTGAAGTTGTTCAGGGGCGTCTCAAGAGGGCGCGTGCCGAACTCCTACTGATGCATTGGCTGAAGCTCGAAAAGCTCGAAGAAGTGCGAGCGCACCGCCTCTTCGTCGAGTTTCGAGATCTGCCAGCAGCCAAGGTCGACCTTGAAACAACGGTCAAACGCCTTGCGTCAGACCGGGATATCTATCGCCTCTTGGAGGTCGCGCCAGGTGAGCTAACCGTTCAGACCGGAGGATTCTTCCCCCGGCTTGAACTACTCGAACAGTCGACGCCGCGGCCGCTGGCTCTGCAGCTCCTGCGGGCGACACCGAAGGAACTGTCGCCCGAGCGAGCAGCCCGCGCTTTCCACGCGCTGGACAGCTACTTCTGGCGTCGAGCGCTAATGCGCGGCGTCACCGCAAATTACAACCGGTTGGTACTCGATCTGCTCCGTGCGGTCGACTCCGACCTTGAGAGTGCTGACGAGGTGCTGATCGCACATCTTGCGGGGCTTGAAGGCGATTCGGTGGCTTGGCCGACCGACGAGCAGTTCCGGTCCGACCTCGAGGTTCGTCCCATGTACGGACCGGGGCGCGTAAAGCGATCTACCGTCCTGACTGCACTTCGTTTGGTCGAGAATCACTTGCGGCGACCGCGCGGGGAGAGCGCATTGGGTCCTGACAACGAACTGCAGATTGAGCACATCTTGCCCCGGGAGTGGCAGCAGTATTGGTCGGTACCCGCTGAACCTCAAGACTCGCTTTCCGAGCGCGAATTGAACCGAGAAGCGCACGTGAACCGCCTCGGAAACTTGACGCTTGTGTCGCCGTCCATCAACCAGTCGATGAGCAACCGCGAGTGGGCGAAAAAGAAGGACGAGCTTCGCCAGCACAGCAGCGCCATCATCACTCAGCGATACCTCGATCACGAATGGGACGAAAGCGAGATCGACTCACGCGGCGCGACACTCATCGACTCGATGATCGAGATTTGGCCGGGTCCGGACGGTGTCTTTGATATTCCGGTGCCCCATTGACAGCTCCGATAGGCCGAGAGCCCAATGCAATCGATACCCGGACGAGACACGTTCAGGTTTTGTTCGCCCCAAAACCAGCTAGCAAGTCGAAGGTCCTCAAACCCGCCCAAAACTAAAGCCCTCTTCCGGACTTGAACCGGAGACCCCTTCCTTACCATGGAAGTGCTCTACCAACTGAGCTAAGAGGGCGTGCAGCGGGAATGATATCCGCCGCGTGCGCCCTCGACCAGTCGGCACGCCAAACCGGCCCGGCCAGTTGATCCAGGCCGACCAGTCGGCCAGCCAAGCCGGCCCGGACTATCTGCCCAGGCTGGCCGGCAAGCCGATACAGCCGAAGTTCAAACCACTTCTCAGTGATGGCTCCAGGCACTACGTCCAGCCACACCACTCACATCAGTGGACCCAGTCGCGCCAGTCGGGCCGTGGCCCGAGCCACAACCGCCGCGATGACGATGCCCGCTGCGCAGCTTGAGCTTGCCGCAGACAACCGCCGAGCCAGACGCGTCGGTCACGCTCACGTAGTACGACCCGTCCGGGCTCAGCGAAGCCTCGCTCACAGCGCCCTTCGCGCTCGCAAATCCGTAGCCGCGAGAGTTCGTCGTCAGCGTCCCGGTGCCGAGACCGGCAAGTGCGCCGTTCGTCGTGCTCGCGCAGCCCTGACCATCAGAGTTCACGTAGACCGCGACCTTGTAATCAGTGCTCGCCGCCAGACCCTTCACCACCACTCCGAGGCGGTACTTCGAAGACGTCTGAGTCCACGCGGCAACTCCGCGCGGTCCGCTCGTTCGTGACGAGTGGCCGCGGACGCCGTGGCGTGCGCGCTTGGCCTTCTTCGACGTTGTCGCGCCCGTCGCGCTGGTCACCGGCGAGAGCGATGCGCTGAACACCAGCGCGTGCTTCTTCTTCCCGTGCCACCCATGGTGACCCCGGCCCCCATGCGAGCCATGGCCAAACGCCGAAGCCGAGAACACCCCGATGATCACGGCGATCGAGCACAGAGCTGTCAATGCTTTCTTCATGGTTCAAATCCTCACTGCGCCGCTGGCAAAAAACAGCAGGCGCTTCTGGTTTTGAGCCGCGGAGGCCCTCCAATCATTCTGCCCTATCCGATCCTCGCGCCCGCGAAACATTCAACGTTTGGCCAGCCGGCCAAAAAATCCGCGCAAACCCTTGCCGTGAACAGTCATTTTCAGTAATTTGAAGCATTCAAGAGCGCCGCAGGCGACGGCCCGCCTGCGTTGAAGGGGTCCTGATTGGAAATCAAACCGCCTGACGATCTCCTCGGCGACGAGTTCGGCAGCGAGATCGAAATACAAGAATTGTCCGGCGCAGCGTCGCGTGCCCGCGCGCCGCTCACCCGCGCCCTTCCCGGGCGCGACCAGCAGACCCCGCCCGCTCCCCCCGAGCGGCGCCGTCTCGCCTTGCGCGCACCGAAGGCGATCATCGGCATCTGGCTCGCCCTCGCCCTCGTGCTCGGCGTCATCGGCCTCTTCGCCAAGCAGGTGCTCCACGCCGAAGACCTGATCATCTCGGGCACCCCTTCCGCCAAGGCCCTCGCCGCAGACCAGAAGGCCTTCGGCAAGTCGAGCCCCGTCACGGTGATGCTCGAAGGTCCGGCAAGCCAGCTCGACACCTACGGCCCGCAGCTGGTCAAGAAGCTCAACGCAATCGAAGGCGTCTCGGCCGCCTCGCCCTGGTCTGCCGGGGCTCCGGATCTCATGCGCCAGGTCCCCACTCGCGCGCTGATCATGATCACCGTCAGCAAGAGCGTGATCAGCGCCGGCAAGGACACGCTGCCGCAGATCAACGCCGCCGTCGCGAGCACCCTCCCGAGCTCCGTCCATGCGTCGATCGCAGGCGAGGCACGCTTTTCCACCGAGCTCGTCAACCTCGTCTTCTCCGGCGCGCTCAAAGCCGAGATCCTCGCCTTCCCCTTCCTGCTGTTGATCCTCCTGCTGATCTTCCGCGCGCCGATCGCAGCCGGCGTCCCGCTCGTGCAGGGCCTTGCGGTGATCGGGGTGACGACCGGCTTCGTGACGCTGCTCGGCCTGCTCATGCCAGTCAACATCCTCGCCCAGGCCAGCGGGTCGATAATCGGACTCGCGCTGGGGGTGGACTATTCGCTGCTCTTCGTGCAGCGCTTCCGCGATGAGCTCGCGCTGGGCAAGACCGTCGACGACGCAGTCGACGCCTCGCTGCGCACGGCCGGCAAGACAGTGACCTTCGCCGGCGGGATCCTCGTGCTCGCCGGCCTGCTCGTGATCGCGGTCTGCTTCGGCTGGGCCTCGATGACGACCGGCACGATCGGCGTGATCACCGCCGGCCTGGTCAGCATCGTCGCCGCGCTCACCCTGCTTCCCGCGTGCCTCAAGCTGATCGGCACCGACATCGACCGCTGGTCGATCGCCGGCAAGAACCCAACGCCGCGCCTCGCCCCCGCCGTCAACCGCATCACCCGCCATCCCGTCGCCGCCACGCTCGCCAGCCTGATCCCGCTGCTCGTGCTCTGCGGCTTCGCGCTCACTCTGCGCACCGGCGGGCCAGACCTGGAGATGTTCCGCGCCGACAACCCGATGCGCGTCGACACCGAAGCAGTCGCGAAGCAGTACGGCGGCGGAGTGCTCGCGCCATATGAGGTGATCGCGACATCTGACGATCTTCCGCTCACTTCCCCCTCTGACGTGCGTGCGCTCAGCAGCTTCCAGCAGCGCGTAGCCGCAGACCCGTCGGCCAAGTACGTGATCGGCCTCGGCAACAACCGCGTGCGCAACGTCTCCGGCGCGACCGAGTCGGCGCCGAGCAGTCTCGCCCGCCTGAGCACCGGACTCGGCGCAGCGTCGACCGGCGCCAGCCAGGTCGACAAGAAGCTGCGCGAGGCCGGCGCCGGCGCCTCGCAGCTCGCCGCCGCCAACTCCGCCGCGCTCTCGGGCGCCCAGCAGCTCGCAAGCGGACTCGCGCAGGCGCAGTCTGGATCGACCCGCCTCAGCTCCGGCCTCGGCCGCGCCTCGAGCGGCGCGCAGAGCATCGACTCGGCCGTCGCCAAGCTCCAGGACGGCGCAGCCCAGCTCAAGTACGGGGCACGCTCCGCCAGGAACAGCGCCCGCACATTCGCCAGCAGCCTCGGCGTGCTCGAGAGCATGGTCGGATCGACCGGCGACGCGATCAGCAGCATCAGCTCTGGATCCCAGCAGGCGACCAGCGCGATCGATCAGGCGATCGCCGCGATCGACTCGCTGCCCTCGGCCGACCAGAACGAGCCGTCAGTGCAGTCGGCGCGCAGCGCGCTCTCTTCCGCGCGCGGTCAGGCGAGCTCGGCAGGCAGCGGGATCAGCGAGGCGCAGGCCAGCAACTCGCGCGTGAAGAACGCCCTCTCCTACTCGCGCATCTGGGCCGACCGCGCGCGCAGCGGCGGCAATCAGCTCGACGACGGTGCGGCCAAGCTGCGCGCCGGGGTCGACGCCCTGGCCGGCGGAACCGACCGCCTGACGAGCGGGCTGACTGATCTGAAGTCGGGTTCGGGCCAGCTCGCGAATGGCCTCACTCCCCTTTCGTCTGGCAGCCAGCGGCTTGCGAGTGGCCTCTCTGGAGCAGCCGGCGGCAGCAGCGCGCTCGCCAGCGGACTGACCAGCGGCACTGGCGGCACGAGCAAGCTCAGCCGAAACCTGAAATCCGGCGACAAAGAGATCTCCAAGCTGCGCGAGCAGGCCGACGCCCAGGGCGACGTCTCGATGAAGCAGGTCGGCAAGTCGCCGTATCTGACGATGGCGCTGCTCTCAGCGATGCCAACCGAACAGAAGCGCAACCTCGCGATGGTGCTCAACGAATCGCGTGGCGGCACCGCGACGCGCGCCTACATCTTCACCGAGCAGGAGCCGACCGACAAGTCGCTCGCCGGCTTCAACGAGCGACTCCAGAAGGACGCAGCTCCGCTCGCCAAACAGCTCGGCGCAAATGTCGCCGTCGGCGGCGCCGGGCGCACGTTCCTCGACTACGACAACTTCACCAAGCACCGTATCCCGCTGCTGCTGGCGGCGCTCAGCCTGATGAGCTTCCTCTTCCTGCTGATCGCCTTCCGCTCGCCGTTGCTCGCGCTCAAGGCCGTGATCCTCAACCTGATCACGGTCGGCGCCGCAATGGGCCTGATCGCGCTGCTGTTCGGCGGCGGCAACCCGCTCTTCGGCGGCCCGGGATGGATGGAAGCGACGTCGTTCTTCGTGGTCTATTCGGTCACGTTCGCGCTCTCGATGGATTACGAGATCTTCATGATCAACCGCATGCGCGAGAGCTACCTGCGCCACGGTTCGAATGAAAAGGCGATCACCGACGGTGTGACCAAGACGGCCGGGATCGTGACCGGCTCCGCACTCGTGATGTGCGTGCTGTTCACCGCGATGGCCTTCACGACCGAGCTTGTCTCCTCCGCGCAGCTCGGCCTCGGCCTCGCCTTCGCGATCGCGATCGACGCCACGATCGTGCGGCTGATCCTGCTGCCCGCCACGATGCGCCTGTTCGGACAGGCCAACTGGTGGATGCCTTCCTGGCTCGAACGGGTAACTCCGAACGTAGCCGTACATTGATCTCGAACCACTATTTTTGAGGTCAACCCCGGTGGACGAAGCGCCGATGTCTGAGGCGTGACGTCCAATCCGCACCGATCGGTACAAACTGTCCGCACGGCGTGGTCTACTTAGGGTTCGAAGGATCGCTTTCCCCTCATGGCAACAGCCAACGCAAAGACCTCACTCGCGTTCCAGCAGCTTTCCAAGACGCTGGGCGCCAAGCCGCCGAAGGCACTCGACGCTTTGCCCGCCGCTGACGTGAAGCACCTGAACGAGCAGGTCGAAGAGGCGCTCGCGCGTCATCAGGAGACCATGCAGCAGGCAGAGAACTCGATCATCGAGCAGGCCCCGCGCGCACTGCGCGGCACCGTCAGGAAGATTCTCGGAGCATGAGCGCGCAACTGGCAACCCACGCCGAGATCGTCAAGATCGCGCATCTTCTCGATGTCCCGCCGGCAGAGATCGAGTATCTCGCGGCCTGCGACTCCGAGACTCTGGTCGAGCTGCGCCTGCAGCTGGTCGAGCTGTTCTATGGCGACGAGAACTCTTCCCTCAAGCGCTTCGCGAAGGTCGGCAACCTGCTGCCGGCGTCGGTGATCGCGAGCCTCACGCGCGAGGCCGTCGGCCCCGTGCTCGCCGCGCGCATCGCCGGTTTCGTCGATCCCAAGCAGGCGGCCAAGGTCGTCTCGAACCTTCCGACCAAGTTCGTCGTGGATATCGCCACCGCGATCGACCCCCGCCGCGTCGGCCCCGTGATCGGACGCCTCGACAACGGCACCGTCGAGCGGATTGCGATCGAGCTGATCAAGCGCCACGAGTACGTGACGATGGGTCAGTTCGTCGGCTTTGCAACCGAGGAGATCCTGCGGAGCGCCTTCAACTTCGCCTCCGACGAAGCGCTCCTGCGCACCGCCTTCGTGGCCGAGGACAAGGACCGCATCTCGGTCGCCCTCGCCCCGCAGTCAGACGAGCGCATCGCCTCGATCATCAAGACCGCCGCCAAGGGCGACCTCTGGCCCGAGGCGATGGATCTTCTTTCCCAGCTTTCGGACGAGCAATACATCCGCGTGATCAACATCAGCGGCTCGGTGCCGCCGGCGACGCTCGACAAGATGATCACCGCCACCACCCGCCACGAGTGCTGGCCGATCCTCGTCCCGGCGCTCGCCCAGATGGACGATCCCAACGCCGGCTGCGCCGCCCTCTGCCGCGGCACCGCCGAGGACATCAAGGCATTCGCGTCAACGGTGATCGAAGACGGCGCCGTCGAGGACGCGCAGGAGCTGATGGAAAAGCTCACCGAAAAGAACCGCGACGAACTGATGAAGCGGCTCGCGCGGGTCAGGCTGGCCGACGAATTCCTGCGGCTAGCGCCGCTTGTCGCTGCGTAAGCGCCGCTAGCGCTTCTTCTTGACGGTCCACCTGACCGTCGTCGTCTTTGAGACATTGCCCGCAGCGTCGGTCGCACGGACCTGCAGCTTGTGCTTGCCGGGCTTGACGGTCTTCTTCCAGGGCGACTTGCACTTCGCCCACTTCTTGGCCTTGTCGAGCTTGCACTGGAAGGTCGCGGTCTCACTCGCCTTGAAGCTGACCGCCGCCTTCTTCGAGGCGGTCTTCGGCTTCTTCGTGATCTTGATCTTCGGCGCGGTGCCGTCGATCCTCACGGTCTTGCTGGCCGACCCGACCAGCCCGGCCGGGTCGGTCGCCGAGAGCGCCACCGAGTAGGTCCCCTCCTTGGCAAACGCGTGCGTGATCGATGCTCCGCCCGCGACTGCGCCGTCGCCGAAATTCCAGGCCAGCATCGGCACTTCGCCTGGATCGGCGTCGGTCGCCGCCGCGCTGAAGACGAGCGCCTTGTTCGGGCGAGCGAGGTCCGGGCCGGCGATTGTCGCGACCGGCGCGGAGGCTTGGTACTCGAAGGCGCCGAGGTCGACGCGTGTGGGGTCGGCCTGGGAGACGCGCGGATCGCGTACAAGGCGCGGCTTGCCGTCGAGGTCGAGTGCTCCCGACGGCACGCTGCTCGCCCCGGCGTTGAGGAACGGCGAGTCGTAGCGCAGGTGGTAGTCGCCGGCGGCGGCGTCGACGAAGCCGATCGGCTGCGTGTCTGTGAAGTAGTCGGAGTCGCTGGGCGTGTAGCTCGCACAGGGAGTCGCAGGCGCGTTCGGGTTGGAGACCTTGGTCGAGACGTAGGCAGTGCGCACGAAGTTCAGCTGCGTGGGCACCGAAGTCGAGGAGCGGTAACAGCCGCCCGCGACCGATCCGCCTCCGGGCAGGTCGATCAGCGAATCGGTGATCGTCAAACCGCTGAGCGCGGGTCCGCCATCCCCGCCCACCTGCACGCCGACCTTGCTCAGGCCGCTGCCGACAATCGTCATCCGGTCGGCGACCAACAGCGACGCCGAGCTTCCGCTGCCGCCTGCGCGCAGGCCAGTGGTGTAGACGTTGTTGCTCCCAAGACTCAGCAACGAGTCCGAGATTTGCACGTTGCCGCCGGTCGTGGACACCACATGATTGGCCGCCGCGCTGATCTTCACGCGACTGATCGCGGCGTCCGAACTCGATGTGATGGCGGTGCCCAGCATGTCCACCAATGCGTCGGAAATCCCGGAGATCGTGCTGTCGGAGATTGACGAGGTCGCCGCGCCCGAGGTCGAAACCCCGACGCTGTCACTCGAACGCACAGTCGTGCCCGACATGTCGGAGCTGTCGAGCTTCACGGCGGGACGGATCGAATCGACGTTCTGGTTGACGACTGTCACCGCCGAGTCGCGCAACGTGCCCTTCGTGATCGAGACCTGCGGATTCGATCCACTCATAGCCGCGCTCACCGAGAAACCGATGCCCGAGATCGTGCTCGACCGGCTCTGCAGGTTGGCCGCGAAGATCGGGTCGGCGCCGTTGCATCCAGTGATCAGCGTGCTCGATGCGCCAGCGCCGATCAGACTGAAGGGCTTGCTGCTCGAGTTCACGCTGAATCCGCCACAGTGCTGGAAACTGCCCGGTCCGAGGAAGACCTGCAGACCGTCGGGGTCTTCGCCGGCATCCTCGAGCTCGTTGTTCAAGATCGTCGAACTTGCGCTCTGATGGGTGACCCCACCCGGACAGAGTGGGTGATCGCCGATGCAGACGGTGCGAATCGCGGCAGACGCGGTGGTTGCGAAAACACAGACAGTGGCGAGCGTGAGCGAAACAACGATGAGCGTGCGGCGCATTGAACTTCCTTGTTCGGTGAACCCGGCGAGAGTTCTAACGTTTGATCGGCCGCGGAGTTTCGGCCATTCAGTAGTCAGATTACCGATTTATGGGACGCCCCCAAAGAAGCAAACGACGCAAATCGCTCGCCGAACGCTCGGCCGAGAAGCCGCTGACCGAGGAGCAGCGCGAAGAGATCGCCCTGAAGATGTGCGGCGAGAAAAAGCGCTTCGAGCACCGCGGCGACGCCCAGCGGCTGGCCGACGAATACGGCCTCGGGACCTACAAATGCCTCGTCTGCGGCGGGTGGCACTTCACGTCAAAGACGTGAAGCGAGGGCGCAGCACGTCAAAGACGTGAAGTGAGGGCGCGGTACGTCCAAGACCTGGGGCGAAAATCGACCACGGACCATCCCCAGGGGTGGCCCATGGCGCGTTTTGGCGCTTGGATGCGGCCGGGCTACTTGACCTTGACGGAGAATCCCCCGAGATCGACCTTCGCCGACGCCCTGTCGTTGCCGACCGGTGTGCCGAACGTGTTGAGCAGGTTCGTCAGCTGCGAGTTGAAGGTGATGTGCTTCGAAGAGAACTTGTAGGCGTACTTGCCCGAGGTCTTCTTCATCTTCCCGCCGCCGATGTTGAAGACGCGCATGTCCTGACCCTTGTACATGCCGACGATGAACGAGCTCTTGCTCCCGACTGTGACCGACAGCTTCGTGATCGTGACGGTCGTGGTCCCGGCCTTCTTGCCGTCGGGGCCGCGCGTGTCGTAGGCAATCTTGATCTTCGAACCGCCGGTGAAGTCGGCGATCAGCGCCTTGTTCGAGTTGTACACGTAGCCGCCGCGCTTGAGCTTCAGGGTGAGCCTGCGATCGACGTCGATCCCGTAGCGACTCTTCAGCGTGGTGGCGGCCGAGATGTCCGCGGTCGCGGAGCCGCCCTTGACCTTGTAGTAGGTGTTGTGGCCGGCGAAGGCGGGTGCGGCCAGGACCAGGGCGAGGACCGCGGTTGCGGATATCAGAAGTTTGCGCATCTATGAGATATCGGCCGCTGGCCGCGGATCTCAATTCCCAATTATCGACTTGAACGTGCGCTCGGCCACGACCGTGTAGGCGCGGGGTGAGACGCGCATCAGCCACCAGCCAGGGCTGACCTGCCACCACGGACTTGGCTTGATCACCTGCTTGCGCAGGATCGCGGTCACGGCGTCGCGCGCGACGATGTCGGGCGAGGCGCCGCGCTTCTTGTAAAAGCCGGTCAGCTTGTCGTGCTTGCCCTCGATCGCGCCACGCATCGTCGACTGCTCGACGATCGCCGTGTCGATCACGCCTGGGCAGAGCGCGGTGACGCGGATGCCCTTGGATTTGAGCTCGGCGTCGAGCGCGAGGCTCATGCCGACGACGCCGAACTTGCTCGTGCAGTAGGGCGCCATGCCGGCGCTGGCGGTGAGGCCGGCCATCGACGCGGTGTTGACGATGTGACCTCCACCGCCCTGCTCGACCATCTTCGGCACGAAGGCGTCGAGGCCGTTGATCACTCCGAAGACGTTGACCTCGAGCACCTTGCGCCAGTCCTCGAGCGGGGTGTCGACGAGCGGACCGGCATGGCCGATGCCTGCGTTGTTGTGCAGGATGTCGACGCGGCCGGCCTCGGCGAAGACCTCTTGCGCGAAGGTCGCGACTGCCTCCGCGTCGGTCACGTCAAGCGTGTGGCCGCTTGCTTCGCCGCCATTGGAGTTGATCGTGCCGGCGGTCTCGATCGCAGCAGCGCCGTTGAGGTCTGCGGCGTAGACGCGCGCGCCGAGCTTCCCGAGCAGGATCGCGGTGCTCCGCCCGATCCCCGAACCCGCGCCCGTGACGACGGCGATCTTACCCTTGAACTGATCCGGCTCTGGCTTTACTGAGATTCCCATACGCCGGATTCTCACATGGCGGCCACCGGTTTTTAGCGGTAAATCTTCCATCGGGCGACCCCACGGGGACGCCCGATGGAAAAAGCGTGGCTTGAATCAGGCTGAGTATGCGGCGGCAAGCACCTTGCCCAGCTGATCGATCGCGCTGTGCGTGCCTACTGTCGCGCCGCTGTAGAGCGCGTCGTCCATCTCGGCGACCGTGGTCCAGGTGACAAGCGTCTTTCCGGCGAGGTTGAGATCCTCGAACTCGACCGTGCCGGTGATCCCGCCGCTCGTGCGGAAGACGATCTTGCTGGGCTCGTCGAGCTCGATGTACTCGGCGCGCATCGGGTAGACGTCGCCGTTGTGCTGGTTGACCATGTTCAGGGAGAACTCACCGCCGACGCGGAAGTCCATCACCAGGGAGTCGGGGTCGACCGGACTGTCCTCCGGGCCGAAGAACTTCGCCAGATGCTCTGGGTTCTTCCAGACGTCCCAGATCTGCTGCGGTGTGGCGTCGTAGACGCGGGTGACCACGAGTGTGCGCTCGCTCATCTTTTCGTGCCTTTCTGCTGCTTGAGGTGGTCGTCGAGGCGGTCCAGCGTGTCATCGAAGAAGCTGCTGTAGCCCAGCAGCCAGTTGGCGGCGTCCTTGAGCGGCGCGCCCTTGATGCTCGAGACGCGCAGTTGGGCGCGGCGGTCCTTGTGGATCAGACCGGCCTCCTCGAGCACCTTCACGTGTTTGCTGATCGCCTGGATCGACAGGTCGAACGGCTCGGCGAGCTCCTTGACGGTCGCCTCGCCCCGGCTCAGCCGCGCGAGGATCGCGCGGCGCGTCGGATCGGCGAGCGCCTGAAAAGTGCTGCTGAGCTGGTCGGCCATGTATTCATCCTATCAGTTGATCAACTAATTGATTGAATTCGGTGAAGGGAGTTGCGCCGGCGGCTTCGATCTCGGCCTCCGGGGTCTCGCGCGCAAACCCGAAGACGGTCATGCCGGCCGCCACTCCCGCCGTGACGCCGAGGACGGTGTCCTCGATCACGGCGCAGCGGATCGGGTCTTTGCCGCGCGCCTCGGCGACGTGCAGGTAGAGGTCGGGGAACGGCTTGCCACGCTCGACGCCGTACGAGGTAAAGACGGCGTCCTTGTCGAACAACTCGCGCAGCCCGGTGAGGCCAAGCGTGAGCGCGGCCTTTTCGGGCTTGCCCTGGGTGCCGACAGCGACGTCGATGCCGGCCGCTTTGAGTTTTTCGACGAGCTCGCGCGCGCCGGGGATCTCCTGGAGTTCCTCCTTGAAGTAGAGCGCCCGCAGGGACTCGAACTCGGGGATCCAGCCATCCGGCAGCGGACCACCGTTGCGCTCCTCCATGATCGTCACGACGTCGGCGAGGATCCGCCCCTTGCAAGCTTCGAGCGCCTCATCGGCGGTGGTCGGCAGGCCGACTGCGGTCAGCGTCTCGGCGAGGGCACGATTGCCGATCGCCTCGGAGTCGACAAGCACTCCGTCGCAGTCGAAGATGACGAGGTCGTAGGGCGGCACTTAAGATGGTGGGAGTTGGATTCGAACCAACGTAGGCAGAGCCCCGACAACGGGGTTGCCTGCCCGTCACAATTCGATGGTGGGAGTTGGATTCGAACCAACGTAGGCAGAGCCAACAGGTTTACAGCCTGTCTCCTTTAACCACTCGGACATCCCACCGAGAAATCCAAAGTCTACCCAGCCGATTGAAACCCCAGATCGAGAGCCTGCTCCAGCCGGGCGAGAAAATCCTCTGGTCGGGCTCGCCGAGCGAGGATCGGCTGCTGATGAGGATCGACTACTGGCTGATTCCCGCCGGAATCCTCAGCTTCATCATCGGGTTCGTGCTCGTGGCGACCGGGATCTCATTCGCGCTGAAGGATGACTGGCAATGGATGCCACGAGTGTGCTTCGGAATCGCCCTGCTCGGGATCTCATGGGACCTAGTGATCGGCCACCTGATGCGTCGCCGCCGCGAGGCCGGGCGCGCCGCCTACGCGGTGACCGACCGGCGTGCGATCGCCGCGCAGCTGACCAAATCAAGCGAGCTGCGCTGGCAGCACGCTGAATTCCGGGCGACGCCGGAGCTGACAGTGCACCCTCAGTACGAAGGGCGAGCGACGATCGACCTAGGGTCGGTCCAGCTGTTCAACATCGAGGGCGCCGAGCGCGTCGAGAGTTTGATCCGCCAGCAACTGCCCGCCGACGCCTGACCGCTCAGGGCTGAAGCCGCCGCCAGTTCCACGTCTCGTCGCGCAGCGTGTATTCGAGTCGCTTGTGCAGCCGGCTCTCGCCGCCCTGCCAGAACTCGAAGCGCTCGGGGGCGATGCGGTAGCCGGTCCAGCGATCGGGTCGCTCGATCCGGGGCCCGCGCGAGATCAGGTCGCTGATCTCTGCGTTCATCACGTTCTCGTCGAGCAGATCCTGACCCTGCTTCGAAACCGTCGAGACGGCGCGGCTCGAGATCGGTCGCGCGGCGAAGATCTCGTCGGCTTCTGAAGCCGAAATCTCCGCTACTGGTCCCGCGATGTGCAGCTGCAGGCAGAGCTCCTGCCAGTAGAAGCTCGCGCTCGCATACGGATTCGCGAGGATGTCCTGCCCCTTGCGGCTGGTCGTCTGGCTGACGAAAAGCAGCCCGCGCGCGTCGAAGCCCTTCAGCAGCACGAAGCGCGACGACGGCCTGCCGGAAGCATCGGCCGTCGCGATCGCGACGCTGCCCGGCTCGCGCACGTCGGAATCGATCGCCCGCGTGATCCACTCGGCGGCCAGCGCGAAGGGATCGGCCGGCGGCACCTGAAACTCCGGCAGGTCAAGCTGGACCTTGCTGGTGAGCGATGCGAGTGAGACGCGCGAGATGTCCATCACGCGCCGGTCAAGCCATACATGCGAGGCCATCTCGGAACCGCCGGAAGACACCTCGATTTAAGGTTCCGCATATGTTCCAACTTCGGTCGAACTCGAAGCATTCGGCACACGGTAGACCAACACATTCTGGCAATCGTTGCACGCGGCGACAACGCGTCCCTCATGCGATCCGACCGATCGAATCGACTGCTGACAATCCGGGCACCGAAGAATGACGGACACGCCCTGACGCTCAACCATCTCCGCTTCGAGAGGCTCGTTGGAAGACGAGCCTACGATCTTCGGCACGCTCGCGTCGATCCTGACAGTTGCCAAGCAACTGAGACAGTGGCGCTCGACGATCCCACCAGTATTGGGAACGGAAATTCTGAATTCGCAACCTTCAGTCGGGCAGTCGACTGTTCGTCTCACGCGGTGTCCGACTCCAGTACCGAGCCCGAGGAAATGACCAGAACCGGGTCGACGAGAAAACACACCACCAGTCCCTGCCCGGTGGCTGTGGAAGTCAAGCCCACAGTAACTGCAGTGTCCAACCCCGGAATCGCCAGGAGTTGTTCCAATCGTTGTCTTGGTCGCTCTCCCGCAATCTGGACAGTCGACGACCTCCTCGCGAATCTCGCGAGAGAATTTTCCGCGAGCGGAATCAATCTTTAGCGACAACTCTTCGGCCTTGACTTCGATGCTCTCCATCTCGGCGGCATCTGACTCGTGCGCAGTGAAACCGCGAACAGTCTCGGCGAGTTCTTGAGCGTCCCGAAGGATGCCAGTGATATCTCCAATCACCTTGCTCCCGCCGACGGTCTCAAGTTCCTTGGTGAGCCCGTGGAGAGAAACAACGCACTGGTAGATCATCTCAAGCGCTGTCTCAGGCGGGAGTTGGCCTTCGTAGACATTTTCGACCGCGGTCTGCACCTGAAACGTGACTGACCCAAACTGCCGCGTCAATGCACTGGTTCTCAGTCCAATCTCCCGCTGCGCGCGACGTTCCCCTGCCGCGGTGGCAGCCTCCACCGATATGACAATTCCTGATAGCCCAAACAGCACAGCACCGGCTGCAGTGGCGGTGGCAGAGTCTCCCGCTGCCGTAAGAACGGCACCAAGAGCGAGAAGTATCACCCCAAGCGCAGTCCCCAGATGCCCCGCCAGCCAGTGCGCGGCAACCCGCGACGTGCGACCTCTTTCCGACTTCAACCCTCCGACTTCTTCAGCACGAGTCACCCCTTGCCCCCTTCGGTCAGAAATGGATCAGATGTTCAGTCCGCCTCTAGGTCAGAGGCCTGTAGAACGAGCGCCCGAAGAGCGTACTCGAAAATTATGTACGGAAGCCCCGGAAAATAGGAACGAGCTAACCGTTGCGCAGCGCGATCGCCTCAGGGAGGCGCTTGAGCTGCTTCAGGGAGCTGTGCTCGATCTGGCGCACGCGCTCGCGCGTGAGGCCGAGTTCCTGGGCGACCTCGTCGAGCGTGGCGGGCTTGCGGCCGTCGAGGCCGTAACGCATCTCGATCACCTTGCGATCGCGATCGGAGAGCATGCTGAGCGCGCGCCACACCGTCTCGCGCTGAATCGATTCGGCGGCGGCTTCATCGGGCGACTCGGCGGTCTTGTCTTCGACGAGGTCGATCAGCTCGGAATCTTCTTGGTCGCCGACGGACTTCTCGAGGCTGACCGGCTGCTGGCTGAAGCGCATCAGCTCGCGCACCTCAGATGTGGGCCACTTGAGCTCGGCGGCGATCTCGTGTGGCTCGGGCTCGCGGCCGAGCTTCTGGACGAGCTGGCGCTCCATGTTGGTGATCGTGTTCAGCCGCTCGACCATGTGCACAGGAATGCGGATCGTGCGCGCCTTGTCGGCGACGGCGCGGCTGACGGCCTGACGGATCCACCAGGTCGCGTAAGTCGAGAATTTGTAGCCGCGCCGATAGTCGAACTTCTCGACGGCGCGGATCAGGCCGAGTGAACCCTCCTGGATCAGATCGAGAAGCGTGAGCCCGCGACCGACGTGGTTCTTGGCGATGCTGACCACGAGACGAAGGTTGGCCTCGACCATGTGCTGCTTGGCCGCGTCGTCGCCGCGCTCGATGCGCTTGGCCAGCTCGACCTCCTGCTCGGCGGTGAGCAGATCCACGCGGCCGATCGAACGCAGGTAGAGGCGCAGGCTGTCGACGCTCGCGTCGGTCGCGACCTCTTCGGTCTGGGCAGCGGCCTTCTTGCCGCGCGGCACCGAAGCCTTCTTCTCGGTCTCGGTCTCGGTCGGGCCTTCGTTCGCAGAGCCGACGAGGTCGATCCCCTGCTCGGTGAGGTCCTGGCGAAGTTCTTGGATCTGCTCAGGCGTGAGCTCGGCGTCGATCTGCTGCTCGATCTCCTCGATCGAGACGAAGCCGCGATCGCGGCCGGCGGTGATCAGGTCGTCGATGCCTTTGACCGACGTGGTGCTCTCGGCGGCGTCGTCGTCGGTGTCGACGAACTCGGGCACATCGGCGGTCGCTGGCTTTGCGGCCGACCCCTTGCCCTTCTTCGAATCCGTCATCGTCTTCCGCCTTGCACAGTTGATTTATCTATCGGTTTCCGCCCCCGAAACCTTTTGCCGGTATTCGGCGCTCTGCGCCGCCGGGAATCGAAACGTAGCACCAAAAATGCGCCTGAAATCAGGCTCTGAAAGGGTGCTGGAAATTGCGGGTTTTATCGTTCGATTCATCTAGAGTCGAGCGCATGGCCACCACCACAGGCACCCCATTTGACAAGACCGCCCCGCGCCGCGACGTGCAATCCGAACAGCCGCGTGTGACCGCGACGCTCTCGCGCGTCGGCGTCACCAACGTCGAGAAGATCGTGCGGATCGGCAGCGGCGACGAGCAGAATTTCTTCCACGCCAAGCTGAACTGTTTCGTCGATCTTGCGGCCGCCCAGAAGGGCGTGCACATGTCGCGTTTCGAAGAGGTGGTCAACGACGCGATCGGCGAAGTGGTCGTCGGCGGCGCTTCACTGCGCGCAGAGGTGCTCGCCGGCCAGATCGCCGAGATCGTGCGCGAGCGCCAGGGCGGCGCGCGCGCCGAGGTCTCGATCGAGGCCCGCTACCCCGAGTACAAGCCGGCGCCGGTCAGCGGAGTGCAGACGCAGGAGATCTACACGATGTACGGCACCGCCGTCGCCTCGGCCCGCGGCACTCGCGCGCTCGTGGGCGTGCAGGCGCAGGGCATGACCGCCTGCCCGTGCGCGCAGGACCTTGTGGCCGAGCGCTCGCAGGCGCGTTTGAGCGAGAAGGGCTTCGATGAGGGTCAGATCGCTGAGATCTTCGAAGCCGTGCCGGTGGCCACGCACAACCAGCGCGGGCTCGCGACTTTGCATGTCGGTTGCCCGGAGGGCTGGGACGGAGTGATCCCCGCTTCGAAGCTGATGGAGATCGCGGAGAGCTCGATGAGCTCGGAGATCTACGAGTTGATGAAACGTTCAGACGAGGTCGAAGTCGTCGAGAAGGCGCACCGTCGTCCGAGGTTTGTCGAGGACTGCGTGCGCGAGATGGTCTCTGGCGTGGTGGCGGAGTTCGGCTCGCTGGGGCCCGAGGCATTCGTGTTCGCGCGCCAGGAGAACCTCGAGACGATCCACCAGCACAACGTCGTCGCCGAGCGCTACGGACTGATCGACGAAGTGGCCCGCGAGATGCGCGGCGAAGAAGTCGAGGCCGCGCGGCACCTGACGCTGCGCGAGTGGCTCGACCCGCGCTAAGGCTCGTCTCTGCCAAACATCCGCCCGGTCGGGCGGATGTTTGGAGGATTTCCCGCCTGCAGATGCGGCGCGGCGGGTGACTACTCGCTCGCGCCGGGCGCGTCCAGCCGCTTGCCGGTGTTGACGAAGTAGTCGATGCCGGTCAGCAGCGTGACCGCGACCATGACCCAGACGAGGACATCCACCGCGGTGCTCGGCTGCGCGACGATCACGATCAGCAGCACGAACGACTGGATCACCGTCTTGACCTTGCCGTATTGCGATGCGCTGATCACGCCGTCTTCCTTGCGGAAGTAGCGCAGGGCGCTCACCGCGAACTCGCGAGCGAGCACGAGGCCCGTCGCCCACCAACTCATTCGATCCAGGGCGCTGAGCGCGACCAGCGTCGAGACGATCAGCAACTTGTCGGCGATCGGGTCCATCACCTTGCCGAAGGTGGTCACCAGATTGCGTGAGCGGGCGAGGTAGCCGTCGAACCAGTCGGTCGTCGCCGCGACCGCGAAGGCGACTCCGGCGATCACGTCTCCCGACGGAGAGTCCGCGAGCAGGCCGAGCAGCACCACCGGAACCAGCAGGATCCGCAGGACCGTCAGGACGTTTGGCAGGTTCACCTCACCCATCAGGCGCCCGATGCTAACCGCGCGGGGCCCCGCGACAGCTCAGATCGCGGTCAGCGAGTCAGGGGAATACTGAAGACCGTCGGCGAGCTCGAAGCCGCGGCAGCATCCGTCACGACCAGCGAGACCTTCACGCGCACCGACTGCTTCTTCTTGACCAGCGCCCGAACGCTGCGCAGCGTCGAGTTCGAAAGCTTCACCGAGACCGTTCGTGTCGAGGCCGCGTGCTGAGGCAGGGCCAGCTTGAAGCTTTTGAAGGTGCGCGACTTGCCGCGGGCCTGGGCGCTCAGCGAAGCCGAGCAGATCGCGGAGCAGCGCAGCTTGAACTTCACCGCGCTCGAGTGCGTCACCCGGGCGTTCGCGGAACGGATCACCTGGAAGCTGAGCCCGGTGGTCGTCGCGCCGCCGCCGACGGAGCCGCCACCCGAGCCAGACCCGTTGCCACTGTCGGTGCCGGGCGACGACGGCTGTGCGGGCGGCGTCGGCCAAGCGGTGGTCGCCGCCTGGGCGGTCGCGCAGTTGGCCACGGAGGCGATCGCGCCTCCGGCGTCGAGGCGGCCGCCGTAGGCGACCTTGGTACGCACGGCCACGATCGAGTCGACGCTGCCGACGACTGCGCGCTTGACCTGCGCCGCGACGAGCCCGGGGCACTTGCCCCAGACGAGCGCCGCCGTTCCCGCCACCGCGGGCGCGGCCATCGAGGTGCCGGTCAGAAGCTGGAATCCATAGGTGCCGCCGCCGAGACCCACGGGCGCGTACGGGTCGGACGCGTCGTACGGGCACTCGCCCTGCGCGTCGGCGCTCGTCGCCGGCGTCAGACACGGCTTCGCCGCGAGGATGCTCGAGCCGGGCGCCAGCACGTCGACCGACTTCACGCCGAAGTCGGAATACGGCGCCAACGCATCGGTCCAGTCGCTCGCACCGACGCAGATCACGTTGGGCAGCTCGGAGTCGCAGGGATAGCGGTGGCCGAGACCACTCGCCGCGTCGTGATCGTCCCCGACCTGATCGCTCCCGCCGTTGCCGGCCGAGAAGACGAACAGCGCCTCGGGGTGGTCGCTCATCAACGATTCGAACGCCGGGTCGTTGCCCGGGCCGCCGAAGCTGCCGTTGAAGACCCGCACCCCGTGGGCCAGTCCGTAGGCGACCGCCTGCTCGATCGCCGCCCACGAGAAATTGCCGGCCTCGTCGGCCGCCCGCAGCGGCATGACCTTGGCCCAGGGATCGACGCCTGCGGTGCCGATCCCGTTGTTTGCGACCCCAGCCGCCACAGAGGCGACGTGGGTGCCGTGACCATTCGGGTCGCGTGGATCGGAGTCGCCGTCGAAGAAGTCTCCGCCGGTCACGATGTTCGCGGCCAGATCGGGGTGCTCGTAAGCGACCCCGGTGTCGATCACGCCAAGCCGCACCGGGGCGAGCTGGCCGGGGTTCACGCCCGACCACGCTGCCGGCGCGCCGATGTCGACGCCAAGGGTTCCGCTGACCGACTGAACGCCGCTGCCGGTCAGTCGGCTCATGAAGATCTGCCCGTAGTCGTCGAGCGCCCATTGCTGATCGAGCATCGGGTCGTTGAAGTACGGGGTGTGTCCGGCGTCGGCCTTCCAAGTGCCCGACGGCACCGCGAACTCGACGTTGCTGCTCGCCTCGAGCCGGCTCGCGGCGCCCGCCACGGATCCGCGATCGACCGAGATCTGCTGGAGCTGCGGGCCCGAGAGCGAGACCTCATAGTTGCCCCCGACCGCGGCGCGCGCGGCGGCGCGATCGGATGCGCTGGCGTCGTCGGAGAAGCGCACGGTGATGTAGCGATCGAAGTCGGGACCGTCGCCGGCGCGCGCGACCGGGGCGAGCGCGCACCAGACAGAAAAAGCGGCCAACAGCGCAAGCGCCGCCGGCACTGCATACGAGCTGCGGGAGCCGCGCTCAGTCATCTCGGCATTCGATTTTGTGCATACCTACCCAGCCCATCGACTGGCCCACCTTTAGCCTTGAGCTGAAAAATCAACTTTCGTTCGATGCTCGGACGTTTTCGGGCGCGATCTCTCAATTAACCCATGAGCCGCCCGAACCATGCGCCACCCACGAAATTCCCTATTCCGACACCCGTTGTCGGCTACCCTTGCGCGCTGAACTTTTCGTTCCACCCCATCCACCACGTATTCGAACGAGGTATTCGATGAGAATCGCGGTTCCAAGGGAGTCGACCGACGGCGAGACGCGCGTCGCGGCTACCCCTGACACCATCAAAAAGCTCGTGGATTCAGGCAACACGGTGACCGTTCAGAGCGGTGCCGGTGAGGCTGCCGGACATCCCGACGCTCAGTTCACCGAGGCCGGTGCGACGATCGCTCCCGACTACGCGGCGACCGTCTCCGGCGCCGACGCAGTCGTCAAGGTCCAGAAGCCGAGCGGCGACGAGCTGGCCGGCCTCCCCGAGGGATCGATCCTGATCGCCTACCTCGATCCGCTCACCGACGAAGCCACCGCCAAGGCCCTGACCGACAAGAAGATCAGCGCCTTCGCGATGGAGTCGATCCCGCGCACCACGCGCGCGCAGAGCATGGACTCGCTCTCGTCGCAGGCGACCGTCGCCGGCTACGAGGCCGTCCTCATCGCGGCGACCCAGTCACCGAAGTTCTTCCCGATGCTCACCACGGCCGCCGGCACGGTGCGCCCGGCCAAGGTCTTCGTGATCGGCGCCGGCGTCGCGGGCCTGCAGGCGATCGCCACGGCCAAGCGCCTCGGCGCGATCGTGAGCGGCTTCGACGTGCGTCCGGCCGTCAAGGAGCAGGTCGAGTCGCTCGGCGCGAAGTTCGTCGAGATCGACCTCGGCACCGACGACGCCGAGACCTCCGGCGGCTACGCCAAGGAACTGACCGACGAGCAGAAGGCCAAGCAGACCGAGCTGATGAGCGCCACCGTGATCGAGTCGGACATCGTGATCACGACGGCCGCGATCCCCGGTCGTCCGGCCCCGAAGCTGATCCCGCAGAGCGTCGTCGCCCAGATGGCGCCCGGCAGCGTGATCGTCGACCTCGCGGCCGAAACCGGCGGCAACTGCGAAGTGACGCAGGCCGGCGAGACGGTCGTCGAGAGCGGCGTCAAGGTGATCGGCCCGAAGAACCTCGCCGCTGCGATGCCGCTGCACGCCAGCCAGCTCTACGCGAAGAACGTTTCCAACCTGCTCGAACTGATGATCGGCGACGAGGGCGCCGTGAACATCGACTTCTCTGACGAGATCCTCGACGGCGCCGTGCTCACCCACGGCGGCACGCTCAAGAAGGACGCCGACGGTGGCTCCTTCGCGCCGCCCGCGCCGGCCGAGGAATCCACCACCGAAGAAGTGGAGGCCTAGACCATGGACTACGCAAACCTGCTCCAGCAGCTGACGATCCTCGTGCTCGGCGGCTTCCTCGGAGTCGAACTGATCTCCAAGGTGCCGCAGACGCTGCACACGCCGCTGATGTCGGCGACCAACGCGATCCACGGCATCGTCGTGGTCGGCGCGCTGGTCGTGGCCGGCGCCGCGGCGCAGGGCACGGTGCAGATCGTGCTCGGCACGCTCGCCGTGTTCTTCGGCTCGCTGAACGTCGTCGGCGGTTTTGTCGTCACCGACCGCATGCTCGAGATGTTCAAGACCAAGCCCAAGGCGAAGAAGGACGGTGACTCCTGATGTCGCTCACTTTCGCCACCACGGTCGCAGAGGCGATCACCGGTGACACCACTCGTGACCATCTGATCAACCTCGCGTACCTCGTCGCGATCGTCCTGTTCATCGTCGGCCTGAAGAAGCTGACGAACCCGAACACGGCGCGTCGCGGCAACCAGATCGCCGGCGTCGGAATGCTGATCGCCGTGATCGCGACGCTCTTCCTGAAGGAGATCGTCACCTACGAGTGGATCGTGCTCGGCGCCGTGCTCGGCGCCCCGATCGGATTCATCTCGGCGCGGAAGGTCAAGATGACCTCGATGCCGGAGATGGTCGCGCTGTTCAACGGCGTGGGCGGCGGCGCGGTCGCACTGATCGCGCTCTCCGAGTACTACAACTGGACCGAGCACCCGCTGCTCGCCTCGGTGCACGTGACGACCGACGTCGAGATCGCCTCGCTGTTCTCGCTGATCATCGGTTCGGTCTCGTTCTGGGGGTCGGTCGTCGCCTACCTCAAGCTGTCCGAGAAGATCGACGGCAAGCCAAAGTCGCTGCCGGGTCAGCAGGTGCTCAACGCCGTGCTCGGCCTGATCGCGTTCGGTCTGGCGATCTACCTGCTCGCCGACAACGGCATGCAGCCGTACTGGACCGTGCTGGCGATCGCCATCACCGGCGCGATCCTCGGTCTGTTCTTCGTGCTGCCGATCGGCGGCGCGGACATGCCCGTCGTGATCTCAACGCTCAACGCGATGACCGGTCTCGCCGCTTCGGCCGCCGGTTTTGCGCTCGGCAACAACGCCCTGATCGTCGCCGGAATCATCGTCGGCGCCTCGGGTTCGATCCTCACCAACCTGATGGCCGTCGCCATGAACCGCACGATCGCGGGAGTCCTTTTCGGCTCCTTCGGCGGCGGTGGCGGAGGTGGCGGAGGCGGCGGGATGAGCACCGAGGGGCTCACGGTCAAGTCGACCGACGCGGCCTCGGCCGCGATCCTCATGGCCTACGCCCAGAACGTGATCGTCGTGCCGGGTTACGGCCTCGCCGTCGCCCAGGCGCAGCACGTCGTCAAGGAGATGGCCGACGCGCTCGAGGAGAAGGGCGTGAACGTGAAGTACGCGATCCACCCGGTCGCCGGACGCATGCCCGGTCACATGAACGTGCTGCTTGCCGAGTCGGACGTGCCGTACGACCAGCTCGTCGAGATGGACGACATCAACCCCGAGTTCGAGCGCGCTGATGTCGCGATCGTGGTCGGCGCGAACGACGTCACCAACCCGGCCGCCGAGACCAACCCCGACTCGCCGATCTACGGCATGCCGATCCTCAAGGTCGCCGATGCCCACAACGTGATCGTGCTCAAGCGCGGTATGGCCAGCGGTTACGCGGGCATCGAGAACGAGCTCTTCTACCTCGACCAGACGCAGATGCTCTTCGGCGACGCCAAGGCCTCGCTCTCGGAGATCGTCACCGAGCTGAAGAACGTCTGAGCCTCCGCGCCTCGCGCGATGTTCTGAGAAAGGCCGGCCGGGAGCTTCCCGCGCCGGCCTTTTTTTGTGAGCGGCGCGAGCGTCCAGTGAGCGATCTCTTCCTCCAACTCTGCGCTGCGGGCGCAGAGTTGGAGGAAGGAGCCCGCCTGCCGCAGGGCTGAGGTGTAGGATCGACGAACCGCGGGGCGACCCCTCGCGCTCGGCCCATGTTCATCAAAACGGGGGCTCATTTTCAAGAGACCGGCCTCAAAAGGGCCGGTCTCTTTTTTGCTTGCTAAATATTGCACAAAGATATATCAATCTGATATATTGGCCACATGGCCGCTGAGTTCTCGAACGTCGCCTACGTGATCCTCGGATTCCTCGCCAAGCACGAGGATCCGCTCAGCGGTTACGACCTGAAGCAGTACATCGACCAGTCGGTGCGCTTCTTCTTCACCGCGAGCTACGGCCAGATCTACCCCGAACTCAAGAAGCTCGCCGAGGCCGGACTCGTCACCGGCGAGGATCGCGCCACCGGTGGCCGTGCCCGCACGGCCTACTCGATCACGGACGAGGGCCACGCGACCCTGCGCGCCTGGCTGCTCGAGAACGAGAACCGCATCGAGATGCGCGACGAGGGAATCCTGCGCATCTTCTTCTCCGGCGAGCTCACCAAGGAGGAGCAGCTCGGCAAGCTCCGTGAGCTGCGCGACGAGCGCGCGGAAACGCTCGCAACCCTGAAGTCGATCCAGGTCGTGCGGGGCGGCGGCCTCCCCCAAATGCCAGACCTCGTGCTCGAGTACGGACTCGGGCTCCATCAATACGTGATCGACTGGTGTGACCGGTCGATCGCCAAGCTCGAGTCGTAGGAGAGAACCCCATGTTCATCGCTCTCAGCAATCTCGCCACCCGCCGCCCCGGCCGCGTGTTGATCACGGCCGCGATCGTGGCGATCGTCAGTCTCGCCGTCTCGAACGGCCTGCCCGACCGCCTCGCCGCGCAGGGCTTCGCCAACATGGGCGCCGAGTCCCAGAAGGCTGCCGACGCCGTCTCGAAGGCGACCGGCTACGACCCCGACCTCGACATCGTCGCGCTCGTCTCGGCCCCCGGCGACAGGCCGGTCACCAGCCCCGAGGGGCGCGCCGCCATCGCCGACGCCCAGAAGCGCCTCGCCAAGCTCGACGGCGTCGTCGCCGTCAGCCCCGGCGCGGTCTCGAGCGACGGCGCCACGCAGATGGTCATCGCCCACACCGAGCAGGGCTCGGCCGACAGCGGCGTCGCCGAAAACGCAGTCGACACCTTCGCCGGCGACTACAACGTGCAGCTCGGAGGAGCCCTCGTCGCCCAGCACTACGTCAGCGAGACAGTCAGCAGCGACCTGAGCCGCTCCGAGATGATCGCCTTCCCCCTGCTCTTCCTGATCTCTCTGCTCGTCTTCCGCAGCCTGATCGCGGCGGCACTGCCCCTGCTGATCGGTGCGATCACGATTCCGCTGACGATGATGATGATCAGCTTCTACAACGAGGCGACAAGCCTCTCGATCTTCGCGCTCAACCTCACGACCGGCCTCGGTCTGGGTCTTGCGATCGACTACGCGCTGCTCACAATCACGAGGTATCGCGAGGAGATCGCGGCCGGCGCCGATACGAGACAGGCCGTCGCTACGACCATGAACACGGCCGGGCGCACGATCGTCTACTCGGCCATGACCGTCGCCGGCGCCGTGCTCGTGCTCGCGATCTTCCCGCTGAAGTTCCTCTACTCGATGGCCTTCGCCGGCGCGACCGTGGCGATCGCCTCTGCCGTCGTGGCGCTGACCGTGCTGCCGGCGGTGCTCTATCTGCTGGGGCCGAAGATCGATCGCTTCTCGATCGCGCGCAAGCCGATCGACGAGTCGACCAGGCGCTGGTACGGCCTCGCGAACGGCGTGATGAAACGCCCGGCGCTCGTCGCGATCGCGGTCACCCTCGTGATCCTCGTACTCGCCTCGCCGATCCGAAACATGTCGTTCACGTCGGTCGACGCGACAGTGCTGCCGAGCACCAATCAGGCGCACCAGGTGCAGGATCGCCTGGCCGAAGACTTCCCTGCCGCGCAGACCTCGACCGTGTTCGTCCAGGTCGACGCGCCCAAGGGCGACGCCGAGAAGGTCGCCGCGCTGCGCGCCGACGTCGCCGAGACCGACGGCGTCGAGGCCGTCGCAAAGCCCGTCTACCTCGGAGACGACACGTGGCGCTTCGACGTGCAGACCGACGAGCTCTTCTATGAGCCGTCCGCACTCGACGCCGTCCAGGACATCCGCGGGATCGATTCAGCCGAGACCTTCCGCGTCGGCGGCACCAGCGCGGTGTTCGTCGACCAGCGTGCGACGATCCTCGACCGCATACCGCTCGCGCTGCTGCTGATCCTCTTGATCACTTTCGTAGTGCTCTTCCTGATGACCGGCAGCGTCGTGCTGCCGATCAAGACCTTCATCATGAACCTGCTGACGCTCGCCGCCACGTTCGGCGTGCTTACCTGGATCTTCGGCGAGGGCCACCTCGAGGGACTGCTCGGCTACCAGTCACAGGGCGCGCTCGAGATGACCCAGCCCGTCCTGCTCTTCGTGATCAGTTTCGCGCTCGCCACCGACTACGGCGTCTTCCTGCTCGGGCGGATCAAGGAGCTGCACGATCAGGGTCTCGGCAACCACGAAGCCGTGGCCCAGGGTCTCGCCCGCACGGGCCGTGTGATCACTTCGGCGGCACTGCTGTTCTGCGTCGCGATCGGCGCCTTCAGTCTCTCGGGAATCGTCTTCATCAAGGAGCTCGGCGTCGGTACGGCGCTTGCCGTGGCGATCGACGCGACGCTGATCCGCGCGCTGCTCGTGCCCGCCCTGATGGCGCTGCTGGGCGAATACAACTGGTGGGCGCCGCGCTGGATGAAGCGCCTGCACGCACGGTTCGGACTCTCTGAGGGTCCGTCCGCGCCAGCGGCCGAGACGGCTGCCGAACCGGCCTAGACGGTCTCAGCAAACTCACAGAGCGCTCTCGGGCGCCTCCAACGTGCTGGGGCGAATATCCCAGCATGCAAGTTGACGCCAAAGCACTCGAAGCGGCCCGCGCGGCCAGAGCAAAGCGGATTGCGATCCGCCGCCGCACGGCCCGCCGGGTGCTGATGAGCTCGCTTGCGCTCTTCGCGATCGTCTTCGCACTGCTGTCCTTCAGCGCGACGTCTGCCCTCACCTCCTCCTCCCCGGGCCAGACCGTCAAGACGACGACCGAGAGCGAAGAGACCTACGAATCGGACGAGGAGTACAACGACGACTCCTCGGACTACGCAGAGGACACACAGAGCGAGAGCGACTCAGGAAGCTCCGCGGAGCAGTCCTCCTCGTCCGATTCCACATCTTCTGCTTCCACGCCTACGACGAGGGCGTCATGAGCGCGATCTGCTTTCGCGCGATGGGCACTCAGATCGAGCTGCGCATCGATGGCGCGCCGAGCGCCCGCGCAAGCAGCCTGCTCTCCTCCGGCAGGCGGTTCATCGACGGGTTCGACTCGGCGCTCACACGCTTTGCGGCCGGCAGCGAACTCTCTCGCGTGAACGCCGACGGCGCCGAGACCGTCGGCGTCTCCTGGTTGATGGGAGAGTTCATCGAGGCCGCATTGTGGGCGGCGACGGCCAGCGGCGGGCTGGTCGACCCGACCATCACGCCCGCGCTGATCCGCGCGGGCTACGCCGAGTCGCGCGCCGGCGCCACCCCGGCCGACCTCATGTCAGCCCTCGAAGAGGCGCCGGCGCGGCGCGCGGCGCGCCCCGATCCGACGAGCGCATGGCGTGCGATCGTCTACGACCGCCGTACGCGCACGCTGACCCGCCCGGCCGGGGTCACGCTCGACAGCGGCGGTGTCGGCAAAGGTCTCGCGGCCGATCTGCTGGCGCGCAGCTGGTCGACGGCGCTCGGCCCAGGCGCAGACTTCTGCATCGACTGCGGCGGCGACATCCGCTTCGGCCCGCGCGGCAACCGCTGGGGCCAGATCGGAGTCGAGAACCCATTTTCCGACACACCGCTGCCGCTGGCGATGACCGGCGGCGCCGTCGCCACCACAAGCATCCGCAATCGCATCTGGCGCGGCGAGGGCGGCGCTCCGGCCCATCACCTGATCGACCCGCGGGCGGGTCTTCCGGCGTGGACCGGCGTCGTCGCCGTCACCGCGCTCGCCCCCACCGCGCTGGTCGCGGAGACGATCGCGAAGATCGCCTTCCTGCGCGGCGAGCGCGGCGCGACGGAAACACTCGCCGCAGCCGACGGCGGCGTCGTGATCTTCGATGACTGCAGCGCGCAGTACGTCGCGCCCGAACTGGCGGCGGCGGCGTGACCGGCGACTACACCTCGCACATCTTCTGGATCGGCAGCCGCGCCGCCGGCATCGTCGCGATGACGATGCTGACGTTCACGGTGATCGTCGGCCTCGCCCAGGGTGGCCGCCTGCCACTCGGCGTCAAGGCGCGAGACCTCACGCGCGTGCACGAATTCGTCTCGCTGGCGGCGTTGGTCGCGATCGTCGTGCACGGAGCGCTGCTGATCTTCGACCCGTGGCTGAAGGCGACCGTGACCGAGCTGCTGGTGCCGTTCAAGCTCGACTACCGCCCGCTCTACAGCGGGCTTGGGATCGTCGGCGCCTGGATCGCGATGACCCTCGGCCTTTCGTACTACGCGCGCGACCGCATCGGAATCAATCGCTGGAAGACGCTGCACCGCTTCACGATCGTCGCTTGGGCGTTGTGCGTGGTGCACGTGCTCGGCGCCGGCAGCGACGCCGGCGAGGCCTGGCTGAAGGGTCCGGTGATCGCGTCAACCGGTGTGATCGTCGTGATGTTCGCGCTGAGGGTGCTCAGCCGGCCTGCGCCAGCTCGGCAGCAGCGTTCGTCGTACCGGTCCATGCCGCACGCCCGACCGACTCCGGCACCGACTCTTCATCGATGACCTGAAGCAGCGCCGCGACGACGTCGGGGTCGAACTGCGAGCCGGCGTGGAGGATCAGCTCCTCACGCGCGGCCTCCATGCCGATCGCCTTGCGGTAAGGACGATCGGTGATCATCGCGTGGAACGCGTCGCAGACCAGCACCACCCGACTCGCGAGCGGAATCTCGTGACCGGCGATCCCGTCCGGATAGCCCGCGCCATCCCAGCGCTCATGCTCGTGGCGGATCGCCTTCGCGACCTTCGCGAAGCCCGGCACCGGGGCGACGATGCGCTCGCCGATCTCCGGGTGACGCTTCATGAACTCCCACTCGTGGTCGTCGAGCCCGTCGGTCTTGTTGAGGATCTCGTTGGGGATCCCGATTTTTCCAATGTCATGCAGCAGCGCGACGTCGGCAAGCACCGTGCGCTGCTCCTCGGAGATGTTCAGTTTGTCGCCGACGGCCATCGCGAGGTCGACCGTCTCCTCTGAATGGTCGGCGGTGTAGCCGTCGCGCTCCTGCAGCGCGACGAGCAGCGACGAGATCGTCGACTCGAAGCGGCCGCGGTTGCGCTTCATCTGGGCCGCCTCGTGTCCGAGGTATCCGGTCGTCAGCACCATGCCGAGGAAGATCGGCGTCGTCGTCACCACCCGCGCGACCGCCGCGTCGCCCCCCACCAGGAAGGGCTCGGCGACGAACGCAGCGGTGATGACTGCTGTACCTCCCCAGGAAACCAATTTGTCGCCCCAGAAGAACACCACGCAATAGATGCCCGGGAGCAACAGGAAGAAGCCGGCCGTCGACTGCTCGTAGTGCGCGGCAAGCGCAAGCTGCACGACGACGCCGACGAGCAGCGGAATCACAAAGGCGCGCTTGGGCACGCTGTAGCGCGCGAGCATCAGGCCGATGAAGCCCATCGCCAGGCAGATCGTCGCAGCGACGTACGAGAAGACGTCGATGTCGCCGACCAGCGCGGCCCACAGCGCGATGAAGCCGATGCCCGAGAGATACATCGCCGACATCGTGCGGCACATCAGCTCGTACTCCGCGCGCGCATCGGCGGCCTCGCGGCGCTGCGTGGTCGGAAGCCCGGTGTAGAAGCCGTCGGACATGCTCAGGCAGTCTTCCCGTGCGCCTCGGTGTGCAGCACGCGCAGGTTGTGGATCACGCCTTCTTCGATCGAATCGCGCCAGCCGGGCACCTCGGTGAGGGCGCGACCTTCGCGGACCTCGAGCGCCTTGAGCAGCGAGCCGACGACCCGTGGGTCGAACTGCGTGCCCGAACAGAGCACGAGCTGCTCGCGGGCCTGTGCTTCGGAGAGCGCCTCCCTGTAGGGGCGCTCGGAGATCATCGCGTGGTAGGCGTCGCAGGCGAGCACGATGCGGCTGGCGATCGGGATCTCCTCGCCCTTGAGGCCGTCGGGGTAGCCCGTACCATCCCAGCGCTCGTGTTCGTGGCGCACGGCGTTGGCGACCGACTCGAAGCCGGGAACCTCGTTGAGGATGCGCTCGCCGATCTCGGGGTGACGCCGCATCACGGCCCACTCCTTGTCGTCGAGCGCAGAAGGCTTCTCGAGGATCTCGTTGGGGATCCCGATTTTTCCAATGTCATGCAGCAGCGCGACGTCAGCGGTGTGCAAGGTCTGGCGCGAGTCGAGCTCGAGATCCTCGGAGACGGACATCACGAGGCCGAGCACCTCTGAGGCGTGTTCGGAGTTGTGGTCGTCGCGCGCGTCGAGCGCCATCAGCAGGGCGGTGATCGTGCCGCGGAAGCGGGCCTGCTCGACCGACGCCGAGCGGAAGCGGTTGAACATCGCGCCGAGCACGGCGCTGCTGCCGATCAGCAGAGGAAGACTCGTGAGCGCCTCGATCAACGATTCGTGATCGCCCCAGATCGCCGGCACGACGACGTAGACGATCGAAAGCGGGATCATCACCGCGAGTTTCACGACCAGGTCGTTCCAGAAGAAGACCATCACGAGCGCAGCCGGCAGGAAGAGGAACGACATGCCGACGGCCACCCCGTCGCCGATCACGATCAGCGAGACGGCTGCGACGCCGAGCAGGACGGGGATCACGATCAGCCGCGGCGAGACGAAGTCCCACGGAACGAGCAGCACGATCGCGGCCGCGAGGGCGGTCAGCGCGAGCGCCGCGGCATCGGTCCAGTCGGGCGGATTGAAGGCGACCGAATACATCACTTCGATCGCGCCGCCGAGTGCCAGCATCGCGATCGCGACGCGGCGCACAAGCTCGCGATCGGCGGTCAGGCCGAAGTCCTCAATGCGGGAGGATCTGGTGTTTTCGAGCGAAGACACTGACCCCGTGGTTATCGGGCTTCTGAGCGCCCAGCTTTTGCCCGGTTTTCCGGGGTGGACGAACGTACTAGTCGATAATCGACGTTTTATACCGCCGGTTCGGTAGAAAGTGCTGGTATCGGCGTTTTCGACTCCTTCCCAGGTTGTCAATAATTTCGCGAACCGCCAGCGATCTTGCAGCGCGCCCGGCGATAGAGTTGGCCGCGATGCCGACCGATGTCCTGCAATACGTCGCTCGTGACCGTGTCGCGACGATCGTCCACGACGACGACGCGGCCAACACTCTGCGCACCGACGTGTTCAATGCGTACTTCGAGTTCCTCGACCGCGCCGAGGCCGACGAGTCGATCGGAGCAGTCGTATTACGAGGCCGCGACGACTTCTTCTCGGCCGGCATGGATCTCAAGTGGATGCAGACGATCGACCGTGACGCGCTCGGCCGCATAGGCCCGGACATGGCGCGCCTCGCCCACCGGATCTTCATCTTTCCCAAGCCCGTGATCGCCGCCGTGACCGGCCACGCGATCGCCGGCGGCGCGATCATCCTGCTGGCCTGCGATCGCTCGGTCGGCGTCGAAGGCGAGTACAAGATCGGTCTCAACGAGGTCGCGATCGGAATTCCGTTCGGCGGGTTTGCGATGAAGCTCGCGCAGTCGCACCTTGTGCCGTCTGCATTCGGGAGCGGCCTGCTGCACGGCGAAACCTTCCGCCCCGCCCGCGCGCTCGAGATCGGCTACCTCGACGAACTCGCCCCGGCGGCGGAGTTCGACGCCCGGGTCGCCGCCGTGGCCGAGCGCGCGGCCGGGCTCTCGCCCTTCGCGTACCAGTTGACCAAGCAGGCGATGCGCGCGGAGCTCGCCGCCGAGATCGACGAGCAGGTACAGAGCGGTGCGCTTGTCCCGCTGTTTCAAGCCTTCGCCGACCTGCAGTCGGCCTAAACTCCGGCGCATGACCCAGAGCAACGTCCTTCCCGTAGAGCCCGCCGCCGAACCCGCAGAGATCCTCAAGGTCGCTGAGAAGCGATTGCTCGAGGAGCGCGGCAAGATCACGATGGACGAGGCCCTGGCGATCCAAGCGCTGCCCGACGACCAGCTCGGCCATCTCGCAGGCCTCGCCCACCGCGTGCGTCTCGACTACTGCGGCGAGTCGGTCGAGGTCGAATCGATCATCTCCGGCAAGACCGGCGGCTGCCCCGAGGACTGCAACTTCTGCTCGCAGTCGAGCGTGTTCGGCAGCGAAGTCGCTCCGACCGGGTTCATCCCGCCCGAGCAGCTGCTCGCCGCGGCCGAGGCGACGGCCGAGACCGGCGCCACCGAATTCTGCATCGTCTACGCCGTGCGCGGCCCCGATCGCCGACTGATGGACCACGTGATCGAATGCACCAAGCTCGTGCACGAGAACGTCCCCGGCCTCGAGGTCGCGGCGTCGCTCGGCATCCTCACCGAGGAGCAGGCCAAGGAGCTCGCAGACAACGGCGTCCACCGCTACAACCACAACCTCGAGGCGGCCAAGAGCTACTTCCCCGAGGTCTGCACGACGCACTCCTGGGAAGACCGCATGCGCACCTGCGAGTTGGTCCGCGAGACCGGCATGGAGCTCTGCTCAGGCGGCATCATCGGCCTGGGCGAGACGCGTGAGCAGCGCATCGAGTTCGCCTTCCAGCTGGCCGCGCTCGAGCCGCACGAGGTGCCGATGAACTTCCTGAACCCGCGCCCGGGCACGCCGATGGAAGACCGCGAGCTGGTCTCGCCGATGGAGGCGATCCGCACGATCGCGATCTTCCGCCTGATCATGCCTTCGACGATGCTGCGCTACGCCGGTGGCCGTGAGGTCACGCTCGGCGACCTGCAGGCGATGGGAATGCAGTCGGGCATCAACGCGCTGATCACCGGCAACTACCTCACCACGCTCGGCGAGAATGTAGGAAAGGACCTCGTCATGCTCGAAGAACTGAGCATGCCGATCAAGGCCGTTTCGAAAGTGATCTGATGTTTGAACCAGGACAACTCACTCGTGAGGCAGAGGCACTGGACGTGCGGCGCCTCGAAGAAGCCCGCGCCCAGCTCGACGCCGAGCGCGACTTCGACGTCAACCGCCGCTGCGAAGAGTGCGGCGCGAAGTTGACCGTGCAGATCTTCCCGCACGGCTACGAGGCGCACTGCACCCCGTGCGAGCGCCGCGCTCGCTTCGGCGACAACTGACCCGCGCGTAGCGGACTGCGGTCCGGTGGCGCACACGCGCCTGCGATAATCAGCGCCATGTCTGACGTCGCAAACATGCCCACAGAAGAAGAGATCCGCGAATCGCTGCGCACGGTGATCGATCCCGAGCTGCGCCGCTCGATCGTGGATCTCGGCATGGTCCGCTCCGTCGACATCAAAGGCGATGGCGTGGTCGACATCGTCATCTCGCTGACCACCCCCGGCTGCCCCGTGCGCTCACACTTCCAGCAGGGTGTCTCCGAGAGCGCCGGGCGCCTCGACGGCGTCGAGGTCGTGAACGTCGGCTTTGACGTGCTTTCCGATTCCGAGAAGGCCGACCTGCGCAGCAAGCTCGGTCGCGGAGCGCTGCCCGAGGGCGCGCTCGCCCAGGTGCGCAACGTGATCTGCGTCGGCTCTGGCAAGGGCGGCGTCGGCAAGTCGACGATGACGGCGAATCTCGCGGCTGCGCTGGCGCTCGAGGGCAACAAGGTCGCGGTCGTCGACTGCGACGTCTACGGCTACTCGATCCCGCGCATGCTCGGCGTGCACCAACGCCCGAAGGTCAACGACAAGCAGAAGATCCTGCCGGTCGAGGCCGCCGGTGGCCTGAAGCTGATGTCGATCGGATTCTTCATCGAGGAGAATGCGGCCGTCGTCTGGCGCGGCGCGATGCTGCACAAGGCGATCCAGCAGTTTCTCGAAGACGTCGAGTGGGGCGAGCTCGACTACCTGCTGCTCGACCTCCCGCCCGGCACCGGCGACGTGTCGATGACTCTGGCGCAGCTACTGCCGCAGAGCAAGTTCGTGATCGTGACCACACCGCAGCCGGCCGCCCAGACTGTGGCCAAGCGCAGCGCCGACATGTCGGCAAAGGTCAACATCGAGGTGATCGGTGTGATCGAGAACATGAGCGGCTTCACGACTCCCGACGGCGAGCGCTACACGATCTTCGGCGAGGGCGGCGGCCAGGAGCTGGCCGACGAGCTGGACGTGCCGCTGCTGGCCAAGGCGCCGCTCTCCGAGCCGCTGCGCGAGCAGGCCGACGCTGGCGTTCCGCTGGTGGTTGCGAACCCGGACGACCCGGCAGCCCAGGCGATCCGCAGCGCCGCGCGCGGGATCATCGCGCTCACGCCCGTCGAGCTGCCGATCTTCCAGGAAGCGGCCGAGCCACTTGGCTTCGAGCTTCCGATGGTCGCCCAGCACGCGCCGGTGATCAAGACCGCCGGCTGACGGCCGCCACAAGCGAAGATCTCGTTCAAACCTGGCCCTGCTTGGCTCGAGCACGAATCGCGAGCTTCGTGGATACACCTGTCCCTCGGGGAGAGGTGTGTCCAAAACTCCCGCTTGGCGTCGCGGCTGCGCCGGCTCAGACCATCGTCATGCCGCCGGAGACGCTGATCGTCTGCCCGGTGACAAAGCCTGCGCCCTCGCTCGCCAAAAACGCGACGACTGGCGCGATATCCGCCGGCGTACCGAGACGGCCCATCGGGACAGCCCCGCGCAACGAAGCGACCATATGCGCCGCATCGTCTGCCCACTGGATCATCTGGTCGAGCATCGGGGTGGCAGTCGGCCCCGGTGAGAGGCAGTTGACGGTGACGCCCTTGTCGAGCACCTCGCGCGCCATCGCCTTCACAAACGCAATCGTGCCGCCGTTGGCCGCGCTCATCAGCGACTGATCCGCGACGCCCGCGCGACCGGCCTCGCCGGCGATGTGCACGATGCGTCCGTAGCCGCGATCGATCATCCCGGCCAGCACCGCCTGCGTGAGGCGGATGCCGCCGATCAGGTTGGTGTCGATCATCTGCTTCCAGTAGGCCTCGTCGGTCTTCAGGAGCGGCAGGGCATGGTTCCAGCCGGCCGAGTTGATCAGAGCGTCGATCGGGCCGAGGCGCTGCTGCACCTCGCTCACCGCGCGCACGACCGAGGACTGTTCGGTGACGTTCAGCTCGACCCAGATCACCTCGCTGCCGGCGACCTTCGCCGTCAGATCGCCGGCCGCTGCTGCTGCCTTCTGCGGATCGAGATCGCCGATCGCGACGGCCATGTTGTCGAGCAGGAGTTCGCGCGCGACCTCGATGCCGATTCCTCCGGCGCCGCCGGCCACGAGCGCGACGCGACGGTCCTTGTGCTGTACCGGGGGCTGAGCTGCTCCGATCGAGGTGACGTTCATCACGGCCAAGCCTAGCTACGGACCCCGAGGGCAGGAGCGAAGGTAAAATGCCCTTTCATGTCCTACTCGCCGTCATCAGTGATCCTCGACATCGAACAGCTCTCGATGCTGCTCGAACTCGAGGCTCCGTTCGGCCTGGAAGACGTGCAGCAGGCCAGAAAGAAGATGGCCAAGCGCTGGCACCCGGACATCGCTCCGCCCGGCAAACGCCAGGCCCACGAGGATCACCTCAAGGTCCTGAACAAGGCGGCAGACGACCTCGAGTCGCTGCTCGAGACGATGCCCAAGGGTTCGATCACGGCCAATGCACTGCGCGCGAGCGCCGACGCCGCGAGAAAACGCCGCGCCGAAGAGGGCCGTCGCGCCTACGAGCAGCAGCAGCGCGAGGCCGAGCAGCGCGCCGACCAGCAGAAGAACGACCCCTTCCACTCGCAGGTCCCAGACCACTCGGTGGTCTATCGCTACGCCCGCTGCAACGCCTACCCCGAGTGGGGTGTCGGCAGCATCCTCGGCATCTACTTCACCGGCGAAGGCGACAACGTCCAGCAGTGGGCGCGTGTCGACTTCGAACCGGGCGTGCGCACCGTGCCGGCCGGCACACTCGACTTCGTCGAGTTCGGCAAGCCCGACGAGGCGAAGGACCGCGCCCGCCGGTTTCTGCTCAGCGCCGAACACGCGATGGCTGAAGGTGACTACGCACTCGCCGCAGAGCGCCTGATCTACGCGCGCGACGCCGACGAGACCGACCCGACGATCCACCGTCTGATGACGGTCGCCTTCTGGCAGGCCGGCGACATGGAGGCCGCCGCCAGATCCGTGCGCGCATGGGTACGGGTCGAGCCCGGCCGCCCGGCGCCGCACCGCTACGCCGCCCGGCTGTATGAGGCGATGGGCCTCTACGAGCTCGCCGCCGAGTCGGCCGAGCGCGAGTGCGCGACGAGTCCGCGCGACGGCAGCGCATGGGCGCGTCTGGGCGCGCTGCGGCTGCGCCTGCTCCAGCCCGAAGCGGCTCGCGAGGCGCTGACCCGCGCGCGCCGCTCCGAGGACGTGACGGTCGACGTGTTGCTCGATCTCTCGCTCGCCGACCACCTGCTCGGTGAGAACGCGCAGTCACTCGAGTCGGCCCAGACGGCCAAGCGGCTCGATGAAACATCCCCGCAAGTCTGGACGGCGATCGCCCACGCGCTCGACCGCACCGGCAACATCGCCGACTGCATCGCCGCCTGCGAGCACGGCATCGCGATCGGCGGCGACCCGGTCGAGCTCGGCGAACTGCGTCAGCGCAAGCTGCATGAGCAACCGGGCGAGATCGAAGGCGTCAGCGCCGCCTAGCTCGGGCGGTGCGGACGCGTTGCCGACTGTTCGGTAGATTGCCGCGCATGAAGATTCGATCGCTCGTTCCGCTGCTCGCCGTCTCCGCTCTCGCGATCCCGGTCGCCGCAAGCGCCGACCAGACCGGCCCCAGCGCCCAGATCGCGAAGAAGAAGCTCTCCTACTGCCAGAAGAAGGGCAAGAAGGCCAAAGGCAAACTCGTCTCCAAGGACAAGAGCGCGAAGTTCTTCCTCTACGTCACCAAGCGCCCGACCGAGTACTACTTCTGCAGCGAGTCGCCGAAGTTCGACGGGGGCATCGCCGCCTGGGACGGCATCAAGAAGACCAGCCACCTGCGCGTCGCCAAGAAGAACTGCGCGGTCTGGTATTCCGAGCAGGCACCGAGCACGCGCTACGACTCGAACTGGAAGTACGTGAAGATCGTCCCGTTCAAGTTCTTCCGCAAGGGCTCTGCGTATCCGGAGCAGACCCAGACCGCGCGACTCGGCGACACCAGCGAAGCGATCGCCGTGCAGAACATCGCAATCGCCAAGAACTGCGTGTGGGCCGCCGCCTACACCAAGAACGGCGCGCCGTATCTGACGATCTCGGGATCCGGAGATTTCGGCTACACGGGCAAGATCGACCTCGCCGCGCCCGGCGCGAGCCTCGCCGAGCTGAAGGCCGTGAAGGTCACCTACGACTCGCCGACCCAGTCGACCGTCAGCTGGACCCAGGGCGGCACGGCGAAGACGTACGTCTACACCGCCAAGTAGCCCGGCAGCCCCCGCCGCTACGTCGTGGTCGGTGTCATCGACAGCCGGCTCGGCATCGAGTTGTTCAGCGTGAGCTTGGAGACCAGTGTGTTCGTACCGATGTCGATCAGTCGCTGGTAGTACGTGCCCTTGGGCAGCGGCTTTTTGTTCCAGCCGCCGCGGAAGGTCAGGTAGCTCGTGCCCTGCGGGAAGGTCACCGTCTGCGAGCCCTTCAGCTTCTTGCCCTTTGAGTTCGTGAGCGTGATATTCAGCTTCCGCCAGGAGCCCTCTGTCGTCACCTTGTATGACGCCCCCTTGGGCTTCTTGGTGCTGACGGCAAAGCCGTTCCCCAGCTTCTGCTTCTTGGTGAACTTGAACTTCGCCGAAGTCTTGGCGAAGCTGACCCGCCCGGCGCCGGCCTGACAGCAGTCGCTCTTCGGGCCGCTCGGCGCCGCCGGAGCAGTCACCGTGATCGTGACGCTCGCGGGCAGCGATGCCAACGCGCCGTCGTTGGTTCGCACCTCGACCGTGAATGTTCCCGCTTTCGAGAAGACGTGCGTGGGGTTCTGCTCGCTTGACGAGGATCCGTCATCGAAGTCCCACGCATACGAGAGCACGTCGCCGTTCGCGTCGAATCCGGTCGCTTGGAAATCGACTGCGGTGCCAGTTTCAACTGTGGTCGCAGAAGCTGAGACCTGCGGCGTGTCCGGCGCGTAAGGCCCGTACTCGTACGCTCCGATGTCGATCGTCGCGGTGCCAGAGTTACTGCCATCCTGGAAGCGCGGCGAGAGAATCAGGTCGTAGCCGCGATCGTCCTTCGGGGTGTCGGGGTCGCCCTTGTCGATCTGAGCGTCGGCGGTCGGCTTCAGGCGCAGATCGCCCGCGTCCCAGTTCACAAATGTGTGGTACGGCGAGGCGCTGGTGTAGAAAGTGTCGCTGGTCGATGAGCTGCTGCAGCCAGAAGACGTGGGCGTGCCCTCCTTCAGGTAGCTGAAGCCCGAATTGAATGTGGCGATGCCAAGGCTCCCGTCGTCGGCGCAGTAAGCGGTGGTCGCCGAAGTGCCGGCGAGCAGCAGCAGCGAGTTCCAGAGCGTGACCGTCGCGTACTCACCGGCCACCTTGTTGGTCGCGGCCTCGACGTCGATGCCGGTCTGATCGTCACCGTCGCCGACGATCGTCGCGCCGTTGATCGTCGCGGAGCTGTGGTTTGCAGTCAGGTCGGGGTTGTTCACGACGACGCCCGTCGCATCATCGTGACCACCCATGTCGATCGCCGAGTCGTAGAGCTGGACGCCGCCGTTGCGGACGTTCACTGAGGTGCCGAGCTCGACGAATCGCGACTGTCTGACGTTGACCGACCCCGGCCCGCCGGAGATGATTCCGACGGTCTCGTCGTCAGCACCGCTGGCGTCGCGAAACCTGCTGAGCGTCACGCGTCCACCAACGGTGGTCTCGAGTCCGATTCCGCGGTCGTGGAGCATCGCGAAGTCGCAGTATGTGCAGAGGCCGCCGCCCTTGAGCGTGAGGCCGGAAGTCGGCTCGTTCGTGTCGCTCTCGCCGTCGACGATGAAGTTCACGTCGCTGACCGTGCCCTTCTCCATCCTGATGCCGGTGCGATCGCCGGTGGCCACCGGTCCGCCGACCCGCACGATCAGGCTCGAGACCGAGCTGTTCTCGCCGTCGTCGGTGTCGATGTCGAGCCCCACCCCGACCTGATTCGTGAAGCTCAGCGTCGAATCGTGAGTGCCCTCGCCGGTGATCGTGACGGGGTTGTCCTCCGGCGCGTGGATCGAGAGCCCCTTGGAGACGACGACCGGATCGCCGGCGGCGATGTAGATCGTGTCGGCCGTGCTGGCCGCCTCTGCGTCCGCCAGCGCGCTTTCAAGGCCCTGCTCGGTCGCGGGGAAACTGTTCGACGGCGCCCCGAGGCAATGGGCGCTGGTGCCGACACAGAAGTTCGCCGCAGATGCCGTCGCCGCAGAGGTGGCGCAGGCGAGGATCGAGGCAAAGGTGAGCAAGAAGAGGCGAGCGCGCATGATGGTGGACTACTCCGAAGTCGGTAACGAGTGGGGTTCCAGAATAGGGCCTCCCGTAGACTCATCGTTGGAATGTCACTCGAAGCCAAAATGCTCGAAAACATCGTCAAGGGCCTCCAGCACCACGACGCCTCCTGCCCGATGCCGGCCCAGGCGATCCTCGTCAGCCACTTCGACAAGGAGCGCTTCGACTGGGATGACGTGGCCGGTGTGCCGGTCGTCGCCGACGATGACATCCAGCCCGAGCGCTTTCGCATCCAGTGCGAGGGATCGGCCAACGGCATCGAGGAAGCCGTCCAGGAGTTCGCCGAGGCGCCCGAGCAGATCCCGATCGAGGCGCCGATCACGCCCGAGCGCACCCCGTTCGTCAGTTGATCGAGTTCCTTTTCTGGGAAGGCTGCCCGTCGCACGAACGCGCGCTCTCCCTGCTGCGCGCGGCAATGGACGAGCAGGCGATCGCCCCCGAAGAACTCGAGATCCGCGAGATCTTCACAGAGGAAGACGCCGAGCGCGAGCGCTTCATCGGTTCGCCGACGATCCGGATCGACGGCGAAGATGTTGCGGACCCGGGCGAGCAGCCCTATGGTCTCGACTGCAGGCTCTACTACCACCGCGACGGACGGCCGTCGCCCCTCCCCGACAACGACGACTTGAAAGAGGCACTCGCAAGCCATGCGCGCAAAGGCCAGTGACACAGAGGGCACCCTCCAGCTCGGCGACCCCGCCCCCGTCTTCATGCTGCCCGGCACCGACGGGCACCAGCACGCCTACGGCAACGAGGACGAAGGCGCGACGGTCGTGATCTTCACCTGCAACCACTGCCCCTACGCGCTTGCCTGGGAAGATCGTCTGCTGGCCGTCGGCACTGAGTACCAGCACCACGGCGTGCGCTTTCTGGCGATCAACTCCAACGACGCGGTCGCCAAGCCGGCCGACTCGTTCGACGCGATGAAGGCCCGCCTTGCCGAGAACCCGTGGCCCTTCCCCTACCTGCGCGACGAATCGCAGGACGTCGCTCGCGCATACGGCGCGCTCACGACCCCCGACGTCTTTGTCTTCAACGGCGACAACGAGCTCGTCTATCGCGGCGCGCCCGACGCCGACTACGAGGACGAGTCGCAGAACGCCCAGTACCTGCGCGACGCGCTCGACGCCGTGCTGGCCGGCGGCGCGCCCGCGACTGCAGAGACCGAGTCGGTCGGCTGCAGCGTCAAATACCGCGACTAGCGAACGATGTTCATGACGGACTTCGGCGAGTCCGGCAGCGTTGAATCCCAGACGAACTTGATCGTGTACCGGCCCTTGGGAACCTTGCGGTTGTTCCACTTGCCGCCGAAGGTCAGGTAGCTCTTGCCGGCCGCGAGGGTGAGCTTCTGCGAACCCTTCATGGCCTTGCCCTTCTTGTCGTAGAGCTTGATCGTGCCCGTGACCTTCGCGCTCGCGGTCGCAAGGAAGAACGGCGTCTTCGGCTTCTTCGCGCTCGCCTTGAAGCCGTTCTTCAGCTTCGCGCCCTTCTTGAACTTGATCGACTTCGCCGGCTTCTTCAGCGTGAGCGTGATCCCCGGGATGATCGGGTTGGTGACGACCGGCGGCGCCGTGATCGTGACAGTCGCGGTGGCGGCCTTCACGCTGTCGTGCCCGCCATTGAGTTCCTGCGAATGCACGCGGACCGTGTAGCTGCCGGGCGTCACGTAGGTGTGACTCGGAGCGTCGCCGATGATCTCACCGGTGTCGTCGCCGAAGTTCCAGGCGTACTCGAGCGGGTCGCCGTTGGCGTCGAAGGCGATGGCCGAGAAGCTCAGCGGCTGCCCGGCGACCCCGCTTGAGGGTGCCGTGATCACGGGCGTGTCCGGGCGGTAGTTCTGGTACTCGACCGCTCCGATGTCGATCTTGCCGTCCTGCGGCAGCAGCGTGACGGAGTTGACGCAGCGGGTGTTGCCGAGCAGGTCGAAGCTCTGGTCGCAGATCGTGCTGGTGTTGCCGGTGTCGATCGCCGGGTTGGTCGCCGGGCTGACCGGCTTCTTCAGGCGGAAGTCGCCGGCCGCGGCGTTCACGAAGATGTCGTCGTAGGTGTAGCTGTCGCCCGGGTTCGGGTTGGTCGAGCTGTAGCTGCAGCCGGCGTCGGCCTGGAAGCGTGCCACGCCGTACAGATCGTTGATCGTCGTCATGTTCGACGAACCGTTGATCCCCTCGTTGCACTGGATGTCTTTCGAGTCGCTGCCCTTCGTGAGCAGGATCGAGTCCCTCACGTAGAGGTTCAAGGTCTCGCCCGGGGCCGCCGTCGAGCGCGCGTCGCCCCTCACCGCGATCTGCCCCTCGCCGGTGCCGACGATCGTCGAGCTGTAGACGTAAGCGCCGACCGCGTTGTTCGACGGGTTGTTCGGGTTGTCGGCGTTGATACCGCGTGCGTAGGTGACGTCGCCCATGTCGAGCACGCTGTCGGTGAAGATCAGCGTCCCGTTGTCGGTCGAGAGCCCCGTGGCGACGTCCGAGACCGTGCTCGAGAAGACGGAGAGGTTCGCGCCTCCGCCCATCCGGAAGCCGCTCGTGCCGGTCGGGTCGCCGACCGTGCTCACGCTCGTGTCGTAGAAGGTCAGATTCCCGCTGCCGTAACCGGCCTCAGCGCCGTCTCCGCCGAGGATGAACTCGCAGTTGTGACAGACACCGCCGCCCTGGAAGCCTTCCGTCGAGAAGCCGCCGACCGAGCTGAGTTCGAACTTCACGCGGCTGATCTGGGCCGCGTTCCCGCTCAGTGCCTGGCGTGACGCGGTCGGGTCGCCATCGAGCTTGAATGTCGCGTCGGTCAGCGAGGCGAGCGCGTTGGCACCGAACAGAGTGAGCATCGCGCCGCTGGCCCTCGACGAGTGGAAGATCGTCTTGTCGATCCCGGAGCCGATGATCGTCACATCCTCGTTGGTCGACGGACTGACGGAAATCGTCGAGTCGAGGTCGATCGTGCCCGGCGCCACGTAGATGAAGTCCTGGCCCGGGTAGGTGGGAGAGTTGGCGGCGGCGACGGCGCTCGCGAGACCGTCAGCTGTGCGCGGGTACTCGGCGCCGGAGGCGCAGTAGGCGGAAGCGCCGACGCAGAGTCCGTTGGCCGAGGCCGCGGCAGCGGAGAGGGCGAGCATGAGGGCGGTGATCAGTGCGACGGCGAAGTACTTCATCGTGCCTTTCGGGGTTTGTGCGAGGCGGAGTGCCCCGATGATGATCGGCCCCCTGGACGGGTACCTCAAGCCGGAGTGGCCAGATTCCGCTCCCACGGCCGGGCCGCGCGCAGCGAGCTGAGGATCGCGCGGGTCGCCGGCGATTTGTTCAGCGTGTAGAAGTGGATGCCGGGCGCTCCGCGCGACAGAAGATCTGCGCACTGCAGCGTCGCGTACGCGACTCCGAGGTCGGTGATCGCCTCCGGGTCGTCCTTGCGCGCGTCGAGCTCGGCCATCAGCCGCTCCGGGATCGTGGCGCCGCACATGCTTGTGAAGCGCTTGATCTGCTCGTAGCCCCCGATCGGCATGATGCCCGGGATGATCGGCACGTCGATGCCGGCCGCGCGGGCGCGGTCGACGTAGTCGAAGTAGGCGTCGTTGTCAAAAAACAGCTGCGTGACGAGGAAGCTCGCGCCGTTACTGACCTTGTCGACCGCGTGGGCGAGGTCGGCGTCGGGACTGATCGCCTCGGGATGGGTCTCGGGGTAGCCGGCCCCGGCGATGCAGAAGCTCGGGAAATCAGCGGCGATCAGGCTGACCAGCTCGTCGGCGTTGCCGAGACCGCCATCGGTCCTGACGAACGCCTCTTCACCAGCCGGCGGGTCTCCGCGCAGCGCGATGATGTTCTCGACGCCGACGCCCTGAATCTCACCGAGCACTTCGCGCAGTTGATCGGTCGTCGATCCGACGCAGGTGAAGTGCGCCATCGTCTCGATGCCGAGTTCGTTCTTGATCCGGCCGACGATCGCGATCGTGCGATCGCGTGTCGATCCGCCGGCGCCGTACGTGACGGACACAAAGGCCGGATCGAGCTCGCGCAGCGCCGCGACCGTCTCGAAAAGATTCGTCATGCCCTCGTCGGTCTTGGGCGGGAAGAACTCGAACGAGAACACAGGCTGCTCGGCCTGCTCGATGATCTGGTCGATGCGACCCATGGTCAGCCTCCCGGCGAATAGGAGCCGACGAGCATTCCGCGCTCTTCCTCGGTCGGCTCGATCAACACTTCGATCGGAAGATTCACGAGATGGTCGCGATGGCCCTCGATGACGCAGCCGACGTCGACGGAGTCGTTCTGCTTGTAGCTTCCGGCGATCCCGATGAACAGCACGAGCCAACGGAAGAAGCCGAGCTTGGCCTCTTTGCGGATCGGCCGGAAGAAGTAGATGACGTCGCCCTCGATCTCGAAGTCTTCACCCTCTTTCTGGGTGACGCTGTTGACGTAGACCTCGTACGGACCGCTGGTGCCGGACGGGAGGGTGACGCTCGACCAGCGCTTTTTCTCAAGCTCTGTCATGCGAGTGAGTCTATTTCGCGGCGCAGGGCGGCCGTCAGCGTCTCGCCCGGACGCGGCTCGATCAGTTGCTTGCTCGAACCACCGAGCCAGGCTTCGCTGTCGCCGTTTCGGCGCACATCGATCCCGCCGCGGCGCTTCTTGAAGAGGCTCTCGGTCAGCACCACCTCAAGCCGCGAGTGGACGATCTCGATCGCCTCGTAGTTCTTCAGCGGGCTGCCGACCGGACCGAGACCCTTGGTGTCCTCGATCTGTCCGGCGAGCTCGTCCTCGAGCTTGGCGAACAGCTCGTCCTCCGATCCGCACGGGAACTTCGCGACCTTGCCGGTCACGCGAACCTTCAGCAGATACCGGATCACGACGTTCGGTTCAGCGCCCGACGGCCTTGCGACCCTCGAGCAGGTCGCGGTCCCGGTGACCGGTGTAGATCTGACGCGGACGCGCGATCTTGGTCTCGGGGTCATCGAGCATCTCGAGCCACTGGGCGATCCAACCGGATGTGCGCGGGATCGCGAACATCACGGTGAACATGCTGCGTGGAATCTGCAGCGCCTCGTAGATCAGACCGGAGTAGAAATCGACGTTCGGGTAGAGCTTGCGCGAGGTGAAGTAGTCGTCATCGAGCGCCTGCTTCTCCAGCTCGACCGCGATGCGCAGCAACGGGTTGTCAGTGCCGGTCGCTTCGAGCACCTCATCGACATGCTTCTTGATGATCCGAGCGCGCGGGTCGTAGTTCTTGTAGACGCGGTGACCGAAGCCCATCAGGCGCTCGTTGCCGGCCTTGACGCTGGCGAGGAAGTCGGGGATGTTCTCGACCGACTTGACACGCGTGAGCATCCGCAGCACGGCCTCGTTGGCGCCGCCGTGGAGCGGGCCGTAGAGCGCCGCGACGCCGGCCGCGACGGCCGAGTATGGATCGACCTGGCTCGAGCCGACTGCGCGCACCGCAGAGGTCGAGCAGTTCTGCTCGTGGTCGGCGTGCAGGATGAACAGCGCGTCGAGCGCCTTCGAGAGCCTGGGATCGGGCTCGTACTTGAGCTCGGTCATCTTGAACATCATCCCGAGGAAGTTGCCCGCGTAGTCGAGGTCGTTGTCGGGATACACGTACGGCATGCCTTGGCTGTGGCGGTAGGCGAAGCCGGCCAGCGTCGGCATCTTCGCGATCAAGCGGATCGCAGCCATCCGGCGCTCTTCCGGATCGCCGATGTTCTTCGAGTCGGGGTAGAAGGTTGAGAGAGCCCCGACCGTGGCCAGCAGCATGCCCATCGGGTGCGCGTCGTAGCGGAAGCCCTGCACGAAGACCTTGAGGTTCTCGTGGACGAAGGTGTGCATCGTGATCTCGTGCACCCAATCTGCGAGCTGATCCTCGGTCGGCAGCTCGCCGTGGATCAGCAGGTAGGCAACCTCGAGATAGGTGCAGTGCTCGCAGAGCTGCTCGATCGAGTAACCGCGGTGCTGGAGGATGCCCTTGTCCCCATCGATGTACGTGATCGAACTGCGACACGACGCAGTGTTCGTGAAGGCCGGGTCGTAGGTCATCAGGCCGAAGTCTTCTTCGTCGGCCTTGAACTGGCGCAGATCCATCGCGCGGACGGTGCCGTCGGTGATGGTGAGCTGCTCTGTCTTGCCCGTGCGCTGGTCCGTCACCTGCACGGCGCTCTCGGCGGCGCTCTCGCCGCTCGGCGGATCCGCTACTTGAAGCTGGTCGTCCGACATCTTTGTGGGGGCTCCTGAATCACGTTTTGTTTTGTTCGGTCAGATTATGTAGCAGGCGACACGTTTGTCGCGTCGCCAATGGTCGAAAGTTCGCGAGAGCGGGTAGTACGCATTTGAGACAATGCTGAGTCGAATGCCCCAAGACGTCCACACCGGATCAGACCGAACCCGTTCCGTCGCGATCGAGCGGATCCTCGAGGTCGCAGGCGCCGAGGCCGAACGCGTGGGCCCGGACCGCATGCGTATGGGCGAGATCGCCAGACGCGCGGAGGTCTCGCGCGCCAGTCTCTACCGCTATTTCGCGAGCAAGGACGACCTGATCCGCGCCTGGACGACGCGCGAGTTCGACCGGATCTTCGCCGACGCCGACGCCGCCGCGGCGGCGGCCGACTCCTTCGAGGAGCGCCTCGCGGCCGGATTCGCCTCGGCGCTGGTCGCGCTGCGCAGCCATCCGGTGTTTCGCAGCGTCGTGGCCGTCAACAACGGCCAGATGACGCGATCGACGCTTGAGTCGCCGGATGCGTTGGGTCACGCCCGCGAGATGCTCCAGGAGCGCTTCAACGGTGCCGTGCGCGCCGGTCGCATCGAAGTCGGACAGTTCGACGCGGCGATCGCCGGCGAGCTGATCGCGCGGCTGGCGATATCACTGACGATCACGCCCGAGACGATCGGCCGGCTCGACTCCGAAGAAGACGTGCGCGGGTTCGCGGAGCGCTACGTCGCTCCGCTGGTGCGGCAACTCCAGGCCGCGGCGCGATAGCGAGGGCGATCAGCCGACGTACTTGACGCCGGCCGGAGGGGCCAGCGGAGTGAGCGAAGCGCCTTCGTCGGACTTCGACTCGTGATTGCGGTGATCGACTTCCTTTTCGCCGCCGCGCCAGACGAACACGAAGGTCGCGACGCCCAGCAGGACACCGGCCAGCATGATCAGTCCGGAGAAGCGTCCGGGAAAGTCATTCGGCTTCTTCATGCCGATCACTGAGACGATCACGGCGAAGGCTCCGAAGCCGACGGCAAGGAAGTAGTACGGGGTGAAAAACGATTCGGCGAAAAGCATCGGCGGGAAGGTTACTACGCGTTTTGAGCGCTGCCGCTGCGGGTGACTTCGGTCGACTCGTCGTGACCCTTGTCGCCGCGACGCTGGGCGACGGCGAGCGCAGGGCCGGAGTCGTGCGGGCCGCGCGTGCGCGGACCGGGCTCGAAGACGGCCTTGACCGGATCGCCCCCGTCGTTCTCGAACTCCGGCTCGGGAGCGTCGTTGACGGCGCGATAGATGATCCAGCCGACAAGGATGAGCGGCAGCTTGACGCCGACCACCACAAGGAAGATCAAAAGGATGTTCACGAGCTGAATTCTACCGGTCCGGCCCGGCACGCTACGCCCGCGCGGACCCGGCGGGACGTCGAACGGAGAGAGCCCGTTCGAACTATCGAATACTCGCGGCGAACTCTTCGAAGCGCGTGATCGCCGCGAAGCCGGCGAAGCGCTCGGAGATCTCGTCCTCGGTCAGCGAGCGGACGCGCTCGGTGCCGAAGTTCTCGACATTGAACGACGCCATCGTCGAGCCGCAGGTCATCGCGCGGCGGAAGGCGTTGTCGTCGAGCTCGCCGCCCTCGCTGATGTGCTGGGAGACGTAGCCGAGGAAGCCACCGGCGAATGAGTCGCCTGCTCCGGTCGGGTCGACCACGTCCTCGAGCGGGTAGGCCGGAAGCGCGAAGAAGCCGTTCTCGCTGATCAGCGCCGCGCCGTACTCGCCCTGCTTGGCGATCACGAGCTTCGGGCCCCAGCTGAGGATCTCGCGCGCGGCCTTGACCATGTTGCTCTGGCCGGTCAGCTGGCGGATCTCGGCGTCGTTCATGAATACGGCGTCGACGAGCTTGATCGTCTCGATCAGCGAGTCCTTGGCGATGTCGATCCAGAGGTTCATGCTGTCGAGCGCGACGAACTTGGCGTCCTCGCACTGCTGGCGCACGGCGCGCTGGAGGCCGGGCTCGATGTTGGCGAGGAACAGCACGTCGGCGCCCTTGGCCGCGTCGTCGAGCTTGGGCTCGAAGGTCTCGAAGACGTTGAGCTGGGTGTCGTCGGTGTGGGCCTGGTTGAGATCGAACTCGTAGTGGCCTTTCCAGAAGAAGGTCTTGCCGCCGGCGATCTTCTCGATGCCGTCGGTGTTGACGCCGCGATCCTGGAGGATCGCGTACTCGTCGTCACCGAAGTCGTCGCCGACCGGTCCGTAGACGTGGACGTCGGTGAAGAAGCTCGATGCGAGCGAGAAATGGACGGCCGAGCCGCCGAGCATGCGCTCGCGCTCTCCGAACGGGGTCTTGACTGCGTCAAATGCGATGGATCCAACTACTGCGAGGCTCATAGGGCGGGGAGCGTAGAAGGTTTGGGCGGGCGGCGGGCGTTTGTGACGCCCGACGAAGCTGTGTGACGCGCGCGTGACGCCGGTGTGCCAAATCTGCGCAGATCTGGCGCTGCCTTGCCCTGGGGGCCAGGGAGCGCCGAAATTCCGGGATCGCGGGGTAGGCTCTCTCGGCAATGACGAAATTCAAAGACTTGGGACTCAAAGACGAGTTCGCGGAGGCGCTTGAGAAGGTCGGATACACCGACCCCACGCCGATTCAGGAACAAGCGATCCCGGAGCTGCTCAAGGGCTCCGACGTGATCGGCCAGGCCCAGACGGGCACCGGCAAAACAGCCGCTTTCGGACTGCCGATGCTGCAGTCGATCATCCCCGACCGCCGCGAAGTTCAGGCGCTCGTGCTCACCCCCACCCGTGAACTCTGCATCCAGGTCGCGCAGTCGCTGCGCGCCTACGGTGCGATCGCCGGCGTCGATGTGCTCGCCACCTTCGGCGGGGCGCCGATCCGTCAGCAGATGGACCGCCTCAAGAACGGCCCGCAGGTCGTGGTCGGCACGGTCGGCCGCGTTCTCGACCTGCACTCGCGCCATTCGCTGATGTTCCACGACGCCCGCTTCGTCGTGCTCGACGAGGCCGATGAGATGCTCGACCTGGGCTTCCTCGAAGACGTCGAGACGATCCTCAACAAGTGCCCGCGCGGCCGACAGACCGCGCTGTTCTCGGCGACGATGCCGCCAGCGATCGCCAAACTCGCCGCCGAGCAGCTGCACGACCCGGTGACGATCCGCGTGAAGGCCCCGACGCTCACGATCGACACCGTCCAGCACTTCCAGTTCCCGACCTCGCGCAACAGCAAGGCCGACGACATCATCAAGATCCTCGAGGCCGAGCGCCCGACCCAGGCGATCATCTTCGCCCGCACGAAGATCGGCGTCGACCGCCTCGCCCGCGATCTCGACCGTCGCAAGCCGAACCTCCGCGTGCGCGCGCTGCACGGCGACATGTCGCAGGGCTCGCGCGACGGCGTGATGATCGCGTTCAAGGACAACCGCGTCCCGGTGCTCGTCGCGACCGACATCGCCGCCCGTGGCCTCGACGTCCAGAACGTCACCCACGTGATCAACTACGACCTGCCGAACTCGGCCGAGATCTACACCCACCGCATCGGCCGCACCGGCCGCGCCGGGCGTGGTGGACGCGCGATCACGATGGTCGAAGCGCGCGACAAAGACGACTTCCGCGCGATCGAGAAGCACATCAACGTCGACGTCCCGGAGTGGACGCCGGAGATCGCGAAGACCAAGGCCCCGGCACCCGCCAAGGCCGGCGGCGACGGCGAGAAGGCCGATGCAGCCGAGGGCGGAGAGCGCACCCCGCGCCAGCGCCGCCCGCGCAGCCGTGACGGCGAGAAGACTGAGTCCGTGACCGAGGAGGTCGCAGTCGTGGAAGAAGCAGAAGCGCAGACGACCGAAGAGGTCGTCACCGAGGACGCCGTGACCGACGCGCCCGTGTCCGAGGAGGCCCCGGCCCAGGAGGATCCCGTCGCGGAGAGCCCCGCCGCAGAGCAGCCCGCCGAGCAGGAATCGACCGGCTTCACCTGGGGCGCCGCCCCGGCAGCCGCGGCCGGCGAGCCCGCCGAAGATCTTCCCGACCCGCCCGCGCCGCCGACCGGCGACGAACTCGAAGCAGCGTCGGCCGAGGAGTCCGAGCCGGAACCGAGCGCAGGGGTGATCCCGGACCGCTCGAGCACCGAGGAAGCATCCAAGGCCGAGTTCTCCTGGGGACCGCCCCCGGGCAAGACGCAAGAGGCGCTGCTCGCGGAAGACGCCGACGAGCCGGTCGCCGACGCGACGCCCGAAGTGGCAGCCGAACCCGAGTCTGAGCCCGAACCCGAGCCGACAGCCGATGCAGAGCCCGGCGAGCTGCGCCGCCCGCGTCACACCAAGCCTGAGCAGACCGAACTCGACGAGGGCTTCAGCCTCGTGATCGTCAACGGCGGCACATCGGCAGGCGTCGAGCCGGCCGATGTGATCGAGCTGGTCACCGCCAAGAGCGACCTCACCGGCAACGACATCCGCCGCGTGCGCGTGCTCAGCCGCTACACGCTGATGCAGGTGCCGAGCGACAAGGCCGCAAGCGTGGCCGGCGCGATCGAAGGCGCCGAACTGCGCGGTCGGTCGGTTTCGGCCGACGCGGTCGTCGCGGAAGCCTCGTAGCGAAAGGGTCCAGATGGCTGCCATCGGGCTGGCACTCGTGTCGGCGCTCGCGTGGGGCACCGGGGACTTCCTCGGCGGCATGGCCGCGCGCCGCTACGCGCTGCTCTGGGTGCTGCTCGCCTCGGCACTCGGCGGAGTGACTCTCGCGGCCGGCGGCGGACTGATCTCAGGTGATCCGATCCCGCCGCGCGAGGACATGCTGCTCGGCGCGGCAGCCGGTGTCTGCGGCGTGGTCGCGCTCTCGGCGTTCTACCGCGCGCTAGCTGTCGGCACGATGAGCATCGTCGCGCCGATCACCGCGACCGGAGCCGCAATTCCGGTGCTCTGGGGCGTGATCGGACGCGGCGAATCGCTCAGCGCGCTTTCCGTCGTCGCGATCCTGATCGCCGTGACCGGGGTGATCCTCGCCTCGCGCGAGCAGGACCTCGCCGAGACGACCGGCGTCTCTCCCGAGCTGCACCGTCAATCGGTGCTCCTCGCGATCGTCGCGGCGATCGGGTTCGGCACGATCTTCGCGCTGATCGCCGAGGCCGGCGAGGCGTCGATCTATTGGCCGGCCGCGATGCTGAAGCTCGTGACGCTCGGGATCGTGGCGATCGGCGTCGTGGTCGCCGGTCGGGGATCGGCCGCCTTGAGCGAGCGCCCGCGCGGCCGTCAATGGTTCTTCCCGTACTCGATCGGCTTCTTCGACGTCGGCGCGAACATCACGTTCGCCGCCTCGACCCACCACGGCGCGCTGGCGATCAGCTCTGTGGTCAGCAGCCTCTACCCGGTGACGACGATTCTGCTGGCCTTCGTCGTACTGCGCGAGCGGCTCGTGCGCACGCAGCTGATCGGCGTGGCGATGGCGCTGGCCGGAGTGGCGATCCTCGCGGCCGCGTCTTAGCTGATTTCGCCCAGGTGGGCGACATTGGCTGCATCTGCCGGGTCAGAGCTCGGCTCCGCGCTGAACCACGCGTCAAAGACTTCAGCCAGCACGAACTGTGTCGTCAGCCGCAGCGAAAGCGCGAGCACGTTGGCGTCGTTCCATTTGCGCGCGCCCGACGCGGTCTCGGCGTCGCCGCACAACGCGGCGCGCACGCCGGAAACCTTGTTAGCGGCGATCGACGCGCCGGTGCCGGTCCAGCAGCAGACGACGCCCATCTCGGCGCGGCCGTCTGCGACCGCACGGGCTGCCGCCTCGCTGCCCCATGCCCAATCGGCTCGCGCCTCTTCGTCGAACGCGCCGAACAGGAGCAACTCGTGGCCGCGCTCGCGCAGTTGCTCGACCACGGCGTCGGCGGCGCCGTCGAGCATGTCGGTTGAGACAGCGATTCGCATCCGGCGACCATATAGATTCGCGCCCATGCCAATTCCAGAGACCGGGAAGAAGGCGCCGGCCTTCACCCTCAAGAACCAGGACGGCGAGACCGTCAAGCTCGCAGACCTCAAGGGCGATCGTGTCGTCCTCTACTTCTACCCGAAGGCCGACACGCCCGGCTGCACGACCCAGGCCTGCTCGATCCGCGACAGCATCAAGGACTACAAAAAGGCCGGCGTGCGGGTGATCGGAGTCTCGGCCGATGAGCCCGAGAAGCTCGCCGCGTTCAAGAAGAAGTACAAGCTCCCGTTCGAGCTGCTCTCCGATCCCGACCACAAGATGATCGAACGCTACGGCCAGTGGGTCGAGAAGTCGATGTACGGCAAGAAGTACATGGGCATCCAACGCAGCACCTTCATCATCGGCCCCACGGGCAAGGTCGAGGCCTATCTGCCGAAGGTGCAGCCGAAGAAGCACGATTCAGAGGTTTTCAAGGCGCTCAAAGAAATTGGCTGACCGGCCAGTAGACTCGGCTCTGCCGTGTTCGACAACTGGACCACAGGCCGCACGCTGCGCAGGCACGTCGACTCGCTCGACCCCGCCCGCGACGACGAAGAGATCACCGCGCAGGTCAGCAACGTCCTCTTCGCGGACGCTTACTTCGCGCACTCGATCTACCTCGTCACGTTCGCCCGTCAGGCCGCTGTTCCGGCGATCGCCAAGGTGCTCTACCGCTCAGGTCAAGGTGACATCTCGACCGATCCGCGCCGCCGCAACAACGACACGATCATCTTCTTCACCGAGTTCTACCGCCGCGGCTACAAATCAGAAGCCGGCCGCGCGGCGATCCAACGGATGGAGGAGATCCACAGTCGCTTCCTGATCGCCGACGAGCTGAAGCTCTACACGCTCGCGACCGTGATGCTCGAACCCGATCGCCTCGCGGCGCAGTTCGGCGAAGACCCATTCTCCGAGGTCGACAAGCAGGCGCGCTGGAACTTCTGGTGCGGGATCGCCGGGGTGATGGGCCTCGAACTGCCCGCCACGACGCGCGAGGGCTTCCTCGAATGGATGGTCGACTACGAGGCGCGCACCTACGCGCACACCGCCGACGGCGTCGGTTGCTACGAAGGGCTCGTCAAGGATTGGCTGCGCTGGTACCCCGAACACCTGCCCCGGCGCGAGTGGCTCGCACGGCAGTCGCTCTCCGGACTGCTCGACCCGACGCTGCGCGAGATGATGGGCGTCGACGCGCCGCCTGCCTTCGTGCAGGCGCAGGTCAACCTCGTGGCGAAGGCATACCTGCGATCGACTCCCTACCGTGTCTTTCGCAAGGACCGCAACTTGATCAACTTCTTCGGCAAGCACCGCGAGCACCCGCGCGACCTCGACACCGTCGGCCACGTACCGATGCGTGAGCGCGCCGGCGCCGGTTCGCAGAGCTGACAGCGCGCGCATGAACCTCTGGCTGGTGATCGCGCCGGCGCTGCTGGCACTCCCGGCGATCGGGGGTTGGCTGCTGCTTGCTGACCCCCACGGTCGGGTGCGCCTCGGGCTGCGTGAGGCCGCGCTCTGGACGGTGGCCGGCTGGGCGGCGTTCGTCTCGCTCGGGGCCGAACTGCTCTCGCTCGGCGCGGGGCACGACCTGAACGCACCGGCGTCGGGACATCTGACGCGCGGGTGGCTCGTGGCGGTGTGGCTGATCCCGGCGATCGCCGGTCTCCACGTGATCGTGACGCGACGCGCGGTGCTCGCCCCGCTCTGGGATCGCGTGATCACAGGTGCGCGGGCGCTGACCGGACTCGATCGATTCCTGGCGATCGCGATCGGGGTGTGTCTTGCGCTGGTCGCGCTCGTGGCGCTGGCCTGCGCGCCGACGACCTGGGACTCGATGGTCTACCACCTGGCCCGGGTCGCCGCGTGGCTGCAGCTCGGCGGCGTCGCCCACTACGCCACGCAGGCCGAGCCCCAACTCTTCCAGCCGCCCGGCGCCGAGATGATCCTCGCCCAGCTCCAGGCGATCACCGGCGGTGATCACCTCGCGGCGTGCGTACAGCTGGTCTCATACGGACTGGTGATCGCGGCAGCTTCGCTGATCGCCAAGCGGCTCGGCGGCGATCGTCGCGGACAACTGCTCGCCGCGTTCCTCGTCGCCACGCTCCCGACCGCGATCGTCCAGGGATCGTCGACCCAGAACGATCTCGTCGTCGCGCTGTGGCTGCTGACGGCCGGCTGCCTCGCACTGACGATCTTCAACGACGACCGTCTGCCGATCGCACGCACGCTCGTGGCGGCGCTTGCGGTCGGCCTAGCGATCCTGACCAAGGGCACTGCATGGATCTACCTTCCGCCGATCCTGTTGCTGCTGGCGTGGGCGATCGTCCGGCGCGTCGGATGGCCGCGCCTGCTCGTGCTGGCCGCGGCCGGACTCGCAATCGTTGTCGTGCTCAATGGCGGCCAGTGGGAGCGCAACCACCAGACCTACGGCAAGTTCGTCTTCAGCGGCAGCGGCTTCTACGACTACTCCAACGACTCACACTCACCTGGCGCGGTCGTCTCAAACCTCGTGCGCAACGCCGGGATCTATCTCGGCACACCCAGCGAGAGCGTCAACGCGCGCCCGAGCGGCTGGCTGCGCGACGGCCTGACCAGACTCGGAATAAACCCCGACGACGGCGCGACGACGTTCCCCGGGCAGCTGTTCAGCATCGGACTCTCCGGACCCGACGAATCGCACGCGCCGAGCCTGCTGATGTTCCTGCTGATGATCTGGGCGATCATCAGCGCGTTGGCGCTGCGGCGTTTTCGCACACGCCTGCGCCTCGTCTGGGCGCTCGCGATCATCGCGCAGATATTGCTCTTCGCGCTGCTGATCAAGTGGCAGACATTCCACTCTCGGTTGCACCTTCCGGTCGTGATCGCGGCAGCGCCGCTCGTGGCCGTGGCCCTGCGCGAAATCCCGTCGGCCGAACGTATCCGTCGCTGGACGACCGGAGCGGTGATCTCGATCGCAACGCTCGTCGCGCCGGTGTACCTGCTGCTCAACGTCGACCGGCCGCTGATCGGCTATGACGGGCATCGCTCGATCCTCACCAGCTCACGCGACGCCGAGTACTTCAACGCGCGCCCGGGCCTGCGCGCGCCGTACACGTCGGCGATCAAAAAGCTGAACGCCTCCGGCACCCACAGCCTCGTGCTCTACGGCGGCTTCGACGACTGGTACTACCCGTTCAACGCGCTGATGGACGACGGCGCGCGCACGAGCTACGCCTTCGTGCCGAATCCATCGGCGAAATATCCGCAGCCGAGCGGCAGGCAGATCAAGGCGGTCGCGTGCATCAATTGCGACGCCGCCAAACAGGCACAGCTGAAGGCGATCGGCCTTGAGCAGGTCCCGAATCTGTATTCGCAGCCGCTCGGGATGAAGGGCGCGCTGCCCGGAGCGTTCGAGCTCTGGATCAGGCCGCGCTAAGCGACGGCTCCGGCGACTTCCTGCCACCACGCACGCTCGGAGAGAGATGTGCTGTTCTCGATCCGACGCACCGCATAGCCGCGGATCTGGCGGGGGCTGCCGGTGGCGCAGACGCCGTTGCTGGTCACACCGAAGCGGCCGTCGACCATCACGAACAGAGCACCGGCCTCGTCGTGACGCGTGCGCACACGTCGCAGCACGTCGACCCCGCCGACGCTGCGCGGGTCGCCCTGGTCGCCCTCACCCGTCGCCGACCACGGTTTGACCGAGAAGATCGCCGCGCGGCCGGCGATCGGGGTCGCGTACTTGCGCTCCTGCACGCCGATCGGCCCGGTGCGCCAGAGCTCGAAGAGCTCTTCGACGCGGCGCACGAGGTGTCCGCGCACGAGGATCTGGAGGCGATCGTCTACCTCGAGCTGAGTCGATCCGCGCGGCAGCAGGGCCTCGTCGCCGCGCACGATCACCGAGACGAGCGCCTCGCGCGGAAGCTGCAGTTCCGAGACGACATGACCGGCGATCGCGTCGCCCTCGCGGATGCGGAACTCAAAGAACTCGGCGCCGAGCTTGCGGATGTTGCCGACCTGGATGACCGGCGGGACGATCGCGCGCTCTGTCGTCATCAGGCCGAGGCGCGTCGCGAACCACTCGAATGTCGTCCCCTGGAAGATCGACGAGGCCAGCACGACGAAGAAGACGATGTTGTAGATCGCATTCGAGTCGGAGATGTGTTCATGCAGCGGGAATGTGGCAAGGACGATCGGAACCGCCCCGCGCATTCCGGCCCACTGCAGCAACGCGACTTCCTTGAAGGTGAACTTGGCGAAGAAAGTCGCGACATACACGGCGATGGGGCGCGCGACGAACATCAGCGCGAAGGTGACGAACGCAGCCTTGGTCCAGAGCGATTGCAGAGAGCTCGGCGCGAAGAGCAGACCGAGCACGAGGAAGACCGCGATCTGGCTGACCCAAGCCACACCGTCGTGGAAATCCGCGATCGTGCGACGGGCCGGCAGCTGGGCGCTGCCGAGGATCAGCCCAGCGAGGTAGACGGCCATGAATCCCGATCCGTGCAGCACCTGCGCGAGTCCGAAGGCCGTGGCAGCCGTGGCGATCGTCGCCACCGGGTAGAGACCGGTCGTGACGTTGCCTACCGCGCGGATGCCGCGCGCCGCGAGCGCGCCGATCACGACTCCGACCGCGAGACCGATCGACATCTCCTGGACGAACAGCTTGATCATGTCGCGGGCGCCGTAGCCCTTGATCTCGATCCACTCGATGAAGCCGAGCACAAGGATGATCGCGACGGGATCGTTCAGGCCCGCTTCGCCCTCGAGCGTTCGCGCGAGGCGCTTCTTCAGCGTCGATCCGCGCAGCAGAGCGAAGACCGCCGCGCCGTCGGTGCTGGCGACGATGCCGCCGATCAACATCGCCTGAAGGGTGGAGAAGTCGAGGATCCACGCGGTCAGCAGGCCGGTGATCACCGCCGTCAGCAAAGTGCCGATCGTGGCCAGCGAGATCGACACGCCGATCACCGGCTGGACCTCCTTCCAGCCCGACGCGAGACCGCCTTCGAAGAGGATCAGCGCGAGGGCGACGATGCCCACGGTCTGGGCCATGTCGAGACTGACGAAGTGGACGACGTCGAGCCCTTCTGGGCCGACCGCGACGCCAAGCGCGAGGAAGAGCACGAGTCCCGGCACTCGTGCGCGCCGGGTCACGAGTGTCGTCGCGATCGCCAGCGCGAGCAGAACACCGGCGATCAGAATTGACTGTGAGTGTTCCACCTTGCGATGGAAGTCTACGAGACGGCTATTCGCCGGACGGCTTGCGCTGCGGCGCGGCCTTGCGGAAGGCCCGGTCGAACAGGCCCGGCGCAACAACGGCGAGCTGTGAGAGCACGCGCAATTGGGGCTTGGCGATCGGGATCTCGCCCTTGCCCTTCGCGACCCCGGCGAGCAGGGTCTTGGTGTAGGTCTTCGGCGGGACGATGCCCGCGAGCGGCGGCGCCTTGCGCTTGCGCTTGGCGAACATCCCGACTTCGCCGATGAACCCGGGGGTCACGACCGAGACGGTGATGTTGTCGCGCGCGAGTTCGGGGCGCAGCGCCCAGGAGAAGGCGCGCAGGCCGGACTTCGTGCTCGAGTACATCGTGCTGTCGGGCAGCGCGAACTTGCCGGCGAGCGAGGAGATCAGCACGATCTGGCCGGATTTGCGCGCCTTCATCTGCGGGATCACGGCCTTGACCATCTGGATCGGGACCTCGAAGTTGACGCGGATCACCTGGGTGATCTCCTCGGCCGGTGTTTCGTCGAGCGCCCAGCCGCCGGGGCGACCGGCGTTGGCGATGAAGATGTCGACGCGGCCGGCGCGGGCGATCACGTCTTCGGGGGCGCCGGGCTGCATCAGGTCCGCGGCGACAACCTCGTGCGGCCCGCCCGGGAGCGCCGCGGCGATCTCGGCGAGCTTCTCCTCGTTGCGGCTGCTGAGGATCAGAGTCGCGCCGGCTTCGGCGAAGGCCTGCGCGGTGATCTCACCGAGTCCGCCGGCGGCGCCGGTCAGCAACACGCGTTTCCCCGAGAAGTCCACGGCGGGATCCTAACGTTTGACAGGCCAGCCGATGCTCAGCCCCGCGACAATCTCCGCCCCCACCCCGCCGCTCGCCGACGGCTCGTTCACGCACTTCTTCGACGCGGTCGGCGAGTTCTTCGACCAGATCTCGGCGATTCACTGGGGACCGCTGGTGATCGCGCTGGCCTGTCAGGGCGCGTGGCTGACGATCCGCACGCGCGCCTGGTTCAACGGCCTGCGCGCCGCCTACCCGGCCGAGAACTTCCCTTGGCGCAACATCTGGGCGGCGGAGGTGGCGGGCAACGGCATCTCCAGCGTGATCCCGGCGCACGCGGGCGTCTTCGTGCGGCTCTACCTCGGCAAGCACACCGTACGCGGGTCGAACTACGCCACAGTCGGATCCTCGTGCATGGTCGAGCTGCCGTTCGACCTCGTGGTCGGCTTGCTGATCCTGATCTACGGCTTCACGCAGGGCGTCTTCCCGAAGCTGCCGGATCTCTCCAAGCTCAACGCCTTCGACCTCTCGTTCTTCGCGCAGCACCCGAAGTTCGCGGTGTTCTTCGTGACGCTCGTGCCGATCCTCCTGCTGATGCTGTTCGCCTACGCCTCGGTGCGCGTGCGCGACTTCTGGGCCAACGTGCGCCAGGGCGTGACGATGCTGCGCTCGCGCGAGCTCTACTTCCGCGGCGCGGTCGGACCGCAGGCGCTGGCATGGGTCTTCCGTTTCACCGGCCTCTGGATGATGCTCAAGGCCTTCAATCTGCCGACCGGCGTCGACATGGTTCTGACCGTGATCGCCGTGCAGGTGGCGGCGAGCCTGATCCCGCTGACGCCGCAGGGCGCCGGCGTGCAGCAGGCGCTGCTCTACTCGGCGCTGGCCGGCGTGGCGGCGGGGCCTGCGATCGCCGCGTATTCGGTCGGGCAGCAGCTGGCGCTTGCTGTGTTCAATGCGGCATTCGGTTTGGTCGCCCTGGCGTTTGTGTTCCGCACGACCGACTGGCGCGCGCTGATGCGCGCCGGCAAGGCCGAGAAAGCTGCCGAAGAGGCCGGCGGCGAGGCGCAACCGGCGGCACCGACGCCCTACCAGCACGACAACTTCGGGGACGACACGTGGGAGTCGAAGCACCCCGATCCGGAGTCACAGTCCACGCTCGAGTATCCGGAGGAGTTGCCTGAGGTGCCGCGGGACTACTGAGCGGCCTGGGGTGGGGCTTGTTCAAGCCGCAAACCTTCCAAGGCCTCTCCTTCGGGGATAGACCTTGGAGGAAATCCCGCTTGGATAAGCCAAGCGCATCTTCAACTCTGCGCTTGGAGCGTCGAGTTGGAGGGATTTCTCTCCAGGTTGACGGCCACCTAACCATCATCGCCGGCGGCGAAGCCGCCCGCACTCAACCGCCAACAGCCTGAGACCGACCGCCCACCACGGCAGTCAACCCAGCCAAGCGACTACTGGAGCCCCTCGCGGGCCTCGCGCACGAGCGTCACGGCCTCGGGGAAGATCATCCGCATCGCGTCACGGATCTGCATCGCCTGTTCGTCGGAGCTGCCGGTCGCGCTGATCTGCTCGATCGCAGCGACGGTCATGTCGACCGCGAGGCTGATCGCGTTGTCAGCCCAGGCGACGCGCTGGCCGCTCTGCATTTGTTCGGCGAACTCGGCCATGCGGCGCTGGAGTTCGTCGGGGTCACCAAAGAGATTGAATTCGTCCATCGTGGGGTCGATGCTACCGGCGCTCCTGTAGATTCACGCCGATGAGCATCCCGGTTCCCTCCGACACGTCCACCTGCCTGATCACCGGCGCCTCGGCCGGCATCGGCACTGAGTTCGCGCGCCAGCTCGCCGAGCGCGGCTACAACGTCACGCTGGCCGCTCGCCGTATTGATCGCCTCACGGAACTCGCCGCCGAAATCGAGGACAAGCACGGCGTACGCGCGATCGCCGTCGCCTGTGACGTCACCGACGCGACGCAGCGAGCGGAGCTGATCGATGCGATCCACGCGCGTGGCGACCAGGTCGACATCCTGATCAACAACGCCGGGATCGGAACCGAGGGCGAGTTCACGAGCTTCAGCCTCGAAGAGAATCAGCGCCAGATCGACGTCAACATCTCTGCGCTGACCGCGATGACCGGCCTCGTGCTGCCGCACATGATCGAGACCGGCGCCGGCGCCATCCTCAACGTCGCCTCGACGGCGTCCTTCCAGCCGATCCCGCGCCAAGCCGTCTACGCCGCCACCAAGGCGTACGTCACCTCGCTCTCGCAGGCGCTTTCGCAGGAGCTGCGCGGCACCGGCGTCTCGGTGACCGTGCTCTGCCCGGGTCCGACGCGCACCGAGTTCTTCGGTGACAAGCAGGAGGCGATCGAGGAGGGCAGCCCCGGCTGGGCGTGGCAGACCGCCGAGGACTGCGCCCGCGACGGCCTCAACGCGATGTTCAAGGGCAAGCGCGTCGAGGTTCCGCGCGCGGTCAACCGCGTGGGCGCCGTGAGCGCAAAGCTCACGCCAACGCGGGTCACGGTAGAAGTGCTCGACCGTTTCTGGCCGATGGGCAAATAACACCCGAAGCCCCTTTGCATGCCCGAAGCAAGCAAAGGCGATTCTTACTTGGTGCGTTGCTTTCGGGGGAAGACGTCGGCGGTGAGTGAATCAACGCGGTCGAGGAACAGCAGCCCTGAGAGGTGATCGATCTCATGCTGGGCGAGGCGCGCCTCGAAGCCTTCGAAGAGATACTCCTCGTCGCGCGTCTGGACCTTGACATCGACGAACCGCCGCACGTTCGCGGTGAGTTGAGGAATCGAGAGGCAGCCCTCGCGACCGACCTCTGTGCCTTCGCCGCTGACCACCACCGGGTCGATCAGCACCGTCAGTCCATGCACGCTCTCGGGCGCCTTTTTGTGGCCGGTCAGGTCGATCACGGAGACGCATGCCTCGTAGCCGATCTGCGGCGCAGCGATCCCGACGCAGCCGGGAAACGAGCGCATCGTGTCGGTCAGGTCCTCGACGATACGCGCGAGCTCGGCGCCCTCCGGTGCGGGCGCGCAGACAGCCTTCAGCCCCGGATCGGGATAGAGCAGAACCTTGCGGACGGCCATGCGCGTCCTAGAGGATGTCCTGATCGAGCTCGCGCAGCGAGACCTCGACGCCCTGCGCCTCGGCGACGCCGGCGAGGTCCTCCGAGAGTTCGGCGGGCTCGAGTGATGCCGGGAGCGTGAGCTCGCAGATCACGGTGTAGACCGGCTCCTGCTCGGTGCCGACGACACGGGTGGCGAGGTCGTCGATGTTCACGCCGCGCGCGGCAAGCGCGTCGCAGACGGCCGCGACGATTCCGGGGTGGTCGGCGCCGTAGACCGTCAGCACATGGGTCGGCGCCGGGCGCGCGTCGCCGGTGGCGTCCTCGATCTGTTCGGCGTGAGCGTGCTCGAGCTTCATCTCCGCGCGCACGGCGGCGAGGCGATCGTTGAGCGCGCCGGCCTCGGAATCCTCGAGCGAGACGACCAGCATCATCGCGAAATGACCACCGAGAATCGACATCCTCGAATCCTCGATGTTGGCGTGCGCCGAGTAGAGCGAATCGGCGACGGCCGCCGCGATCCCGGGCCGATCCCGGCCGACAACCGCGACTGCGTACTTGCTCATTGAATCTCTCCCATTCCGCCAGCATAAAGGCCGGGCGGCCCGCTTCTTCTAGGATCGCCGCGTGCCCGAGCCGACAAACACGCAACCCGGCGCGCTGCAGATGAGCGACCAGGAGCTGGTCGCCGAGGCCGCGCGCAGCAGGATGGTCACATTCGCCTCGGTGCTGACCGTGACGCTGTTCACGGCCTACTTCATGCTCACCACGCTGGTCGTGCGAAACGGCGAGGGCAGTGGCACATCCCGCCTGCTCGAGACCGTTCACGAGCACAAGGCGCCGTTCATCATCGCCGGCATGGCCTTCTCGCTGGGCATACTGCTCACCGGAACCCTGCTCGCCCATCTCGCGCTCTCGGCTCAGCAGCGCTCGTCCGTGGTGCCGAAGTTCCTCGTGGGCCTGGCCTTCGGCGGCCCCGCGTTCTACGCGATCGTCTATCCGATCTTCATCGTCGCGCTGGTCACGGCCGCGAAGAACTTCGCCGGCGCGGAGATTCAGAACGCCAAGGCCGCGACCGACGCGATCAACTCCGGCTGGATCGGCGTGATCGTCGCGATCGAGCCGTTTGCGCGTGTGTTCGTCGTCGCCGCGTGGGTGATGACGAGCATGCAGGCGATGCGCGTCGGACTGCTGACGCGGCTGGTCGGCTTCGTCGGCGTCGCGATCGGCGCACTGTTCTTCTTCTCGTCCGGCCTCTCGGCCTTCGTCGCGATCTTCTGGATCGGCGCCGTGGCGATCACGTTGCTCGGCGACGGGCGCAACGTGCCGCCGGCCTGGAAACTCGGCCGCCCGGTTCCCTGGAGCGAGGTCGCACAGATCGCCGCCCAGCAGTCGGCCGGCGAGGACGCCTCACAGTTCGACAAGTCCGAGCAGTAGCCAGCCACCGGCCTGCCCGACCCATCCACCGGCGGGACGTCGGACGGGGCAAGCCCGTCCGACAAATTGAAGGGGCAAGCCCGTCCGACGGGCCGAATCAGTCTTCGTCGCCCGAGGCGACGCGCTCGCTGATCATCCCGACGACCGAAGGGTCGCGCAGCGTCGTCACGTCTCCGAGCTCGCGTCCTTCCGCGATGTCGCGCAGGAGCCGGCGCATGATCTTGCCCGAACGGGTCTTCGGCAACTCGTCGGACCAGATGATCTGCTTCGGCCTGGCGAGCTTTCCGATCTTGTCGGCCACATGCGCCGAGAGCGAAGCCTTCAGCTCGTCGTCGGGCTCGACATCGCCCTCCGGGGTGACGAACGCCACGATCGCCTGCCCGGTGTGCTCGTCGGACTTGCCGATCACGGCGGCTTCGGCGACGGCCTTGTGGCCGACCAGCGCCGATTCGACCTCCATCGTCGAGAGCCGGTGGCCCGAGACGTTGATCACGTCGTCGGTGCGTCCGAGGATCCAGAAGTATCCGTCCTCGTCGACACGCGCGGCGTCGCCGACGTCGTAGATGTCCTTGCCGAAACGCGTCCAGTAGGCCTCCACGAAGCGGTCGGGATCTCCGTAGAGCGTGCGGGCCATGCCCGGCCACGGGCGGCGCAGCGTGAGGAAGCCGCCGCCCTCCTTGACGATTTTGCCGTCACTCGTGACCACGGCGGCGCTGATCCCCGGGAAGGTGCGGGTGGCCGAGCCGGGTTTCGTGGCGGTGATCGCCGGCAGTGGCGTGATCATCGCGTGTCCGGTCTCGGTCTGCCACCAGGTGTCGACGACCGGGCAACGCTCGCCGCCGATCACCGATCGATACCACTTCCAGGCGCGCGGATTGATCGGCTCGCCGACCGATCCGAGCAGCCGCAGGCTCGAGAGGTCGTAGCCGTCGGGGATCTCGCGCCCCCACTTGATGAAGCTGCGGATCACGGTCGGCGCGGTGTAGAGGATCGTCACTTTGTAGTCCTGGATGATCTCCCAGAAACGGCCTTGATGCGGGTAGTCGGGCGCGCCCTCATAGAGCACGCTCGTGGCGCCGTTGGCCAGCGCGCCGTAGACGATGTAGCTGTGGCCGGTGACCCAGCCGATGTCGGCCGCGCACCAGTAGACGTCGGTGTCGGCCTTGAAGTCGAAGATCATCTTGTGCGTGGCGGTGACGCCGGTGAGGTAGCCGCCGGTCGTGTGCTGGATGCCCTTCGGCTTCGCGGTCGATCCCGACGTGTAGAGGATGAACAGCGGATGCTCGGAGTCGAGCGCCTCTGGCTCGCAGCTCGGCCCGGCCTCGGCCATCGCGGCGCGCAGCCAGATGTCGCGGCCCTCCTGCATCGGCGTTTCGACCTCGCCGCCGGTGCGGTCGGCGACGAGCACGTGCTCGATCTTCGGCAGCTCGGCGAGCACGTCGGTCAGCGCAGCCTTCATCGGCAGTGGCGTGCCACGGCGCAGCGTGGCGTCCGCGGTGATCAGCACCTTCGCCGAGGAGGTCTCCATCCGCTCCTTGACGGCTTCGGGGGAGAAGCCGCCGAAGACGACGTTGTGCACGGCTCCGATACGCGCGCAGGCGAGCATCGCTGCCGGCGCCTCGGGAATCATCGGCAGGTAGATGCCGACCACATCGCCGGGTTCGACGCCGAGCTTCTTCAGTGCTCCCGCGATCCGGCAGGTCTCCTCGAGCAGCTGGGCGTAGGTGATGTCCTTCTGCGCGCCGTCCTCGCCGACCCAGTGGTACGCGACCTTGCCACCCCGTCCGGCGGCGACGTGGCGGTCCAGGCAGTTCTCGGAGACGTTCAGCTTGCCGCCGACGAACCACTTGGCCCACGGGGCCTGCCAGTCGAGCACCTGGTGCCAGGGCTCACGCCAGGTGAGTTGCTCGGCCCATGAGGCCCACCAGCCGGAAGGATCCGCCTCGGCGCGTTCGTAGACGCCCGGGTCGCTGAATTCCGACGCCGCGACGAACTCCGCAGGGGGCTCGTAGACCTCCTCGGTCTCCATCATCACATCGAGATCGACAGCAGCTCCATCAGCACTCATCAACGTCCTCCCACAGACAAATTGGCCAATCGAACGCATCCTACGGCTTTGTGCGTCGCAGGCGGCTGGCGGCGGTACACTGGTGTACCAATGTTTGGAAGAGTGCCGAGGAAATACCGCGGCGCGGAACTCCCGCCAACGATCCACGCGCCCGGCATCGGCGTCGGTCTTCTCTACCTGCTCGGACGCCCCGACCTGGCAACTCGCATCGGCACGCGCAAGGGCCCGGCAGCGACGCTCGAGGTCCCCGGCTTCGGACTTTCTGTCGCCGTGGCGTCGCCCGAATTTGCCAAGCAGGTCTACACAGCCGCGCCCGACGTGCTCCACTCCGGTGAGTCGAGTCCGCTCAAGCGCACGCTGGGCAAGCACTCGATATTCGCTCTCGACGAAGATGAGCACCTGCGCGAACGCCGGCTGCTGCTGCCGCCTTTCCATGGCGAGCGGATGGGCGCGTACACGCGCATCTTCGAGGAGGAGGCGCTTGCCGAGTTCGAGACCTGGAAGACCGGCGATGAGTTCCCCACGCTCGAACCGATGATGCGGATCACGCTGAACGCGATCCTGCGCGCCGTTTTCGGCGCCGAGGACGAAGAGTTCGAGGGTCTGCGCGAGGTGATCCCGCCGCTCGTGAAGGTGGGCTCGGCGATGACGGCGTTGCCGGCCCTGCAGAAGGATCTCGGCAGCTGGAGTCCGTGGACGCGTTTTCTCGCCCACCGCGCCCGCTACGACGAACTCGTCAACACACTGGTCGACAAGGGCCACGCCGACCCGCAGCTCGCCGAGCGCAATGATGTGCTCGCCCTGCTGCTGCAGGCCCGCTACGACGACGGCGAAGCGATGACCCGCGCGCAGATCGCCGACGAACTGCTGACGATCCTCGTAGCCGGCCACGAGACGACCGCGGGCACGCTGGCCTGGGCGGTTGAGCGACTTCGCCGACACCCCGACCTGCTCGACCGGTTGATCGACGAGGCCAACGCAGGTGGCAGCAAGCTGCGCGAAGCGACGATCTGGGAATTGCAGCGCGTACGCCCGGTGATCGTCGCGACCGAGCGCCTGGTCGTGAAGCCGTTCGAGCTGGGCGAGTGGACGATCCCACCGCGCATGCACGTCGTCGTCGACTTTCTCGGCCTGCACAACGATCCCGAACTCTTCCCCGACCCACTCGCCCTCCGACCCGAGCGTTTCCTCGAGGCCGCGCCCGACACCTACTCGTGGGTGCCGTTCGGAGGCGGACGCAGGCGCTGCGCCGGCGCCGCCTTCGCCAAGCTCGAGATGGACGTAGTCCTGCGAATGCTGCTGACGCGCTGCACCTGGAAAGCGACCGACGCCAAAGACGAGCGCTGGCGCTTCCGCGGCGTCGCGTTCGTGCCGGCCAAGGGTGGCCGCGGAGAGTTCTCCGCGATCGACTGCTCACCGTTGGCTGCGCCGCAGGATCGTGGTGCTCTTGTGGGTGAGCAGGTCGGCGTCGGCGCCGATTGAGCCTGCCTCAGCTGCCGGCGGCGCGCCGTTCGTTGCGGATCTCGCTCATCAGGCGTTCGAGGCGCGGCTCTGACTCACGGTCGACGTGGGTCATCGCCTGCGCGACCGCGGGCGTGACGGCGTTTATCTGATCCCACATGGAGTGGGCGACGGCGCGGTAGCTCGGGTGTCCTTCGCGGCCCGAGCGCAGCTCGATCAGCTGCATCGCCTCGCGGGCGTTGAGATCGAGGATGTAGCGCAGCCGGTAGGCAAGACTGAGCGCATAGGGCGCCTGATCCCTCAGGCCGGCCGCCGCGAGGCGCTCATACTCGGCGCGGCTCGCTTCGAGCGCAGTTCGGAAGGCATCCCCCACCCCGGCGGCATCGAGCTCGTCGGGCACTTCGGCGCCCAGGTGCGGGGTCAGCTGCTGCCACTGGCAGGTCAGCATGCGGTGGCGCTGGAGATCACGGAAGGCGCCGTAGTCGGAGACGATCTCGAAGCGATATGAGAGCGACTCGTAACCACGTCCCGGGCGGTGGCGGCGATTCTCGCGCTCGCCGACGAGGTCTGCCAGCAGCTTGGCAAGCTGATCCTCCGGGAGCTTTGCGACGGCCGCCGCCGTGTCCGACTCGGAGATGGCGGCCGACTCGAACAACAGCGCCGTGGCGAGCCTGCGCTCGTCGCCCTCGTGCCCGAGCAGGCGCACGTATGGTCCGGTCTCGGAGTCGCCCTGCGGCTCGCCGATGCCGAGCCTGTCGGCCCAGCCTGCGCTCTCGCTCTTGAGCGAGCGCAGGTAGTCGATCCAGCGGCCACCGCGCTCGGGCCGCTCGACGCGCTGGACGAAGCTCGGGATCACCTTCTGCAGTTCGGCGAGCAGCAACTCCCCGTATGCATGCGCCTCGGGAAGCGGTGAAGCAAAGAGATGCAGCAGCAGCGACTCGTAGGCCTGGCCGCTGGCGAACATGCCCATGTGGCTGAGGCTCGCGGCCGGCAACAGACCGCGCATCAGATCGAGCGCCTTGGCCTTGACCGCGCGCGCGTGGGCGGCGGCGTCCTGCCCGTCGGCGGCCGGATACTCGGAGGCGACCCACGCGGCCACCTTCGGCAGCGATTCCGAGTAGGTGGAGAAGAGGAAATCCATCGTCTCTTCGTAGGCCGGACCGAGATCGGCGCCGCGGTAGTAGCGGTAGCCGGGTTCGTCATTCGCGCCGACGCTCACGCCCTCCATCGGAGCGTCGTAGGCGATGTAGCGGGTGGACTGCTCGAGGTAAGCGGCGAGGCGTCCGCGCTGGATCACCTTGGTCAGCACGTTCGAGACCCATTCCATCGCGACGTGCGCGCCGCCGAGCTGGGCGACCGAGTCGTCGCCGAAGCCGACGAAGATGCGCTCGTAGAGCGAGCTTGCGCGATCACCCTCTGCGCCGTCGTAGGTGGCCGCGCTCGCCGGATCGACGTCGCCGGCGAACTCGTCGAGGAACATCTGCCTCAAGGACCCGGCGTAGCGCGAGTAGCGCGCGAACATCGCGCCCTTGACCGTCTCGGGCAGATTGACGATGCCGAAGACGGGCAGATCGGTGTTCGTGAAGTAGGGCGTGAGCAGCTCTCGCTGATCGGCGCTGAACCTCTCGCGAACCAGTAGATCGGCGGTTTTCTCGACGTCCATCACTTCCATGCGGGCGCCCAATCTCGCACACCATCGGACAGCCCGGTGGCAGTTTTGCGCAAATTCCGTGCGACTCTCAGGCCGGTGCGAGGGCCCCGCGGAAATTGCGGGAATTCTCAGACAGGTGTGTAGTCGCGCGCGCGAGTGTCGAGCTTCTCGTTGTGCATGATCCGTCGGCTGCGGCCATGAAGTCGTCGACCGTCAGCCCTCGCGCCACTCGACCCAGCCGACGGTTGCCGTCGGAGTGAGGTCGGGGCAGATGCGCTCGCGCGCGTGGCTGACGGCGGCCTCGACGCGCGGGATCGCCGCTTCGAGGTGTCCCGGGTTCGAGCGCGAGAAGAGCACGAAGAACTCGTCGCCGCCGCGGCGGGCGACCATTTCGTCGATCCGCACCGACTCAGAGATCGCGCGGGCGGCAGCCTCGAGCACCTTGTCGCCGGTCGTGTGGTTGTAGCGGTCATTGACGAGCTTGAAACGATCCAGGTCGACGGTCATGATCATCGGGACGCCCTTGACGTCACTCTTCGACTGCTCCTCGATCGCCGACTCGATACGCAGCTTCAGCGCACGCAGGTTCGGCACGCCGGTCAGTTCGTCGACCTCGCTGAGTTCGCGGTTCTTGCGCACGAAGCCGAGCGTCACGCTGCGCACCTTGATCACGATCGCCGTGGCGGCGAGAATCACGCTCACGGTGACGGCCGAACGGATCCCGGCGTACGGTGAGTCACTTGAAAAGGCGAAGCCGACGAACAGCGCGCTCGAGAGTGCCATCGTGAAGAGCGCTTCGCGCGTGCGCAGGAAGTAGAAGCCGAACAGCGCGAGCACGACGTAGATGTCGAGCAGCGCCGTGCCCGTCTCCGCCGCGAACGCGACCGCAATGCTGAGCGCGCCGATCAGACCGAGCATCGTCCAGAAGATCCACGCCTTGCGGACCCCGACGCGCGCCGCGTGCAGCGAGAAGATTCCGAGTCCGACGATCACTCCGCCCGCGGCGAGTCCGATCCCGAGCGGCAGCGGGGACAGCGCACCGACCGCGGTCAGCACCATGATCGCCGCGCCCATCGGCAGCGCCGTCGCGCCGACGTAGGTCCAGAGCAGATCGAGCCTCGCGACGTGACGGAAAACTGTTGCGCGCCAGAAGTCGAACTGCTTCTTGCCCCGGCTGGAGCCGGGCTTGCTGTAGGCGCGGCTGACCGCGGCCGAGACCGAACGCAGCGCCGCTTCGCGCCCGGCCGCACGCACGCGGCGGTCGCGCTCTGCCGGATCGGCGTCGTCGGCCGCGAGCATCGGGCGCTCACCGGCGCGGAAGGCCAGCTTCGACTCGTGGAGCGCATCGTCGGCGCGCTGGAGCACACTTGAAATCGAATCGTCGGTCTCGGAGAAGACGTAGGCGACGCTGCCGCTCGGCGTGACCTGGGGACATGTCGCAAGGCGAGCCCGCTCGATCGCGCGAGAGAGACGCAGCGTGAGGCGCTCGAGGTCGATTCCCGCCGGATGAGCGATCAGCACAGAGAACTCGTCGCCGCCGCGCCGGGCGACGAGATCGTCCTCCCCGGCCTCGGCGGCGAGCGCCTGCGCGACTGCGCGCAGCACCTTGTCCCCGGTCGTGTGATCGAAGGTGTCATTGACCTGCTTGAAGTTGTCGAGATCGATCGCGAACAGCGCAAACGGCTTCTCCTCGATCGTCGGAGCGCCGAGCGCGGCGGCGAGCGTCTCGCGCAGCCTGCGGGTGTTGGCGATTCCGGTCAGCGGGTCGGAGTAGGCCATCCGGCGGTTGGCACGGGCGAGCGCGCGGGTGCGGTGCTCGGCGGCCATGAAAGAGGATGTGATCGCGAGGATCGTTCCGGCCGAGATGATCGCGTGCGCGACGTGGCCGGCCCCGGGCGTCAGCAGCACGACAAGCAGAAGCGCCGGCGTGACGACGCAGACATACGGAAGCGCGAAGCGTGCGCCGTACAGAAATGTCGGCGTTATCAGCACGAACAGCGGCATCATCACGAATGCGATGCGCAGGTCGCCGGCGACGAAGGCGCCGACCAGAAAAATCAGCAGGCCGGCGATCAGGCGCGCATGCGTCGCCCAGTCGGCGTTGGTGAGGAAGCGCGCTCCGACGATCGACAGCAGCGACAGCAGTACCGCCATGCACCCCAGATAGGTGACGCCCATCGGGACGACTTCTGGGCGCAGCAGCCCTGCGGCGACGGTGACCAGGCCGCCGACGCCGTAGAGCACGATCGATGCGTACCAACCGGACTTGTTCGAAAGCCCGATCTCGGCGAGTTCGGCATTGACGTCGGCCGATCCCTCGAGGCGGAGAACGCGATTGTGGCTCTCCGCCGCGGAAGGTCCGTCATCCACGGCCGCGCCGAGATCCATGTCGCTGAGCTGCGTTTCCTCCATTACGCGGGCTGTATCGACCGGTTCGCGGCCGGTTCTTGACCGCGAATATGGCTCCATAACGCCGACTCAACCCGCAAACCCGCTTGCACAATGAAGCAAACAAATTTGGGTAGGGCCTGGCCCCGTCAAACGAACGTCCAGACGCGGTATGCGGAGCTAGATCGTCAGCTGCAGAAAGGCGATCGCCGCGTCGCGGGCAAGATCGAGCAGCGGACCCGGCCAGAAGCCGAAGACGACGCTGGCAAGTGCCGCCAGCACTGCGATTGCGACCAGTTCGGGGTGCCGGCGGGTGTCGGCTTCCGGGACCGCCCCGGTGGGTGCGGGATCCCCGATGGACGGCGCCGAGCTGGGCACGGAAACCCCCATCCAGATCGTCGCGATCACGCGCAGGTAATACACCAGCGACATCGCAGATCCGAGCACGATCACCACGGCCAGCCATGACCAACCGCCGTCCACGGACGCCTGGATCAAGAAGAGCTTCCCGATGAATCCGCCGGTGATCGGCAGACCGGACAGCGCGATCATCGAGATCGTCATCGACCAGGCGAGCGCCGGGGCCTCGCGGCCGAGGCCGCGCAGAGAGTCAAAACCATCACCGGCGCCGGCGCGCTCGCGCGCGGTGATCACGGCGAACGGTGCCACGTTCATGAACAGATAGACGAACAGGTAGAAGACCGTCGCGCGCGCACCGAATGCGCTGCCGACGATCACTCCGACGAGCAGATAGCCGGCCTGCGCCACTCCGGAGTAGCCGAGCATGCGCTTGAGCGAGCTCTGCCCCATCGCGCCAAGGTTTCCGACGACGATCGTCACAACCGCGAGGATCGCCAGCGGCCACTGCCAGTTGTCGATGATCGGGCGGATCGCCTCACCGGTGAAACGCAGCAGCAGTGCGAAAGCTGCAGCCTTGGTGGCGACGGCCATGAACGAGGTGACCGGAGTCGGCGCGCCCTGATAGACGTCCGGCGTCCACTGGTGGAACGGGGCGATCGAAGCTTTGAAAGCGATACCGACAAAGGTCAGCGCGACTCCGGCGAGCAGCAGCGGGTCTCCCGCGGCCTCGGAGACGGTCTCGAGCACCTCGCGGATCCCGGAGAAGTCGGTCGAACCAGTCGCGCCGTAGATCAGCGCCATGCCGTAGAGCAGAGTCGCCGAGCCGAGCGACCCGATGATCAGATACTTGATGCCCGACTCGAGCGAGCCCTCGCGGCGCAGGTCGGCGGCGCAGAGCACGTAGAGCGGGATCGAGAAGAGTTCGAGCGCGAGGAACACCGTGACGAGGTTCTCGGCGCCCGCCAGCAGGCACATCCCGAGCACCACGCTGATCAGCAGCGCGTAGAACTCGCCGCGACCGAAGTTCGTGAGCGTGTCGGACCGGAAGGCGAGCCCGATCGCGCAGAGTGCGGCGGCGATGAAGATCAGGCTGAAGACGTCGGTCAGATTGTCGATGCTGATCGCGCCGGTCAGAACGTTGTGGTGCGGCTCATTGATGCCGAGCGCGAAGAACACCCCCGCGGCGATCAGCGTCGCGACCGCAAGCAGCGGCGCAAGGCCGCGCTGGGCGACGCGCCCGGCGATCAGAGAGGCGAACAGCGTGACAATCGCACCGCCGCCGAGGATCAGGAACGGGATCAAGGCGTTCCATTCGACCGAAGGAGCCTTGACGCTGGCTGCTGCGAGGAGGGTGTTCACCTGCTGGCCTCCTTCCACTTGACGGCCTTGAAGGTGTCGACATCACCCGCGTCGATCGCGGCCTTCGGAATCGTCACGGCGTTCTTGGCGCCGGGCTCGACGCGCTCGACGAGATACTGCGGATACACAGCGAAGGCCAGCACGATCAGCACCGCGGGGACCAGCAGCCCGAGCTCGTAGCCGTCAAGCTCACGCGAACGCGCCTCGGTTTCTTCGTCGCCGGCCGAGCCGCGATTGTGCATCGACTTCTGGAAGAAGCGCAGCATGTAGACGGCAGCCAGCACGACGCCGATCGTGCTCACCGCGCCCCACGCGAAGTGCGTGCTGAAGGCGCCGAAGAGGATGTAGGTCTCGCCGACGAAGTTTGCCGAGCCGGGCATCGCCAGCGTGGCCAGCGCGACGATCAGGAACAGCGCGGCGAAGATCGGCGCGCGCTTGGCGAGGCCTCCCATCTCGGACAGCTTCTCGCTGCCCGCTCGCTCTGCGAGGAAGCCGATGATCAGCATCAGACCGATCACGACGACGCCGTGGTTGACCATCTGCAGCACCGCTCCCTCGGCGCCCTTGGCGTCGACCACGAAGATGCCGAGCAACACAAAGCCGATCTGCGCGATCGACGAGTAGCCGATCACGAGCCGTGCCTGATCCTGGCTGAAGGCCATGATCGAGCCGTAGACGATGCCGATGACCGCCAGCAACAGGATGAAGGCCTGGAAAGATCCGACGGCCTGCGGCAGCATCGGCAGCACAACCCGCAGGAAGCCGTAGGCGCCGAGCTTGGCGACGACGGCCGAGAGCACGATCAGCACCGGCAGCGGGGTCGCTCGGTACGTGATCGGCATCCAGCCGTGCAGCGGCGGGATCGGCATCTTCACGAGCAGCGCGATCAGGAAACCGACGAAGATCCAGTTCTGCGTGCCGTGCGAGACGGGGTTGTTGATCAGATCGACGAACTCGAAGCTGAGCGGCGAGTGGTTCTGGGTCGAGGAGAGCACGCCCAGCGCGACGGCCGCCACCAGCATCAGCAGCGAACCGGCCAGCGTGTAGATCATGAAGGTCGCGGTCGCGCGGCGGCGATCGCCGAGTTCGGTGTCCTGGCCCCACATTCCGATCAGGAAGTAGAACGGGATCAGCAGGAGGTCGAAGAACAGCACGAAGAGGATCAGGTCCTGCGCCATGAACGCGCCGAGCGTGCCGACCTCGGCGAGCGCGAGCATCGCGTAGAACATCCGCGGCGAGTCGATCTCGCGGCGGGCGGCGGCGAAGGTCGCGATCGTCCAGGCGATCACCGTCAGCGCCGCGAGAAAGATGTTCAGGCCGTCGAGACCGAGCGAGTAGTGGACGCCGAGCTGCGGGATCCACATCTCGTTGACGAAGCCGACGATCTTGCCGTCGGTCTTGAAGCTGGCGACGACCGGAATCAGATACCCGACTGGCAGCAGCGTCATGATCGCGGCCATCGAGCCGACCTGCTTCGCCGGCATCAGCACGGCGATTCCGGCACCGATCAGCGGCAGCACGAGAAGGATGGTCAGGCCGAGATTCATCGCAGGCGCCCGCTCACTTGGCCACCACCACGAAGTAGAGAACCAGCAGCACGCTGCCGCCGATCAGGCTCAGCGCGTAGGTGCGCGCGATGCCTGACTGCATGCGTCGGATCACGCGGCCGCCATCCTTGGCCAGCGTGGTGGTGCCGACAACGATGCCGTCGACGACATAGCGCTCGAGCACCTTGTTGCAGAAACTCGCCACCCAGCCGTAGGGACGCACGAAAAGGCGGTCATAGAGCGCGTCGAAGCGCCAGGCCGCGTAGAGGAAGCGGTTGACCGCGCCAAAGCGCTCGGTCAGACGCGCAGGCACTTCCGGGCGCTTGCGGTAGAGCCAGTAGGCGATCGCGATGCCGGTCAGAGCGATCGCCGCGCCGACGGCGAGACCGATCCACTGGGTGGAGATCGACGGGGCGTCGTGCGCATAGCGCGAATCCTCGAAGACCGGTTCGAGCCAGGTCTCGATCACGCTGGTGACGCCCGGGATCTGCACGAGACCCGCGAACACGGCGAGGAAAGCCAGCGTCCCCATCGCGACCTTCATCTCGCCCTCGCGCTCGGCGATCTGGTGGTCGGGACCGGGGAAGCCGACCTCGGTGTCCTCGTGCTCGCCCGACGCCGGGTTCACGTGGTCGCCGTGGGCGAGGTGGCCGCCCTCGAGCTCCTCGGCCTCGGCGCACTTGTCGCCGTGGAAGACGAGATACACGGCGCGCATCGAGTAGATCGCTGTGAGGATCGCACCGATGTACATACCGGCCGCGATCACGGTGAAGGTGCCTCCGCGGTTCAGCGTGTAGGAGATGATCTCGTCCTTGCTCCAGAAGCCCGAGAAGCCGGGGAAGCCGGCCAGTGCCAGTGCGCCGATCAGGAAACACGCATAGGTGAACGGCATCGCCTTCCGGAAGCCGCCCATCCTGCGCACGTCCTGCACGTTGCCCATCGCCGCGATCACCGAGCCGGCGCTCATGAACAGCAGCGCCTTGAAGAAGGCGTGGGTCATCAGGTGGAACATCGCCGCCGAGTACGCGGCGGCCCCCGCGCCGGCGATCATGTAGCCGATCTGGCTCATCGTCGAGTAGGCGATGATGCGCTTGAGGTCGGTCTGGACGATCGCCGTGGTGGCGGCGACGAGCAGCGTGACCGTGCCGAGGATCGCGGCGGTCAGCGCGGCCGTCTCGGAGATGTCGAAGAACGGATGGAAGCGGCAGATCAGGTATACGCCGGCGGTGACCATCGTCGCCGCGTGGATCAGTGCCGAAACGGGCGTCGGTCCCTCCATCGCGTCGGGCAGCCAGGTGTGCAGCGGCACCTGGGCCGATTTCGCGAAGGCACCGACGAGCAGCAGCAGCGCGGCCGCCGTGAACGTGGCCGAGGGCGCCACGGTGAACGGATCGTCGGCGTTGGCGAGCAGCGTCGGGATCGTGAGCGTGTGGATCTCGTGCCAGAGCAGATAGGCCGCGATGACGATGCCGACATCGCCGATCACGTTCATCACGAAGGCCTTGTTTCCGGCCTTGGTGGCAGTGCCGCGGCGGTACCAGTACGAGATCAGCATGTACGAGGCCGCACCTACGAAGCCCCAGCCGACGACCAGCAGCAACAGGTTGCCGGCCAGCACGAGCAGCAGCATCGAGAAGACGAAGAAGTTGAGATAGGCGAAGAAGCGGCGGTAGCCGGCGTCCGAGCGCATGTAGGCGACCGAATAGAGATGGATCAGCGCCGAGACGCCGGTCACGATCAGCGCCATCATCACGGCGAGCTGGTCGTAGTAGATGTCGAAGCGGAAGTCGACGCCGAATGCCTGGGCGTACTTGTAGCCGGCGAGCACATGGCGCTCTTCGGCGGGCATGCCGAGGAGCTGCGCAAGACAGGCGAGCGCCGCGCCGAACGCGAGGAAGATCGCGGCCGTGCCGATCAGTCCGGCGGCCTTGGGGCTCAGCACGCGCTCGAACAGGCCGATGATCACGGCGCCGGCCAGCGGCGTCAGCAAGAGCACCCAACCCCACAGCGAGGGGTCATGGGGACGCGCGCCCTCGGCGAAGTCGGCCGCGTGGGCGAGGATCGGGGTGACCAGCGCGATCACGACTGTGGATCCTTCAGCGAACTCAACTCATCGATGTCGATCGGAAGGCGGTTGCGGTAGAGCGCGACGATCAGACCGAGACCGACGACGACTTCGCAGGCGGCGATCACCATCACGATCAGCGCGAAGATCTGGCCGTCGCCGTTTCCCCACATGCGCGCGAAAGCGATCAGCGCGAGGTTCGCGCCGTTGAGCATCAGCTCGAGGCAGAGCAGCATCACGAGCGGGCTGCGGCGCGAGATCAGACCGACTGCGCCAATGCAGAAGATCACGGCCGACAGCACGATGAACCAGTTGATGTTCATCGGCGTCCGAGATCCTCTCCCAGCAGCGGCGTGCTGTCGGTCAGCTCTTCGAGGCCGCGGCGGCGACGCGCGAGCACGACGGCGCAGACGGCCGCGACGGTGAGCAGGAATGAGGCGACCTCGAACGGCAGGAGGTACTTGGTCAGCAGCAGATGACCGATCTGCTCAGGCGTGCCGTAATCGTTGCCTCCGTTCGGCAACGGCGTGCCCTTCGAGTCGAGCAGTGTGAGGCCCGACGCCGCGACGGCAACCGCGAGCACGACGAGCAGCGAGCCCGCGAACAGCGGCGCGAGCGCGCGCGGCACTCCGCCGCCGTCGTCGAGTGGTTCATCCGCGCCGCCCACATAGGAGACGACGAAGACATAGAGGACCATCACCGCACCGGCATAGACGATCAACTGCGCGGCAGCCAGGAACTGGGCGTAGAGGAGCAGGAACAGCACGGCGAGCGCAAACAAATGACAGACCAGCGCAAGCACCGCGAAGAACGGGTTCTTCAGCAGCACGACTGCGATCGCGCCGCCGATCGCCCCCGCCGCGGCGAGGAAGAAAAGAATGCCCTGGAGCACCATCTACTCGCCCTCCAGGCGCAGCGGCGAGCGCTCGAGCGGCTCGGCCAGCAGCATTTCCTTGGTGAAGATCAGGTCTGAACGGTTGTAGTCGGCGAGCTCGTAGTCGTGACCGAGCGTGATCGCGTCGAACGGACAGGCCATCTCGCAGTAACCGCAGAAGATGCAGCGCGCGAGGTTGATCTCGTAGACGGCGGCGTAGCGCTCGCCGGCCGAGGTCGGATCATCGGGGTCGTTGTCGGTCGCGACGACGCGGATGCAGTCGGCCGGGCACGCCGCCGCGCAGAGCGAACAGCCGACGCACTTCTCGAGGCCGTCGACGGCCGTGCCGGTTCCCTCGAACTTGTGCAGCTTGTGGCGGCCGCGGAAGCGCGGGTAGACGGGGGTCTTCTCTTCGGGGTACTGGATCGTGACCGGGCCCTCGATCAGGCGGCTGAGCGTGGTCTTGAGGCCGCGCAGGGTCTCGCCGAAGGCGCGGTAGGCGCCGCCCATGCCGCCGGGGTCGGGGCCGCGCACGACCTCGACCACATCGGCGCCGGGATCCCAGACCTTTGCCTCGGGCAGGCTCATGTCGCCACCAGGATCGCCGTGACCATCAGGTTGACGGTCGCGATCGGGATCAGGATCTTCCAGCCGAAGCTCATCAGCTGGTCGTAGCGGAGCCTCGGGAGCGTGGCGCGCACCCACATGAAAAGGATCAGGAAGACAAAGATCTTCAGCAGCACCCAGATCGGGCCGAGCCAAGACGGACCCGGTCCGTGCCAGCCGCCGAGGAACATCGTGACGCCGATGCCGCTGAGCACGATCATGTTCATGTACTCGGCGAGCATGAAGCTCGCGAAGCGCATTCCGCCGTACTCGGTCTGGTAGCCGGCGACGAGCTCGGCGTCTGCCTCAACGAGATCGAAAGGGGCGCGGTTGGTCTCGGCGAACGCGGCCACGAGGAAGACCAGGAAGCCAACGATCTGCGGGCCGATGTTCCACATCTTGTCCTGGTGCTCGACGATCGTCGTCATCGAGAGCGATCCGGTCATCATCACGACACCGATCAGCGAGAGGCCGGCGGCCAGCTCGTAGCTGATCAGCTGCGCGGCCGAGCGCATCGCGCCGAGGAACGAGTACTTGCTGCCCGAGGCCCAGCCGCCGAGCATCAGGCCGTAGAAGGCGATCGCTCCGAAGGCGAAGGCGTAGAGCACGCCGATCGAGACGTCGATCCCGTACAGCGTGTAGTTGGCGCCGAACAGGCCGTCCTCGACGGTGTTCCCGAAGGGCACGATCGCGATCGTCGCGATCGCGGTGATCAGCGAGATCATCGGGGCGATGATGAAGATCGCCTTCGAGGCGTTGCGCGGCATGAAGTCTTCCTTGGCCGCCAGCTTGACGATGTCGACCATCGGCTGCAGCGCGCCGAACGGGCCCACGCGGTTCGGGCCGTAGCGACCCTGGAAGCGGCCGAGCACCTTGCGCTCGACCAGCAGCACCATCGGGATCATGTTGAAGACGACGAAGAAGATCATGAAGGACACGATGATCTGGGCCCAGACCGAGACCTCGAATCCGACTGTCGCGAGCGGGGCGGTCACTTCTTCACCTCAACCAGTTCAGGCGCTCCGGCGACCGCGCGGCGGATGTCGTCGTCGCGCGAGTCGAGCAGGAAGGCCGCGCCGGGTGGGATCGAGTCGCGCAGGGCGACGATCGCGGTGACCTCGCCCGAATCGGTCGCGAGCGTGACCTCATCGCCGGTGTTCACGCCGAGGCGCTCGCCGTCTCCCGGCGAGAGCTCGACCCGGGTCCGTGAGACGAGCGGCGCGAGGGTGGCTGCATTGGCGACATCTCCCCCGCCCCAGATCGAGCGGAAGGTGCCGAGGCGCAGACGGCCGTTGGGTTGCGCGGCAGCTGCGGGAGTTGAAAGATCAAAAGTCTTCTGCGACGGAGCCGGCAGGCTTGACGCCGCCTCGCGCTCCTGCCAGCGCACGCCGGCTCCGCCGATCTCGTCGGGCGTGACGCCCGCGTAGATCGGCACTCCGGCGGCAACCTGCGCGGTCGCCTGGTGGACGACCTTGACCTCGAGGTCGAGACCGACCCGGGCGGCGAGCTCGTTGATGACCCACCAACCGGCGTTGACCTCTCCGGCGCGCTCGACCGTCTGACGCAGCCGCTGGAGTCGACCATCCGGGTGCGTGATCGTGCCCTCCTTCTCGGGGCCGACCTCGAGCGGAAAAACGACATCGGCGTGGCGCTCAGCCGCGCCGTCAAGCCACGTGGTGAACGCGATCACGGTGCCGGCCTTGCCGAGCTTGGCGTCCCACTCGGCGCCCGACGGGAAGTCGGTGACCGGGTCTGCGCCCATCAGCACGAGAGCGTTCACATCGCCGCCGAGCGCATCGCGGATCTCTTCGGAGGAGAGTCCGTCGCCCTCTTCCGTCAAAGCCGGACCGAGGTTCGGCAGGAATCCGACCTCGCGCAGCCCGCGGCCGTTGGCCTGGACGGGAATCTGGAGGTGACCGGCGCCGTCCTTGCCGCTGACGCCGAGCTTGTCGACGATGTTCGCAACGGTCATCGCCGGAGCGGCGGTGTCGTAGTAGAGGATCTTCTCGCCCCAGAGGATCGCCGGGCGCTCGGCCCCGGAGAGCAGGTCCGCGATGGCGCGGATCTGATCGGCGTCGGCGTCGGCGCGCTGCGGGAGGTCTCCGAGCTCGGCGCCGGAAAGCGCCGCCAGCAGCGCCTGGGCGAAGGCGTCGACGGTGCGCGGGGCGAAGCGGGCGACCACGTCGGCCTTGTCGTCGAGCGCGCTCGGGCGGGTGGTCGCGACTGCGAGCTTTGCGCCGTTGCGGTTGACGGCCTTGCGCACGCGCAGGTCGAGCACCGGCATCTCATCGATCAGTTCGGTGCCGAGCACGAGGATCGCGTCGGCCCACTCGACATCGGGGATGCTCAGCGTCACGTCGGGCTCGGTGAGCGTGCGGGCGACGTCGGCAGAGAGCTTGCCGCGGCGGCGCGAGTCGATGTTGCGCGAGCCGAGGCCCTCGATGAACAGCCGGCGCAGCAGCCACGCCTCTTCGTTCGTCGTTCCACCGCCGGCCAGCGCTGCGCTCTTTGCGCCGGCCTTCTTCAGGGCGCTTGCGGCGACTTCGAGGGCGTGGTCCCAGCGGGCTGGCAGCAGTTTGTCGCCCTGGCGCACCAGTGGCTGAGTGAGGCGCGCCTCGGACTCCCAGGCCTGGTAGGCGAAGCGGCCGCGGTCGCAGAGCCAGCCGTCGTCGACGGCGTGGTTGTCGCGGGCGAGCACCCGCATGACCTTGTCGTCGCGCACGGTGTAGGTGACGTTGCACTGACCCGGGCACATCGAGCACACGGAGCCGCCCTGCTCGATGTCCCACGGGCGGGCTCTGAAGCGGTAGGCGCGGCTGGTCAGGGCGCCGACGGGGCAGAGTTCGATGATGTTGCCGGAGAACGGCGCGATGTACTCGGTGCCGTCGAACGTGCCGACATGGGCGTCGGCGCCGCGCTCGAGCAGAACGAGCTGGTAGTCCTCGCTGACCTCTTGTGAGAAGCGCACGCAGCGGTAACAGAGGATGCAGCGCTCGCGGTCGATCGCGATCGACGGGCTCAGGGCGACGGGCTTCTCGAAGTGGCGCTTGGGCTCGGAGAAGCGGCTCTTCCCGCGGCCCCAGCCGTACGAGATGTCCTGCAGCGGACACTCACCACCCTTGTCGCAGACCGGACAGTCGAGCGGGTGGTTGGCGAGGATGAACTCGACAACCGAGTTCTGCGCCTCGATCACACGCGGACTCTTGGTCACGACGCTCATGCCGTCGCGCACTGGAGTGGAGCAGGCAGTCTGAAGCTTGGGGATCCCCTCGATCTCGACCAGACACATGCGGCAGGCGCCGACCGGCGCGCCGAGCTTGGGCTCGTAACAGAAGACCGGGATCTCGACGCCACCGTATTTGGCTGCGTCGGCCAGCATCAGGCCCTCAGGGGCCTGTACTTCGGCGCCGTCGATCGTGAATGTGATGACCGCGCGCTCGGGCTCGCCGGCCGGCTTCTTCGAGTAGCCGGGCGGGAGAGCGTCGACGACGAGATGAGATGCCGCGGCAACGGCCGTGGTCGCGTTCTCGCCTTCGAGCTGAGCGCTGGATGGAGGGAGGTTCTCAGCCATCAGTGGGCTGCCATCTCCTTGAGGTTGAGCTCGTCGGCGAGCGTGGCTTCGTCGAGCGGCATGCGCTTCGCACGCGCGGCCTCAATGTGCGCCTCGAATTCGGGGCGGAATTTCTTCACCATGCTCGAGACCGGCATCGCCATCGCGTCGCCGAGCACGCACAGGCAGTTGCCCATGATCTGGTCGCAGACGCTCTCGATGATGTCGAGGTCCATCGGCGTGGCGAGGCCGTCGGAGACGCGCTGGAGCATCTTCGTCGTCCAGCTCGTGCCCTCGCGGCACGGCGTGCACTTGCCGCAGGACTCGTGCTTGTAGAAGCGCGCGGTACGCAGCGCCACGTCGACGATCGAGACGGAGTCGTCGATCATGATGATCGCGCCCGAGCCGAGCATCGAGCCGGCGGCGGCGATCGAGTCGAAGTCGTAGGGAAGGTCGAACTCGTCGGGTGTCAGAACCGGCGAAGAGGATCCGCCCGGGAACCAGGCCTTGAACTCACGACCGGGCAGCGGGCCGCCGGCGAGGTCGTAGATGATCTCGCGCGAAGGCGTGCCGAGCTCGATCTCGTAGTTGCCGGGCTTCTGAACGCAGCCGCTGATCGAGACGAGCTTGGTGCCGGTGCTCTTCTCGGTGCCGATCTCGGCATACTTGGCGCCGCCCATCTTCGTGATGTGGGAGACGTTGCTGAGCGTCTCGACGTTGTTGATCAGGGTCGGCCCCTGGAAGAGACCGGCGTTCGCCGGGAAGGGCGGCTTCAGGCGCGGGTTGCCGCGCTTTCCCTCGAGCGAATCGAGCAGCGCGGTCTCTTCACCGCAGATGTAGGCGCCGGCGCCGCGGTGCACGACCAGCGAGACGGTGAAGCCGCTGCCGAGGATGTTCTCGCCGAGGTAGCCCTTGGCGTAGGCCTCCTTTACGGCGGCGTCCAGGATGTCCGCCTGTTCCTCGTACTCGCCTCGGATGTAGATGAAAGCCTTGTTGATCCCCGCGGCGTAGCTGGCGATGATCATGCCCTCGATCAGCTGGTGCGGGTTCTTCTGCATCAGCTCGCGGTCCTTGAAGGTGCCGGGCTCGGACTCGTCGGCGTTGCAGCAGAGGTATTTGTCCATCTCGCCCTTGGGCAGGAAGCCGGCCTTCGTGCCCATCGCGAATCCGGCGCCGCCGCGGCCGCGCAGGCCCGAGGCCTGGAGCTCTTCGAGCACCTTCTCGGGCTCGACGCCGGCGAGCACGCGCTTGAGCTCGGAGTAGCCGCCGCGCGCCTCGTAGACGTCGATCGTCTTCAGGCCGGGCTCGTCGATGTTCTCGAACAGCAACAGGTCTGAGAGCGACTGCGCAGCTTCCATCAGGCCTCTCCTCCCTGACTCACGTCGTAACCCTCGGCGCGGCCGCCGTTCTGCCAGAGCGTGACCGCGACGGGGCGGCGCGAAAGCTTCTTGGTCGGCAGCACTTCGCGGCCCGCACGGATGTCCTCGACCAGCTGCTTGGCGTCTTCGACGGTCAGCGGTCCGACGAATTCACCGTCGACGCTCGCCATCGGCGCGATGTCGCAGGCGCCGAGGCACTCGAAGTTGCGCAGGAAGATGCCGTCCTCGCTGGTGTCGCCGTTCTTGACGCCGACCTGGCGCTCGAGCTCTTCCATCACCTGGTCCGCGCCGCGCAGCATGCACGAGATGTTCGTGCACATGTAGATCGTGTGCTCGCCGCTCGGCTCTAGCTCGAACATGTCGTAGAAGCTCGCGACCGAGACGAGCCGGGCCGGCGTCAGCTTCATGATCGCGGCGACCTGATCGATCGCCTCGGGCGAGAGCCAGCCGTGCGTCTTCTGCGCGGCCATCAGGCAGGGGATGATCGCCGACTTCTTGTCGGGGTACATCTCCATGCGGTCAACGATCCAGGCGTGGAGATCTTCGGGGATGTCCACGTTCGCGAGTTGCGGGATCGTGTCTTCGAAGCGACGTGCCTCCTGGGTCATCGGTCGATGCCTCCGAGGATCGGGTCGAGCATCGCGAGCGTGGCGATCATGTCGGCGAGGTAGGTGTCCTCGACCATGTCGGTCAGCGCCTGCAGGTTCACGAAGGAGGGCTCGCGCATGTGCACGCGCGCCGGCTTCGAGGAGCCGTCGGAGACGACGAAGCAACCGAGCTCGCCGCGCGGCGACTCGACCGGCATGTAGACCTCTCCCTCGGGCACGCGGATGCCCTCGGTGACGAGCTTGAAGTGGTGGATCAGCGCCTCCATCGACGTGGCCAGCTCGTGACGCGGCGGCAGCGCGACCTTGCGGTTGTCGGTGATCCAGGCACCCTCGGGCAGGCCGTCGAGCACCTGCTCGATGATCTTGCAGCTCTCGAGGATCTCGAACAGGCGGACCTTGTAGCGGTCGTAGTTGTCACCGACCGTGCCGACCGGGATCTTGAAGTCGAACTTCTCGTAGGAGGAGTACGGCGCGGCTTTGCGGAGGTCCCACGGGTTGCCGGTGGCGCGCAGCAGCGGGCCGGTGACGCCGAGCTCGAGCAGGCGCTCCTCGGAGACCGGGCCGATGCCCTTCATGCGCTGGAGGAAGATCTCGTTCTTGTCGAGCAGGTCGGCGAACTGCCCGACGCGGCTCGGCATCTGCGTGACCCACTCGCGCACGCGGTCGGCGAATCCGAGCGGGATGTCCTCAGCGAGTCCGCCGATCTGGAAGAGGCGCGTGTGCATGCGCTGACCGGAGGACATCTCGAAGAGGTCGAGGATGCTGTCGCGCTCGCGGAAGCAGTACCAGAACATCGAGATCGCGCCGAGGTCGAGCGCGCTGGTGCCGAGCCAGACCATGTGACTGTGGATGCGGCACATCTCGAGGTGCAACACGCGCAGCCACTGGGCGCGCTCTGGCACCTCTTCTTCGAGCAGCTTCTCGACGGCCATGCAGTAAGAGAGCGCGTTGAAGTAGTAGGAGACGTAGTCCATCCGCTCGATCAGCGGGATGACCTTCATGTAGGACTTGTCTTCGCAGTTCTTCTCGATGCCGGTGTGCACATAGCCGATCAGCGGGATTGTCGACTTGACGACCTCGCCCTCGAGCGTCGTGAGCAGGCGCAGCACTCCGTGGGTCGCCGGGTGGTGCGGACCGATGTTCATCGTGAGCAGTTCGGTCTCGGGCGCGAGCTCGGTGTCGGCCTGGCTGGCGACGGCCCAGCCGTCTCCGCGCGAGCGGCGGCGCTGCTCACGCTGCTGCTCGATCTGCTCGGTCAGCGACTGCAGCGTGATCGACTCTTCGCGCTCGCGATAGTTGATCCCGAGCGGATCCTTCGGGGTGACGTCGGCCTTCGGAGTTTCGACGGGTGGCCTGTTCACTCGTACCAACCCGGCCCTTCGGGCTCGTTGTGGGTGAACATCACCGGCTCGCCGCCGAGCGGGAAGTCGCGGCGCTGCGGGAAGCCCTCGTAGTCCTCGGGCATGAGGATCCGGCGCATGTCCGGGTGCCCCTCGAACTCGACGCCGAACATGTCGTAGACCTCGCGCTCCTGGAAGTCCGCGGTCGGAAAGATGTCGATCACGCTGGGCACCTTCGCGGCGTCGACCTCGACGCGCGTCTTGACGCGCAGGCGCTCGACGCGGCCCATGTTCATCAGCTCGTAGTGAACGCCCAGGCGCGGGGCCTCGGGCAGGTAGTCGCAGCCGTGCACGCTGCAGAGGAAGTTGTACTCCTGGCCCGGCTCGCTCTTGAGGAACGAGAGCACCCCGTGGATGCTGTCGGGGGCGACCTCGATGCAGGCCTGCTCGCGGAAGTAGCTCGTGCCGACGACGGCGTCGTCGCCGAGCTTGGCGCGAATCGCGTTTGCGATCAGCTCGAGTCCGGGAGCGTCAGGCATCTGAATCCTCCGCGAGGACCGAGCCGGCCGGGCGGCCGTTGCCCATCTGCTTCTTGCGCTCGGCGATCAGCTGGTCGAGGTCGACGCCCTCGGGCGCGCCGGCCTTGCCGTAGGGGTACTCCTCGGTGCCGTAGGCGTCGTAGCGCTCGCGCCAGCCGAGGTCAGGGTTGCCCTTGATCTTGTGCTGCAGCTTGATCAGCGCGTAGAGCAGAGCCTCGGGGCGCGGCGGGCAGCCGGGGACGTGCACGTCGATCGGCAGGAACTTGTCGGCGCCCTGGACGACCGCGTAGTTGCTGAAGACGCCGCCGCTGGAAGAACAGGCGCCCATCGCGATCACCCATTTGGGCTCGAGCATCTGGTCGTAGATGCGGCGGATGACCGGCGCCATCTTGATCGAGACGCGGCCGGAGAGGATCAGTAGGTCGGCCTGTCGTGGCGAGGCACGGAAGGCCTCCGAGCCGAAGCGCGCGATGTCGTAGCGCGCGTTGACGGTCGACATCATCTCGATCGCGCAACAGGCAAGGCCGAAGGTCATCGGGAAGACGGTCTGCGAGCGCGCCCAGTTGAGCGCCTTGTCGAGAGTGGTCAGGCCGACCGACTCCTCGACGTACTTCTCGAAGTCTTCGCCCTCGAGGTCGCCGCGCAGCATCGCGCGGGCCTTCAGTTGGCGCGCGCGGAACTCCTCGGGCGAGCCGGGCTGGTTCTCGTAGAACGGGTTTGGCAGCTGATCGCTCACAGGCGCCAGTCCAGTGCTCCACGCCGCCACGAGTAGGCGAAGCCGACCAGCAGCAGCAGGCTGAACGTGATCGTCTCGATCAGCGCGAACTGGCCGAAGGCCTTCAGCTCGACGGCAACCGGATAGAGAAAGAGAACCTCGACATCGAAGAGGATGAAGAGCATCGCGATCAGGTAGAAGCTGACGCCGAAGCGGAAGCCTTCCTGGATCTCGGAGGGCAGGCCGCACTCGTAGGGATCTTCCTGCGCCTGCTTGGAGGGCGTCCATGTCTTCGGACGCTTGGGCCCCACGAAGATGTTGCCGAACGCGAACGCTGCGCCAATGACCAGACCGAGCACCAGAAACACCAGTACCGGGAGGTAATTGTTGAGCATCCGTACGACCTTTCTTCAAGCGGGGGTTGAAAAGCCTCAGATCCGCCCCAAGGACGGGCGACCTGAGCATCCATCATATGACATTGTGACAACTTGTTACATAGTGCAAATTGGCGCAAACTCGCGCCTCTAAGGTCTACCCCGTGGCGCACGTACACATGACCATCGGGATCCTCGTGATCGCGACGAATCTCGTGGCCGGGGTCTGGGGCGTCTGGGCCTGGCTCACGCGTACGCCGAGCGTGGCGTTCTGGTACCTGCTGCGCGCCGCCCAGGTATTCATCATCCTGCAGACGATCCTCGGTGTCTCGCTGCTGCTCTCCGACCATAAGGCCGCCAGCGACCTGCACTACCTCTACGGTCTGCTGCCGCTGCCGCTGATGTTGATCACCGAGATGATGCGCGTCGGCGCGGCCCAGCAGGTGGTCGGCGACATCGAGTACGAGAAGCTGCCCGAAGAAGAGGCCCGCGAACTCGCATTGAAGATCTTCATCGCCGAGACCCGCGTGATGGCGCTCGGCTGCCTGATCATCGCGGCCCTAGCGCTGCGCGCCGGCACGACCAGCGGGCACCTCTTCTAACCCAAGCGCCGTTCTCGTTCAAACCTCTCCCTCGGGGACAGGTTTGAACACAAAACCCGCTTGGCTCAGGCGTGCTCGCCGAGCAGTCTCGCGTAGGCGCCCTGGTGGTAGAGCAGCGGCTCGCCGCCCGGCGCGTCGAACTCCTCGACCGCGACGATCCCGATCTCGTGGTCGCCGCCGGGTCGCAGATCGGTCAGCGCTCCGGCGAACCAGCCGATCGAACCGTCGAGCACGGGCGCGCCGGCGTGCTCGGTCCACGCGACCCCCGCGAACTTCTCCTCTTCGCTGGCCTTCGAGGCAAACGTCTTGGACAGCTCTTCTTGCGCGGCCGAGAGGACGTTCACCGCCACGCGGCCGCTGGCCTCGGCCGCAACCCGTGTGCGCGCCGTGCGGTCGAAGCAGACGATCATCAGCAGGGGATCGAGCGACAGCGATGTGATCGCGTTGGCGGTCATGCCGGTCGGGCCGTTCTCGGAGAAGGCCGTGACCACACAGACGCCCGTCGCGAACTGCCCGATGGCGCTTCGAAATCGTCGAGTTTCCGCAGGATCGGCCATGCGCCGAGGTATTCAACCAGCCATTCGCTTTCGAGTCGCGTATTATCCCCGCCCGAGATGATCAACCGCACACGATCCTTGCTTGTGCTGACCCTCGTCGCCGTTGCTGTTTTCGCATCTGGATGCGGCAGTGAGGGCGTCAGCGTTCCGCAGAACACCGTCGCCGGACAAGGCGCGCAGATCTTCGCCGAGAACTGCGGTGGCTGCCACACGATCTCCTACGCCGGCACGCACGGATCGAAGCCGAAGGGTGAGGTCAACACCAAGGACCGCACCAACGGACCGAACTTCGACCAGCGCAAGGAAACCTACGACTCGGTCATCACCGCGATCCGCCAGGGCGGCTTCTCGGGCGCGATCATGCCCGGCAACATCGTCACCGGCAGTGACGCCGAGGCAGTCGCAGTCTTCCTCGCCAAGTACTCCGGTCGCGACGCCGAGAACTAGATCCGCCCTGCGGGCGCCCTTCGCCCCGCGGCGGACGTTATAGCTTCAGGCCATGCTCGACCTAAAAGCGATCCGCAACCAGCCCCAGCCGGTGCTCGACGCGCTGGCCCGTCGCAAAGACGGCTCCGAAGACCGCCTCTCCGAAGCGCTTGGGCTTGACGCCCGGCGACGCGAGATCCTGCCGCGCCAGGAAGAACTCTCGGCCAAGCAGAATGCCGCCAACGACGCGATCGCGCAGGCCAAGCGCGATGGCGGCGACGCCGACGCGGCGATCGCCGAGATGAAGCAGGTCGCCGCCGAGAACAAGGCGCTCAAAGAAGAGCTCGCTGAGGTCGAGGAGAAGCTCGAGAGCGTGCTCGCGAGCGTGCCGAATCCGCCCGACCCCTCGGCCGCCGACGAGGACACCGAGATCAGCCGCTGGGGCGAGGGCGCGAGCGAAGGGCGCGACCACGTGGAACTCGCCGGCTCGATGATCGACCTCGAGGCCGGCGCCCGCGTAGCCGGTTCGCGTTTCGCGTATCTCAAGGGCGACCTCGTCAAGCTCGAGCTCGCGATCGTCCAGTTCATGATCGACAAACTCTCGGGGAAGGGCTTCACTCCGGTCATCCCGCCGGTGCTCGTGCGCGAGCGCGCGCTGTTCGGGACGGGTTTCCTGCCAGACACGGAGCAGCAGATCTACCGCCTCGAAGAGGACGACCTCTACCTCACCGGCACCAGCGAAGTCGCACTGGCCAGCCTGCACGACGGCGAGATCCTGGACGCCGAGGATCTGCCGCTGCGCTATGCCGGCATCTCTCCATGCTTCCGTCGTGAAGCCGGAGCCGCCGGCAAGGACACGCGCGGCATCTTCCGCGTGCACCAGTTCGAGAAAGTCGAGATGTTCGTCTTCTGTGAGCCGGGGAAAGCCGCCGAAGAGCACGAACGGATCCTCTCGATCGAAGAATCCGTGATGCAGGATCTCGGCATCCCCTACCGCGTCGTCAACATCGCAGTGGACGACCTCGGCGCATCGGCTGCTAAAAAGTTTGATATCGAAGCATGGCTCCCCAGCCAGCAGCAATATCGCGAGCTCACCTCCTGCTCAAACACGACGGACTACCAGGCGAGGCGCCTCGGTATCCGCGTCCGTCCTTCAGGCGGCGGCTCCCCCGTAACCGCGCACACGCTGAACGGAACGGCGACAGCACTCGGTCGCACGATAATTGCAATACTTGAAAATCATCAGGACGCCGATGGACTTGTGACCATCCCTGAAACGCTCCAGAAGTTCGGAGCGCCATCCACGATCGGAGAAGCAAAAGAATCATGACCAAGGTATTGATCGCCGACGACCACCACATCGTGCGTGACGCCATCAAGCTCCGCCTTCTGGAGAACGACGACATCGAAGTCGTCGGTGAGGCTTCCAACGGCCTCGAGGCGATCGACCTGGCCAAGTCCGAAAAGCCCGACGTCGTGATCATGGACGTCGAGATGCCCGCGATCGACGGCATCGCCGCGACCAAGCAGATCATCGAGCAGTCTCCCGGCACCAAGGTCATCATCTTCACCGCTCACCCCCAGCCCGACCTGCTCGCGCTGGCATTGCGCTCCGGGGCGACCGGCTACGTGCTGAAGTCCTCTTCCGCGCAGGAGCTCCACGAGGCGGTCCACACCGTCGCTGGCGGCGGCACCTTCGTCAACGGCGGATTCGACGCGCCCTCGCCGGGCGTCTCCAACCTCGAAGCGCTCAGCCCGCGTGAGGTCGAGATCCTCCAGTTGCTCGCCGAAGGCAAGCGCGCCAAGGACATCGCCAACGAGCTCTCACTCTCGCCCGCCACGGTCCACACGCACGTGCGCAACGCGATCAGCAAGCTCGAGGTCGACACGCGCACACAGGCCGTCGCGCTCGCCGTCCGCTTCCGCTACCTCGTCGACGCCCCCGAGCTCGAAGAAGAGGGCGACGGCGGCGAAAACGGCGCTGTTATTCCTGGCGCCTGATCGCGCCTCCGCGCTTCCAAAGCCGTGTTTTGTGCCATGGGCCGTCCCTCGGGGTGGCCCATGGTTCGTTCTGCCCCTTGATCGTCACGGCCGATCAAGCCTTCGCCGCGTACGACGTCGAGGGGATCCGGAGCTGACCCCGCGTCCAGCAATCCCTATCTGCGAACTAGGACTTCTGTGCTACGTTCGAACAGTTAGGCGTACCTAACAGGGAGCGCCGCCCCATCGGCGCACTCGGCAGGTATTCAGATTCGTGCTCCCCACTTTCGTCATCGGCCTTCGTGAAGGCCTCGAAGCAGCCCTGATCGTCGGCATCATCGCCGCCTTCCTCAAGCGCGAGGGTCGTCAGGACGCGATGAAATTCATGTGGGGTGGCGTCGCCGTCGCGGTCGGCATCTGCCTCGCGGTCGGCATCGGCCTGTATGTCGTCGGAGGCGAACTGCCGCAGCGCCAGCAGGAGATGCTCGAGACCGTCGTCGGAGCGGTCGCCGTCGGAATGATCACATTCATGATCATCTGGATGTGCCGTCACTCGGCAGACCTCAAGGCGCAACTCCAGGGCCAGGCGGCGAGCGCGCTGGCCGAGGGCTCGGCGATCGCCCTGATCGGCATGGCCTTCTTCGCCGTCATCCGCGAGGGCTTCGAGACGGCCGTCTTTCTCGTCGCCGTCTTCGACGGAGCATCCGATCCACTCGCGGCCGGCGTCGGCGCGCTGCTCGGGATCGGCGTCGCCGTGCTGCTCGGATACGGCATCTACCGCGGCGGCGTCAGTCTCAATCTGTCTCGCTTCTTCCGCCTCACGGCCGCCGTGCTGGTGCTCGTCGCCGCCGGGCTGCTGGCAACCACGATGCACACCGCGTGGGAGGCCGGCTGGATCACCTTCGGACAGAACCAGGCGCTCGACCTGACCTGGCTCGTCCACCCGGGCACCGTCTCATCGGCGCTGCTCACCGGAATGCTCGGGCTTCAGCCCAAGCCGACTCAGATCGAAGTCGTCGCGTACCTCCTTTACGCGATTCCGATGCTCGTGTACGTCCTCTGGCCCAGGCAGTCGCGCACCCAGCGTGCCGACGGGCGATCGACCCCCACCGTTCAGCCCTCAACCGCGGCCTGACCAAAAGCAGACCGCAGACCTGGAGTTCACCTACATGAAGTACCTGCGTCCCTCCGCGCCGTTGCTCGCGGCGCTCGCTCTCGTCCTCGTCATCTCCGGATGCGGCAGCAGCTCCGACCCCTCCGGCGATGCCGTCGCCGTGAAGATCTCCGACGCCGGCTGCGAGCCGGCCAACCTCGACCTGACCGCCGGCGCGAAGAACTTCGAGATCGAGACGACCGGTTCTGGCAAGGTCACCGAGTACGAAGTGCTCGACGGCACGCGCATCCTCGCCGAGCGCGAGAACCTCACCCCCGGCGTGACCGGCAAGTTCTCGGTCAACCTCCCGGCCGGCGAGTACACCTCGTACTGCCCCAATGGCACCAGCAGCGAGTACGGCAAGATCACCGTGACCGGCGACGGCGGATCGACCAGCATCGCCGGCGCCTCGACAAACGTGAAGCAGGCCAGCGCCGGCTACAGCAAGTACGTCGAGAGCCAGACGAATGAGCTGGTCAAGCGCACCGCCGCATTCACCGCCGCGATCAAGGCCGGCGACACCGCCCAGGCAAAGAAGCTCTTCGCCACCACCCGCGAGCCGTACGAGGCGATCGAGCCCGTCGCCGAGAGCTTCGGCGACCTCGACCCGCGGATCGACGCTCGTGAGAACGACGTCGCCGAGGGCGACAAGTGGACCGGCTTCCACCGCATCGAGAAGACGCTGTGGCAGGACAACACGACCAAGGGCCTCAGCAGCTACGCCGACCAGCTGACCGACGACGTCAAGGAGCTGCAGACCAAGGCCAAGGGTCTGACCTACCAGCCGGCCGAGATCGCCAACGGCTCGACGGGGCTGCTCGACGAGGTCTCGAAGTCGAAGATCACCGGTGAGGAGGACCGCTACAGCCACACCGACCTCTACGACTTCGCCGCCAACGTCGACGGTTCGCAGACGGCGTTCAAGCTGCTCGCCCCGGCCGTCGCCGAGAACGACCCCGACCTCGTCAGCCAGATCAACGCCCGCTACGACGACGTCGACAAAGCCCTGCTGAAGTACCGCACCACCAATGGCAACGGGTTTGTTCTATACACAGACCTCACGCCCGCCGACACCAAGGCGCTCTCCCAGAAGATCGACGCTCTGGCCGAGCCGCTCTCGAAGGTCGCCTCGCAGGTGGTCAGCACCAACAAGTAATCCGAGATGCCCCGATGCCACTGAATCGCAGGAAGTTCCTCGCCACCGGCGCCGCCGCCGGTGGCGGTCTCGCGATCGGCGGCATCGGCGGCTACCTCGCCGCCGGGGGCGATCAGCCGGCAAGTGCCGCGAGCGGCACGGGTCGCGTTCCGTTCTACGGCGAACACCAGGCCGGGATCGTCACGCCGCAGCAGGACCGCCTGCACTTCGCGGCCTTCGATGTCACCACGACCAGCGCGCGCGAGCTGCGCGCGATGCTCGAGGCGTGGTCGGTCGCGGCGGCGCGAATGACTGCGGGCAAGCCGGCCGGACCGCAGAACGACAACCTCGACGCCCCGCCCGACGACACCGGAGAGGCGACCGGGCTCGGCGCGAGCCGCCTGACGATCACGGTCGGCTTCGGACCGACGTTGTTCGACAGGCGCTTCGGGCTTGCCAAGCAGATGCCCAAGGCGCTGAAGCCCCTGCCTGCGCTGCCCGGCGACGAGTTGATCGAAGAACTTTCAGGCGGCGACATCTGCGTGCAGGCCTGTTCGGACGACCCGCAGACGGCCTTCCACGCCGTACGCAACCTCGCACGGATCGGTCGTGGCACGGTCGTGATGCGCTGGAGCCAGCTCGGCTTCGGCCGCACCAGTTCGACCAGCAGCGCGCAGGAGACGCCGCGCAACCTGATGGGATTCAAGGACGGCACGAACAACATCAAGGCCGAGGAGGGCGACGCAGTCCTGAATGAGCAGGTCTGGGCGCAGGCCTCCGACGGCGCGCAGTGGATGGCCGACGGCTCATATCTCGTCACGCGCCGAATTCGCATGCTGATCGAGGTCTGGGATCGCAACAGCCTGGTCGATCAAGAGAACACGTTCGGGCGCAAGAAGGCCTCAGGCGCGCCACTGACCGGTATGGCCGAACACGACGAGCCCCAGTACGACGCCAAGGATCAGCAGGGTCAGCCGCTGATCCCGGCGACCGCGCACATCCGCAACGCCGCGCCGGAGAACAACAGCGGAATTCGCATGCTGCGCCGCGGCTACAGCTTCACCGACGGCTTCGATCCCGACCTCGGCCAGCTCGACGCCGGGCTGTTCTTCATCGCGTACCAGCGCAACGCGCACAAGCAGTTCGTGCCGATCCAGACCCGACTCGGCAAGATCGACGAGCTCAACGAGTACATCGTGCATCGCTCGAGCGCGCTCTTTGCGGTGCCGCCCGGGATCCCGAACGCGCCGGGACGGTTCGTCGGCGACGGCCTCTTCTCGTAGGCGCTTCTAGTCTCTCCGGCGGAGGGTTGGCAGAGCGGTTGAATGCGCTGGTCTTGAAAACCAGTAACGGGGTAACTCGTTCGAGGGTTCGAATCCCTCACCCTCCGCTCTAATTCGCTCACGATTGCAGGCCCAGCCATTGATTGCTAGAAGTCAGTGAGTCAGGAGGCAAAACTTTGGAATCCACTCAACAGATGCGCGATCTGATCGTCGAAAACTCGAGCCTTGAGGCCGGGACGATCGACAGCGACAGCGCAGATCTCTTCGCCGCAGGGCTCTCATCGCTCGACTGCGTGCGCATTCTTCTGGCGATCGAGGATGAGTTCGACATCGAGCTCCCCGAAGACGTGATCAACCGCGAGCTCTTCTCGACCGTCGAGAAGCTCTCTGCGGCCGTGACAAACGCAGTCGGATCGGGGGTTTGACGATGACCGACTCAGCACAGACCGAACTGATCGCAAAGCTCGCCGCACTCTGCGACGAGAAGGTCGCGCCGGCCGCGCGCGACGTCGACAAGAACTCTCGCTTCCCGGCCGAGGCGATCGAGGTGATGCGCGAGTTGCGACTGCTCTCGGCCTCTCTCCCCGAAGAGATCGGCGGCCTCGGACTGAAGCCCCCTGCGCTCGCCGAGATCGCCAGCACGATCGGGCGGCGCTGCTCTTCGAGCGCGATGGTCTTCGCGATGCACGAAGCCCAGCTCGAGAGCCTGCGCTTCGGCGCCGCCGACAACCCGCACTTCGCCGCGATCCTGCGCGAGATCGCGGAAAAGCAGCTCTTGATCGCCTCGGTCACCTCCGAGGCCGGCATCGGCGGCAACATCCGAGCGAGTCAAGCCGCCGCTGAGGCCGGCGGCGAACGTGTGGTCTTTGAGAAGCAGTCGCCGACGCTCTCCTACGGCGAATATTGCGACGCGTTCCTGATCACCGCGCGCCGATCCGGCGACGCGCAGGAGTCCGACCAGGTCCTGGTCTGGGCAAAGCGTGACGAGGTCAAACTCGAGAAGCTCGGCGAGTGGGACATGATGGGAATGCGCGGCACATGCAGCCCGCCGTTCAAGCTGGAGGTCGACGTCCCGGCGGAGAATCTCGTCGACGCCCCGTTCGGGACGATCGCCGCGCACCGCATGGTGCCGTGGTCGCACCTGCTCTGGGCCTCCTGCTGGGAGGGTGTCGCATCGAGCACGTTCGACCTCGCGACCAAGGCGAGCCGCAAAAAGGCGAGGAAGAACCTCGCCGAGGGCAAAGAGTTCGGCGATCCGCGTCTGACCGACGCCTTCTCCGAACTGCAGGCGCTGCGCGCGATCATCTACGAATTCGGCCGCGTCTACGCGAGCCAGGCCGAGGCCGCGACCGACTGGACCAAAGCCGACGAGGTCAAGGTGCTGACCGCGGACGCGATGTCGCTGAAGATCAACGCCTCGATGATGTCCTCGAGCGTCGCCGAGCAGTGCCTCGAAATCATCGGCATGCCGGGCTACTCCGAGGCGAGTCCGCTATCTGTCACCCGACAGATCCGCGACCTGATGGCCGGCCGCATGATGGTCTCCAACGAGCGCCTGCGCCAGACCAGCGGGCAGCTCCTGCTCGTGGGAGGCGACCTGTGAGTTCCGACGGGCAGCTGCACGCGATCGACGAGCAGTCACTGATCGACAACGGCTGGCTGACACGCTGGAACGCGCCCGGTGTCGCGGGCTTCACCGGTCAGTGGGAGATGGTGCTCGAAGGCTTCCAGCGGATGATCTCCTCGACCGAGTCGGTCCCGGCCGTCGACACGCTGAACTTCCCGCCGGTGATCGCGCGCAGCGTGATCGACACTACCGAGTACGCCGACTCGTTCCCGCACCTGCTGGGCACGATCAAGACGCTCGATGAGTCCGACGCGGCCCAGTATCTCCACGAGGTCTCGCAGGGCACGCCCGAGGACCAGCTGCGCGAGGTCTCCGACGTCGTGCTGGTTCCCGCCACCTGTTACAGCCTCTATCCGCTGGTCGCCGAGCGCGGTGAGAACATCCCCTCGGGCACGATCTACAGCGTGATGGGAAACTGCTTCCGCGCTGAGGCCTCAACTGAGCTCGGACGATTCCGTTCTTTCAGGATGCGTGAGTTCGTCTATTTCGGCAACCTCGACGAAACGACCGCCTGGCGCGATCGCCGCGCCGACGTCGCCGTCGAGATGTTCGCCAAGCTCGGCATGACCGCCGAGAAGGAGCTCGCCACCGACCCGTTCTTCCGGCCGCTCAAGCGCGTGATGGCGCCCTCCCAGATGGAGCAGCAGCTGAAATACGAACTGGTCGTTCCGATCACCGAGGATCGCCGCATCGCGATCGCCTCGGCGAACCTGCACAAAGACCACCTCTGCCACCGCTTCGAGATCCACGGCGAGGACGGCGAGGTCGGCACCAGCACATGTGCGGCCTTCGGACTCGAGCGAGTGCTGCTGGCACTGATCGCGCACCACGGCCTCGATCTCGATGCCTGGCCGGATGCCGTTACCGGCGAGCTCGGTCTCTAGCTGCGCCTAGGCTCGCCTGGATGCAGGTCGAGGTCTGGAGCGACATAGTCTGCCCGTGGTGTTACATCGGCAACCTGCGCCTGAAGAAGGCGATCGCGCAGCTTGACGATCCCGCGGCCGTTTCGGTGCGAACCCGCTCGTTTGAACTCGATCCCTTCGCCACCGAAGTGCCGCGCCCGAACATCGAGTATCTCTCCGAGAAGTACGCGGTCAGCCAGGAGCAGGCCGGCGAGATGGACGGGCGGATCGCCGCTCTGGCCGAAGCGGAGGGCGCGTCGTTCGTCTTTCCGCGCCCGGTCGCAAACAGTTTCAATCTGCACCGCGTGGTCTGGCTGGCGCGCGAATTCGACGCCGGCGAGCAGCTCTTCGACCGCCTTCAGTTCGAGCACTTCGGCGCCGGGGCGGACGTGTTCGGCGTCGACGAGCTCGTCGCTTACGCCGGCGAATTCGGGATTCCGGAGCAGCGCGTACGCGAGGTGCTGGCCGGAAAAGAGTTCACCGACGAAGTCCGAGCCGACGAGGCGGAAGCGCGCCAAATCGGCGTCAGCGGCGTCCCGTTCGCAGTCCTGGAGCGGAAATGGGCGATTCCCGGCGCGGTCGCAACCGAGAGCTATCTCGACGCGCTGAAAAAAATTTCGTAGGAATCCCCAAATTGTTAGGGAGACCTAATACAATGCCGACTACGTGGCTAGGAATTAGCTGACGGAGCGACAAACGCGTCATTCAGGCAAGGACACAGTCGCTCGGATCACAGATTTCTTTCCAGCGGATGTGCTGAAAACGCATTCGGCTCCGCCAGAAGATTCGCGAGCCACGTCCAACTGCAACCGCCCCGGCCGAGACGAACTGACGGGGGTCGATCTCTCGGCCGGGGCTGGTTCGCTTTCCTCTTCTAGGCGGTCACGAGCGGGTAGTCGATGCCCGTCGCGCTGTGGCAGCGATAGCCGTTGGGATTCTTCGCCAGATACTGCTGGTGATACTCCTCGGCATAGAAGAAGTCGCGCTCTGGATCGATGTCCTTGACCTCAGTTGTGATCTCGTCGTAGCCCTGCGCGGAGAGGACCTCCTGGTAGCGAGTACGTGACCGCTCGGCGATCTCGTGCTGCTCGGTGGTCACCGGGTAGATCCCGCTGCGGTACTGGGTGCCGATGTCGTTGCCCTGGCGCATGCCCTGCGTGGGATCGTGATGCTCCCAGAAGAGCTTGAGCAGCTGCTCATAGCTGACCTTATTCGGATCGAACACCACAAGCGTGCCCTCGGTGTGCCCGGTCATGCCGCTGCAGACTTCGTCGTAGGTCGGGTTGGGGGTGTATCCGCCGACGTAGCCGACTGCCGTCGAGTAGACGCCGTCGACCTGCCAGAAATCTTCTTCTGTGCCCCAGAAGCATCCGTTGCCGAAGACCGCGAGCTCGAAGCCCGGCGGCCATGGCCCGTGGATCGGGTTGCCATTGACGAAATGGCGATCACCGGCGTCGATCGCCTGTTCGCGCCCCGGCAGCGCCTGCGTGACGGCCGGCATTTCGGGCGGCTTGCGCATGAAGAAGTTCATCAATCCAAGTTAGTGCTCGGGTGGGCGCGGGCGGCCGGGTGGCGGATCGCCCGGACCGCATGGACAAGGGACACTTCTTCCATCGGCCGTCCCCGCGGGGTCGCCCGATGGAAGAAACCCCGCACAAACACGCGCTCCGCTCTCGCCCGGGCAGTGGTCGGCTTAGACTGGCGTGCAATGGGAGTGAGCCTTGATCCGGCAGCGCGGCTTGAGCGCTACGAGCGCCTCTTCGCCGACCGCGGCGCGCCGTTCGCGTTCGTGGATCTCGATGCGCTGCGCGCCAACTCCGCCCAGATGACCGAACGGGCCGGCGGGGTGCCGATCCGGATCGCCAGCAAATCGCTGCGCTGCGCGCCGCTCGTGCGCCGCATCCTCGCTTCGCCCGGACGCTGGCACGGCCAACTCACGTTCACGCTGCCCGAGACGCTCTGGCTCGCGGAGCAGGGATTCGCCGACCTGCTGCTGGCCTATCCGTGGGTCGATCTGGAGGCGCTGGCGGCACTGGCGGCGCACACCAGCGAACATCCGAACACTGCTCCCACGATCATCGTCGACTCCCCCGCGCATCTCGATCTGATCGATCGCGTCCACGGCGGGGGCGCGCCGGTGCGCGTCGCGATCGACGTCGATTGCGGATTCTGGACGGCTGGCGATCGCGTGAAGCTCGGACCCAAGCGATCGCCGATCCACACGCCGAAGCAGGCCGCCGAGCTCGCCCACGACATCGAGCGCCGCAAATCCACAAAACTCGCCGGGATGATGTTCTACGAGGGCCAGATCGCCGGCCTTGGCGACAATGCGCCGGGACTCGTGAACCAGGCCAAGAATCAGGCGATCCGCCTGCTGCAGAAGCAGTCGATCGCCGAGCTCGCCGAACGGCGCGCCGAAGTGGTGGCGGTGGTGCGGAAGATCGCCCCGCTCGAGTTCGTCAACGGTGGTGGCACGGGCTCGCTGCACACGACGAGCAAGGAGGAGGCCGTCACAGACATTGCGGCGGGATCAGGCTTCTACGCCCCCACCCTGTTCGACACCTACACCTCGTTCCACCACGAGCCGGCCGCGATCTTCGCGCTCCCGATCGTGCGCAAGCCCTCGCCCGAGATCGCGACCGCTCTCGGCGGCGGCTACCTCGCGAGCGGCGTCGGGGCCAGGGACCGCATGCCAAGCCCCTACCTACCCGAGGGACTGAAATTCGACGGCAATGAAGGCGCTGGCGAGGTCCAGACGCCGCTACTCGGAAAACCTGCGAAGCACCTCAAGGTCGGCGATCGCGTCTACTTCCGCCACACCAAGGCCGGTGAGCTCTGCGAGCGCTTCAACTCCCTGCTGCTGGTCGAAGGCGGCGAGATCGTCGACGAAGTGCCGACCTACCGCGGCGAAGGCCACGCCTTCCTCTAGACCGGTCCGAGCACCCGCTCGACGTATTCGTTCGTGAAGACGCCCTCGGGGTCGAGGCGGCGACGGATCTCCTGGAATGAGTCCCACTCCGGGTAGCGGGGCGCGAGCTTCTCGGCCGTCTGCCAGTTCATCTTGCCCCAGTGCGGGCGACCGTCGTAGCCATCCATGATCTCTTCGACCGAGCGGAAGTAGGGCTCGTGGTCCATGCCCTTGGCCATGTGGACCGAGATGTAACACGTCTCGCGCTGTGCGGCCGTCGAAAGGAAGCTCTCCTCGTCGGCGCGACCGACTCGCACCTCGATCGGGAAGTTCACGGGGTACTTCTTCGTTTCGATCATCTCGAGCACACTCGAGACGGCCTCGGAGAGGTGCGCGCGCGGGATCGCGTACTCCATCTCGTTGAAGCGCACCATCCGAACGGTCGAGAATGCGTCGAACGACTTGTCGAGGCGCCGCTCGGGCGAGAAGAACTTCGCCAGCAGGTTGGCGATCGGCGGGATCGCCCGCGGAAATGCCTTGCCGACCTTGACCGTCGCGCCGAACGCGATGTTCTCGATCACGACGTCGTTGAGGAACTGCTTGGGCGCCGAGAGCGGCTGAGCCGGCGCGTCCGAGCGGTCGATCCGCTTCTGCAGCGCGAACTTCGAGTACGGCAGCACGTAGAACTCGAAGTGATCGAACTCACGGGAGAGCGCGTCCGACTGCTCGAGCGTCTCGTCGAGCGGCGCGGGCATGTCGAGACGGTCGAGCCTGAACGCCGGTACGCACTGCAGCGCGACCTCGGTGATCACCCCGAGTGTGCCGAGCGAGACACGCGCGGCCTTCAGGGCCTGGAGGTCGCTCTCGTCGATCTCGACCACTTCGCCGGCCGCGGTGACGAGCTGGACGCCGGCGATCTGCGCAGAGATGTTGCCCCATTCGAGTCCGGTGCCGTGGGTGCCGGTCGACGTCGCGCCGGCCACCGATTGCACATCGATGTCTCCAAGATTCGGGACGGCGAGGCCGACCGCATCAAGCAGCCGCGAAAGCTCGTGGATCGAAGTGCCGGCGCGCACGCGGGCGAGCCCCGACTCGCGATCGGCGTCGACGAGCCCGGAATATTCGGCCAGCGAGACCAGCGTGTCGTCGGTCTTGACAATCTCGCTGAAGCTGTGCAGGTTGCCGCGCACGCGGATCCTCTGGCTGCGCGAGCGGGCCGAATTCACCGCGCCTATGACCTCCTCGAGGTCGGTCGGGCTGACGATCGCGGCCGGAGTGAACTGCTGCAGTCTCGACCAATTCTTCACACGCTCAGTCATGGCGGGAATTCTACGTGCGCGCCCCCCGGTCGAACCAAAATTAGGGTAACCTAACTTTGCTGCCGCACCTTGCCCGGCCGTCTCCCCAAAACCCCAACCTCGGAGAACTCGGCAAGATGAGCGTTTCGGCAGTTTCGTCCTCCCTTCACGCGTCGTTCCACTGGCTGCGCCGCCGCCTGCGCAAGCTGATTCAGGTGACGCACCGCTGGGCCGCACTCGCGCTCGGCCTGATTCTGCTGGTGATCGTCGTCAGCGGCACGATCCTGCTGTTCAAGCCCGACATCGAGAAGGCGATCGAGCCGTCGGCCTACAAACACACCGGACCGATCACGACCCAGGCGATGATCGAAGCGCCGGCCCAGGCCGAGAAGCAGGTCAAGAATTTCGCCGCCGTCGACGACTGGTCGCACGACGGGATCATCACCGTCACCGGCACGGTCGATGAGAAGAGCCGCGAGGTCAACGTCGACCCCGGCACAGGCCACGTACTCGCGGTCTCGGACCCCAACGGCGGATTCTTCGGCTTTCTCGACAACCTCCACGAGTGCGCGCTCTCGTGCGAGGACTACCCGGCCTACATCCCCTTCCTGAACAAGAGCGCAGCGGTTCTCGGCAACGAAGATCTCACCGTCGGCGGCCTGATCCTCGGCCTCACAGGCCTGCTGTTGCTGATGCTCTCGCTCGGTGGTCTGTACCTGTGGTGGCCGGGAGTGCGGCGTTTCTCGCGCGGCTTCAAGGTGCGGCGCAAGAGCTCATATTCGATCAACTACGACCTGCACAAGCTCGTCGGCCTGATCGCGATCCCGTTCCTGTTGATGTGGGCGATCACCGGCGCCGGTTTCGAGCTGAAGCAGGTCGAGGACGCCTGGTTCGCCGTCCTCCCCGGATCACCGTCGCCCGAGGCGCCAGAGTTCAAATCGAAACCGCCGAAGGGCGTCAAGGAGTCGACCGTCACCCCACAGCAGGCCGTCGACGCCGCGCTCGCCGAGGCGCCGGGCGCGAGACTCGCTTCGCTCAACGTTCCCGACGCCTCCGACAAGACCAGTTCGTACTCGTTCTGGCTGTCCGACGGCTGGGATCCCTACGAGTACGGCAACTACCCCGGCGATGTCGGAGTCAACGTCGATCGCTACGACGCGAAGCATGCGCTCGTCAACTACGGCTACCCGAACGGCGGCGAGTCGATCGCCACCGAGGCGTGGGACAACTCCTACCCGGTTCACTCGGGCCTGCTGGTCAATGGCTGGTGGCGCAGCGTCTGGCTGCTGTTCGGCCTCGTTCCGATCCTGCTGGCGTTCACCGGCACCTGGACGTGGATCAGCCGCAAGCGCAAGGCGCGGGCAAAGAAGCGGTTCAAGCGCGAGGGATATCGTGCGGCAGGTGCCCCCGCAGGAAAAGAAGCCAATGACGCAGGCGCACCCGCAGGCTGAGATCCGCGGGGACGCGCAGGTCGCGCTGCTCGCGGCGTATTCGATTCTCGCCTTCGCCGCGGTTGGACGCTCGACCTATGAACTGATCTTCAAGTTCGATGAGGCGCCGGTGCCGTACATCTTCTCGGCCGCCGCCGCGGTGATCTACCTGGTGGCCTGCTGGGCGATCTGGCGCGGCGACGAACTTGGCGTGAAGGTCGGAAAGGTCGCCTGCACGATCGAGCTGATCGGCGTACTGACGATCGGCACGATCACCACGCTCGGCGACTCGGCATTCGACGTCGGCACGGTCTGGAGTTACTACGGCCGTGACTACGGCTGGCTGCCGCTGGTCGTGCCCGCGCTCGCGCTCTGGTGGCTGTTCAGGCAGGGCTCACACGGTGCTGCCCCCGAGCGCGGATAAACTCCACACCTTCTCCGGGAGAGGTGGCGGAGAGGCTGAACGCACTCGCCTGCTAAGCGAGTATGGGGTTTATAGCTCCATCGAGGGTTCGAATCCCTCCCTCTCCGTACTGATCGCATGAGCGCAGCGACCCCAACTCTCAAGCTCTGGCGCAGGCTGTCTGCCAAGCCGTTCGGCGACCGACTCTTCACGCTCGGCGTGGGCTTCAAGGCCCCGTACTTCCTCTCGATCGGCGCCCGTGTCGTGTCGGTCGAACCCGGTCGCAGCCTCGTGAGCGCACGAAAGGGCTGGCGTGTGCACAACCACATCGGCACGTTCCACGCGATCGCGATGTGCAACCTCGCCGAGCTCGCGATGGGCATGGTCGCCGAGGCGACCGTCCCTCCGAGTCACAGCTGGATCCCCAAGGGCATCGAGGCGAAGTACCTGGCGCGGGGCGAGACGAGTCTCACGGCCGAGGCCGTGCTCGACCCGATCCCGGAGTTCGGCGACGAAAAGTTCGACGCCGACATCAAGGCGACGATTCGCGACGCGGCCGGTGCCACGATCACCGAAGCGAAGATCCCCATTCGCATCGCACCAAAGCCCCCCAAGGAGTGACCCCATGACAGTCCGCAACTTCCGCTACGTCGCCGTGCTCGAGGCGATCAGCTTCCTCGTGCTGCTGTTCTTCAGCGTGATCAGCCGCAACGAGTCGATGATCTCGGTGCTCGGACCGATCCACGGGATGCTCTTCCTCGCCTACGTGGTCTTCGCCTGGCTGCTGCGCGAGCCCGCGGGCTGGGACATGAAGCAGACCTTCTGGATCATCGTCGGCGCGGTCGTGCCATTCGGCGGATTCGTCGTCGACTGGTGGCTGGCCAAGCGGTACGTGCCGGCAACGTGAGTCTGCGCGGCTTCAGGTACCTCGCCGTCGCCGAGGCGATCAGCTACCTGTTGCTGGCGTTCGTCGCGATCCCGCTCAAAGCCGCCGACGTGACGCCGTGGGGCGTCCACGTCATGGGCGCCGTCCACGGGCTGCTCTTCATCGCCTACCTGTCGTTCGCGATCGCGCTGATCGGGCCGGCGGGCTGGACCAAGCTGCAGACGACGCTGATCCTGCTCGCCTCGATGGTCCCGTTCGGGGGCTTCGTCGTCGACTGGTGGTTGGCAAACAGGTACCGCGCAGTACAGGAATAAACAGCGTTTTTCGGGCCTCGCGCAGGGGCTTTGCAAAAAAAATTCGCTTCCCAAACGACCGATTGGGAACGCTTTTGTACATCAATTCGGGCCGAGTCGGACGACGGCCCGTACTCCCAGAACCCGAGCGGGTTTCCGCTTTTTGACGCGAGATCAAACAAGCGTGGTAAAACTGGCTAACCGGCCAGTCACCAGAGTCGCCTTTTGAACACCACGCCGGTAAAACCGCTTGCCAAAGCGGTTTTTCGTGTTTACCATGCGCGCACGATCATCTGGAAGTGACAGTGATCACTCAGCGGGTGCTACCGCTGATGCAGTAGTGGAGCTCCGACTCGGAACCGCGGAGCGCCTGGTCAAACAACCGAAGATTTGGATCTGATCTGGGGGGGTCGGAACCGACGGGCGGTCGAAATCGACCGGCTGCGGCGATGCCACCTCCCCGCACTGAACGCGCGAGGGAATCTTGAGCAACGCAACACAAACCGAATCCGCCGGCATCACGGCAGAGATCGCAGCCAAGGGCAACGTCCCGCTGGTCGACCTGGGTTCGCTGATGCTCTACGCAACACGGCACACCGCAGTCATGCCCAACGTCGCGACGGTGCGCGTCTTCAAGGGCGCACTCACCACCGACGAGCTCCAGCGCGAGGCCAAACGTATCGCCTCGAACCCACTCGGACTCGGCCGCAAACTCGAGATGCCGCGCGTACCCGGCGCCCGCCCGCTGTGGCGCGCGAACCCCACCCCGCCCGAGGTGAAGATCAACCCGGCCGTCTCGGATCCCGCGGCCGTGTCGAACTACCTCGACGACGAGATGAGCATCAGGCTCGATCCGCTCAAGGGTCGCGGCTGGCGGTTGGCCGCCGCGCCGCTCGGCGAGGACACGCTGGTCACGCTCGGCATCAATCATCTCTACGGGAGCGGCCGCGACATCGTGCTCTCTGTCTGGGGCGACGACGCGATGGAGGTCGATGCCGACGGTCTGACCCGCTACGCCGGCGTACTACCCGCCGAGATGAATCACAACCTTCGCGCGCAGGCGCTCGACCTCGGCTCTCGCGTGAAGGCAGGGCTCGGCGGCATCGCTCGCATGGGAGCGCAGGCGTTCACCTCCCCGGGGGATCGCGATCCCGGAAGCGATGCCGCCACCGCCCGCCGTCCGCTCGACGCGCTGCTCGACAAGGACCGCAGCCGCGGCAAGCCGTCCGAACGCCGGATCGTCGCGCTCGCACGCGTGGACCTCGAGGACTGGCGCGCGGCGGCGCGTGAACGTGGCGGCAATCTCCTCTCGCTGCAGGTCGCCGTCACCGCAAACCTCCTGCGCGAAGCGCGCCGCGCCCGCGGGGGCCCGACCCACCGCCCGCTGCGCATCCTCATCCCCGTGGACCTCGCCGACCGCGAGGACTCGCACGACCCGGCCTCGGGGCTCGGACCAGTCGACCTGACCAGCGCCGGGGTGACACTCCCCGGCGGCAGCGCCCAGCACCACGACCTGCTGCTCGTGCGCGAGGAGTGCGACCGCGCGATCGAAGAGGCCCGCGCCGAGGTCGAGGCGACCGGCCGCGTCCCGGTGGCGCCGGGCATGGTCGACGCGATGCGCCTGCTGCCCGACGCTCTGACCACGCGCGCTGTGATCCACGTGCATTCGCGCTTTGACGGTGCCGCGTCGAACCTCGGGATCCAGCATCCCAACGCGGCCGTGATCGGCGACCACACCGCTTACGAGAGCTACATGTTCGCCTTCCCGCTCGGCAGCGATCTCGTGCTGACGATGACCAGCGTCGCCGGCGAGCTGGCGATCGGCGTCGTCGCAGATCCGAGTCGGCTCGGCGAAGGAGCCCCTCTGCGCGAGCGCCTGCACAACGAGCTGACGGCTTGGGGTCTGAAAGCGGCGGTGCGTTGAACCGGGTCGCCTCAAAGCCGACCAGCGGAATCGCTGCGGATCTGCTCCCGCCCGTCGAGCGCGGCGTCGAGCTGCCGATCGTCGAGTGGGGCAACATGGCCCTGCGCGCCGGTCGCGTCGGCACGAACTACCCGCACATGGCGTGGTTGCAGCGCTTCGACGAGCAGCTCACGGTCGCCGAGCTGCAAGCAGAGGCGCGGCGCCTCGGCACGAATCCCTACGGCTTCGGCCGCAGGTTGATCGCCTCGCGCTTGCCAGCCGGCCGCATGCGCTGGCGCCAATGCGCGAACATCCCCACGGTCGAACTCGATGAGCAGGCTGTCTCCGACTGGGAGGCTTGGGTCGACGCAAAGCTCGGCCGCCGTCTCGACCCCGAGACCGGCAACGGCTGGGCCTACCTCGCATGTCACACCGACGGCGAAGGCACGGTCGTCCTGATCCTGATGCATCACCTGTTCGGCACCGCGCGCGGACTCAACGACGCCCTGTTCGAGACGCGGCCGCACGATCCGCTGACGGGATCTACGGGCTACACCTTCACCGCGCGCCACGACTACACGCTGAAGGCCGAAGTACGCGGAATCTTCGAGCGCGTTCGCCTCGGTTTCGTGGGCATAGGCGTCCTGCTCAGCGCGATCCCCGGCGCGATCCGGTCGCTGCTGAGCCGCGACAGATCCGAAGATCCGATCGACCTGCGCCCGCCGCGTGGCCTCGATCCGACGCGCCACGCACTCTCGGCCAACCGCGTGCACGCGCGTTACGTCACGACGCCCGAGCGGTTTGAAGCGATCGCGGCCGAGCACGGCGGAAGCGCCAACACCTTGGTCACCGCGATCTCGGCGAACCTGCTGCGCCGCGCGCGCATCGCGCGCGGAGGCCCGATCGACCGACGCATCCAGCTGCTGCTGCCGATGGATCTGCCCGACGAGGAGAAGCGCGCCAAGCTTGAGCGCGTGGGCAAGGATCCCGGCGCCGAGGATCTGCTGATCACAGCGGTGGTGGTGATGGAGGGCGGCGAGCCCGTCCACGGCGACCTCACTCAACTACGCGCGCGAACCAAACGCGGCTACATCAAGGCCGGCGAAGACTCGGCCGGTGTGCGCGGCGCCAACGACTTCGCGCGGCTGCTGCCCGAGGCTCTGACCTACCGCTTCGCCGAGCGCGCGGCGGTCGGATTCGACGGCTGCGTCTCGAATGTCGGCGAGCTTCCGCACCGGCTCTGGGAGCTCGGCGACCGCCGCGCGGTCCACGCCGAGATGATCGGTTTCCCGATCGGCAACGAACTGATGTCCGCGATTCTGCGCGGCCCCGAGACAGTGACCTTGACCTTCACGACCGACCCGGCCCGGATGGGCGTTGACACGAACCTGCGCGGCTGGCTCGAAGAAGAGCTCGCGGCGTGGGGCCTCGACTGAACCGACCGAGAAAGACGAGAAAGCGCCGATGAACCCAAGCACGATGATCAAGCCGCTCGACGATCACTCAGAGATGTACGTCTCGGCCAGTCGTTCGCGGATCCACCCTCCGTGCCTCGGACTGTTGCGGATCTTCGACACGGAGATCACCGCCGACGAACTCGCCCTGCACACCCGCCTGTTGGCGCAGAACCCGCTCGGCCTGGGTCGCCGCGTCGCACGCCCGAAACTGCCCGGAGCACGGGCTCGCTGGGTCCCTTCGCCGGTCCCGCCGTCGGTGCGCATGGAAACAGAGCCCCACACTCCCGAGCAGCTCTCGCGTCTCGTCGACGAAGTGATCAGCTCGCGCCCCGATCCGGCCCGCGACAGCGGCTGGCGGATGGTCTCGGCTCCGCGCGAGGGCGGCGGAACGATGGTCGTCACCTGGGTCAACCACGCATTCGGCGACGCGCGCAATCTCTTCGAACTGATCCTCGGCGACCACGCCAGCGAGCAGCTCGCCGGCCAGATGGCCGAGTTCGACAACGACGACAACTACGCCGAACCACCGGTCGAAGTGCCTGACCGCCCGCTCTGGACGACCACCCGCGACGAGCTCGGCGACCTCGCCTCGCGCGTACGCATCGGCCTGGCCGGCTCGGCGCGTCTCGGCCGCGACGCGGTGCTCTCGCCGTTGCGCTCCGAGCGCCGCGAAGAGATCGCGCTGCTCGGTCCGGCCGTCGCCGCGCTGCGCCCGCGCCAGCGCAGCGTCGGAACGCTCTCGAGCCGCCGCACCGCTGCGATGGTGCGGATCGACCACGAGCACTGGCGCAAAGCCGCTCGCGCACACGGAGGATCGAGCAACACGCTGTTCATCGCGATGCTCTCGAACCTGCTCTGGAAGGCCCGCCGCGCCCGCGGCGAAGCCCCCAGCGCACATACGCGCATCCTGCTGCCGGTCGACATCGGCCAGGCGCTCGACGCGATGGGCGTTCCGCCCGAGCAGCGCCCGAACAACACCGTGATCGCCTCGACGGTGAAGCTCCCGGGTGAGCCCTACTACGGCGACCTGGAAGAGGTCAAGCAGGCGATCGCGAGCGGCATCAGTCGCGCCGTCGCCGAGGCCGAGGTGACCGCCAACGCCACGCGCCCGTCGGGGATGGTCGACGCGATGAACCTGCTGCCCAACTCGATCACCCACCGCATCGCGGCGCGCGTGCAGACCGGCTACGACGGCGTCGCCTCGAACATCGGCCCGATGCACCACCAGGACGTCGCCGGAGTGCTGCACCACAAGACCAACGAGATGTATCTGTTGGCCGCGCCAATGCGCACGGACATCACGGGCGCATTCGGATTCTGGGACGGCAAGTTGACGCTCTCGTTCATGGCCGATCCCGCGCGCCTGGGTCCCGGAGGCTCGCTGGCGGACCGCGTCACCGAAGAGCTCGAGCGCTGGGAGGTGACCGGCAATGTCTGGTGAGCCGACGATCAACCAGGCCCAGTCCGGCCGCGCGCCGGCGGGCGGCCGTGTCCGCGCCGCGATCTCGATCGACGCGCACGGCGATGAAGCCAGCTCCGACCAGTTGCTCGGCGCGATGCACCGAGTGCTGCTCGCCCATCACCGCTGCGACTTCGAGTTGAGCCTCGACGGCGCCTCCGTCGAGGGGCCGGCCGCCGACGTCTTCGAGATCGCCCGTGAGCTCCACGCGCTGCCGACCTCGATCGGCATGCCCGACGCCCATACGACGATCGACCTGACCGATGAGCGCCAGGCCGACAACGTGATCCAGGGCCCGGGCACGTGGATCCCGCACACCCCGCCAAGCAACGCCCCGCTGGCAGTCGAGGTGCGCGGCCTGAAGAAGACGTATGTGAACGGCGACGTCAGCGTGACCGCACTGCAGTGGATCGACCTCGAGATCCAGGAGGGCGAGTTCGTCGCCGTGATGGGCCCGTCCGGCTCGGGCAAAAGCACGCTGATGCACATCCTCGGCGCGCTCGAGACTCCAAGCGGCGGGGTGCTGCGCATCGGCAACACCGACTACGCCTCGCTGTCGGAGGCCGAGCAGACGCTCTTCCGCCGCGACCACATCGGCTTCGTCTTCCAGTTCTTCAACCTTTTCGGCACGCTGACGGCCGAGGAGAACGTGATGCTGCCATCGCTGATCGCGGGTGAGAAGGCAGAAGACCTGCGCGGCCGTGCGCGCGATCTGCTGTCGCTGGTCAACCTCGACAAGCGCGCAGAGCATCTGCCTTCGCAGCTCTCGGGCGGCGAGCAGCAGCGCGTCTCGGTCGCGCGCTCGCTGATGCGCGAACCCGAACTGATCCTCGCCGACGAGCCGACCGGCAATCTCGACTCGCGCAACAGCGCGGCCGTGCTCGATCTGCTGACGCAGCTCCAACGCGAGCAGAACCGCACGATCCTGATGGTCACCCACGACCCGGTGGCAGCAAGCCGCGCGACGCGCGTCGTCTTCCTCCGCGACGGGCGCTTCGACGCCGAGGTTCCGGGCGGCGATCCGAACCAGATCCTCGACTACTTCCGCAGGCTCGGCGAGGAGCTGGGGCACTGAACGCCTCGGCGAGACTGACCGCCACGCTCGCGTGGCGCACGGTGCGCGCGCACAAGCTGCGCAGCCTGCTCAACGCGCTCGGCATCGTGCTCGGCGTCGGGTTGATCTTCGCGGTCATCTCGCTGTCGGTCACGCTGGTCAGCACGTTCGACAACCTCTACGCCTCGGTCTACGGCAAGACCGACCTGCTGGTCACCCCGCCGACGATCGACGGCACGGTCAAGCGCTCGAAGCTCGCCGTGGTGCAGAAGGACCCGGCCGTCAAGACTGCCGCGCCGAGCATCACCGCGGTGCTCTCGCTGGTCAAGGACGGCAAGACCAAGAGCCGCCAGACCGACCAGGTCAACACCTCGGGCGTCGACCCCACCCTCCCCGACCTGACCGGCGCGAAGGTCGCTTCAGGCCGCCCGATCCGCGGCGGCCGCGACATCGCGATCGACGAGGCCTTCGCCAAGCGCCACGACCTCAAGGCCGGCGACTCGATCCGCCTCGCCGGACCCGACGGCAAACAGCTCTACCGGGTCTCCGGCATCCTCAGTTTCGGGTCGGGCGTGCAGTTCGGCGGCCAGGGCTTTGCGACGATGCCGATCGCCAGGGCAAGGAAGGCCTTCGACGTCGACGAGGGCTTCTCACAGATCGCGCTGCGACTCGATCGTGACGCCGAGGTCGCGGCCGTGCAGAAGCGCCTCGAGCGCAAGCTCGGCCGCAAGGTGTCGGTCAAGACCCCGTCGGCCAAGGGGGAAGACGCCGCCTCGCAGCTGCGCGCCTTCAACGTGATCCTCTATTTCTTCGCTGCGATGGCGCTGTTCGTCGGCGGCTACCTGATCCTCAACTCGTTCAACATGACGGTCGCCCAGCGCATGCGCGAGATCGGCATGATGCGCACGATCGGGGCCTCGCAGCGCCAGATCGTCGGCATGATCCTCGCCGAGGCCGTGCTGCTCGGTCTGATCGGCTGCGCCCTCGGATTGATCGTCGGTCTCGTGCTGACCGGCCTGATGGTCTCGCTCGTGCAGTCGGTCAACGTTCCGATCGGCGAAGTCGTCCACCCGCCGATCGCGTTCATCCTCGCGCCGCTGATCGGAATGATCGCGACCGTGCTCGGAGCACTCCGTCCGGCGATCAAAGCCGGTCGCGTGCCGGCGATCCGCTCGGTCGTCTCCGAGCACCGCAGCGCACAGATCGACATGCGCCGCCGTGTGATCGTCGCCGCGGTCTGCATGCCAGCCGGGCTGTGGGGTGTCTTCAAGCTCGCCTCCTCGAGCGCGATTCCGCTCGGAACAGCGATTGTCGGGATCGGCGGTATCGCCCTGCTGCTCGTCGGCGTGATCGCGCTGGCGCCGGTCGTGCTCCCACCGCTCGTCGGCGCCCTCTCCTGGGGCATCCGCCAGATCACGCCGATCGAGGGTCGCCTCGCGGCCGATCAGTCGCGCGCCAACCCGATGCGCTCGGCCGCGACGGCTTCGGGCCTGATGATCGGCGTCGCGCTGGTCGCGGCGATCGGCTGCCTGGGCTCGAGTCTGATCGGCAGCATCACCGATCAGTTGAACAAGCATCTGCTCAACGACTTCACCGTGCAACCGCGCGACTTCCGCCAGGGCGGGATCGGATCGCGCACGCTGATCTCCCAGCACACGGTCGATCGGATCGGCAAGCTCGACGGAGTCGCGGTCGCGACCGGCGTGCGCCTGCTCTACGTCCCGAAGGGCTTCCGCGGCGCCGACTTCCAAGCCTTCGGATTCGACCCGCATGAACGCAGCCGGATCGTCAAGCAGACCTATGTCGGCGTGCCGGCGTCGACCGTGCTGCGCCGGGTCCAGCGCGGCCAGGTGACGATCGGCGGACAGCTCAAGCGCGGCCGCAAGATCGAGGCCGGAGACACGATCAAGCTGACCGGCAGCGACGGCACGAAGAAGCTCAAGGTCGCGGGCCTGCTCGCCACCTCCTCGTTCGAGGACCAGGCGATCGGCATGTCAAACAAACAGTTCCGCGACCTCTACGGGGTGAAGGGCTATTCGCAGGTGAACATCGTCGCCAAGGGCAACAGCCCCGAAGCGCGCCAGGCCGTCGGCAAGCGCGTCCGCAAGCTGCTCGCCGACGACTACCCGAACCTCGACACGCTTTCGAACGCCGCCGTCAAGAATCAGGTCAAGGCGCAGACCAACCAGATCTTCTCGATCTTCTACGTGATCATGCTCGTCGCGATCGCCGTGAGCCTGCTCGGAGTGATCAACACCCTGCTGATCAGCGTGCTCGAGCGCACGCGCGAGACCGGGGTGCTGCGCGCCGTCGGCGCCGGGCGCTGGCAGGTGCGCCGTATCGTCGGTGACGAGTCGGTGCTGCTGACACTGGCCGGCGCGTTGCTCGGACTCGGCGTGGGGATGGCAATCGGCTACGCGTTCGTGCGCGGCGTCGCCGTCGGCCTCGAGGGCGTGCGCTTCACCCCGCCGACCGGCCTGATCGTGCTGGTCGCCTTCGCCAGCGTGGTGCTCGGAATCGTCGCGGCGATCGTTCCGGCGATCAAGGCTACGCGGATGAACATCATCGATGCCATCAGCTACGAATAGCCCCGCGCCGCTGCTGGCGGGCTCGGGCCTGACCCGGCGTTTCAACGATCGCATCGCGGTCGACGACGTCTCGTTCACGGTGGTGGCCGGCGAGTCGGTCGCGATCGTCGGCCCCAACGGAGCAGGCAAGACGACGCTGCTCTCGATGATCGCGGGCGTCCAACTGCCCGATGCAGGCGAGCTGACGCTTCCGACCGAGCGGATCGGCTGGGTGCCCCAGCGCGCGGCCGTCTACGGCAAGCTCTCAGTGCGCGAGAACCTCGACCTATTTGCGACCTTCGAAGAACTCGATGACCGCGTCGGCGCCGTCGAGCGCACACTCGAGCGCATCGGGCTGGCAGATCGCGCGGATGCCCGTGCCGAGGAACTCTCCGGCGGCATGCGTCAGCGCGTCAGCATCGGCATCGGCCTGATCGCCGACCCGCCCGCCCTGCTGCTCGACGAGCCGACGGCCGCGCTCGACCCGCTGCAGCGCGCCCGGCTCTGGGAGTTGCTCGGCTCGCTGACGGCCGACGGCATCACGATCGTCTATTCGAGCCACTCGGCGAGCGAGGTGCAGAACCACGCCGACCGCGTGCTCGTGGTCGACTCCGGAAAGCTCGTCTACGACGGCGCGCCGTCGGCGATCGGCGACGACACCGATTTCGAGAACGCGTTCGTGGAGTTCCTGGAGCGCAGCCGCGCCGCCGGAGCCGGAGCCCGGCCGTGAAGTTCCGCGCACTGCTGAAGAAAGACTTCCGCCTGCTCGGCCGCTCGCCGTCGCTGGTCGCGCTGCTCGTGCTCTATCCCGTGATCGTGGCGGTGCTCATGGGTCTCGCGATCGGCCGGCCGCAGACAAAACCGACGATCGTGATCGCCGACCTCGTGCCACAGGCCGACCGGGTGGTGCAACTCGGTGGCAGCGAATTCAACCTCGACAAGCTGACCGGCTCGCTCGACGAGAACGTAGAGGCAAAACATGTGAGGACCACAGCCGAGGCCCTCGCGGCGGTCAAGAGCGGCGACGCCGTGGCTGCCGTGGTGATCCCGCCGGACATCGTCAAGCAGCTGGCCTCGGGCACCGCGCAGGGCGCGATCAAGGTCTACTACGACTCGAGCAATGCCGTCCGCCGCGCGTACGTCGAGACGACGATCAACGGCGTGCTCGCGGGCGTGAACCGCGAGCTGACCAAGACCTTCCGCGACCAGACGCTTGAGATCCTCCATGCGCTTGTCAAGGGCGGCAAGTACGACACGCTCGGCGGGAACGCTGAAGTGCTCGGTCTCGCCGACGGCAAAAAACTGCTCGACCGCCTCTCCCGCTACGCCCCTCCCGAGGACCGCGAGGACGTCAAGCGTCTGGCCACCACCACCGAACTCTCACGCGTCGGGATCGGGTTCGCCGACGGGCTGCTCAAACGCATCGGCGAGCCGATCCGCATCGAGCGCGAGCCGATCGGCGTGCTCTCCTCGATCCCTTCGCTCGCGGTGGCGGTCGCCGCGACCGTCTCGATGATGTTCGTCGCGCTGCTGCTCGGAGCCGGGATGGTCGCGCTCGAGCAGGAGGATCAAATCCTCTCGCGCCTGCTGCGCGGGCTGCTCGCGCGCAGCACCGTGGCGCTCGAGAAGATCACGCTGGCCGGCATCTGCGCCGCAGTCGTCGGTCTCGTGATGCTGGCCGGCTTCTCGGTGTTCCTCGAGATCCGCTGGGAGCGCGCCTACATCTGGATCCCGGCGGTACTGCTCGGCGGTCTCGGACTGGCGTCCGCTGGTGTGGCGATCGGAGCGGGCCTGCGCGACGTGCGCGCCGCCTCGCTGGTGGCGTTCATGGTCGGCCTGCCGCTCGCTGCGGCGGCGCTCGTCCCGACCGACGCCGTCGGTTCGGTGCTGGGCGGAGTGATCGCCGTGGTCAGCGCGCTCTTCCCGTTCAAGCCCGCGTTCGATCTGATCACGGCCGGCCTTACCGCCGGCGGCGATCCACTGCTTCCATTGCTGCACCTGGTGGTCGTCGGCGCCGCATACACGGCGCTCGCGATCGCGCTGATCCGCCGCTACCAGTACGCCTGACAACGGCGCCGCGCCGAGACCTCAGGCACTCGCGACCGCCGACAGCTGTTCGAGCGGAAAACGCACACCCGTCAGCTGCTCGGAGAGCTGCCAGAGCCCGGCGGCAACTGCTTCGTCGCGAGACGCCCGCGTGCTCTCGACCACTCCCGGATGACCCCGGAACTGACGAAAGCCGTCCGGCCCGATGAGGCTCCCTGGCGCCTCGTCGCCGCTTGCGGCGAGCAGCGTCGGGAGCGCGCCCATCTGCGCAGAGTGCGCGACCGTCCGGTTGCCGAACCACATGACCGCATTCTGTAGACGGCTGCCCGTGTGCGACTGCAGATTCGTACTCGCGTATCCGGGGTGGCACGCGTACGACTTCAGCGTCGAGCCGGCCTCATCGAGCTTGCGTTGCAGCTCGTACGCGAACATCAGATTTGCGAGCTTCGACTGGCCGTAGGCACCCCAACGCGTGTAGCGGCGGTGCTCGAAGTTCGGGTCGTCGAGGTCGATCCTGCCGATCTCATGCGCGGTCGATGAGAGCGTCACGACGCGGTCGGTCAGCCGGGGCAACAAGAGGTTGGTGAGCGCAAAGTGGCCGAGGTGGTTCGTGCCGAACTGCCACTCATATCCCTGGGCGGTCGCGCGCTTGGGCACGGCCATGATCCCCGCGTTGTTGATCAGCACGTCGATCCGACCGGCGAGCCCTTCTGCGAACGCGCGAACGCTGGTCAGGTCGGACAGGTCGATGCGGCGGACCTCGGTCTCGCCATCCATCTTCTTCGCGGCGGCCTCGCCCTTGGCCGTATCGCGCACCGCGAGGATCACGTGGGCGCCCTTCGCCGCGAGAACGCCCGCCGCGATCTCGCCAATGCCGCTGTTTGCGCCTGTCACCACGACCGTGCGGCCGGAGAAGTCGGGGACGTCGGATGCGCTGAATCTGTGATTGCTCATGTGCCAAGTGTAGACAATGCCAACAATCTTTGCAACGACAACATAGCGTGGGTAAAATGCGGCGATGCCGCAGAGCACTGCTCATACGCCCTACCACCACGGCAATCTGCGCGCCGAATTGCTGGATGCTGCGGTGCGGACCGTCGATGCGCAGGGGCTCGACGCGCTCTCACTGCGCGCGCTCGCCCGTGAGGTCGGCGTCAGCCACGCCGCGCCGGCACGGCACTTCCCCGACCGTGAAGCGCTGCTCGACGCGCTCGCCCTGCACGGGTTCGAAAGCCTGACCGTCGTGATCGAGGAGGCCGCGCGGACACCCGGCGGCTTCGAGCAGAAACTCACCGCGATCGCGCAGAGCTACATCGAGTTCGCACTGGCCCACGGGGCGATCCTCGAGCTGATGTACCGCTCGAAGCACCAGGATGGCAAACAGCCGCTGGTCGAAGCCGGAGAGCGCGCCTTCGAGCGGCCCATCGCCCTGATCGCCGACGCTCAGGCCGCCGGCGAGATTGTGTCCGGAGATCCCGAGCTGATCGGCTCGATCGCCTTCGCGACCATTCACGGCCTCGCGTCACTCGCCGGCAGCGGGATGATCGAGCCCGAGCTCGTTTCAGCGGCGGTGCCGCTCGCAATCGCCCAACTCGGCGCAGGAATGCGACCGCGTTGAGCACCGCAATCGAAATCTCCCGGCTCAGCGTCGTCCGCGGCGGCGAGACCGTACTGCCGGACTTCAGCGTCGAGGTCGCCGCGGGCAGCGTGACCGGCCTGATGGGGCCATCGGGCTGTGGGAAATCCACGCTGATGCGCTCGATCGTCGGCGCGCAAAAGGTCGCGGGCGGCGAGGTGACAGTGCTCGGCGAGCCGGCCGGCTCTGCGTCGCTGCGCCCGCGCGTGGGCTACGTCACCCAGGCGCCGTCGGTCTACACAGACCTCACCCCGCTCGAGAACCTGCGCTTCTTCGCCAAGGTCGTCGGCGTGGGCACCGACCGCATCGACGCCGTGGTCGAGGCGACTGACCTCGCGAGCTTCACCTCGCGTAAGGTCGGCAATCTTTCCGGCGGTCAGCGCTCGCGCGTCTCGCTGGCGGCCGCCCTGCTGGCCGAGCCCGAGCTGCTGGTGCTCGACGAGCCGACCGTCGGCCTCGACCCGGTGCTGCGCGAGTCGCTCTGGAAGCTCTTCCATGAGCTGGCCGCGCAGGGCGCGACGCTGCTGGTCTCGAGCCACGTGATGGACGAGGCCTCGCGCTGTGACGAGATCCTGCTGATGCGCGACGGCAAGCTGCTCGACAAGCTGCCGCCGAGCGAGCTGCTCTCGCGCATGGACACGACCGACATGGAGACGGCCTTCCTGCGGCTGATCCGCCAGGAGGGCTCAGAGTGAGCCCGCGGATCATCCTCGCCACGACCGTGCGCGTCGGGCAGCAGCTGCGCCGCGACCCGCGCACCCTGGCGCTGATCATCGTCGTGCCGTGCGTGCTGATCTGGCTGCTCGGCGAGCTCTTCGGGGTCCAGTCGAAGACCTTCGAGCAGATCGCCGTGCCGATGCTCGGCCTCTTCCCCTTCATCATCATGTTCCTGATCACCTCGATCACGATGCTGCGCGAGCGCACGAGCGGCACGCTCGAGCGCCTGATGTCGATGCCATTGCACAAGCTCGACCTACTGCTCGGCTACGGCCTCGCCTTCGCGATCGTCGCGGCGATCCAGGGCGTCGTCGTCTGCGGCGTCGCCTACGGGCTGATCGGCCTCGACACCGCGGCGCCGGTCGGCGTGGTGATCGTGCTGGCCGTCGCCAACGCGATCTGTGGCATGGCGCTGGGTCTGTTCGTCAGCGCATTCGCGCAGACGGAGTTCCAGGCGGTGCAGTTCATGCCCGCCTTCGTGATGCCGCAGCTGCTGCTCTGCGGATTGTTCGTCGCGCGCGACGACATGGCCGAGTGGCTGCAGATCGTGAGCGACGTGCTGCCGCTCACCTACGCGTACGACGCGCTGGCGCAGGTCGCCGAACACGGCGAGATGACCTCCGACGCGTGGGTCGACCTCGCCGTCGTCGCCGCCTTCTCGCTGGCGGCGCTGGCCGGCGGCGCGGCCACCCTGCGCCGCCGCACGCTCTGACGGCAATTCTTCACCTAAACCCGATAAATCGGATCAGGTTTTTGTGGTATGTTCGAATTCTGCACTTAGATGATTGAGTTGATCAACCCGATCAATTGAGTCGCAATGGTCCGGATCTCGCCCACATCGAGCCGAACCCGACAACTCGAAAAGCACACCACTTCAAGGAGCACCACCCATGCCCCGCAACTTCAAGCTCGCGATCTTCGCCGCACTCACAGTCCTCGCCGCTGTGGTCGTCGCCGGCTGCGGCTCGGGCGGCTCGTCGTCCGACAAGCTCGCACTCGTCGCCTATTCGACCCCGCAGGAGGCCTATTCCAAGCTGATCCCGGCCTTCCAGGCCACGCCCGACGGCAAGGGCGTTACCTTCTCGCAGTCCTACGGCGCCTCCGGAGACCAGTCACGCGCCGTCGCCAACGGCCTCAAGGCCGATGTCGTCGAGTTCTCGTTCGAGCCCGACATCACCCGCCTCGTCGAAGCCGGCAAGGTCGCGAAGGATTGGGACGACAACGACACCAACGGCATCGTCACCAACAGCGTCGTCGTGTTCGCGGTGCGCAAGGGCAACCCGAAGAACATCAAGGACTGGTCGGACCTCACAAAGCCCGGTGTCGATGTGATCACCGCCAACCCGGTCGTCTCGGGCGGCGCGCGCTGGAATCTCGTCGCGGCATACGGCCAGGCGATCAAGTCAGGCGCCTCGCCCGACGAGGCGCTCGCCTACGTCAAGTCGCTGCTGAAAAACGTCTCGGTCCAGGACAAGTCAGGCCGCGAGTCGCTGCAGACCTTCGTCGGCGGCAAGGGCGACGTGCTCCTGACCTACGAGAACGAAGCCAAGACCGCGCAGGCCAAGGGTGAGGACATCGACTACGTGATCCCGCCGACGACCCTGCTGATCCAGAACCCGATCGCCGCCACCACGACGGCCAACGAGCCGGCAGCGACGAACTTCATCAACTACCTGAAGTCCGACGCCGGCCAGAAGATCTGGGCCGAGGCCGGCTACCGCCCCGTCGACCAGGACACCTGGAAGCAGTACGGCTTCGAGGAGCCGGAGACACTGATCACAGTCGACGAACTCGGCGGCTGGGACAAGCTGAACAAGCAGCTGTTCGACGAGGACAACGGCGAAGTCACCAAGATCAACGAGGAGCTCGGCGTCAGCAATGCCAAGTAGTGCCTCCGCAGCACTTCCCGCTCCGCGGACCCGGCGCCGGCTGAACCCCTTCGGTTCGGCCGGCACGGCCGCGGGCGTGGGCGCCGGCGCGATCTATCTCTCGATCGTCGTGCTGCTGCCGCTGCTCGCGGTGGCTGCGAAGTCGCTCTCGGGCGGCCTCGACGAGTTCTGGCACGAGATCACGCGCCCCCAGGCCAAGGCCGCGCTTGAACTGACGATCGGGCTGAGCATCATCGTCACGGTGATCAACGCCGTGATGGGCACCCTGATCGCTTGGGTGCTGGTGCGCGACCAGTTCCCCGGCAAACAGTTCATCAACACCCTGATCGACCTGCCGTTCGCGCTCCCGACGATCGTCGCCGGCATCGTGCTGCTCGCGCTCTACGGGCCGAAGAGTCCGCTCGGTGTCAACGTCGCCTACACGCGCATCGGCGTGACGCTCGCCCTGTTGTTCGTCACGCTGCCGTTCGTAGTGCGCTCGGTGCAGCCCGTGCTGATCTCGTTCGACCGCGAAATGGAGGACGCGGCGCGTTCGCTCGGCGCCGGACCGCTGACGACCTTCCGGCGTGTGATCCTGCCGAATCTGCGCGGCGGCATCCTCGCCGGCTGCGCCCTGGCCTTCGGACGCGCACTGGGCGAGTTCGGCTCGATCGTGCTGATCGCCGGCAACCTCCCGTTCAAGACCGAGGTGGCTTCGGTCTATCTCTACGGCCAGATCGAGAACGACAACCTCACCGGCGCGTCGGCCGTGTCGCTCGTACTGCTCGGCGCGGCGCTGTTCTTCATCGTCGTGATCGGAATCCTCGCGCGCAGGAGCGAGCACGGTGCCTGAGCGCGCCTCCCGCATCTCACTGCGCTCACTGGCGTTGATCTATCTCGCGGGGATTCTGCTGGTGCCGGTTGCGCTGGTGTTCTACCGCGCGTTCGAGCCGGGACTCTCGGCGTTCGTCGACGCGGTGACTTCGCCCGACGCGCTCCACGCCTTCAAGCTCACGCTGATCTGCACGCTCGTCGCGGTGCCGCTGAATACGATCTTCGGGATCGCCGCCGCGCTCTACATCGTGCGCGGCAAGGGCCCGGGCCGCCGCACACTCGACGCGATCATCGACCTGCCGTTCGCGATCTCACCGGTCGTGGTCGGCCTCGCGCTCGTGCTGGTCTACGGCGAGAATGGCTGGTTCGGATCCGAACTGGTCAGCGCGGGCTTCCAGGTGATCTTCGCGCTGCCCGGGATGATCCTCGCGACCACCTTCGTCTGCCTGCCGTTCGTCGCACGCGAGGTGATCCCGGTGCTGCGCGAGATCGGCGACGAACAGGAGCAGGCCGCGCGCACGCTCGGTGCCAACGGCTGGCAGACGCTCACCCGCATCACCCTGCCCTCGATCAAGTGGGGTCTCGGCTACGGCGTCGTGCTGACCACCGCGCGCGCGATCGGTGAGTTCGGCGCGGTCGCGGTCGTCTCGGGAAAGATCGTCGGCCAGACCGACACCGCGACGCTCTACGTCGCCAACCAGTTCGAAAACTTCAATCTTCCGGTCGCCTATGCGGTCTCGGTCGTGCTGGCGATGGCCGCACTGATCGTGATCGTCGGTATGACCGTCCTGCAACACCGCCAGGCAAGGCGTACAACTGAGGAGTCCTGATGGCAATCAGCGTCGAACATCTGACCAAGCGATTCGGCGACTTCGTCGCGCTCGACGACGTCTCGGTTGATGTCCCCGAGGGGTCGCTGACCGCGCTGCTCGGGCCTTCGGGCGGTGGCAAGTCGACGCTGCTGCGCGCGATCGCCGGACTCGACCTGCCCGACTCGGGAGGATCCGCATCTCCGGCGAAGACGTCTCGCTCGAGTCGCCCCAGCGCCGCGACGTCGGTTTCGTCTTCCAGCACTACGCCGCCTTCAAGCACCTGACCGTGCGCGACAACGTCGCCTTCGGCCTGAAGATCCGCAAGCGCGGAAAGCAGGAGATCTCAGACGCGGTCGACGAGCTGCTGCACCTCGTGCAGCTCGAGGGCTTCGCCGGGCGTTACCCCGACCAGCTCTCTGGCGGCCAGCGCCAGCGCATGGCGCTCGCCCGCGCGCTCGCCGTGCAGCCGCGCGTGCTGCTGCTCGACGAGCCGTTCGGCGCACTCGACGTGAAGGTCCGAGCCGACCTGCGCGCGTGGCTGTTGCGCCTCCACGAGGAGCGCCCGGTCACGACGATCATCGTCACCCACGACCGCGAGGAGGCGATGGAGCTCGCATCGCAGATTGTCGTCATCAACCACGGCCGCGTCGAGCAGACCGGCACGCCCGACGAGCTCTACGAATCACCGGCGACGGGATTCGTCGCGGGATTCGTCGGACCGGTGGCCGTCTTCGGCGGCAAACTCGTGCGCCCGCACGACCTTGCCGTTCTCGACAGCGCCGAGGCCGGCACGCGCGAGGCGCTGGTCCAGCGCGTCGCGCGCGTCGGGTTCGAGGTGCGCGTCGAGCTGGTCCTCGACGACGGCGAGCCGGTCTCCGTGCTGCTCACCCGTCGCGAAGCCGATCAGCTCGAACTCTCAGAAGGCCAGATCGTCCACGTGCGCGCCGAGCGCAGCTTCGACCTGTCGGTCGAAGAGGCCGCCTCGGCCTGAGGCCACCTAAACTCCACCACTCCGACCGAGATGGTCGGCAAGGTGTTGAATCAGTGAGAGTTTCCGCAAAGGTCGATTACGCGCTGCGCGCATCCGTCGAACTCGCCGCCCACGAGGACGACGAGAAGCTCGTCACGTCCGAGGAGATCTCGGATCGCCAGAACATCCCACACGCCTTCCTCACGAACATCCTCCAGTCGCTGCGCCAGGCCGGAATCGTCACCAGCAAGCGTGGCCCGGTCGGTGGCCACAAGCTCGCGCGGCCTGCTTCCGAGATCGTGCTCGCCGACGTGATCCGCGCGATCGACGGACCGCTCGCCGGGGTCTCCGGCCAGCACCCCGAGGAGCTCGACTTCACCGGCAGCGCCAAACCGCTGCAGGACGTCTGGATCGCCGTGCGCGCCAACCTTCGCGAGATCCTCGAGACCGTCACCTTGGCCGATGTGGCCGAGGATGACCTACCGAAGGTCGTCGGCAAGCGCGCCGGAGTCGACGACGCCTGGATCAGCCGCTGAGCCGATCCCGCAGACGCCCTCGCACCGTGTAATTTGGGTGCATGATCAAGCGCCTCGCTTTCTTTCTTCTCCTCGCCCTCTCGCTCACCGTCGGCCTGGCCGCGGGCACGAATGCCGCGAACAGCTGCCCGTCGTTCCACGTGCTGCACAACGACTCGATCGGCCAGGTGAAGATCCCCGCCGGGATGTACTCGGTCGCCCCGGTCGGTGTGACCTGCAAAAACAGCTCGACGCTGATCGCGCGGTTCCTGAACGACTACGACGGGGTGCTCCCGGGCGGCTGGGCCGTCGCCGCGAGCGGCAAGACGATCACCTTCAAGAAGGGTGCGACCACCGAGTCGATCGTGATGAAGCGCGGCTACTCGCCTGCGAGCGGTGGCAGTTCGAACCGTCAGAACGGGGCCTGCCCGGGCACGTTCACGGTGCTGCACAACGACCGCGTCGGCACGATGGCCCTGAAGGCCGGTCAGTACAAGATCACCACCAAGGGCCTCTACTGCTGGTTCGATGCCAGCAAGCTCGCCTACCTCCTCGACTACACCGAGGGAACGAAACTCCCGAGTCCGTGGACGGTGGACGCGGCGATGATGAAGATCCAGCGCTCGCCGAACCACTACTTAACGCTCAAGTATCTCGGCAACTCGGGTGGCGGCGGACACAGCACCGCCGGCAAGACTCGCTGCAACTCGAAGCTGAAGGTCACGACGGCCGGCGTGCTCGCGGGCATGAGTTTCCCGGTCGGCAGCTACTACGTCAACGTCGCGCCCGGCACGACCTGCGCCGGTGCCGGCTCGCTGTTCCAGAAGTGGCTGACGGCCGGTGCGGTGAACAACTCATGGAAGGTCAACAGCCAGACGGCGACCTTCACCCTGAACTCGAAGAGCTTCCAGCTCGAGCCGGCGAGCTAGGCGGCTCGCGGTCTCGCATCCAAGCGTGCGACGGCGAATCCCCGCGTCGCATGAACAAGCGGCGTTTGTTACATCGGGCGTCCCCGTGGGGACGCCCGATGTAACAAGTCCCGCATAAATACGCGCTCGTGTCGATCGTGCACGGCGAGCCAGGCGGCCCTACCCCGCGGTGACGCGCAGGCGGTTGCCCGACGGGTCGGCCGCCTCGAAGCCGCCATCGACCTCGCTGGTCGCGACGCCCCCAGTGGCCAGGCGCTCGCGCGCCTCGGCGACGTCATCTTCGGCCGGCAGCACGATCGTCCAGAATTCGAGGCCGATCGCATCGTCCGGGGCGGGTGGCGCGCCGCGCCCCTGCCAGGTGTTGAAGGCGAGGTGGTGGTGGAAGCCACCCGCGCTGACGAACACGGCCGTGTCGATCTCAGTGATCAGGTCGAAGCCGAGCAGATCGCGATAGAAGACCTTCGAGTCGGCAACGCTGCCGACATGCAGGTGTACATGGCCGATGAACGTGCCGGGGTCGGCGCCGGGAGCCGGCTCGCTGCTGCTCACAAGATTGAAAAGTCCGCCCATGTCGAGCGGGCGCGGCGCGATCGCCGTGATGTCGGCGAGATTCGGCCACTCGGATGGCTGGCGATCCCACGCGAGTTCGAGTCCGTTGCCGTCGACATCGGGCAGATAGATCGCCTCATGCGTGCCGTGGTCTGAAGCGCCCTCGATCGGAGTGCGGCTCTCGAGGATTCTCTGTGCCACCCGTGCCAGTTCGAGCTGGCTCGGAAAGTGAATCGCGACGTGGTACAGGCCGGCGTGACGAGAGACACGGCGCACATCCGGGCGCTCGTGCAGGACGATCAGATCGTCCATGCCGGCGCCGAGGTATGCGATGCCCTCGGCGCGCTCGCGCAGTTGCAGGCCGATCACTTCGCTGTAGAACGCGACGGCACGATCGAGGTCCGCGACCTTGAGGTGCGCAGCCCCGAGCCGCAGCTCATCCGGGAGGATCCGGCGCCCTTCACCCTGCCTGTATTCCGCTGCAATCTCCATTACTTCAGAAAGTATAGTAAAGGCGACCGGCCACGCGGTTAACGTGGTGCTGCAATGAGCAGGAGTCCCCGTCAGCCCGGTGAGCAGCACACCGGCGCAAACAGCGCCAATGCCCTACGCGCCGCGGTGCTCGGCGCCAACGACGGTCTCGTCTCCGTGCTGAGCCTCGTGATGGGTGTCGCCGGCGGCGGCCTCTCGACCAACGACATCTTCGTGGCAGGCGTCGCCGGTCTGCTCGCCGGCGCCTGCTCGATGGCGATGGGTGAGTGGGTCAGCGTGACCAGCGCTCGCGAACTGTTCCAGCTCCAGCTCGACGAGGAGCGGGCCGAGCTGCGCGAGCAGCCCGAAGAGGAGCGTCTCGAGCTGATCGAGATCTTCGAGAACAAGGGGATCGAGCACCACACCGCGGTCGACGCCGCCGACAACGTTCTCGCAAACCCCGAACACGCGCTCGACACGATGGCGCGCGAGGAGCTCGGGATCGATCCCGACGAACTCGGGGGCTCGCCATACCAAGCAGCGGCCGCGTCGTTCGGGCTGTTCATCGTCGGTGCTCTGCCGCCCGTGCTGCCGTTCGCGTTCGGCCTCGATCGGCGCTCGGCAATCGTGCTCAGCCTCACGCTCAGCGCGGTGATGCTGTTCGTCATCGGCGCAGCAATCACGCGCCTCACCGGGCGCCCATGGGTGATGAGCGGCCTGCGGCAGCTCGCGATCGGGCTCGCCGCCGCAGCCGTCACCTACGGAATCGGTTCGCTGCTCAACGTAGCCGTCAGCTAGTCAGCCTCGCCGTCAGCGTGATCTCGGGCACCCCGGCCAGAGCGCGTGAGATCACACAGCCCTCCTTGGCCTCTTCGGCGTGCTCGATGAAGTGCGCCTCGTCGATGTCGGGGATCACAGCCTCGGTCTCGAGTTCGATCGTGGCGATCGTCGGCTTGCCGTCGATGTTGCGCAGGCCGACCTTGGCGGTCGTCTCGACGCTCGCCGGCGCATGATCATGCGAAAACAGGATGTTGTTCAGCGCCATCGTGAAGCAGGCCGCGTGGGCCGCCGCGATCATCTCTTCCGGGTTGGTGCCCTCACCCTCTTCGAAGCGTGAGGAGAAGGAGTACGGGCCGGTGAAGACGCCGTCGCCGATCGTGACGGTGCCGACGCCTTCCTGGAGCGAGCCCTGCCACTTTGCGCTGCCGATACGTGCTGCCATGTCCGACTTCCTTTCAATTGCTGGTCCGAAGATTTCCGCGCATTCTTCCAGAGCTTGGGCGTAGGCTGCGCACATGAGCGATCTGCCACTGACCGGCGGCTGCAACTGCGGCGCGGTCAAATACGAAATCAACGAACCGTTGGTCTACGCCTACTACTGCCACTGCACGCGATGCCAGAAACGCAGCGGTGCGGGGGCTTCGCCGGGCGCCGTCCCACCACCGGGCAGCTTCAAGTTGATCGCCGGAGAGAACTCGCTGAAGGCCTGGAGCGCGGGCGACGGTTTCGACAAGTGGTTCTGCACGATCTGCGGCTCACACACCCACGCGAGCAAGCCCGACAACCCCGAGCTGGTGAGCATCCGGCTGGGCACGCTCGACGGCGATCCCGTGATCAGACCGATGGCACACCATTTCACCGACTTCGCCGCAGTCTGGGAACCGGTCGATGACGACGGGCTGGTGAATCACCCGGGCGCGCTGCCGGGTGTTTGACCGCCTGCACTAACCTATGCCGCCTTGCGCCCGTAGCTCAGCTGGATAGAGCGTCGGTCTACGGAACCGAAGGTCAGAGGTTCGAATCCTCTCGGGCGCGTATGGCCATCGTCATCAGCGCCTGGGAGAAATCACCCGACGGCGGCAAGGGCCTCGCGCGCGATACGCGTGTGCGCTGGGCGCTGGAGGAGGTCGGGCAGCCGTACGAGGTTCGCTTCGTCGACGCCACGACCAAGTTCGAGCAGCCGTACCTCGAGATCAGTCCGTTCGGCCTGATCCCGACCTACGAAGAGGGCGATCTCGTTCTCTTCGAATCTGGTTCGATCGTGCTGCACATCGCCGAGAGGTACCCGGGCCTGCTGCCGGAAGACGCGGACGCCCGTGCACGCGCGATCACCTGGATGTTCGCCGCCGTCAGCACGGTCGAGCCGCCGATCCTCGAGATCGTCGTCGCGAAGTTCGCCGAAGGTCAGAAGCCATGGGCCGAGGAACGCATGCCGCTGGTGTTCGATCGCATTCGCGAGCGCCTCGTGCTGCTGGCTGATCGCCTCGGTGAATCGGAGTGGATCGACGGCGAGTTCAGCGCCGGCGACCTGATGCTCGTCTCCGTGCTCCAGCGTCTGGGGCCTTCCGGCATCCTCGGCGAGTACGCGAACCTCGCGGCATACGTGGCCCGCGCAGAGGACCGCCCCGCCTACAAGCGGGCTTTCGCCGCCCAGCTCGCGGTCAACGCCGCCTGAAGCGCTTTGCAAGCCGACGGCTTGCAAACGCAAACCGGGTGAAAACACCCCTTGATCAAGGGGAAACGCTTGCAAGCCGACGGCTTGCAAACAAAACGCCTTGGGTATCGGGTGTTTTTGGAGCGATCGTCGTTGCAAGCCGACGGCTTGCAACGGATGGGACGGCGGGCTACTTGCGCTCGCTGCGCTGCAGCCGGGCGACGACCTTCTGGTAGCCGGCCGGGAACAGGCGCACAAAGAGATCGAGACCCTTGGCGTCGTTGCCGACCAGCACGCGCGCGCGACCCTTTGCGACGCCGTCGAGGATGATGTTGGCGGCCTGCGGCGGCGGCATCTTCAGGTACTTCTTCTCGTAGTTGCGTACGTCGCGCAGATCCTTTTCGCTGAGCTTCTCGCCACGCTCCTCGCCCAGCTTGATCGCGTTGCTGACGATGTTCGTGTTGATCCCGCCGGGGTGGATCGAAGTCACCTTGACCGGTCGTTTCTCGTACAACATCTCGACGCGCAGCGACTCGTTGAATCCGCGCACCGCGAACTTCGAAGTGCAGTATGGAACGATCCCCGCGTAGCCGAGAATGCCGTTGAGGCTCGAGACGTTGACGACGTGACCGGCGCCGGACTCCTCGAGGTGAGGAAGGAAGAACAGCGTGCCGTTGATCACTCCCCAGAGGTTCACTCCGAGCACGAGGTCGAACTGTTCCTCGTCCGACTCGAAGACCGGGCGGCTGGCGGCGATGCCGGCGTTGTTGTAGATCTGGTGGACGACTCCGTAGTGGTCCTTGACGGTCTGCGCGTAGGCCTTGAAGGCGGCGCGATCGGCGACATCGAGTAGCTGGGCGTGCGCCTCACCGCCGGCCGATTCGACGAGATCGACAGTCTCGGCCAGTCCCTCCTCGTTGACGTCTGACAGCGCAAGTTTTGCGCCGCGGCCGGCCAGCTCGAGCGCAAGCGCGCGGCCGATGCCTGAACCGGCTCCGGTCACGACCGCGACCTTGCTCTGGAAGTACTTGGGATCCGCTTTCTTGAACATGGCCGCGATCCTATGTCAGGCGCACGAAGCCGCGCACGGTCAGGTAGGCACCGACCGCGGCAAGCGCCCAGCGTCCGATCTGCCTGCCGCGACGCGCCGTGAGATCCTTCAGCCCGCCGAGCACGCGATCGGCGCTGTCCGGCGCGACGCGCGTGAGTGCGAGCGGCAGCCACACCGGAATCGCTGCGAGCGCGACGATCACGATCGTCGCGACCGCCCGGCCGGTGAGCTCGAGGTGACTCGCCGCGACCTCCTTGGCCGCCGGGACCATCAGCGCGAGCGTCGTGAAGTTCGTCGCCATCGAAAAGCAGCCGAAACTGAACGCCCCGGCGACGCCGCGATCGGCCGAGTGGGATTTCTGCTTCGGCTGAGGCTTCGTCGATTCGCCCTCGCGGCGAAGTCGCATCCACGCGGCGAGCGCGATCAGCGCGATGCCGATCGTCACATCGAGCTGCGCGCTCAGGTGCGGTGTCTTCGGCAGCTTGATCGAGCGACCGAAAAGCACGAGCAGCGCGACGTAAGCGGCAAGCACGAGCACGGCGCCGATGCCGAACCACACGCCCAGCCTGCGCCCACCGGACCGCGAGAGCATCACCGTCTGCTCGGTCAGCAGCACGGGGCTGACCGCGCCGGCCAGACCCAGTGGCACGACCACCGCGAGCAGATTGATCAGCGGCACGCGCTCAGCCGATGTCTGCCGGCCAGCCGGGCGGGAAGAACTCGCGGTACGGGCGAGCCGCTTCGATCACGCGGGCGACAGACGGGCGCTGCTCGAGACGACGGTGGTAGGCGGTGAGGTTCACCAGGCCGTCTTCATCCCAGCGCTGGACGGCGCGCGCGTAGTGCAGCGAGGGCGCCGCCGAGCAGTCGGCGAGCGTGAAGTCGGGGCCGGCGGCGAAACCCTCGGACGGGAGCCGGCGGTCGAGCATCGCGTAAGCGTTGTCGAGGATTCCGCGCGCCTCATCGACTCCGAAGGCGTCGCGCTGGTCCTCTGGCCTGAGGTTGTCGAGCACGATCTTCTGCATCGGCGTCATCACGAACCCATCGAACAGACGGTCCCAGAGGCGCACATCGAGCGCGACATCGGGATCGTCAGGAATCATCCGCCCGCCGCCTGCCAGTCGATCGACGTACTCAACGACGATCGTCGCCTCCGGGAGCACCACGCCGGCCTCGTCGTCAACGATCACCGGCATCTTCGACATCTCCCAGAGCTCGGCGAAGGCCGCCCAATCGTCGGGCGTGTCGATCTGCACGGACTCGAATGGGAGTCCGAGCTCGTCGAGCGCGATCAGCGCCTTCCAGCAGTACGAAGCGAACGGATGTTGGTGGAGAGTGAGCGACATGACCGCCAGCCTATTGCACCTTGGTGACCGTCACCGTCCCGCTCCAGGATGAGTTTTGCGAGCATGGCGACTCATAGCCCTGCGGAAGGTCCACGCAGTCGGGCGCGAGAGTCGCCCGAGGCCCGACGTTGAAGCTGAGGGAACCAGAGGCGGAGAGGTCCGCCGCGCCGAATTCAACGCTCGCCTGGTTGGCCGGAAGCGCGCCGACCAGGGCGAAGCTTGCGTACGGAGGCCCCGGCAGACCGCTGCAACTCGTGCTCGCATGGTCGCCCTGGATCGACATGAACGGGTCGATCGTGAGTCGCGTGAGTCCGCCGACGAGCTTCACATGAAGCATCGAGAAGTCGCCCGAATAGGAGGCGATCGGAGCTTCGCAGTGGTAGGAGCCCGGCCCGGCCACGCCATAGCGGCCGTCGGTGTGCCAACTGCCGCTCGCGCTCGAGGCCGAGGCAAAATTCAGTGTGCCGTCGCCGGTGAGATTCACGTCGCGATACGTCACCGACCAGTCGTAATTCGCGCGCACGGCGTCCTGGCTGTCGGTCGCGGCGGTCCCTTCGTCGCGCGCGTAGGCCCCGCTCCCGCTGAACGTCACGTTCACCTTGCCGCCACACATCTGGTCGAGCATCGCCTGGCCGGCCTGCTCGATCGCATCGATGATCTTGTCGATGTCGTCCGCATCGGCCGTCGCCGCGCCGGCGGCGCGAACCTCACCGGTCCCGAGGTCCACGAGGCGAAGAAAAACGCTGACCTTGCCCCCGGAGATCACGGCGCTGCCCCTCACGAGCTCGCGCTCACGCATCAGATGACCGCGCTCGACCGTGCGCTCGAACATCGGGTCGTCGCCGCGCTCGATCTCTTCGATGATCTCGGCGCGACGGCGGATCTCGACGAGTCGGATTTTCGGCTCGTCGTCGCCGCAGCCCCTGGAGAGCGGAACCGTCACGAGTGAGTCGATCTCGAGTCCACCCGGGTACTCGTCGAGACCCTTGAGCGTGAGGCGGGGATCGACGCCGATCACGCGCAGTCCGGCGTACTCGGATTCCGGCGCCCAGATGCTCTTCTTCGACTTCTTGCGGCTCGCGATCGCAGTGTGCGCGACACTTTTCTTCGCGATCTTCTTCTTCCCTTTCAGGCGCTTGACGCGGAGCTTTCTCTTTGTCTTACGACCAGCCCTCACGATCGCGATGCCGCTCGAGCCTTCGCTCGCGATGCCAGGAACGTCGATCGTGCGAACCGCGACCACATAGGCCCCGGGCTCGAGTTTGAGCGACTGGTTCAGCTTGCGCGCCGTGGTCGAGCGCACAAGGAAACCAGTGGCAAGGCTCACGACCCGCACCGTCACGGTGCGGTCGGATCCGCGCTTCTGCTTCGGAACGCCGGAGACCGAGACCGCGAGCACGCCGGTCGAGGCCGCCTGCGCGGCGGTCGGGATGAACAACACCGCGAAGACCGCGGCGGCGAGACAGATGGAGAGCGTTGAGCGTTTCATGATGCCCAAGCTACGCCCGGTCGGGAGGCCCTTCATTGGGGTAGAACCCCAAACCCGACCCCAAGGTTCTTCACGTCACGGCCCGCCCACCTCTCCGCCGCCCACCGCGGCGAAGAGGCCGGCAGACCTTCCCCTCCTTATGCCGACTGCGGCGCCGGAACAACGCGCATGTACGGCAGCGGAGTCTCCCAACCCTCGGGGTAGCGCTCCTTGGCGACCTCGTCGGTGACGCCGCCGGCGAGGATCACGTCCTCGCCCTGTTGCCACTGAGCCGGGGTCGTGAGCTGATGCGTCGCGGTCAACTGCAGCGAGTCGATCACGCGCAGGATCTCGTCGAAGTTGCGGCCGGTCGTCATCGGGTAGACGAGCACAAGCTTGATCTGCTTGTCCGGGCCGATCACGAAGACATTGCGCAGCGTGGCGTTCTGCGCCGGGGTGCGCTCAGTCGAGGGACCGCTGACGTCGGACGGCAGCATGCCGTAGGCCTTGCTCACGGCGTGGTCGTCGTCGCCGATGATCGGGTAGTTGACGGCCGTGCCTCCGCTCTTCTCGATGTCGACGGCCCAACGCTTCGAGTCCTCGGCCGGATCGGTCGAGATCGCGATGATCTTCGCGCCGCGCTTCTCGAACTCCGGCTGGATGCTCGCCATGTAGCCGAGCTCGGTGGTGCAGACCGGGGTGAAGGCGCGCGGGTGACTGAACAGAACGGCCCAGTCGTCGCCGATCCACTCGTGGAAGCTGACCTCGCCCTCGGTGGTCTGGGCGGTGAAGTCGGGTGCGGTGTCTCCGATTGTGAGAGGCATTGAGAAATCTCCTTGGGTCTGCTGAGGGCAAATCCCCCAAAAGCTGATCCGGTTGCTATGGTTTATATCGTAGCACGACATCGCAGTACGATCAAACCCGCTTGAAGTCATGCCCGAGCTCACCCTCGACGCCCCCAACCCCACCTCAGACACGACGCTCTCCCCCGAGCAGATCGCCCAGGCCAGCGCGCTTGGCGCGACGCTCGATCGCGACCAGGCGATCTGGCTCTCCGGCTACTTCGCAGGAATCGCGGGGTCGATCGACGCCCTTCCGACCCTCGGCGGCGCGGCAGCAACGGCACCGACCGCGACGCGCACGGTGACGATTCTGTACGGAAGCGAGACCGGCAACTCGAAAGAGATCGCCGGGCAGGCTGCAGCGGGCGTCCGCGCGCGCGGCGCCGACGCCCGCGTCGTCGACATGGCCGACTACAAACCCCGCGCACTCCGCGACGAGACCGACCTGATCGTCGTCGTCAGCACGCATGGCGAGGGCGACCCGCCGCAGACGGCGCTCGGCTTCTTCGAGTTTCTCGAGGGGCGCAAGGCTCCCAAACTTCCAGATCTCAGCTACTCGGTGCTGGCGCTGGGCGACTCCACCTACGAGCACTTCTGCAGCGCCGGGCGGCGGGTCGACGAACGACTCGCCGAACTCGGCGCGGCGCGCATTGCCGACCGCGTCGACTGTGACGTCGACTACGAGGACGCCGCCGACGAGTGGGTCGAGACGGTCGTAGGCGCGCTCGATCTCGAAGCACCGACCACCGCCCTCGCCACAGCCGTGCCCGGCCAAATGCCGACGTCGCGCTTCGACAAACGCAATCCGTTCGCGGCCGAGGTCGTCGAGAACCTCGAACTGACCGGTCGCGGCTCGACCAAGGAGACGCGCCACATCGAGCTCTCGATCGAGGGATCAGGCCTCACCTACCGCCCCGGCGATGCGCTCGGCGTCGTCGCCGAGAACGACGGCGCTCTCGTCGAGCAGTTGCTCGACCAGTTGACGCTCGACCACGAGGCGAGCGTCACGGTCAAAAAGCAAGACTTCCCGCTCGCCGAGGCGCTGCGCTCGAAGCTCGAGATCACCGCCGCGACCCCGCGTTTCATCGAGCACTGGGGCGAGCTCAGCGAGGCCGGCGAATTGCTCGCTCTGCGCGGCGAGGAAAACGCCGCGGAGCGCGCCGAGTTCCTGCGCAACAATCACGTGCTCGACATCGTCACGCGCTTCCCGGTTCCGGGGATCGACGGCCAGCAACTGATCGCCGGCCTGCGTCCGCTGCAGCCGAGGCTCTATTCGATCGCCTCGAGCCTTGCGGCGGCGCCGGATGAGGTCCACCTGACAGTGAGCACCGTGCGCTACCTGCTGGCCGGGATCCAGCGCACCGGCGTGGCCTCCGGCCACCTCGCGCGGCTGACTGATGAGGGCGCGACCGTGCCCGTCTACGTGCAGGAGAACGAGCACTTCCACCTGCCGGCAGATGACGCCCCGATCGTGATGATCGGCGCGGGCACCGGAGTTGCTCCGTACCGGGCCTTCATGCAGGAACGCGAGGAGCGCGGCGCGGCCGGCCGCTCGTGGCTGTTCTTCGGTGAGCGCAACTTCCGCAGCGACTTCCTCTATCAACTCGAATGGCAGGAACTGCTGCGCGGCGGCGCGCTGACGAAGCTCGATCTCGCGTTCTCGCGCGACGCCGGGCCGAAGACATACGTCCAGGACAGGCTGCGCGCCCAGGGGGCAGAGCTGTATTCCTGGCTCGAGGACGGCGCGCACCTCTACATCTGCGGCGACGCGACCAACATGGCTCCGGACGTCGAGTCTGCGCTCGCCGAAATCGTCGCCGAGCACGGTGGCCGTTCGGCGGAGGCCGCCGAGACCTATCTCTCCGAAATGAAAGCCGACCGCCGGTACCGACTCGATGTCTACTGACCAGCTGACCCAGCAGCCCGACCGCAGCCGCGACCGCTCGCAGCCGCTCGACAAGCTCGGCCCCGACGAGACGATGAAGGCCGAGAGCGACTACCTGCGCGGCACGATCATCGAAAGCCTCGCCGACCCCGTCACCGCTGCCGTCGCCGAGAGCGACACCAAGCTGATGAAGTTCTTCGGCCTCTACATGCAGGACGATCGCGACATCCGCGACGAGCGCCGACGGCAGAAGCTCGAGCCGGAATTCACCTTCATGGCGCGCGTGCGACTTCCGGGCGGGGTCTGCACGACCGATCAGTGGCTCAAGCTCGATCAGATCGCGCGCGACTTCGGCAAGGGCTCGCTGCGCCTGACCACCCGTCAGACGTTTCAACTGCACCGCGTCGACAAGCAGGATCTGCGCCCGGCGCTGCAGGGCATGCGCGAGGTCGCGCTCGACACGAAAGCCGCCTGCGGCGACGACACCCGCGGCGTGATGGCCAGCGTCAACCCAGCGGTCTCGCGACTCCATGCCGAGGTCCACGCCTGCGCCGTGCTGGCCAGTGAGCACGCGTTGCATCGCACTGGCGCCTACGCCGAGATCTGGTACGACGCCAAACCCGAGCCGCGCGAGGACGGCCGGGAGGAAGAGCCCTTCTACGGACGCACCTACATGCCGCGCAAATTCAAGATCGGATTCGCGATCCCACCGAGCAACGACATCGACGTCTACTCGCAGGACCTCGGGCTGATCGCGATCGGCGGCGATGACGGTCTCGAGGGATTCAACGTCGCGATCGGCGGCGGCCTCGGACGCACCGACTCAGCCCCCGAGACCTACCCGCGCCTTGCGACAGTGATCGGCTTCGTCCCCGCCGACAAGCTGATCGAGGCGATCGACGGCGTGATGTCGCTGCAGCGCGACCACGGCGACCGCGTGAATCGCGCCCACGCGCGCTTCAAATACACCGTCGACGATCTTGGCGTCCCGTGGGCGACGGCAGAGATCGAGCGACGCATGGGCTTTGCATTCGAGCCCGCGCGGGAGTACGAGTTCACATCCAACGGTGACGTGCTCGGCTGGGCCGACGCGGCCGACGGCACCGGCGCCTACACGCTGTTCATCGAGAACGGCCGCGTCACCGGCGACCTGCTCGACGGCCTGCGCGTGCTGGCCGAGGCGCACGAAGGCGACTTCCACATCACGCCCAATCAGAACCTCACCGTCGCCGGGGTCGCGCCAGGCGACCGCAAGAAGATCGAGGACAAACTACGCGAACACGGCCTGTTTGAGCCCGAACGCGGACGCAGCGCGCTGCGCCTGAACTCGATGGCCTGCGTCGCCTTCCCGACCTGCGGTCTGGCGATGGCCGAGAGCGAGCGCTATCTGCCCCAGCTGATCACGAAGATCGAGAGGCTGCTCGATGAGCACGGTCTGAGCGAGGAGCCGATCACGATCCGCATGACCGGCTGCCCCAACGGCTGCGCGCGCCCGTACATCGCCGAGATCGGTCTGACCGGACGCGCACCGGGCAAATACAACCTCTATCTCGGAGGCGGATTCCACGGCCAGCGCCTGAACAAGATGCTGCTCGAGAACGTCGGCGAGGAGGCGATTCTCGAGACGCTCGGCGGCGTGATCGGCCACTACGCGAAGGAGCGCACCTCCGGCGAGCGCTTCGGCGATTTCGCGATCCGTGCCGGCTACGTCGACGAAGTCACCGAAGGTCGCCGCTTCAACGACTGATGCGCCTGCCGCGTCGGGTAGGTTGCCCGCGATGGCCCCCGCCACGAAGAAGTCGTTGACCGACGCTGATTACGCGCACCTTGCCGATCTGCGCTCGGGCATCCGCACCTATCTCGCCTGGGCCGAGCAGCGCGCCAAGGAACACGATCTCACGCCCGCCCAAGTGCAGTTGGCACTGGCGATCCGCTCGCACGACGACCCCGCCGGCCCGACGATCGGCGAGCTTGCCGAGACTCTGTTGCTGCGCCACCACAGCGCAGTCGGTCTGGTCGATCGGGCCGTCGAAAACGGGATGGTGCGCCGCGTTCGGGATTCCGAGAAGGCGAGTCGCGTGCACGTCGTGCTGACCGAGGAAGGCGCAGAGCGCCTTGAAATTCTGAGCCGACTGCACCTCGAGTGGCTCGCTGAACACGCCGGCGAGATGGCGAGAGTCTGGCGGTCGTTCAAGCGTTGATGCTCCGGCGCTCGGCTCCGGTAGGTTCTGCCGAATGGAAACGAGACTGCTGATCGGGGGCGAGCTTGTGGCGGGCGAGGGCGCCGCGTTCGCCGTTGAGAATCCGTACACGGAAGGCGAGCTGGCGCGGGTGCATGCGCCCTCGCAGGCGCAGACGGATGCCGCGATCGAGGCCGCGCGCGGGGCGAGAAAGCCCTGGGGCACGATGCCGGCCGGCGAGCGCGGCGAGCTGCTGAAGGAGGTCGCGGCGGGGCTGCGCGCCCGCACCGACGAACTCGCCGAGATCATGACGCTCGAAGGCGGCAAGCCACTGATCGAAAACAAGGATGAAGTCGGCTGGACGGCGGCGGCATTCGATTATTACGCCGAGATCGGGCGCTCCTCGGAGGGCACGGTGATCCCGCCGATCGAGCCGACCCAGCTTGCACTGGTGCTCAAGGAGCCGCTCGGAGTGGTGGCCTGCATCGTCCCATGGAACTATCCACTCCTGCTGCTGGCATGGAAGCTCGCGCCGGCACTCGCCGCCGGCAACGCGGTGATCGCCAAACCGAGCGAGCTGACGCCGCTCTCGACCCTCGCGCTCGGAGCGTTGTTCGAGAACTTCCCCGCCGGAGCGGTGAACATCCTTGCCGGCGCCGGCGATGTCGGCCAGGCCCTGGTCGCCGACGATCGCATCGACGGGGTCGCCTTCACCGGCTCGGTCGCGACTGGGATCAAGATCAACGAGATCTGCGCCGGGCGCGTCGCGCGGGTGAACCTTGAGCTCGGCGGCAAGGACCCATTCATCGTCTGCAGCGATGTCAAAGAAGACGTCGAGATCGCCGCGCGCGGAGGCGCGTGGGCGGCCTACCTCAACTCCGGTCAGGTCTGCACGAGCGCCGAGCGCTTCTACGTGATGGAAGACATCTACGACGACTACGTCGCGGCGTTCGTCGCTCATACAGAGACGCTCAAGCTCGGTGACCCGATGGCAGCAGACACAGACCTCGGTCCGATGGCCAACGCGGTGCAGCGCCAGAAGGTGATCGACCAGCTCGAGCAGGCCACCGGCGCGGGCGCCGAAATCGTGCGCGGCGGCGTGGCCACCGGTTACCCCAGCGGTCACTTCCTCACGCCGGCCGTGGTCACCGGAGCGGCGGCAGACACGCAGCTTCTCTCCGAAGAGACCTTCGGACCCGTCGCCCCGATCGTGCCGGTGAAGTCGCTCGACGAGGCGATCGAGCTCGCGAATTCAACCCGCTTCGGCCTCGGGGCGAACGTCTACACGCGCGACCTGCGCACGGCGATGCGCTGCGTGCGCGAGATCAAATCCGGCACGGTCTGGATCAACGACCCACTGACCGACAACGACGCCGGGCCGTTCGGCGGCTTCAAGCAATCCGGACTCGGGCGCGAGCTCGGGCGCGAGGGCCTCGAAGCCTTCCAGGAGACCAAACACGCACACATTGAGAGCGTGATTTCACGAAAAGAGTGGTGGTACCCCTACAGCGAATACAACTCCCAGTAGTTCGGTTCTTTTCACCCCGGGAGGTATTCCTATGAACAGCCAGCCCGCCGAGACCAAAGGCGATTTCTCGCCGATCGGCAAAGGCTCAACCTTCGACGCGATCTCTTACTGGGCGATCGTCGCAGGCGTCTACCTGATGGTCGGCGGCTTGATGTTCTATTCCGGCAAGGAGAAGCTGTTCGACGGCGACAGCCACGCACCGGCCGGAATCCAGGAGCAGTTCGCGCACTCGTTCCTGCACGTCTTCCCCGGTACCGACGCCGCGTGGATGATCCTCGGAATCCTCGAGTTCGGAGTGTTCCTGCTGCTGCTCGCGAGCTTCGTCACCGGGGAGTTCCTGCCGCACCGGCCGAAACGGCTGATGCAGACCGGCCTCGCCGTGTCACTCGTGACCTTCGCGTGCCTCGCCTTCGGGCAGACCGCGACGGGCAACCACGAGGGTTCGGCCTCGCTCTACACCTACTTCGGATCGACCGTCGTGATCCTGATCCTGGTCAGCCTGCTTCCGCCCAACCGTGGCGACCGCTGGCTCAGTTTCGAGTCGGCCGACTAGCGCTTCACTGCGTAGCTCAGGTAGACGGCGCCGCCCGCAAAGCGGCGTTCGTCTGCCAGCTCCAGCTCGATCCGCTGGCCCAGCGGCAGCGCAGGCTTTCCGCCGCCGACTGACACCGGACCGAACATCAGGCCGACTTCGTCGACCAGACCGGCGGCGAAAGCGGCAGCGGTGATCGTTGGGCCGCCGATCACGATGTCGTCGGCGCCACTCTTCAGGTCGCGGATCTGATCGGGGTTGAACTCGCGTTCGAGCGTGGTGCGCGCGGTCGAAACCGACTCGAGACTCTTCGAGTACACGAGCTTGTCGCGGCCGAGCCAGATCTCGGCGAACTCACGCATGACCTCCGGCTCGTCGTCGACGTCCATCGTCTCCCAGACGGCCATCGTCTCGTAGAGGCGGCGTCCGTAGACCTGCGTGCCGGTGGCGCGCAGGAAGTCGTTCCAGAACTGATGCGCCTCTTCGTCGGGCTCGGTGAAATCAAACCGGCCGTCGGCGTCCTCGATGAATCCGTCGAGCGAACAATTGTTGGCGTAGATGAGCTTTCCCATGGCTGTCCACCATACAGTTGGCGCATGGCCAAGAAACCAGCTCAGCTCTATTTCACCGACGATGTCGAGGCGCGTCGCCTGATCGCCTCCGATCCGATGGCACTGCTGATCGGCTTCGCGCTCGACCAGCAGGTGACCGTGCAGAATGCGTTCGACGGGCCGCGTGCGATCAAGGAGCGCCTCGGGACACTCGATCCGGCGACGCTCGCGAACACCGACCTCGAACCGATCTTCCGCGAGAAGCCGGCAATCCATCGATATCCGGGCAACATGAGCAAGCGCATCTCCGCGCTCGCCGCCGCGGTCGAGAACGACTACGACGGCGATGCATCCAAAGTGTGGAAGAGCGCCAAGTCCCCTGACGAACTGCTGAAGAATGTGCTCGCCCTGCCCGGATTCGGTGACCTCTCGGCGCACGCGCTGATCGGTGCGCTCGCTTTCCGGTTCGGAGTCAGGAACGCGGAGCCTCTGGTGCCCGATCACCCGATGCTCGGTGAGGTGACATCGATCGACGAGCTCGAGGCCTACCAGGCGGCCAAGAAGCTGCACCGCAAGGAGTGGTACGCGATCTACGGCAAGAAGAAGGGCTGATGGGCCTTTACGACCGAATCTTCGCCAAGTTCTATGACCGTACGCTCGAAGTCGCCGAGCAGGCCGGCCTCGCCGATCGGCGTCGACAGCTGTTGGGTCAGGCCAGTGGCCAGGTGCTCGAGATCGGCGCCGGGACGGGCCTGAATCTCGCGTACTACCCGGAGGGGCTCACGCGACTCGTGCTCACCGAGCCGAGCGGTCCGATGGCCGCGCAGCTGCGCGAGAAGCTCGGCGAACTCACGATCGACGCGGAGGTCGTCGAAGCCCCGGCCGAATCGCTTCCGTTCGAGGATTCGTCGTTCGACACGATCGTCGGGACCCTCGTGCTCTGCACCGTCAATGATCCGGAAGCGTCGCTCGCCGAGATCCGTCGGCTGCTCGTCCCCGGCGGTCAATTGCTGCTGCTCGAGCACGTGCGATCGCAAGATCCCGCAAGCGCGAAATGGCAGGATCGTTTCGAGACTCCATGGCGTCTCTACGGCAACGGTTGCTATTGCAACCGCGACACCGTTTCGCTGGTGTCGGCGGCGGGATTCGAGTTCGACCAGCTCGACCACGGCCGCTTCCCGAAAGCCCCGCCGATCGTGAGACCGCTGATCCAGGGGAGAGCAGTCTCCCTATAATCGTTCAGAGTGAACGATCGACTGAGGATCTACGGCTTTCGGGGATCGCACCCTTGTGAGGCCGTCTGCGCTGCCGCCGACCACAAGGGAATCGCCTACGACTTCGTCACCGTGCCGCCGGCGATGCACCGGTTGATCATGCCACTGATGTTCGGAGGCAGTCGCGTACCGGGAGCGAAGTTCGCCAAGCGCAAGGAGCAGAAGACGACGAACATCTTCCGGCTGCTCGACCAAATCGTTCCTGAGCCCGCACTCTTCCCGGAAGACCCGATACTCCGAGCGCGCGTCGATGAAGCCGAGCGTTGGGGCGAGGGCGAGATCCAGGACGTCGGCCGGAGAGTCGTCTGGGCGCACCTCTCGCGGAGCCCCGAGACGGTGCGTGCATGGACCGACGGCGACCCTCCGGGCTTCGCACGCTGGCTGAAGAAGCATCTCGGCCCCGCGATGGCACAAGTTGCGAAGTTCGGCAACAAAGCCAGCGATGAGAATGTGCGCGCAGATCTCGCTGCGCTGCCGGAATCGCTCGACCGTATCGACGGCTACATCGCAGCCGGCACGATTGGCGGAGAAATCCCGAACGCCGCCGACTTCCAGATCCTCTCGACCGTGGGGATGCTGATGAACATGCTCGATCTGCGCGAGGCGATCATGGAGCGGCCCTGCGGCCCGCGGGCGATGCGGCTCTTCCCCGACTACAGCGGACGGGTGCCCGCTGGACTGTTGCCCGAGGAATGGTTCGGCTCTCTGCGCGCACCCATATCCTCACGAGCATGACCGCACTTGTGACCGGCGCCGGAAGCGGCATCGGCAGACGCCTCGCCCAACTGCTGCTCGCCCGTGGTGACTCCGTGATCGCCCTCGACGTCGCGTTCTCCGACGAGGTACGCGCCGAACTCGACGGCGCGCACCTCGAGACGGTGGACGTGCGCGACGGCGACGCCGTGGCCGCGGCCGTCGAGGCGGGAGTGACCGCGCTCGGCAGCCCGCGACTTGCGATCAACTGCGCCGGCGTCGTGCTGGCTGCGCCGTTCGACGAGACGAGCGAGGAGCAGTACCGCCGCGTCGTCGACATCAACCTCTACGGCTCGCGCAACGTCGCCGCCGCGACGCTGCCGCACCTGAAGAACGGCGGCCACCTCGTGCTGTTCGCATCGCTCGCCGGCTTCGTCGCCAATTACGGATACTCGGCTTACTGCGCCAGCAAGTTCGCGGTGGTCGGCCTGGCCGAGGTGCTGCGCCTCGAACAGAAGCCCAACGGCGTCAATGTCTCGGTTGTCGCGCCCCCCGAGGTCGTGACGCCGATGGTCGAGGAGGAACGTCGCAGCGGATCGAGCGTGACCGGCAAGATGAAGCAGTTCGCCGGCTCCATGGAGCTCGAACCGGCCGCCCAGGCGATCCTCGCCGGCATCGACAGCGGCAAGTTCATGATCGTGCCGAGCGCCAAGGCCAAGCAGACACTCGCGCTTCAGCGCTTCGCGCCGCGCAAACTCACGCAGGTGGTGAGCGACGCGCTGCTGCGGCGCGCGAATCCCTGACCGGAGCGGTCAATCCTCGATCTGCGGTGCCGCGAAGCCGGTGTCGCGGCCGACCACGGCTCCGCGCTGGATCGCTCCTTTGCCAAACTTCTCGTTGACGGCGTCGACCATCGCATCGAGTTCGGTGTGCCCCGGACCCTCGAAGCCGAGTTCGAGCTGGGCGCCGTCCTCGAGGTTCGCGAGCGAAATTCCGATCAGTGTCACGCCGAGCTCGTGCACCTGATCCATCTCCTCGGCGAGCAGACCGTTGAGCGCCGAGAGAAACTCAGACGTCGAGGTGCTTGCCGCCGGCAGCGTCTGCGAGCGGGTGATCCTCGAGAAGTCGCCGAAGCGGATGCTGAGCACGACGGTGCGCGCCGACCGCCCGGCGCTGCGCAGCCGTGGCGATGCGCGATCGACGAGCGAAGCGACGATCGTCTCGAGTTCTGCCCGAGTGCGCGGCTGCTTGGAGATCGCGCGCTGGGCGCCGATCGACTTGCGGCGCTCGCGCGGGGCAACGCGGCGGGGGTCGCGATTGCTCGCAAGCGCGTGCAGGCGCCTGCCGGCGGACGAGCCGAGCACCACGGCCAACGTCTCCTCGTCCATCGCGGCGATGTCACCCACCGTCTTGATGCCGCGCGCGCGCAGCTTCTTCGAGGTCACTCGGCCGACGCCCCAAACGGCCTCGATCGGCAGCGGATGCAGGAAGTCCAGTTCATCCTCGGCCTCGACCACCAGCAGGCCGTCGGGCTTGGCCGCGCCGCTCGCGACCTTGGCGAGGAATTTCGTGCGGGCGACGCCGATCGTGATGCCGAGGCCGGCGCGCTCGCGCACCGCGGCACGGATCTTCTCAGCAATCTCTCGCGGGGTGCCGTGGATGTGCTCCATCCCACCGCCGTCGAGGAACGCCTCGTCGATCGAGATCTTCTCGACCGTCGGTGAGAACTCCTCGAGAATCGCCATCACGACTTTGCTCGCCGCCGAGTAGGCGTCGCCGCGCGGACTGATCACGACGCCGTCCGGGCAGATCGCAAGCGCCTGTGACTGATTCATCGGCGTGGAGACTCCACGCGCCTTGGCCTCATAGCTCGCCGCCGTGATGATGCCGCCGCCCACGAGCACCGGCCGGCCACGCAGCGATGGGTTGTCGCGTTGCTCGACCGAGGCGAAGAAGGCGTCGAGGTCGGCGTGCAGGATCGTCGCCTGCTGTTGTCTTCCTGACATTCCCACGAACGCATGTTCGCAGGCGGGGCCGACGCTCAGGCTGCGGGATTCGTCCAGTCTCGACCGAACCAGCGCTTGATGCGCGTGGCGCCGAACTCAGCCTTGTCGGCGACGAAGTCTGCGGACGGACCGATCAGCTTGCCCTCCTTCGAATCGCCGAAGAAAGTTACGTCGACCTTGCCGATCGTGCCGTCGCCGAACTCGAGGTAACAAACACCATGACCGTCATAGGCGGCGTCACTCGTGGCGCTCTTGATCTTCGCGGCGATCTGCTCGGCGGCGACCTTGGCCTGACCCTCGGCGAAGACTCCGGCGCGCGGTGTGCCGACCGCGGCAACGTCCCCGACTGCGTAGACGCCGGGATGCGGGGTCTCGAGCGTGAGCGGATCGACCGGGACCCAGCCGTCCACGCAGATACCCGAGTCGCGCAGAACCCTCGGGGCGACGTGGATCGGCACCCCGAGGAAGAGGTCGTACCGGAGCTCATCACCGGCGCGGGTGATCGCGACCTTGCGACCGGTGTCGAGGCGCTCGACCTCGGTGCGTGGGAGCCACTCGATGCCGCGCTCACCGAAGGCAGTGAGCAAGGCGTCGGAGGCGTCGGGCGAAGGCGGGATCGGCCGCGGAAAGTCGATCGCTAGCGAGATCTGCGACTGCTCGAGAAGGCCTTTCTGCGCCAGGTGGTCGTGCATCAACAACGCCGCCTCACTCGGTGCGGGCGGGCACTTGTAGGGCGTTCCGAGCACGCCGATCAGCACGCGGCCGCCGGCGAAGTTGTCGATCACGGGCTGCAGGTCGAAGGCGCCGGCCACCGTGTAGAACTCGTGCTCGTCGGCCAGTCCCGGAGTGGCGTCGATGTCGAAATCTGCACCGAGCGCGATCACCATGAAGTCGGCCTCGAAGCTGCCCGCGGTGGTTTCGGCGCGGCGCGCCTCTGCGTCGATGCCAGTGATCTCGGCTTGGACGAAGGTCACCCCCGGCTTGACGATGTCGGCGTACCTGTGCCGCACTGCGTCGCCGCTCGCGCGACCGAACATCACATCGAGCTTCGAGAATCCGAAGACGAATCCGTCGTTCTTGTCGATCAGGGTGATCTCGATGTCGCCACCGAACTTCTCGGCGAGTGATGAGGTGAGTTCGAGGCCGCCGAAGCCCGCTCCAAGCACAAGTACACGCATGGAGGCGAGTCTATGTCGCGCGGATCATTTGCCGTTCGACGCAAACCAGTCCTGAAAGCCACGCACACTGGTGACGTAGCGCTGAGTCTCCGGCAACACGTACTGGCGACCCGGACCTTGGTAGTAAGAGCCGATCGTGGCGTCGCGGCTGCCGCCCTTCAGCCGGTAGAGGTAGCGCAGGTAGAGCGACCCGGCGCGGACGTTGTCCGCCGCGCTTGCGGGATTGAGCGTGCCGCCGGCGAGCTGGCTGTTGATGAACTGCCAGGTGCCGGGGATTATCTGCATGATCCCGCGCGCGTCGGCGCTCGAGTAGGCGGCGTTGTTGAATCCGCTCTCCTGCCAACCGACGGCCTGCACGAGCGATCGGCTCATGCCGTACTCCTGAGCGATGTCGCCGATCTGGCCGGCCGTGAGTCGCTCGCTCGTGGTCTGCGGGCCGGCGGCGACATTCGAAGTCGCCGTGTACCCGCCGCTCGTCGCAGATGGGATCGTGATGCCGCGGCCGGCGATCAGCATCGCGTCGGCCGAAAGACCGTTGGCCGCGGCGAGCTGGGCCGCGCTGATGCCGTTTGCCTGGGCGATCGACCAGAGCGACTCGCCCGGCTGGACGACGTGGCCGCCGCTCGACATCGAGGTCGCGGAATTGGCGGTGCTCGAGGTGGTGGTTGCGGCCGGGATGTTCAGCGTCGAGCCGGCGATGATCCCGCTCTCGGCGCCGAGGCCGTTGGCCGCGGCGAGCTGGGCCGCGCTGATGCCGTTTGCCTGGGCGATCGACCAGAGCGACTCGCCCGGCTGAACGACGTGGGCTGCTGCGCCGGACGCGGCGGCCGCGAGAGCTGCTGCGGCGGTGGCGATGAATGTGAGTGGCTTCTTCATGGGCGCTCCTATGCCCAAGCTGCCGAGCCGGCCACGTTACCCGCAGGTCAATGCAAGCAGTGTTGCGCACGGCGGGTCTTGCAAGCCGTCGGCTTGCAAGGCATTTGCACCTGGACGAAGCCCTTGAACATCGGGTTTTCTTTGCAAGCCGTCGACTTGCAATAAGAACCGCATTCCCAAGCCGTTTTCTTGCCCGAAGATCCATTGCAAGCCGTCGGCTTGCAATGCAAGCTTGCATACTCAGGCGCCGCGGTGTTGGGCGGCGTCTGGGGAGGCTGGCCAGAAGGCCTTGATCAGGTTGCCGTCGCCGGCATTGGCTACTGAGATCGCCCAGATCTCGACCGCCTCGTCGCCTTCGTTTCGGTGCGAACGCGCGACCTCAGGAGCGACCCGCACGATCGCCGGGGCTGTGACCTTTTCGATCTGATCGTCGAAGCGCATCGTCAAGGTGCCGCCGAGCACCAGGTAGATCTCCTCGATCTCATCGTGGGTGTGGCCGGTGCCCTGCTCGAAGTCGCAGTGCGGCGGCACGCGGATAAGCGACATAGCCAACTGCTCAGCGCCGAGCGCGGCGCCGATTCGGCGGAACTCGCCCGGAACGTCGCTCTCGGCGTAGTGATCCTCGACGTCGTCGGGGCGGACGATTTCCCAGCCCTGAGCCATCCCGGCAGCATCGCAGGTAGATTGCCGGCATGCCTCAGACAGAGTTTCGATCCCCATCGGTGCAGGGACCGCGCCTGCTCGCACCCACTCTCTCCGCTCCGGTCGCGATCGCGGCTCTCGCCGCTGGAGCCGTCGCCATCGGTGCGCTTGCGATCGGCAGGCTCGCGATCGGAAACGCCAGCGTCAAAAAGCTGAAGATCGACGAACTCGAAGTCGGCAAGCTGACCGTTTCGGAGTTGATCACGCCGGGTCAGAACTGATCGAAGAAGTTTTTTCGCGCGATGTCGAAATCGCGCCGCGCCATTCGTCGTATTCACGAAGGCGCGTACAGAGCGCCACCAACCTCAAGGAGAAGATCATCATGAAGTTCATCGTTTTCGTCCACGGAAACACCGACACCGAGAACGGCGTGATGCCGACCGAGGCAGAACTCGCGGAGATGACCACGTTCAACGAGCAACTCGTCGACGCCGGCATGATGCTCGGCGGCGAGGGCCTGCACCCGACATCGCGCGGAGCGCGCATCGAGTACACCGCCGATGACGCCACGATCGTCGACGGCCCGTTCGCCGAGTCGAAAGAACTCGTCGCGGGCTACTGGGAACTCCAGGCCAAGTCGCTCGATGAGGTCAAGGAGTGGATGCGCAAGGCCCCGTTCAAGGAAGGCTCGATCGAGATCCGTCAGGTCTTCGACGCCGCCGACTTCGGCGACGAGTTCACGCCCGAGCTGCAGGCGCGCGAGCAGGCGATGCGCGAGAAGGCCGGAGGACAGACTGCCTGAGTCCAGCCCAGCCGCGCGTGCGGCGGAAGTGAGACGCGCTGTCGATGCGATTTGGCGCATCGAAGCCCCGCGGCTGATCGCGGGGCTCGCGCGTTTCTGCAACGGCGACATCGGCCGGGCCGAGGAACTCGCCCAAGACGCCGTCGTGGTCGCACTCGAGCGCTGGCCGGAAGACGGAATCCCGCGCAACCCCGGCGCGTGGCTGATGACGACGGCGAAGAATCGCCAGATCGACCTCGCGCGACGAACCGCAGTCTTCCGGGTGAAAACGGAGGAACTCGGTCGCGAGTTCGAACTCGGCGCGGAGGATCAAGTCGCGACGCCGGCGGTGGAAGATGACCTCCTGCGCTTGATCTTCACCACCTGCCACCCGGCGCTCACCCGCGAATCGCAGGTCGCCCTGACGCTGCGGATGCTCGGCGGCCTCACCACCACGGAGATCGCCCGCGCGCTGCTCAGCACTGAGTCAACCGTCGGCACTCGTATCTCCCGCGCCAAGCGCACCCTCGCCGATGCCGGCTCGCCGTTCGAGGTGCCCGAGGCAGACGAACTAGATGAACGCCTTGCAGCCGTGCTTGCCGTTGTCTACCTGATCTTCAACGAGGGCTACTCCGCCACCGCCGGCGCAGACTGGATGCGACTCGACCTCTGCGAAGACGCGCTTAGGCTCGGGCGCGTGCTGCAGGCGCAGCTGCCCGATCACCCAGAGGTACACGGGCTCGCAGCGCTGATGGAGATCCAGGCTTCGCGCTCGCGGGCGCGAACCAGCGCTTCGGGCGAGATCGTCCTTCTGCTCGACCAGGACCGCTCTCGCTGGGATCGCACGTTGATCGAGCGGGGATACGCTGCGATCGAACGCGCCCACGCGACCTCTGGCGCTCCCGGGGTCTACACATTGCAAGCCGAAATCGCCGCATGCCACGCCCGCGCCGCCAACGCCGACGAGACCGATTGGCAGAGGATCGCGCAGCTCTACGCCGGCCTGTCAGAGCTGACCGGCTCTCCCGTGGTTGAGGTCAACCGTGCGATGGCCGTCGGCATGGCCGAGGGTCCAGCGGCGGGACTGGCGGTGATCGAGTCCGTTGCAGACACCGGGGCGCTCAGCGACTACCACCCGCTCCACGCCGTTCGTGCGGACCTGCTCGAACGGGCCGGACGCCACGGCGACGCGGCCGAGGAGTTCGCCCGCGCCGCCGAACTGACGCGTAACGATCGCGAGCGGGCAGAACTGCAGAGGCGGTCTACGACACTTCGCGAACGGTCCACCTCGCACTAAAGACTGGGGCTCACGCGACGATAAGGGTCCAAACGACTTGACCCGAAGGAACCCCGTGAAGAAGCTTCTCCCCTTGCTCTGCGCCTGCGCGGCGCTGCTCGCGATCGGCGCCGGATCGGCCAGCGCGGCCACCATTGTGAACGGTGACTTCGAATCCGGGGATACCAGCGGCTGGACCATTGTGCACGACAGCGGCGGCGCAGGATCCTGGACCACATACGACCAGGCCGACACCGCAGGAGACGTTGGGTTGAATGCGCCGTACGGTCAATCCTCGGCGCTTTCGATGCAGTACGAGATCTCTGACGCAGCGATGTACCAAGACGTCGCCCTCGCGCCGGGCGAATCGCACGTTCTCAATCTCAACTACTGGGTCAAGAACTACCAGCCCGCCTGGCTGACCCCGGACCCCGAATCGTTTGACGTCGAGACGGCAGCGGGGGCCATCCAGACGGCCCGCATAGACGTGATCAAGCCGACTGCCGATCCGCTCAGCGCCGACCCCGCGGATGTTCTCGCGACAGTCTTCAAGCCACAGGTCGGCAGCCCGCTTCAGCTTCCGTGGACCGCTGGGAGCGCCGATCTGTCTGCGTTCGCGGGCCAAACAGTTCGCTTGCGTGCGCTTTTCTCAGTCACGCAGAATGCGATTTCGCTCGGACTCGACAACGTCTCGATCACGAGCAAGGACAACGTCGCCCCAGTCACCTCGAGGGGCTCTGTTTGACTTTCGAGG